>NZ_CP155823.1:0-620000 GCF_045348365.1 Thioclava sp. 'Guangxiensis' | reverse complement strand
GAGGCCGAAAGGCGTAGTCGATGGGAACCAGGTTAATATTCCTGGGCCGTGAGATGGTGACGGATCTGAACCGTTGTTCGACCTTATCGGATTGGTCGGGCAGCCTACAGGTCCCTGGAAATAGCCTCTCTATAAGACCGTACCCGAAACCGACACAGGTGGACTGGTAGAGAATACCAAGGCGCTTGAGAGAACCACGTTTAAGGAACTCGGCAAAATGCCTCCGTAAGTTCGCGAGAAGGAGGCCCCATCTGTAGGCAACTATAGGTGGGGGGCACAAACTAGGGGGTGGCGACTGTTTACTTAAAACACAGGGCTGTGCGAAGCCGTAAGGCGACGTATACAGTCTGACGCCTGCCCGGTGCCGGAAGGTTAAAAGGAGGGGTGCAAGCTCTGAATTGAAGCCCCGGTAAACGGCGGCCGTAACTATAACGGTCCTAAGGTAGCGAAATTCCTTGTCGGGTAAGTTCCGACCTGCACGAATGGCGTAACGATCTCCCCGCTGTCTCAAACGTGGACTCAGCGAAATTGAACTGTGTGTCAAGATGCACACTACCCGCGGTTAGACGGAAAGACCCCATGAACCTTTACTACAGCTTCACACTGGCATCAGGATTGTGATGTGCAGGATAGGTGGTAGCCTTTGAAGCCGGAACGCTAGTTCCGGTGGAGGCATCCTTGAGATACCACCCTTCGCACTCTTGATGTCTAACCGCGGTCCGTTATCCGGATCCGGGACCCTGTGTGGCGGGTAGTTTGACTGGGGCGGTCGCCTCCCAAAGAGTAACGGAGGCGCGCGAAGGTGGGCTCAGACCGGTCGGAAATCGGTCGTTGAGTGCAATGGCAAAAGCCTGCCTGACTGCGAGACTGACAAGTCGAGCAGAGACGAAAGTCGGCCATAGTGATCCGGTGGTCCCAAGTGGGAGGGCCATCGCTCAACGGATAAAAGGTACTCTGGGGATAACAGGCTGATGGTGCCCAAGAGTCCATATCGACGGCACCGTTTGGCACCTCGATGTCGGCTCATCTCATCCTGGGGCTGGAGCAGGTCCCAAGGGTACGGCTGTTCGCCGTTTAAAGAGGTACGTGAGCTGGGTTTAGAACGTCGTGAGACAGTTCGGTCCCTATCTGCCGTGGGTGTAGGATACTTGAGAAGAGTTGCCCCTAGTACGAGAGGACCGGGGTGAACGGACCACTGGTGGACCAGTTATCGTGCCAACGGTAGTGCTGGGTAGCTATGTCCGGACAGGATAACCGCTGAAAGCATCTAAGCGGGAAGCCCCCTTCAAAACTAGGTATCCCTTGAGGGCCGTGGAAGACCACCACGTCGATAGGCTGGAGATGTAAGTGCAGTAATGCATTCAGTTGACCAGTACTAATTGCCCGATTGGCTTGATTTGATCCAGTAGTAGACAGACACTCCTACAGATCAAAATCATGCATACGAACACAACTTGACTTGGACGCTCTTTATTCGGTTTGGTGGTCATAGCGCTGGCTATACACCCGGTCCCATTCCGAACCCGGCCGTTAAGGGCCAACACGCCAATGGTACTGCGTCTCAAGACGTGGGAGAGTAGGTCACCGCCAAACCTAATAAAGAGCGTCAATCATCTCTATAACGATACCCCCCCAATCAGACACATCCTTACGCGGGATGGAGCAGCCCGGTAGCTCGTCAGGCTCATAACCTGAAGGTCGTAGGTTCAAATCCTACTCCCGCAACCACTGAAATCTTACCAATTAGCCGCAAAGCCTCCTTAGGGAGGCTTTTTTGCTGTCTATCAACACCTTCCTCGAATGGGGCGGGCCTTCGTCTTCACCGAAACGGTGATGGGGACATGGGGGGCGTCTGCCGTTCACGACGGGCAGGTGGGCGTGCCGCATATGGGGGCCGGGGGCCAATCAGGCCAATGTCCCGATCGAGATGATCGAAGCTACCTATCCCTTGCGCATCCGCCGATACGGTATTGTGTCGGATACCGGTGGGGCGCCATCGGGGTGGAAATTCCTTTATTCGCGAATATGAATATCTTGGCGAAACCGAGGGGCTTATGTCGCTGCGCTCGGATAAACGCGATTACCGGCCACACGGGCTTTATGGCGGGCAAAAGGGGACTGGTCCGGTCAGCCATCTGATCCGAGGGGAAGAAATGATCGAGCTACCCGTGTTGGTAACCGAGCCCTACCCATTGAAGAAAGGAGATATTTTCCGTCATATCTCACCATCCGGCGGCGGGTTCGGCGCTCCTTCGGAGCGGTCGGCCAATGATATCCGGCACGACCTAGAGGCAGGGCTGATCTCGGCGGCAACAGCAATGCGCGATTATGGATATACTGCGTAGGTGCTGGTGGGAGGATCGTGCACCAACGGAAGGAATAGCTGATCCCGGACCGAGCTTGGTCTTGCCCTCCTGAACTAGTCCTCTATCATGCGGGATAAACTATCCCAAAACCTAGACCGCTTCAGGGCGGCAAGGCCAGAGGCGTATCCATCTCCGTGTAGGTGGCGGACATATAGGTTGCGAGCTGGCGGTCGAACGCGTCCAGAAACGCGTCCAGATCGCGGCCGAGAAGCGTGCCGCGCGGGCGAATGATAGAGAAGCCGAAGCTGGTCCGTGCCTCGAATGGTCGTGTCACCCCGCCCGCAGCCGCGTGCAGCCGTCCGGTGCAGGGGTCGGCCACCGAGACCCCCAGACCACGCAGCACCAACTGCGAGGCCAGTGTCGCCAGATGTGAGCGCACCACCACTTCGGGCGGAGTATTCATCTGGCTGAAGGCGCGCTCCATCATCACGCCGGTGGCGGTCGTGTCGTGATATCCGATCACCGCGTGGCCAACAAAATCCTCGAACCGGATTACGTCGCAGGCGGCGAGGGGGTGGCCTGCAGGCATCAGGCAGACATAGGGCAGGTGAACATTACGGATCAGATCGATGTCGTGGGCATGGCGGGTAGGGGCGGTAAATCCAAGCTGACACTGGCGGCTGGCGACCTGCCTGATGACATTGTGGGTCTGCATCGAGTTCAATGTCACGCGGAAATCGGGCTGATGGGGCAGGAGATCGGCCAACGTATCGGCAAGGATCGAATGCGCCAGTGCCGGCATCGCGGCAATCGAGACGGTCGAGCGCCGCCCCAGCCGAATATCGCGCGCGCTTTTCTCGATTGCGGTAAGTCCCACGAAAGAGCGGTTTACCTCGATCGCCAGCTCATGGGCCTCGGGGGTGGGCACGATTTTGCCACCGAAGCGGGTGAAGCGCCGCAGGCCCGTGCGCTCCTCAAGATCGCGGATCAACCGGCTAACGGCGGGTTGCGAGACATTCATGATTTCGGCCGCTCCCGAGACGGAGCCGCATTCGAGGATGATTTGGAAAGCGTCGAGCGCACGTCGGGAGAGGTAGGCCATAATTGGCCTTGCTCCGCTGAAGAGGTGGGCGCGGATGTTGGCGTGCTCTCGCAGGGGCTTTCCGTGTCAGGCGGGAAGGGGGGCTTTGGGGTGGACCAGCTCTGCCGCACGCAGATCGGCCCAGAAGGCTGCGGGGATGGTCTCGCGCAGGGCGGCTGTATCTTCGGCAATCCGCGAGGGGCGGCTTGCGCCGGGAATGACGGCGCTGACCGCCGGATTGGCCAGCGAGAATTGCAAGCCTGCCGCCTTCATCGACACGCCATGTGCTTCGGCAATGGCCAGTATCGCATCAATCCGCGCCTGCATCGGGGGCGTGATGGGGGCATATTCGAAATTGGGTCCGCCAACCAGCGCGCCCGAACTGTAAGGCCCGCCAACCACGATCCCCAACCCCTGAGCATTCACTTCCGGCATCAGCCGTTCAAGCGCGCGACTATGGTCCAGTAGGGTATAGCGTCCCGCCAAGAGCGAGCCATCGGGGCGCGGTCCGTCGAGCGAGAGCAGCAACTCCACCGCTTCGACGCGGTTCACGCCAAGACCCCAAGCCTTGATCACTCCTTCATCTCGCAATCGATCCAGCGTCACGAAGGCGCCTTTGCGGGCCTGATCGAACACGCTGATCCAGTCGTCGCCCCAGAAATCCTGCGCCACATCATGCACCCAGACGATGTCGAGCCGGTCGGTCTGCAGTCGGGCGAGGCTGTCTTCGATCGAGCGCATCGTGGCATCATGGCTGTAATCGCTGATGACCCTGTTTTTGCGCCCATGCGCGAAGACCGGATTATCGTTCGGCTCGGCCATCTCGTCGAGCACGACCCGCCCGACCTTGGTGCTCAGAACATAGTCATCGCGCGGCTTGTCCTTGAGGGCCTGCCCCATACGGATCTCCGCCAGCCCCGCACCATACATGGGCGCATTGTCGAAATAGCGGATCCCGTCGGCCCATGCGGCTTCGACGGTCTCCATGGCTTCGTCTTCGGGGATTGCGCGGAACATATTGCCCAAGGGCGCGGCCCCAAAGCCGAGTTTGCTGGTCAGGAGATCTTTGAGCGCCAAGAGTGATGTCCTTTCGGTCTGCGTGACATCCCGCATCCGCGGGACCTGCGTCGCAGCCTGGCGCAAATCTGCAGCTCGCACAGCAGACGAGCCTGCCCGATTGCAGGAGCATCTTGCCAGATCAGTTCCGCTCGAGCAGCGTCTTGGGCGTGATCCCGTAGGTCTTCTTGAACGCCTTGCCGAAATAGGAGCTGTCATTGAAACCATAGGCAAAGGCGGCCTCGGAGACGCTTTCGACGCGGCGTTCATTGAGTGCGGCATAGGCACAGGCCAGACGCTGGCTCTGCAGCCATGCCATAGGCGTTGTGCCCGCTTCGGTGAACAGCCGCGCCAAGGTGCGCATCGAGACATTCTGGGCAGTGGCGATTTCGGCGAGGCCCAAGCCGCTATCGGCAAGATTGTCACGCATGTAATGCTGGATGCGGCTCAGAAGCCGCTGGTTGCGAGAGCCACAACTTTCTGCGCCAAAGCTTGCACCTATGGCTGCGGTCATCATGTCCAGTACCGAGGTCGAGAAGCCTTGCAGGGCTTGCTCGCGGTCACCCTGCGCCGAGATCTCGGAGGCCTCGACAATCAACGAGGACAGGATACGCCCATAAGGCGTGTCGCCCTTGAGGACGCGACCCGTGATGTCGTCCAGCTGGGTCAGGCGTGCCTGTGCCAGCGCGCGGGGAATGCGCAACGAGACGCAGCGGTAATCGGCATCGGAATGGTGCTGATAGGGGCGGGCGGAGCTGTAGAGGTAGATGTCCCCCGGTCGGGCCCATGTCTCGTGGCCGTTTTGCACCAGCATCGTGCGCCCCGACAGCATTGCCACGGCAAAGAAATCATCGCGCGGATCATAGCGCACATCGCTCAGGCGGCGCTCATAGGTGATCGGGCTCGACGCCACGCGTGAGATCATCATCTGCCCGAAAGGTAGGGCTTCTAAAGTCGCGCTGAATTCCTCGTCTTTGGGTGCACGCCCCATACACGGGGCATAATTCTTGAAGACGAGATCGTTCCAATAGGCGAAACGGTTCTGTGTCTCGATCTGGCTGGTGTCAAAAAGAGCGCTCATTGACCCTCGCGATAGCAACTTGGTTTGGACCGAGTATTTCTTCAAATAGCTGTTAGGTGAATGTCATCTTGGGGAAGATGAGGCGTGCACCCCATCTCCCCCGAGAAGCCGAGCATAATCTGCCGGAAATATAGGCTATAAGCGTAAATTTCCGGCATAAATTAGCCAGTCCGGCGACCAAGCGCGAAGAGGCTTGCCGCAAAGAGAGTCACCAGACCGACCAGCCAGTATTGCCATTCGGTGCCGACCTGCATGAAAGTCGTGGCCGAGAAGGTCAGCTGGATCAGCAATGCGCCGAAGATCGTGGCGATGAAAGATCCCATACCACCGCTGATCACGGCCCCTCCCAGCACCACTGCGGTAATGGCCATGAGCGAATAATTGGCGCCGGTCGTTCCCGAGCCTACCCCCACGGTCGCGGCCAGAATAAGCCCCGCCAACCCGACCAGAAACCCGTTGAGGGCAAAGGCTGCCGGTAGCAGAACCTTGCGTTTGGCGCCGAGTTTGGCCGCCGATGATCCGTCCGAACCCAATGCCCGCAACTTCTTGCCGAAGGCTGTGCGCATGAGCACCAGCTCCAGCCCGACTGCCAGCATCACGGCCACAATGGCGGCCAGTGTGACCGGACCGAAACGCATCAATGCACCGTCAATCAACTTGGCATCGATGATCCCGCCCGGCACCGGGCGCAGATAGAGCGAGAGCCCCTGCAACGCGAAGAAGGCTGCCAATGTGACGATGATCGAGGGAATTCCCAGCACCAATGTGATCAAGCCTTGCAAAAAGCCCATTGCGGTGGTGATGGCCAGAATGCCAATGACGGTAAACACAAGCTGCGTGCCCGAGATGCCGTCCGGGATCCAGAACGACGACAGCACCACGACGAACCCCGCCATTGGCCCGACCGAAAAATCGATCTCGCCTTGCAGGATCAGGAAGAGCTGGCCAAAGGCGATCAAGGCCAGCGTTGCCATCTGGATCTGCACATTGTCGAGGTTATAGGGCGACAGGAAGCGGCTGTTTACCGAGACCGCCGATTGCACGATCAGCGCGCAGGCCAGCGTCAGGATGCCGATGGCAAACCATTTGCTGTCCAGAAGGCCACGCAGCATGCTGCGCTCGCCTGTGGCTGGGCTTTCGGTTTCGCGGCGGCCACCGGCGGTCAGGTTGGCTGCGGTAATCTCGGCGTCATTGACGTGATCGCCCGAAAGCTCGGCTGCAACCTCGCCCCGCGCCATGATTGCCACATGGTCGCACAGCCCCTCAAGCTCTACCCCGTCCGACGAGGCCACGATCACGGCCACACCCTGCGCGGCAAGCGCCCGCAGCTTGTGGTAGATATCGCTTTTCGAGCCGATATCGACGCCTTTTGTGGGCTCGTCCGCGAGGAAGATGCGCGGGGAGCCAAGGATCTCGCGCCCGATCAGCACCTTTTGCTGGTTGCCACCCGAAAGGGCATTGATGGTCACGCCATGAGAGGGCGCCTTGATCCGCAGATCCGTCGTGCGCTCGGCAATCTGGCTGCGTTCTGACAGCCGGTCAATGCGCAGCCCTTCGCCGTTGACACCCGCGCCAAGGTTCTCGGCGATGCTCATCGACATGAAGAGCCCCTCTTTGTGGCGGTCGTCAGGCACATAGGCCACGCCTGCCTCGCGGGCGGCAGCGCGGCTTTGCCATTCGAGGGCTTCACCGTGCAGGGTGACGGTTCCACTATGGGGCGCAAGTCCCGCCAAGGCACGCATCACATCGCGCTGGCCCTGACCCTCGACGCCCGCAAGGCCCAGAATTTCGCCCGGACGCAGGGTGAGGTTGATATTATTGAACCCTTGCCCCGAGAAGTCACGCAGCTCCAGCAGAGGTGCCTCTCCCTGCGCCCCCGCTTTCGGCGGATAGACCTGTCCCACAGGGCGGCCCACAATCATCGATACGATATCGGCGCGGGTGAACGCGTCACGCGGGCGGGTGGCGATCAGTGCGCCATCACGCAGCACGGAAATCCGGTCGGCGATCTCTTCCACCTCGTCGAGACGGTGCGAGATATAGACGATGGCCACGCCACGCTCCCGCAGACGCCGGATCAGCGCAAAAAGCTGGCGGACATCTTCTTCCTTGAAAGGTTCGGTCGGCTCGTCCAGCACGATGATGCGCGGATCGGAGGCCAGCGCCCGCGCGATCTCGACGACATGGCGCTGGCCGATGGTCAGGTCCGAGATGCGCGCATGGGGGTCCGCAGCCAGAGCGCCCGTCGTCACCTGTGCGATCAGCGCGCGCACGCGGGCGGCTCCTTGCGCCCCTTTGAGCGAGGGATCGGCCAGCGACAGACATTCGAGCACGCTCAGATGCGGCGGCAGAGGCGGGTGCTGGAAGGCCACGGCAATCCCGGCAGCCCGGAAGCGGTCGGGATCTGCGCCCTGCATGCGTTGGCCATTGATGACGACCTCGCCCAGCGTCACCGGCAAAACTCCGCAGGCCACCGAGATCAGCGTGGATTTGCCCGCGCCGTTTTCACCGATCACGGCATGGACCTCGCCCGGCGACACCGAAAGATCGACGCCGTCTAGGGCAATGGTCTTGCCGAAATGTTTATGGATGTCGCGCAGCTCCAGCACGGCGGGTTTATCGGACACCGCCGCCTTCGGTCGCGAGGCCGGATCTTTGGGGCGCGGTTGCGGCCGGTTCCGGATATGCCGGATCAGCTGCGGCAGGGTCACGCCTGCCAGAATGATGGCCGCCTGCACGATGGACTGGATGGCATAATCAAAACCCAGCGACACGACGATCTGGTCCAGCAGGACAAGGAACACCGCCCCGATCATCGTCGCCAGCACGCTGCCGCGATCACCGTTGAGAGGGCTACCGCCCACAATAACGGCGGCGACCGTGGTGAGCATATAGGGATTACCCGACAAGAGCGTGGGCGTAACAGCAAGCCCTGCCAGCATTACACCGGCCAGCGCGAAGAGAAGCCCTGCCGTAGTATAGGCCCCCAGCGTGCACAGGCTTACGGGAATGCCCAAGGCGCGCGCGGCATCGGCGCTAACAGCAGACATGAGGAACTGGCGGCCTGGACGGGTGCGCGAAATGCCCCAAGCGAGGGCGGCCCCGAGCAGCAGAAACGCCAGAAACAGCACAGAGACCAGACCGACCCGTGCGCTGGCGATCTGCACAAGCGCTGAGGGGGCCGAGCTGATCGAGCCGCCTGTCATCCAATAGACGAGACCGACCAGCAGGGAATTGGTGCCGATGGTGACAATCAGCGGCGGCACCCGCACAAAGGTGACGAGCGCACCATTGACCAGCCCGATCAGCGCGCCGCAGATCAGTGTCAGCGCCACATAGCCCAATGTCGCCCCGAGCCCTGCATCGCTTGCGGGCAGGGCGGTCATCATGACGGCCGCGACAGAAATGGTGCCTGCCACCGAGAGGTCGAAGCCGCGTTGCTGGATGACCAGATACTGGCCGATCGCGGCAACACCCAGCACCCCGATAAAAGGCGCCATCGCGAAAAGGGAGCCCGCCGACACGGCCCGCGGTGCCAGAACAATCGCCAGTGCCACGAGAAGCACGACACCGAGGGCTGCACGGAAAGCCAGCGTTCCGGTGCTTTCCCGTAAAGTCTGGCGCAGCGCGGCTCCGGTTTGCGGCGTGGGGTCGGGGGCGGCCTGAAGGGAGGCCCCTTGATGATAGGGGTCGGGTGCGGGCATCGGGTGTCTCGTCTTGCAAATGGGTAGAAACAGGCGGGCCCGTATGCAGGCCCGACGGGCGTGGCGGCGGAAGTTTCCTCCCGCCGCGCTATGTTTTATTTGAAGATTGCGATCAGCTGCTCTTTCGACAGAAGCGAGGAGTGCAGCGAGACATCTGCCGGAAGATCAGGGTCACAGACTGGGTGGATTTCGGGATTGTCGGCGGTGCTATCGACCAGAAGATCCACATTGACGATGCTGGGCTCTTCGCTGTCGATATCATTCACCGCCGCAAGACCTTTACGCAGGGCAAGGCGGAAGATCCAGGTCCAGGAGCTGGTCAGACCCATTTCGAGTTTCGGCTCGTTGGGCTTGTTCTCGGTATAGAAGCATTGCGCGCCGTTGGCATCAAGCCCTGTGACGGGCGGCATCGGACGACCAGCGGCCTTGAAGGCCCGCAGCGAGCCCAGAACGCCCACGCCATAATCCGAATACATGCCATCAATCTCGGGATATTTGGCCAGAAGCGCGGTGGTCACTTTCTGGTATTGTGCCGGATCCCAGCCCGAGACAACCGGTCCCTCCAGAACATTGATACCCGGATTATCGGCAAAGACCTTTTTCCAGCCCGGTTCCTGTGCGGTGGTTTGCGGTGCCCCCGGCGAGCCACCCCAGACGATTACATTCCCTTTGCCGTGCAGCTGGTCGACGAGGAATTGCGCATAAACGCTGGCCATCTGTTCCTGATTTGGGGTGACGATGGTGGTGTAATCGGTGCCGATCTTGCCGGGGAAGTTCACGCCCACCTCGATCGGGATCACGACAGAGCCCATGCGCATCGCATCGCGCATGGCGGGGATAGCGGCGGGGCCTGCATCCGGCGGGCCAAGCAGGATGATGTCAAAGCCTTGCGCCGCGAGCGAGCGAATATTGGCCAGTTCTTTTTCGGGGTTGCCCTGACCATCGGCCAGACCGACCTCGGTGATGTTGGGGCATTTCGCGGCCTCGTCCTTGAGTTCCTCGAATTTCATCTGCCGGTTGGCATTCATGAAACCGACCGAGAGCGCCACTTTGATGGGCTTGGTGCCACAGAATTTCGTGACATCCTCGAAATCGGCTTCGGTGCCGACCTTATCGGAGTTGAGATTGGCGGCATGCGCCGCACCGGCCACAAGAAGGGCAGCGGCCACCGCGCCCGCGCGCTGTGTCAGGGTCTTGAAATTCATGATGTCTCCTGTTGGAAGAGCGTTTACGGGGCTTTTGCCCCTTTTGTTATTCAGTTGGCTTTGGGGAAAACCGCGCGGCGCGAGAGCGGCAGAGAGATCATCGTTTCGAAATCGATGAATTTCGCGCTGTCTGCCATCACCTCGGGGATAGCCCAGCATTCCTCGGCCTGTTGCTCTGTCTCGAAGCTGTAGATCGAAATGGCGTCATATTCGAGATCGCCCTCGGTCACATAGCGCGCACCCGCGCTGGCACTGGCGGCAGGGAAATGCTCGTAAGAAATCAGGCCGCGATTGGTGATATGTTCCAGCATCAGCGGGCCATGGCGGTCACGGTAATACGCCTGAAATTCCTCCAGCGACATGCCGGGTTTGCGGCGGAAAATCATTGCGACAGAATACATTGGCTGTCCTCGGTGTTGGGTGTCTATTTGCTATGCGGCCCCTTTCGAGATCGGGCCGTTCCCCTATGGCTAGCAATTGGCGTGGCGCTGCGCCCGTACCCTGTTGCCAGATTGCGGGATTCTCTTGCCAGCCTTAGTCTCTGGCTGCCACGCGGCCATGATCTTGGCAAAATGCTCCCGTTTTCGGGCAATCTCGTCCGGTCGCATCCGGTGTCCGCGCTTTATCAAAGGTCCGAACACCGATTGGAGATATAGATGCCGCATTCCCCGACACCCGCGCCCCAAACGTCCCCCGCCCCCAAAACGTTACGCCTGAAGATGGCGCAATGGCAGGGCGGCAATCTGCCTGCCTATCATTTCGGAGCCGAGTTGCTGGCATGGCTGGCACCACCCTCCGACACACCGATGGTCGAAGTGCCCATCGATCCGCCGAGCGCCGATCCTTTGCCGCTCGAGGATGGAATTCTCGCCAAAAGCCGCGTGCTCGCGCAGGCCAGATCCGCCCGCGCGCTGATTGATGCCCATGCGCCCGACCGTCTGGTTGTATTCGGCGGGGATTGCGGCGTGGATCTGGCGCCCTTTGCCTATCTCAACGAGAAATACGAGGGTGATCTGGCGATCCTCTGGGTCGATAGCCATCCCGATATCATGACGCCCGCCGAGTTCGAGCGTGCCCATGCGATGGTGCTTGGTGCGTTGATGGGGCAGGGCGATCAGGATCTGGCGGATATCGCGGCACGCAAGGTTGAGCCTGCACAGGTGGTTTATGCCGGTATGGACGAGATGAGCCCGCTCGAGCGTGAGCGCCTGACGGATTGGGGGATACCGTTTATCGGGCCGGATCAGCTGGCTGAAACCAGCGCGCCGGTATTGGACTGGCTCCGTCAGAGCGGGAAGAAACATGTTGCGATCCATCTGGATCTGGATGTGCTCGACCCGAAGGGGTTCCGCTCGCTGCTGTTTAACAAACCCGGTAGTGACAATGCCGAATGGGCAGACACGCCGCAGGGCCGCATGAGCCTTGCGCAAGTGGTGCGGCTGCTGCGCGATGTGGCTGGAGAGGTCGAGATTGTGGGGCTGGGTATTGCCGAGCACCTGCCGTGGGACGTGATGAACCTGCGCGACATGCTGGCAGAGCTGCCGCTTTTATCGGACTAATGGCAAGGGGCGCCCAATTGGCGCCCCTGTTTTATATGCAGGCGTGACAGATCGGGTTCATTCAGCGGCCGCGCGGCTTTCCGCTCCCGCCTGTAAAAGCCCCACGACCTCTTTCGTGCTGCGGATATCGGCATAGACCGGATAGAGACTGTCCAAGCTGCCGTTATGCTCGTCATCATTCAGCGCCGCATTACCGTCAGAGATGAAGATCACCTTATAGCTCAGCTGATGGGCGTCACGGGCCGTTGCCTCGGAACAACAATTGGTGACGGTGCCGGTAATCAGAACCGTGTCTATATCGAGATCCTCCAGAACCCTCTGCAGATCGCAGGTGCCTTGGATGAACCCGCTGAAGCGGGTCTTGTCGAGGATCGCCTCGCCCTCGGCGACATCGAGACCCGGCCATAGAGCGTGATCATGTTCGCCCGCGGTGAAGCCTTTTTTCAGACCTTCGGAGAATGGCGTGCCAAGCATCGACCCATACCAGCTATTCCACTGCTTTTTCTCATCGGGATCATAGGTATAGCGCAGGAAAATATTGACGCCGCCCGCCGCGCGGACCGCTCGCGAGAGGTCATTGACATTAGGGACGATGTCTCGCGCGACAGGCACCTCGGAGACGGCACCTTCTTCCATGAATCCGTTCTGGAGATCGACGATGATATGCGCCGTGCGCGAAGGATCAATGGTCTCGAAGGCATGGTCGCGGCCATTGCGGTTATGCTTGCCCCGAGCCAGGGAGGCGGGGGTCATCTTAATGTTATGCATCTGATTTCCTTTCTTGTTATCAGGGTTCGAGACCCCGGTGCAGACGGGCCTAGCGCAAGCCTGACCGAGTTTACAAACTCGGCTCGGTCAGTGCATGTCGCGGTGGATAGGCGGGTATGGGTTGTACTGTTTGCCTTGGTAAAAGCGGGTGTTTGCCGGAACTCTGGGCTGCGGTCGCGGGCAATGGATCAGAGGCGTTCCTCCGTTTTGGCATCGAAGACCGAAAGACGCGCGGCGTCATACCACATCGTTACCCGCTCGCCGGAAACCGGCACGGGCGACCAGTCGGAGGGCAGTTTGACCGACACGGTCGCCCCTGAAAGTTCCGCCCACAGAAGCGCATCGGCTCCCATGCTCTCATGCACCGAGATCGTCATTGTTGCGGGGCAATAGCCCTCTTCCGGCTCGGGTTGCAAATGTTCGGGGCGCAGGCCCAACGTCACCTTATGGCCGTTTTGTGGCGGTTCCATGAACGGATAGCGGGTCAGATCAAGCGTGCCTTTTGCCGTTTTCAGGTCGATCTTGCCATCGCGGACCAGTAATTCTCCCTCTATGAAATTCATCCCTGGAGAGCCGACAAAACCCGCCACGAATTTATTGACCGGCCTGCGATAAATCTCGTCGGGGGCATCGAGTTGCTGGATCACCCCGCCTTGCATAACGGCAATCCGGTTCGCCAGCGTCAGGGCCTCGACCTGATCATGGGTCACATAGATCATGGTCGTTCCGAGCCGGGCATGGAGTTTCTTGAGTTCGACACGCAGTTCGGTGCGCAGCTTCGCATCGAGGTTGGAAAGCGGTTCGTCGAAGAGGTAGACATCGGCATCGCGCACCAAGGCCCGCCCGATAGCCACACGCTGGCGCTGGCCGCCCGACAGCTCTGCCGGACGGCGCTGCATCAGCGGTTTGAGCTGCAGCATCTCGGCCGCGCGCGCCACGCGTTCGCGGATTTCGGGTTTGGGCAGGCGCGCCATCTCCAGCCCGAAGGACATGTTCTGTTCGACCGTCATCCGCGGATAGAGGGCATAGGATTGGAACACCATGCCGATCCCGCGATCCTTGGGTTCGGCCCATGTCACATTACGATCCCCGATCCAGATCTGGCCGCCGGCCACATCAGTGAGGCCCGCCACCGCGTTCAGCAGCGTGGATTTTCCGCAACCGGACGCTCCCAGCAGCACGAGAAATTCTCCGGGTTGGATATGGAGGTCGAGATTACGGATAACCTTATGTGAGCCAAAGGCGATATCGAGGTTTTTGATCGAGACTTGAGACATTTGCGGATTATCCTTTGACAGCGCCTGCGGCGATGCCGCGCACGAACCAGCGTCCGGAGACGAAATAGACGAACAGCGGGACAATGGCCGTGAGGATTGTTGCGGCCATATGGACGTTATATTCCTGTGCGCCCCTCGCGCTATTGACGATATTGTTGAGCTGCACGGTCATCGGCAGGTTGTCCGCCCCTGCGAAGATGAGGCCGAAGAGGAAGTCGTTCCATACGCCTGTCACCTGCAAGATGACCGCGACAATGATGATCGGCGTCGACATCGGCAACACCACACGCCAGAAAATGGCCCAGAACCCGCCGCCATCGACCCTTGCGGCCTTGAACAGGTCCATTGGCAGGCTGGCGTAATAGTTGCGGAACAACAGCAGCATGATCGGCATCGCGAAGATGGTATGCACGGCTACGATGCCGCCCAGATTGCCATAAAGCCCCACCGTCGAGAGCACACGCACCAGCGGATAGATGAAGACCTGATAGGGCACGAACAGGCCCAGAAGCAGCCCGCCAAACAGGAGCTTTCCGCCTTTGGGACGCCAGAAAGACAGCGCGTATCCGGTGATCGTCCCCAGCATGACAGGCAGTGCCACCGAAGGCACGAGGATGAAGACGGAGTTGACGAACCCGCCCTGTAGCCCGTGACAGCTGAGCCCCGTGCACGCGCTCTGCCAGGCGGTTTTCCACGCGCCGAGGCTCGGGTGCTGGGGCAGGGCGAAGATCGAGCCCTGACTGATTTCGGGCAGCGTTTTCAGCGAGGTCGAAACCATCACATAAAGCGGAAAGAGAAACAGCAGCCCCGCCAGACCAAGGCATCCATAAAGTGCCAGCCGCCGCAGGTTAAGCCGGTTCGGGCGCAGGCCCTCGGCGTGGCTCGGATAGAGATCCTTCATGATTTGGCCTTCCGCGCGCGATGGGATTGGACATAGAGAACGGGTGCAAGGGCTGCGATCATGGTGGCCAGCAGAACGACCGAGGCCGCTGTCGCAAGGCCAAGGTTCGACCGCCCGAACAGGTAATCCATGATGAATTTTGCAGGCAGTTCCGTGGCATTTCCCGGCCCGCCACCGGTCATGGCAACAACGAGATCGTAGGATTTGATCACCGCAACCGACAGAAGCACGGTCGAAGACACGATTGAGGGTCTGATCAGCGGCAATACTACGCGCAGGTAGTAGCGGCTTGCCGAGGCCCCGTCCACGCGGGCGGCTTTCCACAAATCACCATCGACGCCGCGCAGCCCTGCCAGCATCAGTGCCATCACCAGCCCCGAGGCTTGCCAGATCGCGGCGCCCGCAAGCACATAGATCGCACGATCGCGGTCCACCAGCCAGTCGAAGGTGAAACTGCTGAACCCTAGATCCTGAACGGCTTTCTGCAGACCAAGTGTCGGGTTGAGCACCCATTGCCAGACCAGCCCCGTCACCACGAAGGAGACCGCATAGGGGTAGAGGAAAATCGTGCGGAAGAGACCTTCGCCTTTTACCTTCTGGTCCAGCAGAACCGCCAGCAGGAAACCGATCACCAGACAGCCGATGATGAAGATCCCTCCATAGACGACCATATTCTCGAGAGATTGCGTCCAGCGGCTCGAACTGAACAGGCGCCGATACTGGCTGAGCCCCGCAAAATCATTGACAGGGATAGAGCGCGAGGTGGTGAAAGACATCCGCACCGTCCAGACGATGGTCGCGAGATAGGCCCCGATCAGGATGAACCACCCCGGCAGCAGCGCGACCTGTCGGCTGATATGTCTGTAATATCGTGTCATATTTTAGCCCTTTGTGATCCGGTAGCGCCGCGCGGCCAGACAGCCGCGCGGCGCCCACCCTCACTGGAAGTCGGCGAAGACGTCTTGCAGCTCGGCTGCGAGATCCTCGGCGCTGGCACCGGTGTCGACCCAGAAATTGTCGAGGACATCGCCGATGCTACCTGCCACATCGCCCGAGAGCATCGCGGGATAGGCCGGCACGCTGCCGGCGGTTTTGGCCTGCGCAAGCGCCTTGGTCGAGCACATGTCAAGATCGGGCATCTGCGCATCCGTGCGCATGGGCAGGGCGCCTTTCGTGGTGGCGAAGGCCACCTGCGTGTCAACCGAGGTGACGGTCTTTGCCAGCAACGCCTGCGCCTCGGTGGGTGTCTTGCTGTCATTCATCGCAGGGAAGATCATCGCATCGCCATTCAGCGAGACGGGGGTATCATTCACGCCGATGCTGCACAGGATATCTTTGCCCGGCACCACGCCTGCCGCATCCAGTTCGCCCTTGACCCAGCTCCCCATGAAGAGGAAGGCCGCATCGCCCTTCATGACAAGCTGCGTCGAGAGGTTCCATTCGCGCCCCGCAGCCCCCTGATCGGAATAGTCGCGCAGACGGGCGAAAATCTCTGTGGCTTCGGTGAAGCTCGGGTTGTCGAACACCTGCGGATCGACTTTGTGGAACTGCATATAGGCTTCGGTATCGAGAGAGGCGAGAACAAAGCCGAAGAGGTTTAGATCCCAGTACCATTTACCCGGATGGGCATAGGGGATGATACCCTTTTCCTTCAGCTTGTCGCCATCGGCAAAGAATTCGTCCCATGTCTTGGGAGGCTCGGTCTCGCCAATGGCGGCCAGTGCCTTGGGCGAGGTCCACAGGAAGTTGTTCACCGCCATGCCGACCGGAGCGCCGTAAATATGGCCGTCAACGGTGACAGCCCCCATCAGCGCTTCGGGCACAACATCTTTCCAGCCCAGATCTTTCGCCAGATCATCGAGATTGGCGAAATAGCCGGCGCGCGCCATATCCTGATATTCAAGCACGGATGTTGCGACCATCGCAGTGGGTGGGTTGCCGGCTTGCACGCGCGTGGTAAAGGCTGCACGGGCGGCGTCGGTGCCCGCCACCGCGCTATCGATCCAGTGGCCGCCCGCTTTGTCATAGGCATCGGCAAGCACCCGCGCCGAGGCGGCCTCGCTGGAGGAGGTCCAGAAATGGATGACTTCGGCATCTTGTGCATAGGCGGCAGCCGTGAGGCAGGTCAGCGCGGCACCGGCAAGCAGGCCAGCCCTGAGCGGGGAGTTCAGCATGGTCTTCTCCTGTTGGGTTTGTTTTATGGGGTCGGGCGGCGCGTCAGTACCGCGCCTGACCCTGTCCGCAGAACGCATCGACGGGCGAGCTTGCGACGAACGGCGTTTTGCCGGTCAGCGCGTCGACCACAGCCTGCTGCATCTCGGGCAGGGTGGAATAGGCGTTTACATAGGTCGGCACACGCGGCGCATCATAGAGGAAATAGGGATGCCCGAAGCCCACCATGACCGTCGGGATATCGTGCCAGGGCCGTTCGGTGGTCCGGAAGAAGTCGCCCATCATACGGAACCAGTCGATATAGATATGGCTCTTCATATTCAGCGATTCATCGGCCATCAGATAGAGCACAAGATCGGTTTTGGCCGGATCATAGGTCGGGCCCTCGAATGTGTCCTTGTCATAGACCTGCACCTCGAAACCTTCGGCGCGCAGCATATCGGCGACGTCCAGAGGTTTGTTCTCCCAGCCCATCAGCGCGTTGCGGATGCCGGTCTCGATGATCAGGACGCGCTTATGCGTCTGCGGCGAGACCGGAAGCGTCTTGTTGACATCCTTCACCAGCGTGGGGGCACGGCGGAAGGCTTCCTCGGCAAGCGCTGCATCCTCGGGCTGGCGCAGGCGGGCGCGGGCCGTTTCGGCAGTAGCCGGACGATGCGTGCCATCGAGAAGCCCGACCACGGTCTTGAGCGCCAGAACCCGCGCGACCGCCTCGTTCAACCGGCTTTCGGGCAGCGAGCCGCTTTCAACCGAGCCGCGCACCTGTGCCATATCCGCCTCGGGGTCGAGCGAGAACAGAATCACATCACAGCCCGCGCGCAGCACTTCGGTGGGCATTTCGCGATGCGAGATCCATGCGCTCATCCCGCCCATTTCGGTCGCATCCGATACGACGATGCCGTTAAAGCCCATTTCCTCGCGCAGAAGCCGCGTGGTCAGTGCCGGATTGATCGAGGCGGGACGATAGGCGTCAATCCCGCAATCGGGATCAATGGACTGCATATAGGCAGGAAAGCCGATATGGGCCGACATGATCGACAGCACGCCCGCATCGAAGGCCGCGCGATAGAGACGCCCGAAACTCGCCTGCCATTCCTCGAGGCTCAGCGGGTTCTGGGTGGTGACCAGATGCTGGTCGCGGTCATCATAGCCTTCACCGGGCCAGTGTTTGACGGTAGCGGCGATGCCGTTGCTCTGGAGCCCCTCGATATGAGCCAGCGCGTGGCGCTCGATCCGCGCGACATCGCTGCCATAGGAGCGCGATCCCACGATAGAACTGCGGAAGGCCGCATTGATGTCGATCACCGGCGTGAACGACCATGTGACGCCCATCGTGCGGCCCTCCCGGGCCATCAGCGCCGAGCAGGATCCGGTCAGTGCCGGATCGTCGACGGCAGCAAACGCCATCTGGTTGGGCACCTTGGTGCCAAAGGCAAAGCTCAGATGGCTGCCCTCCATATCGGCGCTGACCAGGGGTGGAATGGGCAGGCTGTCGAAGATGCGCTGCATCTGGGTCGTTTCGCGGTCCAGATCGTCACTGAAAAACCGCGTCACCCCGCCAGGTTTCATCTTCAGCACCAGCTCCAGATCTTCCGGTTTGTCGCCCAGCAGGATCAGGAAGAAGACCTGTGCCACGCGGTCGGCAAGCGGCATGGTGTCGATGCGGGATCGGATATCGGCGACCTGCGCATCGGTCAGATTGAACGGCGCGGCCTTGAGGCTTTCGTAGATGGTCATGGGGCTATCGGTTCTCGTGGTTCGTGAAGGCGTCGCCTGTCGGACACAGGCGTCATGATCACGAGCCTAAGAGGAACCTTGTCACGGGGTCTCGGACCAGATGGCCAGAGCATAGGACGAGAGGGACAAAGGTCCGGTGCTGTCTATTGCTGATCGAGAAGCGTCTTGGGCGGGAAGCCATAGACCTTCTTGAACGCCCGCCCGAAATACGAACTGTCGTTGAAGCCGTAGGTGAACGCGGCTTCGCTGACATTGTCGACGCGTCCTTCCGCCAGCGCCGCATAGGCCACGGCAAGGCGTTGCGATTGCAGCCATGCCATAGGTGTTGTGCCCATATCTGCAAACATGCGCGTGAGCGTACGGGTAGAGATACCCTGTGCCTGTGCAATATCGGCCAGCCCCAGTTCTGGGTCTTCGAGATTGTCACGCATATAGCGCTGAACGCGCAACATCAGCTTGCGGCCGCGCGAACTGAGATCCTGCCCTTCGCAGGTGCCCGCACTGATTGCCGCTGCGATCAGATCCAGCACTGAACTCGAGAACCGCTGGATTTGTCCTTCGGCATCGTCATGTGCGGCCAAGGCGATCCCTTCGTGGATGAGCGCTGTGACGATGCGGTTATAGGGGCTATTGGCCTTGAGAATACGCCCGTTCATGTCATCGGCCCGTTCCAGCCGCCCCAGTGCGAGCGAGCGCGGGATCCGCAGGGCCATACTCCGATAGGGCGTCTCGGTATGGTGCTGATAGGGATAGGCCGAGCTGTAAAGATAGATGTCGCCGGTATTGGCCCAGACCTCGCGGCCGGATTGTCTGAGAAAGGTCCGACCGGCAAGCATGATGATCGCGTGGTAATCATCTCTGGATGAGAGAGAAATATCTGCAGGGCGCCGGTTATAGGTGATTGGACTGGAGCGGACATCACTGATCACCATCGGTCCGAACTGGGCCAGATGGAGTTGCGCCTGAAAACTTTGCCTGTCAGCTGCAGTCCCGACACAGGGCGCATAGATCTTATGAACCACGTCCTCCCAGAAAGAGAGCTGTTCGGCGGCCGCGACCTGCGTGGTGTCATAAAGCGGGGACATGTACTTCACTCGTTCAGGGAATGGCCCGAGACTGGAGAGCGGACGCTTATTTGTTAAGCGTCTATCTTCGGTTTCGGCGAGTAATGGCAGACATATGGCGTTAGGGCGCTGATAGAATAGACAGAACGCCGCGTTTTGCGCGAAAGACGGGCGGCCCCTGTTCGAAGACAGCCAAATAGTATGTGCTTAGCTCGGTGCGATTGTATGCGACGTCCCTGCCAAACCTACGCAAAAGCGGCTGACCTGACCCCAGCTGTGCCTACCAACTCTGGACCACCCGAAGCTGGAGTTTCGGACCTTTGATCATGATGGCGGGCGGCTGGGTTCGTCGAGACAGTATAGCGCGCTCGGGATTGTGTATCCGATGGCGCGATGTGGTCTGTCCTCGCTGTAGCGTCTACGCCAATCCTCCAGCTTTTCGCCCGTGTCTTCAAGGCTCAAGACCCCATATGCGTTCTGGCATTCGGACCTGAATGTGTTGAAGGCGAGGCGGGATCAGCAAACAGGCCGGGAGACTTTACAGGCCCCGACGCAAGATGAAGCCGTTATCCGTCGGCTTCCCGGTCGTAAGAAGTGCGGCGCGACGTTATTGCATCGGCCCATAGATCGAGGCCTCGGCAAAAGAGCTCACGGCCCTTATCGACTCTTATCGTTTTCGGATGGCCCGTTTTTGCGCAGACCTTTACCAATATCTGGATGACATCGTCGCCGCGGTAGCTGAAGCGGGCCTCAAAAACGGGGTAGGCGCGCGGGTGTGTGTCGACCACCGTAACACTGCGCAACTTCTGCCCTGGAGCGCTTGCGCGATTTTTCTGGAGCTCCGCCTATCCGGTGTCTTGTTCCGCAATTGCATGCCCATAGCCTTGTAAACATTGAAGGGTCTTTTAACCCTGTGATGCCAAGCTTCGCGATCAAGGAGGAAATGCAAGCGCCGATACCCCGACCGGACACGCGTTTCGTAACTCTCCTTGCTGCGCGCCTTTGACGCTGCCGGAACGGAGAGCGGTCGCTTGATCAGTCCAAACGCGGGGCTCCGCACGCCTTGCGGATCAAGAGCGCGCAATCTGTGCACATCCCGCAAACGAGTGTAGGCGACCGCTCCGGTGCTTGCGAACTTTCGCCGGATGACTTCCGTTCGCGGGTATACTCGAACCGGTGGCGTTCCCCGCGTCCCCTCTCGCAGCCCAGCGTCGGGCCTGCAAGGATCTTGAGACGCGCATTCTCGTCTTCAAGCAACTTCAGCCGCTGCATTTCGTCAGGCAGCAAACCACCGAACTTTTTCTTCCGATTGAAATATACCGACTGACTGATGCCGATCTTCCGGCATAGCGCGGCGACAGGCATTCCGTCTTCATCTTGCCCAGCTAGAGAAGACTGCCAGGAAACTCTAGCTTTACATGGTCAGGTTTTCAGCAGGTAGATCAACTCTCCGGTGGTGCGCGCTATTGTGATGTCGCCTGATCTGCTCGTCTGAATGGACAACGTCTACTCCGTGCCCCCAGAACCATCCCACCGCTACCGCAATGGAGTTTGTGACCGCCGTTCTCATCAACTCTCATCGACGTGATAAATGGTTAATAGCCAAATTTTCCTATGTCCTTTAATTGGACATCATATCCATTATTCGGTCATTACGTGGAGATTCTTATGTTACGCAATCAGTTCGATCGCCGTACGGTCCTTGCCGCGGGAGCCTTAAGTGCCCTCGCACCTGCTGCAGCCAAGGCGCAATCAGCAAAAACTGAAGGCCAGGCGGCGACCAAGAAAGCTGTGCCGAAGATCGCGCTCGAAGAACATATTATCTTCCCAGATTTTGTGGAATATCTAGCTGAAACAAAACAGAATATTCGTTCTGACCTGTTCGATAAGGTGGTCCCTATTCTAGAGGATTTCGGCGACAGGCGCCTTGAGGCAATGGATCGGAACGGCATTGCTTACTCGGTGTTGTCTATCTCGGGGCCAGGGGTGCAGATCGAACCCGATCACGCCAAAGCAGCAAAACTTGCGAAATCGGCCAACGACCGGCTGGCCGCGCAGGTCCAGAAACAGCCAAAACGTTATGGCGGCTTTGCCCATCTGGCATTGCAGGATCCGGCAGGTGCGGCGGATGAACTGGAACGTTGTATGACAGATCTCGGCTTTCAGGGCGCGCTGATCAATGGAGAAACCAATGGCGAATATCTCGACCATCGCCGTTTCGACGTGTTCTGGGAGCGCGCCGCGGCGCTGAAGGCGCCAATTTATATCCATCCAGGAAACCCCGCAGGCAAGTCGGCTGCCTATGCCGGGCATCCCGAGCTTTGGGGGCCGACCTGGAGTTGGGCGGCCGAGACCTGTACCCATGCGCTTCGACTGGTCTTCAGCGGTGTCTTTGACCGCTTTCCCGATGCGCGGGTTATTCTTGGGCATATGGGTGAGACGCTTCCCATGCAACCGTGGCGTCTAGATAGCCGCTACCCGATCTCCAACACAGCTTTCGAGATTGAAAAGAAGCCCTCCGAGTATCTACGCAATAACCTTTGGCTGACGACGTCTGGCGTGTGCGACGACGTGGCGCTGCGCTGTGCGCTTGATAATATCGGCGGAGATCGCGTGTTGTTCTCGGTAGACTATCCCTTCGAGAAACCCGAAATCGCGGCCAAGTGGATCGATAATGCCGAGATCAGCGAGGACGAGCGCTTCGCTGTTTCGCAGGGCAATGCGGCCAAGCTGATGAATATCTCGCTTTAAGCCCAATGGGATTGATTGGCCCTTTCTTCCTGCCGTGATAACTCTCACGACAAGAAGGAGGGCTGGAAATGACCCAGGCCAGTGAGAGCAAGGCGATTGGCGTAATCGCACGGGCCGCGACGATCTTTCGCGTGCTCGAGAGGGCCCCGCGCGGGATGAGCATCTCGGAACTTGCGCGCGAGGCAGCTCTGCCGCGCTCTACCGTACATCGTCTTATCACCGATTTGGTTCAAGAACACCTGCTGCTCCTTGCTAACGGACGGGTCTGTCTGGGCCCTGCGCTCCCGCGCCTTGCCGCAGCCAACCAGCATGATGTCCAGAGCCTTTCGCGCCCCGAATTGGAAAGGCTTGCCGAATGCTGTGGAGAAACAGTCAATCTTTCGGTTTTGCGGGCGGATCAGGCGCTGCTGGTAGATCAGGTCGCCTCGCGCCAGCCGTTAAGGGTAGTCTCGCCGGTCGGCGAGGTCCTGCCGCTGACCGTTACTGCGCAGGGTCATGCGTTTCTAGCTGCGCTACCGGAGGCCGATCTCCGAGCGCGGCTCGGGCTGGAGATTACACAGGCCGGCGATTACCTGGCACTTTGCAAGGAGCTTGACGTGATCCGTCGCGACGGGATCGCTTTTGAGGCGCAGCGATATCTCGCTGGTGTCT
This sequence comes from Thioclava sp. 'Guangxiensis', assembly GCF_045348365.1. Taxonomy (NCBI): domain Bacteria; kingdom Pseudomonadati; phylum Pseudomonadota; class Alphaproteobacteria; order Rhodobacterales; family Paracoccaceae; genus Thioclava; species Thioclava sp. 'Guangxiensis'. The sequence goes on along the minus strand of NZ_CP155823.1, from coordinate 596,687 downwards.
GTGCGTTCGCACTTACGCTTGATCTCCCCGTGAGCGAACGCTACGCGCTGTCGGTCGTCCTTCCACTCGCGCGGCTGGACGGACGCGAGGATATGATCCGCGATGCCCTAAGGCAGGCGGCAGACGCGATCAGGGCACGGTTCTAGGCTCAGGACCTATTAACTTTTGAAGTCGAATCTGGATCTGAACGATCTGGAGTTTGAGGTGATGAGTAACTTGTTCTGGCTGACCTAGGCGCAGATGAAGCGCATTGGCCCCTATTTTCCGAAAAGCCGTGGGCGGCCTCGCGTCGATGATCTGCGTGTGTTGAGCGAGTTGTCTTCATTAATCGCAATGGGTTGAGGTGGCGTGACGCGCCCCAAGGAATTTGGTCCGCCCAAAACGCTCTACAATCGTTGGAGCCGAATGGGTGTCTTCGCTCGGATCATGGAAGGCCTGACCTCCGAAAATTCCGACACTCGAACCGTGATGATCGATGCGACATATCTGAAAGCGCATTGCACGGCATCCAGGCTGCGGGTCAAAAAGGGGGGCGTCGACGCCTGATCGGCCGCACGAAGGTCGGGATGAACACGAAGCTCCACGCCGTCACCGACATGAATGGCCGCCCGATCCGACTGTTCATAACAGCAGGTCAGCTCAGCGACTTCACCGGTGCGCAGGCGTTGCTCGACAGCCTGCCACAGGTGAAATGGATGCTGGGCGATCGGGGATGTGATGCAGATCGGCTCAGAGAAGCGTTGAAAGACAAGGGAATGAAAGTGTGAATCCCAGGTAGGAAGTCCCGCAGGGTGGCGGTGAAATATGACAAAAGGCGCTACAAACGGCGCAACCGTATCGAAATCATGTTCGACAGCCTCAAAGACTGGCGGCGCGTCGTCACGCGATAAGACCGCTGCCCGGAAACCTTCCTCTCAGCGATGATGCTCGCCGCTACCGTTCTGTTCTGGCTGTGAAAGGGAATGAGTCTGGAGCCTAAGATGGACTCATTTGTATTTCACAGAGCGCCAAAGCCGTTTGATCATCCGGTTGTCGATCCAGCGGCCCCGACAATTCATAGAGATTTTCACCCCGGCCTCGGTCAGCGTGTCGGCCCATTCACAGCCGGTGAACTGGCTGCCCCGATCGCTATTCATGATCTCTGGCGGGCCATATTTGGCCAAAGCCTCTTTCAAAGTCTCAACATAGAAGTCTGCCTCCATGCTCTTAGAAAGCCGCGAAGCCAAACCTTTGCGATTGAACCAGTCCATGATGGTGACGAGATACAGAAAGCCCCGATGCATCGGGATGTAGCTGATGTCGACACACCAGACCTGGCTGGGTCGAGTTACCGCCAGTCCTTTCAGTAGATAGGGCGAGACCTTATGCTGGGGACGTTTCTTGCTGGTGTTGGGCGTCTGATAAATTGGAACCAGCCGCATCTTGCGCCTTAGACGGCGTACCCTGTGGCGGCCGCATTTAAGCCCCTGATGCTGGATGTATCCGCCATCTGCCGCGAACCATACCACGGCGCTTCCAAGAACTGCTTGTCGATGAGGTCCATAAATCTCAGGCTCTCGGCACTTTCGCCAACAGGACGGTAATACAGCCCCGCTGCAGTAGTGCGGATTGCCGTCGCGGCCTCAACTGATGATCCGCGCTCTCCATTTTTACCTTGCGCCCCGAGCAACTGGTGCGAGGCGCTCGATGAAAGAAACCACTCTACGACCAATTGTCCGATCCTCGAATGCGGTTTCTCAATCTCGGCCTCGGAGGCGCGAGCCCTATCGGTTTGATCGGGCTCGAAAGCCTGCGCCATGTTGGTAACCGCCGCACACTTCCACCCGCTGATCATGTTCGAATGAACGCCGTATTTCTTCGGCAATTCCGCCAGCGTCATCTCCTCGCGGATCGCTTTCAATGCGACCTTCGCCTTCAAATCAGCTGAGTGGTTCTTTCTCTTTGCCATGGTAGATCGCCTTTTTCATTCGGCGACCCAGCTTAAGCTCTGGCCCGAATGTCCAAGACCGCTTCTCGGGAAACTGTCCGATTTTCGGGGGGCAGCTCACATCTCAGGGCGGAGCGTCAGGTCCTCCACAAGCTTCTCGAGCCGTATGTGCTTTTTTTCAGCGCCTTCAGTTGACACATCTTGTTCGGAAACGGGTCGCGGTAATTTCTTCTAGTTGAAATAGGACGCTTGGCTGCCTCCCGCCTTTCGGAAGATCTCAGAAACCGGGGTGCTTTGCCTGTCCTTCTTCAGGATGGCCGCCTTCTGCGCCTCCGTGAACTTCGAGGCTTTCAAGCGTTTCCGCTCCTCTCCCGGCCAGAACAGAATAGCCAAAGCCTCCAGATTTAAACAATCCGGTTTTCAGGGGGCAGAGCAATACCCGAAGAATAAAACTGCAAGATCTGGGCTGCAGTGACAGACAGCTTCATTTTGAACCCGATCCACCAACTGATGGGACTGTACACCTTTCCTAATTCCCATAGCGCCAAACTCGCAAATTATTTATCACCGCTAGCATCAATCGCGGTGCCAACCTGCCCGCAGAAGGTGTTCGTACCTGCAAGTCTCTGTTATGCTGGTGCTTCAATTTGGAAAGATCGCGTTAGATGCCTTCAGAAAAGCCTACAGTCAAACCTATTGCAGGGCATAATTTTACGCCCGTGGCTGTAGATTTATATGATCGGACAGACCGTCCTCTGACAGTGTCGCGGCCTGAGCTGCTAATAAACGGATCAGATGCAGAGTTCCGCAAACTTATCCATGCTTTTTTCGGGTTTTTGTCTCGCCACGAGAAGGTGCGCGCAAATTTCGGGGCGAATATTGGACTGGGGGGGGTGGAATATAGCGTTCTCGTTGCGATCAGCCACATGACCGCCGACGATGGCTTCGTTATTGTCAGTCAGTTGGCCGAGCATCTCCATCTCTCAAGTGCGTTTGTCACTACTGTGACAAAGCGCCTAGAAAAAATGGGCTTGGTCGAGAAAACCGTCGATCCTGAGGATCGCCGAAAAATCCAGCTGACGATCACCGAGACTGCATATGGACTGCTGTGCACGTTGGCACCAATCCAGCAAAAGGTGAACGATGTGGAATTCGGGACGCTTCGCCGGGGCGATCTGAGCTTTATGGTTAATATGATGGAGAGCCTCATCGAGGGGGCTGAGCGAGCGCTGAAGCTGCAAGATTATTTGCGCAGTAACCCGGACCACATCCAGCCCGAGCCGAGCAAAGACGCCTGAGATGCGGCGATGGGGGTTCGGACCAGTTTTGGTCCGAACCAGTGATATGCCTGTCAGCCGATGGCCAACATTGTATTGAGAATGAGGCCACCTTCCGCCAGCTCGTTTGCGGCACCGCTTGCAACCACTTCGCCCATCGAGAGAAGATAGGCACGGTCGGCAATTGCGAGCGAATGCTTGGATTTCTGTTCCGCTACAAGCACACTCAACCCCTGAGCGCGGAATCCTGCAATGAACGAGAAGATTTCGGCCGTCATCAACGGAGCCAAGCCTAGAGATGGCTCGTCCAGAAGCAGAAGTTTTGGTCGTGCAAGCAGGGCCCGTACGATCGCAAGAATCTGCTGTTCCCCCCCGGACAGGTAGCCTGCCAGGCCGTTCCGGCGCTTGCCGAGGATCGGAAAACGCTCGAAGGCGCTAATGATTTCGCGGTTTACTGCCGCGTGGTCGCGGCGCAGATAGGCGCCCATCCGAAGATTTTCCTCGACTGTCATTCTTGCCAGAATGCCCCGTCCTTCCGGCACGAGTGACAGACCTGCCGCCAAATTGGCCTCGGCGCGCATTGGTGCCAATACCGATCCGCGATATCGGATTTCGCCACGATAGGGTAGCAAGCCGGCAATTGCTTTCATGGTCGTGCTTTTGCCTGCACCGTTTGCGCCGATCAATGCAACGATCTCTCCCTCGTCGAGAGTCAGATCGACTGTACGCACCCCGGGAATGGCGCCGTAATTCACCGCCAATGCATTCAGTTCGAGTATCAAGCCTCTTCTCCTAGGTAAGCGGCGATCACAGCAGGATCAGCCTGGATCTGCGCTGGTGTACCGCTGGCAATGCGGGTGCCGAAATTCATGACATGGATCTTGTCGCATAATCGCATCATGAAGCGCATGTCATGTTCGATAATGAGGATTGAGAGCCCATCCATACGCAGTCTTAGCAGGGTCTGACGTAGATCTTCGGCCTCGTCATGGTTCATCCCGGCAACGGGTTCGTCAAGCAGGAGGAGTTTCGGGGCCATAGCACAGGCCCGCGCCATCTCTATCTTGCGTTGCACGCCGTAAGGCAAGGAGGTGGCGACACGGTCGCGATATTGGGCAATACCGAACAACTCCATCATCTCGTCGGCACGCGCCTGCACTTTGCCGTCGGGCAGAAATCTGCGTGCCAGCCCTAGTTTCGGGGCCTGCGCCAGCAGAATATGCTCGCGTACGCTCAATGATGGGAAGAGCCTGATATTCTGGAAAGTGCGCGAGATACCTGTCCGCGCGATCCGCCAGGAAGCACGGCCCAGTTGGTTCTCGCCCGACAGCCTTACGGCTCCGCTGTCGGGGCGATAGGCGCCAGTGATGACGTTGAAGATCGTGGTCTTACCAGCGCCATTGGGGCCGATGATGCCGGTAATTTCCCCCGCGCGACAATCGAACGAGACCTCATTGAGCGCACGGATCCCGCCAAAGCTCTGAGTTACGTTCTCAAAAGTAAGGATATGGGTCATATCACGATTTCCTCCGTAAACGCGCCAGACCGAAGAAATTCCGGTCGACAAGCCCCTGACGGCGCACGAGCAGGACGCCGATCAGCAGCGCTCCGAAGATTGCCTGACGCCAGTCTGTGAAATCGCGCAGAACTTCGGGTAATAGGATCAGCACTGCGGCGCCCAAAAGCGAACCCAGCGCAAGGCTTGAGCCACCCAGAATAACAGCCAGCACAAACGAGACCGAATGGTCGAACCCGAAGTTTGCCGGTTCGATATAGAGGTTTTGATGCGCGAACAGCGCTCCGGATACCGCTGCAAGACCCGAGCCAAACGCAAAGCTTGCGAGTTTGATGCCGGTGGTATTGAGGCCCATGAGCCCTGCCGCGAGTTCGTCATCCTTGATTGACTTCACCTCGAACCAGAGGCGTGTGCGTTCAAGTGCCAGCACCAGTGCCAGACAGCCTAGCGTCCAGGCAAGGATGTAGCCCAAAGACACATGTTCCATCCCCGCGTAGCCGCCGGAGCCACCTGTCGGTTCAAAGTTCAGGAAAAAGCTGCGGACCATCTCGCCAAAAGCCAGTGTGGCCATCGCAAGGTAAATGCCGCGAAGCCGCAGCGCCGGAAAGCCGATGAGCAGTCCAAACCCCATGGCGACCACCACTGAAATTAGGATGGCTGGCGTGAGGGCAAACCCCGCGCTTACCGTGAGCCAGGAGGAAAGATAGGCGCCGATTGCCATGAAACCCGCGTTGCCCAGTGATAACTGGCCGGTTGCAAGGATGACATAGACCGAAAGCGCGCCCAAAAGCAGGATGGAGCCATCGGCCAAGAGGCCGGATTGATAGGCTGACAACATTATACGCGTCCTCCGGAAGTCTTGGCCGAGCCTCCGAGCAATCCTTGCGGGCGGACCAGCAAGATGACGATCATCAGGCCATATACAATAAAATCACGCAATTCCGCGCCCAGGTAAGCAACGGTAAGAACCTCGAGCACACCGATGATCGGTCCTGCCAAGAGCGCCCCCCAGATATTGGTCGCCCCGCCGACCACCATGACAGCGATTGCCTTTACCCCGACATCCGCCCCGATATAGGGCGTGATAGCGGAGTATTGCACGCCCACAAGCACGCCCGCCGCGCCTGCCAGGGCTCCGGATAGCGCGAAGGTGATCAGGATCAACCGTCCCGGATAGATACCCAAAAGGCGTGAGATTTCGCGGCTTTCGGCAACGGCACGCAGCGCCCGTCCCACAGCACTCCGCTGGATCAGGAGGCCAATGACCACACAGAAAAGAACAGTGACTACGATGACGATGATCTGCACCAGGCTGATAGAGACCAGTCCAATTGAGAAACGTGTGGCAAGGAGACCATCAAGCGACAGTTGTAGCGGGTCCGAGCCCCATAGGTTGGTCGCAAGGTTTTGTAAGATCATCGAGAAGCCGAGCGTGCTTAACATCGGCGTGACATGACCGGCATTACGCAGAGGTTCGTAACCGATACGTGCGACAATCGCCCCGATGATAGCCGTACCCGCCATCGCGGCCACAAGCGCAAGCCAGAGGGGGAAACCAGACAATAGCAGTGCAAAGCCCAGGTAGGCTCCGAACATGAAAATTTCGGCAATGGCGAGGTTGAGGATGCCGAGCACCCCCATCACCAGCGAGAAAGCGAGAGCGATCAGCGTATACACCGCGCCCAAAGTTAGGCCATTCAAGACCTGCTGGATAAAGATACTGACATACATCGAGGCGACGCGAACCCTGGTGAGAGAAAGAAGATCGTCCCAACCCTGAGGTTGGGACGCAGAGTGCTTACTGGCTGCAGGCGCCTTCAGCGGAGCACGCCGTGTCTTTGGCTGTCCATGCGCCATCTTTGGCTTCAACGATGAAGAAGGACTTCACAGCATCACCATCCTCGCCAAAGGAGATTTTGCCGCCCAGGCCGGAGAAATCGTGCTCGGAAGCCATATAGTCGCGTATCTTCTCGCGGTCGGACGCTAGATCCTCAGGCTTGCCGGTGATTTTTGCCGATTTTGCCGCTTCGACAAAAAGCGACATGATTTCATAGATATTGGCATCGAATTGTGAAGGTTCGATTGTGTCGGGGAGGTTCTTCTGCGCACGCAGAAGGGGGGTAAGTTTGGCGGTGAAATCCTGCACTGCGGGCGTATCGAGGCCGGCGAAGAAGGTTGTCGGAGCTACTACCGGAATTTCGGGATCGGCCGCGAGGATTGCACTCGAGATTAGCTGGGTCGAGCCTAGAACAGGCAGTTTGACACCTTGACGACGCATCTCGCGCAGCACGGTGATCGCCTGACTGTAATCTGCGGAGAGGATTACGGCATCGGGGGCCATTGCACGGATCTTGGTGACTTGCGCAGAGACATCAAGATCGCCGGTATTGAAGGTAATAGGGCTTGCGCCGTCCACGACGTCGATGTCATTTGCCTCTAGCACCTTGGGAAAGATCGAGGAGCCGACAGCGGTCGCGGTGGCATCCTTGGCGTCATAGATGATGGCAACCTTCTTCACACCATAGGTTTCGACAAACCACGGCAGAGTAACATTCGCGAGCTTGGCCTCATCGACCGTATTTCGGAAGGCCCAGGGACGGTTCGAAGCTGCTAGTCCTGGTTTCGAGCTGTTTTGCGAGACCGCGACGATCCCGAGCTGGTTTGCGAGCGGAAAGGCGACCTCGGCAGCCGAGGAGGTCGCGGGGCCAGCAATCGCCAGAACCTTGTCGTCATCCGTTAGTTTGCGGATCATCGATGCAGCCTGACCGGGCTTTGCACCATCGTCATAGATCGAGATCTCGAGCTTCTCGCCATTGATACCGCCGGCGTCATTGACCTCCTTCTCGAGCATCTTGAGCGCCACCGTATTCGCGCGGCCCCATTCAGCGAACGGGCCCGAGGCGGGTACGACTGCGCCAAAACGGATCGTGTCAGCATAGGCCGCGCTAGATGCCAGCGTGATGGCGAGTGCAGCTGCTCCGGATCGCGCGAGCATCATCTTATTGAATTCCATGTCTCACTCCACTGTTGTTGCAGACCCGAGAGCCCGCGCATTCTTATTTTTCAGGGCAGGGATTCTGCCGCTTAGTCAATCACGCTTCGATACAGAAAAACTTTCAAATAAAAACTTCCTAACAAAGCTATTTATATTGATGCGCTCATGTATGCATCATCGGCGCCCAGCTTGGGCATGTTGAGTGAGCAAAATATAGACATTACAAGAATCTATGTTTTTCACCTGTAGTTCTATTGAAAATAAGCTATTGAATTTAGTGATATTAATAAACGATTATTGATTCGGACATTCGCGGATCCAAGAACATTGTATGACTTTAAAATATGCAATATTAGAGATCTCTTAAGGGATCTTCGACGCGTTTAGGTGCCGGACGCCAAATTTCTAGGCAAATATATTTTGGAAATACCTTTGTAAGTTAATTAAATTGACAGATGATCCTTGGTGACTGAACCTTAAGAACAGTTGCGGCCCGACAGGATTGTGGGGCCAGCCGTTTGATAAGGGACCTCCGTTATGGGCCATTACAGCCAGACCTTTACGCCTGATCCTGCCGATACCCGCAGCCTGCGCAACGCGCTCGGACGCTTTCCCACCGGTGTCGTTATCGTCACGGCGACTGTAGCCGGGGAACGTATCGGCATGACGATGAGCTCGTTCAACGCGCTCTCGCTTGATCCTGCGCTGATCTTATTCTCTATCGGGCGCCATGCACATTCGCTGCCACTCTTCGAGAAGGCCGAAAGCTATGCGATCCATGTGCTCTCGCAGGATCAGACCGATCTGTCGAACCGCTTCGCGCGAGCAGGTGCGGATAAATTCGCCGGGGTCGAGACGACTCCCGGTCTGAATGGCGCGCCCCATATCACTGGCGCCCAGGCCATTTTCGACTGCGTTCCCAACGCCATCCATGACGCGGGCGACCATCGCCTCTTCGTGGCGCAGGTCAGCGAGATCCATCTCGCTGAACCGAGTTACCCGCTTATTTTCTCCCAAGGAGGCTATGTCGCGCTGCGCTGAAGCGCTGGCTCGCCGCCTCTCCCCTGCCTGAAGGATCCCCCCGATGATCAAGAACGGTGCCCAGCACACCAAATCGCTTCGCGACGGACGCGAAATCTATATCTACGGCCAGCGTGTCGAGGACGTGACCACAGCTCCCGCTTTCCGCCACTCGGTGGCATCAATGGGCAAACTCTACGATTTTCAGGCGGCGCCGGAAAATCAGGCCCTGATGACTTTCGAGACCGGTAATGGCGCCCGCGCCAATCGCATCTGGCAGCTTCCCAAGAGCTATGCCGAGCTAGTCGAGCGCCGTCACGCGCTGGAAGCTTGGACCGAGCTGCATGGCGGCTTCATGGGCCGCGCCCCCGATCACGTCGCCTCTTGCATCGCGGGCATGTATATGGGGCTCGAGGTCTTTGAGGAATATGACCAAACGCGCGCTTCGGCTCTGGCGGATTACTACCATTATGCGCGCGATAACGAGCTTTATCTGACCTATGTCATCATCAATCCGCAGGCCGATCGTTCGAAGGCCGCCAATGAGCAGAAAGATCCGTTCTTCGCGTGTGGTGTGGTTGATCAGGACTCTTCAGGGCTCACCGTGCGTGGAGGCAAGATGCTGGCCACGGGGGGCGTGCTGGCCAACGAGGTTTTCGTAACATGTATTCAGCCGATGCGTGAAGGCGAGGAGCCCTACGCCATCTCCTTCGCGATCCCGATGAATACTCCCGGCCTCAAGATCCTGTCGCGGAAATCCTATGAAGCGCAAAGCCCCGAGATCTTTGATAATCCGCTTGGCGCGCAGTTCGACGAGAATGACGCGGTGCTTTATTTCGATAATGTGAAAGTTCCGTGGGAGCGTGTCTTCATCAATCAGAACACCTCAATGTGCGCGCGACAGTTCCATGCGACCCCCGCCCATGTCTATCAAAACTATCAGGCGCAGATCCGGCTTATGGTGAAAATGCGTTTCCTTATGGGGATTGCGCGCAAGACAGCCGAGACCAATGGAACATTGGCTATTCCCGCCGTGCGCGAGACGCTTGGCCAACTGGCCGCGCAAGCGGCAATGGTTGAAGCGTTTGTCTATGGTATGGAAGCCAAGGGCAAGATGCGCGGGGCATACTACATCCCCGATACGCATCTGCTTTACTCGGCGCAAGTCTTGACCCAGCAACTCTATGCCCAAGTCATTACTACCATGCGTGATTTGGCAGGCGGTGGGCTGATTATGCTGCCCTCCTCGGTCGCCGATTTCGCAAATCCCGAAGTGGCGCGTCTGATCGAGAAGACGCAGGCCAGCCCTGTCACCGACGCGAAGGGCCGCGTGAAGTTCTTCAAGCTTGCATGGGATGCGCTTGGGTCGGAATTCGGCTCACGCCACCAGCAATACGAAATGTTCTATGCAGGTGCGACCTTCGTCACAAAGGGGCATTCCTTCCGGCACTTTGATTGGGACCGCTCCACCGGGCTCGTCGATGCCATGATGGCAGGTTACGAGCTGCCGGCTGTGTCCTGAATGTAATCCGAGCTTTGGTGTTTGATCGGCATCACTTGGCTCAAGTCGAAAACCTCTTATCTAACCACAGGAAAAAAAATGAAAATCGCAAAGTCGCATGAAGAGTTCTATCCGATTGATATGGGCACCGAGGGCTGGGAAGTGCCGCCGGGATATCCGCAGGGCATCGAGCAGAAAATCCTCTCGGGTTTCCTTGACGAAGAAAAGAAGGAGGGCTTCCGAACCCGCCTTCTGCGTTTTGCACCGGGGATCTATACGACCAAACCTTTCGTGCATGATTACTGGGAAGAGGTCTATCTCGTCTCGGGCGATCTGACCGTCGGAAATGATGAGAATGGCGAGGGGGGCGAGGCATTTGGCCAGCACACCTATGCCTGCCGCCCCAAGGGCGCCTATCACGGGCCTTTCAAATCCGAAAAGGGCTGCGTTCTGATGGAACTGCATTACTACGTTGCCGAGGATGAAGTGGTCGCATGAGTTTGACCATTGCTGAAGTAACCGCGGCGCTGGAAAGCGGCGCGGTTACCGCCCAGGGCCTGCTCGAGCGTGTTGAGGCAGCGCTCGACGCTGCGGGCCCCGAGGCGGCGCGCATCTATACCGCGCTCGATCTGGAAGGTGCCCGCAGGGCGGCTTGCGCCTCTGACGCCCGCCGTGCGGAAGCCGCGACTTTGGGGCCGCTTGACGGAGTGCCGATCTCGGTCAAGTGCCTTTTCGATATGAGAGGCTTTGTCACGCATTCGGGCTCGAAAGTATTGGAAAATGCCGCACCTGCCGCAGCCGATGCTGACGTTATCAAGCGGTTGCGCGCCGCAGGGGCCGTGATTGTCGGCCATACAAATATGACCGAATTTGCTTATTCTGGTCTTGGTCTCAATCCCCATTTCGGCACCCCGCGCAATCCGGCGGTAGCGCCGGATTTGCCCGCGCGCATCCCTGGTGGATCATCGTCGGGGGCTGCGGCATCGGTTGGTGCGGGGCTTGCGGTGATCGGTCTCGGCACCGATACCGGCGGCTCGTGTCGCATCCCGGCAGCTTTCTGCGGGCTGACAGGGTTCAAACCTACTGCAAGGCGCATCCCGCAGGAGGGCTGCTATCCACTGTCATATACGCTTGATTCCATCGGCTCGATCGCCGCAGATGTGGCTGGCGTGGCGCTTGCGGATGCGGTGTTGGTCAACGAGCCCGACCTCGGCCTCTCAGTGCCCGAGAGCATCGTCGGCCTTCGCTTTGGCGTCCTGCGGAATTATGTCGTCGACGGGCTCGAGCCCGAAGTTTCGCAAGCGTGGACTGATGCACTCGAGCGTTTGAGGCAGGCCGGAGCCGAGCTGGTAGATCTCGAGTTGCCTCCCATCGAAGCGATTCCGGCGCTCAATGCAGGAGGCGGGATCACCGGCGCGGAAGCCTTTGCCGTGCATCGCGAACGACTTGCTGAAGGAGAAGCGGATTATGACCCTCGCGTTGCGGTCCGTATCCGCAAGGCCGAAACGATGACGGCTGAGGACTATGCCGCCGTTTTAGCTGCCCGCGCGGCGATGATCGCCGAATGCGATGCGCTGACCGAGGGGCTTGATGCGGTGCTTCTGCCCACGGTGCCAATGCTTGCGCCCGAGCTTGCGCCGCTTGAGACGGACGAGGCGCTTTATGGTCAGACGAACCTGCGCGCTCTGCGAAATCCAACGGTCGCGAATTTCCTCGACCGCTGTGCATTGTCCCTTCCGTTGCCGCAGCCCGATGGCGCGTTGCCGGTGGGGCTGACCCTCATGGGCGAAACCATGGATGACCGTCGCCTGCTTGGCATCGGCACAACCGTCGAGGCGGTGCTGCGTCATCTCGCGCCCGCATTTTCAGGAGAATGACATGAAATTCGAGATCATATCCCGCACCGGATCGCAGGAGATCGTCTTCGACCCGCGCCAGCTCGTCATTGCTGGCTGGGCCGGACGCGACAAGGCGGCAATGGAGCACCATATCGTCGAGCTGGAAGCGCTCGGCATCGCGCGCCCCAAGACCACGCCGACCTTCTACCGCGTGGCTGCCGAACGCCTGACGCAGGCCGACATGATCGAAGAACTTGGCGACAAGTCCTCCGGTGAGGTCGAGCCGCTTCTGCTGCGCCATAACGGCGCGCTCTATGTTGGGCTCGGTTCTGATCATACCGACCGCGAAGTCGAAGCTTACGGGATCTCCGTGTCCAAGCAGCTCTGTGCCAAGCCGGTTTCGACAACGCTCTGGCCCATGGACGAAGTCAAAGACCATTGGGACAGTCTAGTTCTTCGCAGCTGGATCGAGACCGAGACCGGTCGCGTGCTTTATCAGGAAGGCTCGGTTGCCTCGCTGCTAATGCCGCTCGAGACGATGGCCCGCTACGAGGCCGAGGGACATTTCGAGGACGGCACCGCCATGCTCTGTGGCACCATGCCCGCCATCGGTGGCATACAGTACTCCACATGTTTCAGTGCAGAACTCGAAGATCCTGTCCTCGGGCGCACCATTACGCTGGGCTATAAAATAGCAAGTCTGCCGATCCTTGGCTAACCCACATTCAAGAGCGCGGCTTGTTCTGCGGCGCTCTTCTTGCTCTATGGCTCTACCAGTTCGGTAAGATCGACGCTCCTGTGAAAACAGGTCTCGAATGGTCCTCATGCACCATTCGAGACCCGAAGTCGCGCACCGGCTTCATGTTCCTCGCGGCAAACATTTCCAGTGCCTACTTTACTGGCGCCCGCAACCAGATCCGAACGATTTCTGGGCAGTTCATTCTGATGCTCTCATTACTCGGGTTCGCCGGAGACATATTTCTCGTCTGCTGCGATATTATAGGCCAGAGCCAAGGAAGGAAGACGTTGGCGCCAGAGCCATGGCAGGGTATCGGATATGCAGCAGCACAGCGCGCTGACAAGAAGTCTCGACAGCTCGATCCGGATCGGATGCCTGATTGGGTGCGCGGACATCGTCAGCCGGAACGGTAGCTCTTTCGAGGCAGTTGTCCGCAAGGCGGGGCTGAGCCCTGAATCGCTATCCACGCCCGATCGCATGATCCCATTGAGCCTGTATACGCGTGTGCTGGATGTGGCGGCCGCCGAATGTCCGACAGGTAATTTCGGGATCTGTTTCGGAGACGTTTTCGATATTCGTAATCTTGGCGCAATCGGCTATCAGATGTTGCATGCCGGAAGCTGGGGCGAGGCACTGGAAACCTTTTGCAGCAACTTTTCGGTTGTTCAGGACCATTCGCATATGCAGCTGAAGCGTAGCGGCGGTTTGGCCTGCCTGAGCTACGAGCTGAGCGCGTTGCACTCGGATCTTCGTGCGCAGGATGCGGAGTTTTCAATTGCGCTTTTATGTCGTGCGCTAACGCGTCTGTCACCGGCATTCGTCCCCTCGCGCATAGATTTCCAGCATGTATTTCGCGCTTCTGCCCGTGGCACCTGTCTTGAAGAGGTTGAAATCCGTAGCCGCCAGCCGATGACCGCGCTTTATTTCGACGCGGCATGGCTGGAACGGCCCGCGCCGCAGGCCGATCGATATATGCATCGGCTGATCCTGGAGGATTTGGAGCGAGAGCTTCTGACGCGCAGCAACCGGACGGGGCTGATTGGCGCACTCCATGACGCGATGCAGTCCCGCAGTGACGGTCGGGGTCTCGCGACCTGTAGCGCGGGTGAAATCGCAGCGGAACTCGGGCTCAGCGAACGCACGATGCACCGTCGGCTTGAGGCTTATGACACAAGCTTCCGAGATCTGCGCGCCGCTGTCTGCATGGAAATCGCCTGTGAGTATCTCCTCGGAAGCTCCATGTCTGTATCCCAGATCGGCTATCGGCTGGGCTATAGCGAGAGCAGCGCTTTCTCGCGGGCGTTCAAGGCAGAAACCGGCCTGTCGCCCAGTAATTTCCGTTTGAGGGGTCGCCTGATCTCGTGAGCATGGGCCTGCCGGAAAGACCGGAAGGCCCATGTCGGGCGTGTGCGCTTTTAAAGGCCGCAGAAGTTCCGGATTTCGGAGCAGAGCTCCTCGGGTACTTCCCAGTTCGGGGCGTGGCCGGCCGCAGCATATACGCTGAGCCGCGCATCGGGTAAGGCGGCGAGCAGGGTGTCCTGATCTTCGCGCAGGAAGATCTCGTCATGAGCGCCCCAGACGAGAAGGACCGGGAGCGTCAGTTGTGCCAGCTCGGGGAACGGTCCCGCCGGTGGCCGGTAGTCAAGCAACCCCGCAAGCGCCGATTTCCACACATGGGCGGGAGCCTTCATGCTTTCGTCCACGATCTTGTCCAGCGTCATGCCTCCTCCCAAGGGGTTGACGCATGTGCCTGCCTGAAACTCATGGGCAAAGCTGCGTGGAAGAGGATCCTGAAGCTCTGAGAGGTCCCGTGCCAGCGCCACCAGCGGCGGTGTCGCTCCTGTGGCAGCGGTATCGACCAGCACAAGTTTTTGGGCCAGACCGGGCGCTCGGAGTGCGATCTCCCGGGCGATGAATGTGCCCATCGAATGCCCGACGATGACGGAAGGCCCTGTCCCGAGCGCCTGCAGCAATGCGATAACATCCTCTGCATGCTGGCCGATGGAATAGCCGGTCTCCGGCTTGTCGCTCTCGCCGAACCCCCGCAGGCTCACGGCAAGGACGCTGCAGCTGTCGGGAAAGGCCTGCATCATGCCATAGAAGGAATACCAGCTATCACCATAGCCATGGACCAGAACGAAACTATGGGGCCCGTGCCCTTTACGGGCATATTCCATGGTGATGCCGGTCTCCAGTGGCTGCCGCCCGAAGATGATCATCTCGCTTGCAATATCCGGAGCGTCAGTCATGCGATGCTCCTGCGATGGAGAGGAAACTCGTGCCGAGCGCATCATAACGGGCAGGGTCCCGCCGCGAGAGATAGACGGCATAGCCCCAGCCCATGAGCCCCGTGCCGATAACCGCCGCCGGAAGCAGCAGGATCACTGCGACATTGGTGGCGCCTGTCAGCATCGGAAGGTTCGACAGTGCGAGCAGCAAGACGATGACCAGACCGATCAATGCCGCGACGGGCGCAATCACCCTTTGCCAGAGTGTCGTGTCATGTGGTGTGCGGGCAAAATAGCGCAGGATCGAGATGCCCACGAGGATCTGGACCGAGAGGACCCCCAGTGCCGAGAGTGCGGCCATGAACGAATAGACGGTTGCATAGGGATCGATCCTGAATAGGGCACATAGGCCGATGATCAGGGCAACCGAGAGGCTCTGGACACGGTTGGCCGTATGGGTCGAGCCGAAATGCGGATGCACCTGTGCCAGCGCCTTGGGCAAGACAGCTTCGCGCCCGCCTGCAAAGAGATAGCGGCTGATCGTATTATGGAAGGACAGGATACAGGCAAAAAGGCTGGTGACCAGCAGAGCGCTCATCGTCGTGCTGAGCAGGCTGCCGCCAAGTGCATGTGCCGTGTTCACGAAGAGATCCGAGCTATCGGCGGTTGCCGCGTCACGGATATTGGACGGGCCATAGGCAATAACCATGCACCACGCTGAAAAGGCATAGAACAGGGTGATACAGATCACGGCAAGATAGGTCGCCATCGGGATCGTGCGGCGCGGGCGCTTGGCTTCTTCCGCAAAAATCACGGTTGCCTCGAAGCCGAGGAAGGAGGCCACAGCAAACAGAAGGCTGACACCGATCCCCGCCGAGAACCCGACCGAGGGCAAGAACGAGGTTGCACTGATGCCTTCCGGCCCGCCTTGGGCAAGGATCAGCAGGTTGAGCACCATCAGCACAACGATTTCGCATAGCATGCAGATCCCGAGAATCCAGCCTGAGAACTCGATCTGGCGTCGGCCGCAGAGATCCACGAGGATCACGCAGATCAGAGCCGCGGCCCACCACGGCAGAGGCAGTCCTAGCGGTTCCAGAAGTCCCGCAATGACGATCCCGAAAAAGGCATAGATGGCAATCTGGATCGCATAATAAGTCAGCAGCGTCATTGCGCCTGCCGCCAGTGCCCAGCGTGATCCCAGCCCTTTGGAGACAAAGGCGTAAAAGGCACCAGCGCTTCCGACATGGCGGCTCATTGCCGTAAAGCCCACGCTGAACAGGAGATAGATCAGCCCCGCAATGACATATCCCATAGGCGCACCCGCACCATTGCCGATCGAATAGGCCAGAGGTGCCGCACCGACGATCGCTGTCAGCGGTGCGGCGGCAGCGATAACGAAGAAGAGGATATGGGTAACACCCAAGGATCCTTTCCTGAGAGTGGTTTGAGGTTGTGGATCCGCCATATGGAATTCCTTTCCGAGAGAAGTGTGACACTTGCCATCAGGAAAATTCTAGTGAGGCAGCTTGGAACCCGTCTTGACAGTTCAGGCCAACGACATGGCAGTTTCAGCCAATTCTACGATCTGGTCTCCCGCATTTGACTGGCCTAGACCCGTGCCCAGAAGAGGTCGTATCGCCCAGCAGCCCTGAACCGCATCATGTCCGTAGGCCGAACTCCATGAGGCACGAGGTTTCAGACCGGACCACTCAAATGGGGGAAGATCAACTTACACACTCAGGCACGGGCTGGCGAAATCATCATTCGTTCGAGCTTCAGTTCAGGGTATTTCGCTGAAAGCGATTTAAAATCAGCCATCATCTGTCCCTCGATCCAATCGGCAACGGCGCGGGATCTGGCGGAGGTTTCGTTGAACTGGAGACAGCACAGGCGCGACGTCAGCATGACGGGCTCGGGGTATACGGGGACGAGAAGGCCGGTATCGAGCCAATGTGCTACGATGTTCAGCCACCCCGTGGCAGTTCCCTGACCTGACAAGGCTGCCTGGACGACAATGGAATAATCGGCAAACGAGAGCGCCGACGTCCTGTCGCTTTCCTCGGGGGTGATGATGCTCGCCGGATCGCTTATGCCTTCGAGATAGACACGCGGCACTGTTCCATGGCGCGCGGTCCGTGCGATCGAGGCCGCGCAGATATCGATATATCCCTCGCGCAGGAGAACACGGGCCCCGTCCGGCGGGCTCTCGTAATAGCGCATTGCCAGATCGACGCCCTCGATCGGGCCCGATACCGGTCCGGCAATCAGCTGGAAGCGCAGTTCGAGTTGCGGAAACGCGGCCCGAAAGACCGAGATCCGCGGCATGAGCCAATGCGCGACGAAGGCCGTCGAGACCGAAAGCGTGATCACCCGGTCCTCATCCCTCTTGCGGGTCAGGCGATCGAGCTCGGCGGAGATGTCGCTGAACGATCGTCCGACAACCTGCGCCAGACGCGCTCCTTCGGCACTCAGCGTCGCTCCGCTGCGCGAGCGTTCGAACAGGGGCTGTCCCAGATGGGTCTCGAGTGCATGGATCGCACGGCTGATTGCCGGCTGCGTGACGTTCAGCTCATCTGCGGCCCGCGAGAAGTTCTGATGCCGCGCGGCGGCCTCGAAGATGAAAAGGCTACCGACTGAGGGCAATTTACGACGAAGACTATCCATGATCTGAGGTTATAATAGTTATCAGACTTCTTCAATTGAATTTGCCTTCATTGCACCGCAACATGAGGTCAACACATATCCCATTAGAGGCCTGTTATGGATCTGACCCGTTTCAAACTGTTGACCTTCGATGTGGTCGGCACCTGCATCGATTTCGAGAAAGGCGTGCTCGACGCGATCCGCGAACTGGGCGGCGATGCGGCCAAGGGCCTGAGCGATGACGAGATTTTCAAACCCTATGTGCAGGCGCGTGACATCCATCATGGCCGCACCAGCGAAGCCTTTGGCGATGTCTATCTTCATATGGCCAAGGTGCTAGGGCTCGAAACGGCGCACCGTAATGCGGAGCTGTTCCAGTTGCGGCTGTTGCAGCTTCCTGCTTTCCCCGATGCGCCCGAGGCGCTCGGGCGTCTGCGGGCGCGTTTTCGTTTGTGCGCGATGACCAATGCCGATCGCACCGCCTTCAGCGCCTATCACTGGACGCTGGGGCTGCCCTTCCATGACGCCATTACCTGTGACGATGCGGGCGTCCCCAAGCCGGATCCGCGCGTCTTCGACTATAGCCGTGGCCGTGCTTCGGTGCTCGGGATCAAACAGGACGAGATCCTGCATGTGGCTCAAAGCCAGCATCATGATATCGGCGTGGCGAAGGCACTCGGCTACAAGACCTGCTGGATCCAGCGGCGCTTCGATCAGGAAGGTTACGGCGGCTCGCCCGATCCGGCCGAATATACCGAACCCGATCTGCATCTCCATTCGCTTGCGGATCTGGCCGATGCGGTCGATGCCGCCTTCGCCAAGTGAACGGGCGCGATACTGTCTCGGTTCCTCCCAAAGCGCCCTCGCTCTGGGAGGAGCTTGCTCCTGCCGCGCCAGAGTATCCGTCGCTTGCCGTCTCCGATCGCGCCGAGGTGCTGGTGGTGGGCGGGGGCTATGCGGGGCTTCATGCGGCCCTGACCCTTGCGCGGGCGGGCAAGACCGTGATCGTGGCAGAGGCGGGGCCCTTAGGCACGGGCGGCTCGGGGCGCAATGGGGGCGTGGTGAACGCGAAGTTCCGCATATCCTATAGTGCTCTGGCCCAGAGCCACGGGATCGCGACAGCCCGCAGAATGCACGAGATCGCCGACAGGTCGGTGGCCTATCTCGAGGAGACGCTCGAGAGGTATGATATCGGGGCGCATTACGCGCGTCACGGCGCGCTGCGCTGTGCCCATACCGCGCGCGCATTCGAGGCGCTGGCGCGGGATGCCGAATGGCAGAAGGCCGAACTGGGCGTGAGCGGTCTCGCATTGCTCGACCGTCAGGAGATGCAACGCGAAACCGGCAGCACGGATTTCTGCGGCGGAGTGCTTGCGCCGCAAGGGGGCACGATCCGTCCACTCGACTATCTGCACGGACTGGCGCAGGCGGCGGTAAGGGCCGGCGTGCGGCTCTATGCCCGAAGCCCTGTGCTGGAGGTCGAGGAAGCCACCGGATCTCTCCGAGCGACACTCCCGAACGGCGAGATCCGTGCCGATCATGTGCTCTATGCGACCGATGCCTATTCCTCCATCAGTCGCGTCACGGCACCATTGCGCCGGTCGGTCGTACCGTTCCGCTCGGCGATGGTGGCCACGGCGCCTTTGCCTGCCACAATGTCCGAGGAGATCTGTGCCAATGCCCGTAGCTATACCGAGACTCGGCGGATGATGCGCTGGTTCCGGCGCGAGGGCGACAGGCTGATCTTTGGCGGACGCGGTGCGCTTGGCGCGGTGGACGCCCCTGCGGCCTTCGCGCGGCTGGAAAGCGCGATGCGCGCGATTTTTCCGCAGCTTGAGGGGCATCCGGTGACCCACCGCTGGTCCGGCCATGTTGCGTTGACCTTCGATGCCTTACCGATGGCGGGGGCACTTACGCGACGCCAGCACTTCGCGGCGGGCTTCAACGGCGCGGGTGTCGCGATGTCGGGCTATGTCGGGCATTGTATGGCGCGCAGGTTCCTGGGCGAGGCGCCGGATCTGGGGCTTGTGGCGCGGGACACCCTCCCCAAAGTGCCGTTCTTCGCGTTCCGCTCCATCGGGGTCAGGGCGGTCACGGCGGGCTACGAGACCCTCGACCGGCTCGGCTTCTAACGACAAAGAGAATGGCGGAAGGTGGCACCAGATCACCCCGCCAAACCATGATCCTCGGATATAGTTCCTCACAGGGAGACAGATATGACGACCGAACGACCGACAAACTGGACAGATCGTGATAGCCGCCTGCTGGAGGGCGCATTGCGGCAAGGCGCTACGCGGCGTGAGCTTCTGCATATGCTGATGGTCGCAGGCGTTGGCCTGAGCGCGGGCGGCACACTTTTAGGCCTTGCAGGGCGCGCGAATGCCGCAACCCCCATGCGCGGTGGCCATCTGAAAGCGGCAGGCTGGTCGGCCTCGATTGCCGATACGCTCGATCCGGCCAAGGGCTCGAACACGACCGATTATGTCCGCGCCTGCACATTCTATAACCGGCTGACCTTCATCGACCGCGCGGGCGTGCCGCAGATGGAACTGGCCGAGAGCATCGAGACACCAGATGCCCAGACATGGCAGATCACTCTGCGCAAGGGTGTCACGTTCCACAACGGCAAGAGCTTTGGTGCGGAGGATGTGGTCTATTCGCTCCAGCGCCATCTGGATCCGGAGGTCGGCTCCAAGGTCAATGCGATTGCCAAGCAGATGGTCGAGATCTCGGCCACCGGAGCACTCGGCGTCCGGATCGTGCTGGCCGAGCCCAATGCCGACCTGCCCACGATCCTCGGGCTCCATCATTTCGCCATCATCGCGGATGGAACGACCGACTTCACCACAGCCAACGGAACCGGTCCCTTTACCTGCGAGGTCTTCGAGCCGGGCGTGCGCTCTGTCGGGCAGCGTAACGACAGCTACTTCAAATCCGAAGGCCCCTATCTCGACAGTGTCGAGTTCTTCGCGATCGCCGATGCCAGCGCGCGCCTCAATGCGCTGATGTCGGGCGATATCCAGATCGCGGCCAAGATCAACCCGCGTGCCATGCGGACGCTCGAGGGACGGGACGGTATCTCGACGCTGACCACGACCGCTGGCAATTACACCGATCTCAATATGCGTATGGACCTTGATCCAGGGTCGAAGGCGGGTTTCATCGAAGGCATGAAGCATCTGGTCAATCGCGAGGCGATCCAGAAATCCGTGCTGCGCGGCTTTGCCGATATCGGCAATGACCAGCCCGTCTCGCCGGCCAGCCGCTATTACAACACCGAGTTGAAACCTGCGGAATTCGATCCCGACCGTGCCAAGGCAGCCTTCGATAAGGCGGGCCTGTTGGGGGTCGAAATCCCGATTGTGGCCTCGGAGGCCGCCGCGTCCTCGGTCGATATGGCGACGCTCATCCAGCAGGCAGGGGCAGGGATCGGGATGAATATCAGGATCGATCAGGTGCCCGCGGATGGCTACTGGTCGAATTACTGGCTCAAGGCGCCAGTCCATTTCGGGCATATCAACCCGCGGCCCACACCCGATATCCTCTTCTCATTGCTTTACAGCTCGGACGCGCCCTGGAACGAGAGCCGCTATATCTCCTCCCGTTTTGACAGTCTTCTGAAAGAGGCGCGCGGTTTGACCGACGAAAGCAAGCGCACCGAGATCTACTGGGATCTGCAGGAGATGGTCGCGCAGCAGGCAGGGACGATCATTCCGGCCTATATGAGCAATATCGACGCCTATACCGACCGGCTCGGCGGGTTGGAGCCCAACCCCTTGGGCGGATTGAACGGCTACGCATTCTCGGAATATGTCTGGCTCAACAGTTGATGGCAGCGCTTTCTCGGATGCGATTGTGGGAGCAGGGGAGGCGGAGGGAAACCGCCTGTCCCGACATGGCGCCATGACCCGCGGCGACTTATGGTTTGATCGGCGCCTGTTCGATCGGGCCGGGTCTACGCTGTGTCATCTCAGATGGAGTTTGCAGGGCACCTTGATGAGTTTATGCGCGGCCGGAGCTTCCTCCATCTGGGCCATCAGGCGGGCGATCAGGTTGGGCACATCCTGTTCGATCATGCCGACATTCTGCGGCAGCAATGCGGCAAACGGATCGTAGTCGAAGGTGCCATAACGGATGGCGGCTGCCTCCGGTGGTGGTAGTGCCTGCATCCAATGCACCACCCCTTCAAGGGTAATGGTCGAATTCACAAAGAGCCCGTGCGGCCGCGAGGGGAGATCTTCCAAGACCCGACGCGCTTTCAGCGGTGCATAGCCGGGCGTCAGTATATGCTCCGCTGGCACGTCGAGCCCTCGTGCGGCATGCGCATCGAGGAAGCCACGCCGCCGTTCCCGCGTGTTATGATCGTCCAGCCGCCCGCCGATAAACACCAAGGCCTCACATATGCCGAGATCCCTTTTGCAGGCATCGAGGATGGCATTGGTCAGGCTGAAGGCGCCCGCGTAGCTGTCGGATATGATGGAGGGGGCCAGGCTGCCCGGCAGATCGAGATTGATTGTCGGCACGCCATTTGCGGCACATAGTTCCGCGATGCGGTCCGGATTGGTGCTGCCACAGGCAACGAGGCGATCCACCTGATAGGAAAGCAGCCCCCTTGCAGCCTCGATCTCCAGATCGGGGTCGCGCTGTGTGCAGGTGATGACAGGGAAGAGCCCCGTCGCCCGCGCGGCTTCCTCGAATTGCTCGGCGATCGCGCCGAAGAAACGGTTGTCGTATTTCGGCACGACCATGCCGACGATCTTGGATTTGTCGCGCCGCAGGACACTTGCCTGAATATTGACCGCATAGCCCTGCTCCTCGGCCGCGCGCAGGACGCGATCGGCCAGATTCTGGCTGATTCGGCGCTTCTTCCACGATCCGTTCAGCACAGAGGACACCGCTGTGGGTGAGGTTCCGACGATCTCGGCCAGATCGTAGATCGTTGTCCGCCTTGCAGAATTGGCGTTGCTGGCTGACATCCTGCCCATCTCCCGCGTGTACGTCCCGTTGACGGATGTTGACAGCTCTGATGCGCAATGGCAATGATGCTCCATCGGTTGAGCATCTTGAGGAGAGGATGCTCTATCGAAAGAGCGCCCGAAGGTGGCGCATGGGGATCAGCTATGTGTCCTGCGATGTCTGTCGGGGGCCCAAGTTGTCTTGTGCATCATCCGGAAGGCCGGTCTGACAGGAGGAGTAACATGACCAAATTCCGTATTTTCGCCGCATCCGCACTTGCGGTCGCTGCGGCCCATGCCGCCCATGCCGAAGCCACCGTGGCCTTTCTGATGCCCGATCAGGCATCCACCCGCTACGAGCAGCATGACTATCCCGGTTTCCAGGCCGCGATGGACAAGCTCTGTGCCGAGTGCAAGGTGATCTACCAGAACGCCAATGGCGACGTCTCGCTCCAGCAGCAGCAATTCAACTCGGTCATCGCGCAAGGCGCCTCGGTGGTCGTTCTTGATCCGGTCGATAGTTCGGCTGCCGCGACGCTGGTCCAGATCGCCCATAGTCAGGATGTGAAGGTCGTCGCCTATGACCGCCCGATCCCCGATGTTCCGGCGGATTTCTATGTGTCCTTCGACAATGAGGGCATCGGCCGGGCGATCGCGCAATCGCTGGTGGATCATCTGAAGGCCGAGGGGGTCCCGGAGGGCGAGGGGGTGCTGCAGATCAACGGTTCTCCGACCGATGCCGCCGCAGGACTGATCCGCGACGGGATCGACAGCGCGCTCGACAATTCCGCCTATAAGACCCTGTCCGAATTCGATACGCCGGATTGGGCGCCGCCCAAGGCGCAGGAATGGGCGGCTGGCCAGATCACCCGTTTCGGAGACGAGATCAAAGGGATCGTGGCGGCCAATGACGGCACTGCCGGTGGGGCGATCGCCGCGATGAAGGCCGCGGGCGTCAGCCCGCTGCCGCCGGTGACCGGCAATGACGCGACCATCGCGGCACTGCAGCTCATCATTGCGGGCGATCAATACAACACCATTTCCAAACCCTCCGAAATCGTGGCCGAAGCCGCCGCCGGGGTGGCGATGAAACTCGTGAGGGGCGAGACACCCGATGCGACGACCGAACTCTATGACACGCCGTCGCAGCTCTTTGTCCCCGCCGTGGTGACGCAGGAGAACATCAAGGCGGAGATCTTCGACAAGGGCATCCAGACCGCCGCCGAAGTCTGCACCGGTGAATATGCCGAACCCTGCGCAAAGCTGGGTCTCGAATAAGCGGCTGCCGGGGGCGGAGACCCGCCCCCGGCTTTCAAGGGAGGAGACTGGATATGCACAAGGGTGATCTCATCCTGAAGCTGCGCGGCGTGACCAAGCAGTTCGGCGCGGTGACCGCGCTTCACGATATCGAACTCGACGTTCATGCGGGCGAAGTGGTGGCGCTCGTGGGCGACAATGGCGCGGGGAAATCCACGCTGATCAAGGTTCTGGCGGGTGTGCACCAGCCCACCAGCGGGAGCATCGAATGGTGTGGCAGGCCGGTGACGCTCGATAGCCCCGGCACCGCGCTGGAACTGGGAATTGCCACCGTCTTTCAGGATCTCGCCCTTTGCGAGAATCTCGATGTGGTGGCGAACCTCTTTCTCGGGCACGAGAAGGGCCCCTGGGCGCTCGACGAGGTCGAGATGGAAGTCCGCGCCTGGACATTGCTGCAGGAACTGGCCGCGCGTATCCCCTCGGTGCGCGAACCGATCGCCTCGCTCTCTGGCGGCCAGAGACAGACGGTGGCCATCGCGCGCTCGCTGCTGCTCGACCCCAAGATCATCATGCTGGACGAGCCGACCGCAACACTGGGTGTCGCCCAGACCGCCGAGGTGCTGAACCTGATCGAGCGGGTGCGTGACAGGGGGCACGGGGTGATCCTCATCTCGCATAACATGGAGGATGTGCGCGCGGTGGCCGACCGGATCGTCGTGCTGCGCCTTGGCGAGAACAACGGTGTGTTCACCGCACAGACCTCGCATCAGGATCTGGTCGCGGCGATCACCGGCGCCTCCGAGAATTCTGTCTCGCGCCGTATGGCCCGCAAGCAGGGAGAAATCGCATGAGCAATGCACAGCTCGACCGCGCCGATACGCGCGTGCGCCATGACGAGGGCCTCGCGGGCGCGGGTCGCGCCTTCATCGACCGGGTCCGCTCCGGCGATCTGGGGATGCTGCCTGTCCTTTCGGGACTGGTGCTGATCACATTAGTCTTCAGCACATTGAATCCGGTGTTTCTGGCACCGAACAATCTCGTGAACCTGCTATTCGATGCCGCCGCTATCGGGCTGATCTCGCTTGGCGTGGTCTGCGTGCTGCTGCTGGGCGAGATAGATCTGTCTATTGGGTCGATGTCGGGCCTTGCCTCGGCGCTGACCGGTGTGCTCTGGGTCAATTCCGGCCTTCCGATGCCGGTGGCCGTTCTCGGGGCGGTTCTCGCAGGAGCGGCAGTGGGCTTCATCTACGGCGTCCTGCGCAACAAATTCGAGATGCCGTCCTTCGTGGCGACCCTCTCGGGTCTGCTGGCGCTGCTGGGATTGCAGCTCTATCTCCTTGGCGCCACCGGTTCGATCAATCTGCCCTATACCTCGCCGCTTGTGAAATTCGGCCAGATCCTCATCATGCCGGCATGGTTGTCCTATCTGGCGGCGATCCTGCCGGGCGCGCTGATGCTCTATGGGGGGATGAAGACCATGCGCCGCCGCCGTGCGGTCAATCTCTCGAGCCCCGGCCTGTCCGTGCTACTGGTCAAGGCAGGGGTGATCACCGTCGCGCTTCTGGCCTGCGTCGCCTATCTCGAGCAGGGCCGTGGCGTGCCCTATATGTTCGGCGTCTTCACCCTGTTCGTCTTCGCGCTCGACTATGCGCTGCGCCGCACCAAATGGGGCCGTTCCATGTTTGCGGTCGGCGGCAATGCCGAAGCCGCGCGCCGCTCAGGTATCGACGTCAAGAAGATCCGCCTGTCGGCCTTCATGGCCTGCTCCTCGCTTGCGGCACTGGGCGGTGTTTTCGCCGCCTCGCGCCTTGCCTCCGCCTCCCAGCAGGCCGGAACCGGCGATGTGAACCTCAACGCGATCGCGGCCGCGGTCATCGGGGGCACGTCGCTGTTCGGGGGCAGGGGCTCCGCCTGGTCGGCGCTTTTCGGGATCATCGTCATCCAGGCGATCTCCAACGGCCTGACCCTTCTCAACCTCTCGTCGAGCCTGCGCTACATGATTACGGGGGCCGTGCTGGCCATCGCCGTGATCGTCGATAGCCTCGCCCGCCGCTCCCGTGCCTCGCATGGCCGTGCCTAAGGATCCGACATGAAACTCGAAAACAAAACAGCAGCGATTACCGGCGCGGCGTCCGGTATCGGACTTGCCTGCGCCAAGGGCCTTCTGGACGAGGGGGCCAGCGTCGTCCTGATCGACCGTGACGCCGAGAAGCTGTCCCAGCTCTGCGAGGCGCTGGGAGACAGGGCCCACCCGCTGGTGCTCGATCTCTTCGACGGGCAGGCCGTCTCGGCAATGGTGCCGCAGATCGAAGCACGGGTAGGGCCGCTTGACATCTTCCATGCCAATGCCGGCGCCTATGTCGGTGGTGCCGCAGCCGAAGGTGATCCGGATGCCTGGGACCGGATGCTCAATCTCAATATCAACGCGGCATTCCGTTGTGTGAATGCCGTCCTTCCCGGCATGATCGAACGGAAATCGGGGGACATCCTGTTCACCTCTTCTGTGGCAGGTGTCATCCCCGTGGTCTGGGAGCCGGTCTATACCGCGTCCAAATTCGCCGTGCAGGCGTTCTTGCATTCCACCCGTCGTCAGGTCGCGCCGCATGGCATCCGGATGGGGGCCGTCCTGCCCGGTCCCGTGGTGACCGCATTGCTCGATGACTGGCCGCAGGAAAAGATGGACGAGGCATTGGCCAACGGGTCCCTCATGCAGCCCGAGGAGGTGGCGGAAGCCGTTGTCTTCATGCTGACCCGTAAGAAAGGTGTCGTCATCCGCGACATGGTGATCCTTCCCAATAGCGTGGATCTGTAAGATGCATCTGATCGGCATAGACGTGGGAACGGGCTCGGCGCGCGCGGGTGTCTTCGATCTGCGGGGCGCTCTCAAAGGCACATCCGTGCAGGAGATCGCGCTCTGGAAGGGGCAGGGCAACCGCGTCGAGCAATCCTCGGATGATATCTGGCGCGCGGTCTGCGGCGCGGTGCGCGGGGCCGTTGAAGCCTCGGGTATCGACCCCGCAACCGTCGGCGGCATCGGATTCGATGCGACCTGTTCGCTTGTGATCCTCGGGGCGGGCGGCGTGCCGCTCCCGGTTGCGCAGGACCGCAACATCATCGTCTGGATGGATCACCGCGCCACCGGGCAGGCCGAGCGTATCAACGCCTCGGGACATCGGGTCCTCGATTATGTCGGCGGCATCATCTCGCCCGAGATGGAAACGCCGAAGCTCCTCTGGCTCAAGGAGAACATGCCGGAGATCTATGCGCAGGCATGGCAGTTCATGGATCTTACCGACTTCCTGACATGGCGCGCCTCCGGTGATCTTGCGCGCTCCATCTGCACGGTGACCTGCAAGTGGACCTATCTGGGCCATGAGAACCGATGGGATGCGAGTTATTTCGAGCAGATCGGACTGGCCGATCTTTGTGCGGACGGGTTTGACCGGATCGGTCGGCGCGTGGTACCTGTCGGAACAGCGCTCGGTCAGGGGCTGACCGCTGCGGCGGCGCGGGAGATGGGGCTGCCCGAGGGAATCCCCGTCGGCGCGGGGCTGATCGATGCGCATGCGGGCGGGCTTGGCACCGTCGGCACTGCGGGGGATCCGACCGCCGATCTGGCCTATGTCTTCGGCACCTCTTCCTGCACCATGACGACCACCCGCGATCCGGCCTTTGTGCCGGGGGTCTGGGGGCCGTATCATTCGGCGATGGTGCCGGGTATGTGGTTGAACGAAGGCGGGCAGAGCGCGGCCGGAGCGGCGGTGGACCAGCTGCTGGATCACCATCCCTATGCGCCCGAAGCGCATCGGCAGGCCGCAGCTTGTGGCCAGTCCTTGCCCGCGTGGCTGGCCGCGCAACTCGGCGACAGGCCGGTTCTCGATCTGGTGGCGGGGCTGCATGTGGTGCCCGAGGTGCTGGGCAATCGTGCACCGCATGCCAACCCGCATCGTCGCGCGACGGTCATGGGGATCGGCATGGATCGGGGGCTGGAAAGCCTGCTGGCGCTCTATCTCGCGACGCTTTGCGGCCTGGGCTACGGGCTGCGCCAGATCATCGAGGCGCAGGACGCTCTCGGTGCCAAGGTGGAGCGTATCGCGATTAGCGGCGGAGCGGGGCGACATCCGCTGGTGCGCCAGATCCTTGCCGATACCACCGGCAAACCCGTGATTGCCCCCGAAACGGAGGAGCCGGTGCTTCTCGGGGCGGCGATGCTGGGGGCGCTGGCGGGGGGCGTCCATGCCGATACGGAGACGGTTATGCAGTCGATGTCGCGCAGCGGCAGCGTGAACCAGCCCGATATGGAGGCCTTCGCGCGTCATACCGCCCGTTTCGGGGTCTTTACCCGCCTGCAGGACATAGGAAGCGCGGCAACCGCGTGACCCGCAGACGCTGTCCATCATGGGGAAAGGTGTAGGCTGCTGGCAGGACAGGAGAAATTCGCTTGGCGTCTTGGACACCATTTGACGCAAAGCGCGGGAGAATGCCGCAGTGCACGAAAACACGGCCTTTCCCGCGACTGGCAAGATGGCCTTGCCGTGTCCGAGTTCCGAGACTGCCCACAGGATACGGGTGACGTGTTTGACCGTGTCATTGCGGCGGGGGGCAGTCCCGTTGACGGGAAGATCTGCAATGGCGATGGCACAAGGAGGGAATGACGCTTCTTCTCCGTCTGGGCAGTGAGTTTTTTGGATCATCGAGGAGACTGCCGAGGGCATTACGGGCTTCGCCTGCGGCGACACGGTTTACGGAATGATCAGAATCGGTGCCTTCTCGGACTCTCGCGTCGTCCCTGCGACGGATATCGCGCGGTCGCCCGAACGGATCACGGCCCTTGTCGAGGCCGGAACGGTCACGCCCTATGTGGAGCGGATCTTCCGTTTGGCAGTGGTCCGGCAGGCTCTGGAGTTACCGGAAGCCGGACGCACGCGCGGCAAGATCGTCCTGTCCATGGGCTGAAGGGGAAAGGTGATGCGGAATTCGGGAGATGGACCCTGCGCCGCGGAACATCCGTCGGCTCAGGTCTGCCGGCTCGCCTCGCGCGGTCTGGTAAGGACGGATGGCCTTTTGGGTGAAGCGCCTGCCCGAAGGGGGCAGGTGCGACGGGTCAGTGGTTGTGGCGCGGGAGTTTGCGCGAGATCGCGCGAAATTTCTCGGCTCCGCGGATGGTGGCGCCATCCTGCATCTGGGTGACCGTCTCGCGATAGAGCTGTTGCCATGGGGTGGCCGAGGGGGGCACCTTCGGTAGCCCTTCCGCCTTGCGCCGGTCCAGTTCGGCATCGGAGACCAGCATATCGCAGCGTCCTCCGGTCAGATCGATGCGCAGCCGGTCGCCCGTGCGGATCCAGGCCAGCCCGCCGCCCGCCGCGCTTTCGGGCGAGGCATTGAGGATCGAGGGGCTATCGGCGGTGCCCGATTGCCGCCCGTCGCCAAGTGTCGGCAGAGAGGTTATGCCGCGTTTCAGAAGCCGGTCCGGCGGCTGCATATTGACCACCTCCGCCGAGCCGGGCCAACCCAGTGGCCCTGCGCCGCGGATCACAAGTATGGAGTGTTCGTCGATGTCCAGCGCGGGATCATTGATGCGCGCATGGTAATCCTCCGAGCCGTCGAAGACGAAGGCCGTGCCCTCGAAGACCCCCTCCGAGCCGGGGGTCGTCAGATACCGCCGGCGGAAGTCCTCGGAGATCACGCTGGTCTTCATGATCGCGAAATCGAAGAGATTTCCCGTGAGGACAAAGAACCCCGCGCGCTCCATCATCGGTGCGCCATAGGGCAGGATGACCTCGCGGTCCGAACTCTGACGGCCCTCGAGATTCGCGCCCATATTTTGGCCCGTGACCGTCCGGCACGAGAGGTCCAGCTTGCCCGCCCCCATTAGCTCCCACATGATTGCTGGCACCCCGCCTGCACGGTGGAACCGCTCGCCCAGATATTTGCCCGCAGGCTGCACATTGGCCAGAAGCGGAATGTCATAGCCGTAGGTCTGCCAATCCTTGGCGGTGATCTCGACGCCCGCATGTTTGGCCATGGCCGCGATATGGGGCTGGGCATTGGTCGAGCCACCGATTGCCGCATTCACGCGGATCGCGTTCAGGAAAGCGGGCCGTGTCATGATATCGGAGGGGCGCAGATCCTCGTGAACCAGCTCGACCGCGCGTTTGCCGGTGCGATAGGCCATCTGTCCGCGCTCGCGATAGGCGGCAGGGATCGCGGCGCAGCCCGTCAGCGACATGCCAAGCGCCTCGGCAATCGCGTTCATCGTGGAGGCCGTGCCCATGGTGTTACAGTGACCCACCGAGGGAGCACTTTCCAGAGCGGTTTCCAGAAACTCCTCGCGGGTGATCTCGCCTGCGCCATATTTGCGCCGCGAGCGCCAGATGACGGTGCCCGAGCCCACCAGATCGCCCTCGTGCCAGCCATCGAGCATGGGCCCGCCCGACAGCACGATGGCCGGAATGTCGACCGTGGCCGCCGCCATCAATGCCGAAGGCGTGGTCTTGTCGCAGCCGGTGGTCAGCACCACCCCGTCAAAAGGATAGCCGTAAAGCAGCTCGACAAGTCCCAGATAGGCCAGATTGCGGTCCAGCGCGGCCGTGGGACGCTTGCAGTTCTCGAATAGGGTGTGGGTTGGAAACTCGATCGGGATACCGCCGGCATCGCGGATGCCGTCGCGCACCCGTTTGGCCAGATCCAGATGGTGGCGGTTGCAGGGGCTGAGGTCGCTGCCGGATTGTGCGATCCCGATGATCGGGCGTCCCGCGCGCAGCTCCTCGGGGGTGGTGCCATAATTCATGAAACGCTCGAGATAGAGCGCCGTCATATCGGCATGGTCGGGATTGTCGAACCAGTCCTGCGAGCGCAGACGGGGTTTGGGCGGGGTCTTGGTCATTGTGTCTCCTCCACAGGGTCGCAGGCATTCAGCGCCTCGAGATGCATCAGCAGGCCTGAATGGTCCGTCTCAGCATGGCCCTGTGCGACGAATTGCGCAAACAGGCGCCGGATCTCCTTTGAAAGGGGCAGGTCCAGCGCATGGGTGGCGGCCTGACTTAGCACCCCGTCAAGGTCTTTCAGTTGTAACCGGGAGGGGCCTCCGGGGGTAAAATCACGGTCGATCATCCGCTGGCCATGCAGCTCCAGAATACGGCTTTCGGCAAAGCCGCCACGAATGGCATCGCGGAAACGGGCGCGGTTCGCGCCGGCGGCCCCGACCATCACCATTGCCTCGGCAAGGGCGCCGATGGTGATGGCGACAATCTGCTGGTTGGCCAGTTTGCACACCTGCCCCGCACCGGTGGGCCCGACATGGGTCAACCTGCCGAGCGCGGCCATGACCGGTGCGATACGGGCGATGCTGTCGGCGGACCCACCGGCCATAAGCGCCAATGTGCCCGCACGCGCGCCATCGACGCCGCCAGAGACAGGGCAATCCACATAGTCGATCCCCGCTTGCGCCAGCCGTCGGGCGTGCGCGCGCGCGACGTCGGGCGCAATCGAGGAACAATCGACAAATGTGGCCCCTTTTTGCGGCAGGCCCCCTTGGACAAACAGCACATCGTCCACCGCCGCACCGTCGCTAAGCATCGTAAAGACCAGCTCGGCCCGTGCCACGGCCTCGCGCGGCGTCTGTGCGTGCCGCGCGCCGTCCTCGACCAGCGCCGCCGCCTTTTCCGGCGCGCGGTTCCAGACGGTGACATGATGCCCCGCGCGCAGCAGGCAGCGCACCATCGGCGCGCCCATCAGGCCGGTCCCCAGAAAAGCGATCGTCATTGGACCCCCTCCAGCTCGTCCTCGATATGGGCCTTGATAATCTGGGTGAAGTCACTCTCGGCGCGAAAGCCCAGAGCGCGGGCGCGGCTGGCCTCGAACCCCGGAGCCCAGCCCTCGCACATGGCGGTAATCGCGGGATCGGGGACGCGCCGGATCAGTTTGACCGCAGTGTCGCCCGCAATGCGGCGCAGGGCTTCTATCTGTTCGGCGACCGTGGCCGAGACACCGGGCATTGAGAGATTGCGCCGCGGACCAATGGCCGCGGTGTCCATGCTGGCAGCATGGAGCATGAACCCCACGGCCGAGCGCGGCGAGGCATGCCAGTGGCGGATGGTGTCGGGGACCGGAAGCACGGCGTCCTTGCCGACGAGAGGCTCGCGCAGGATGCCCGAGAAGAAGCCCGAGGCCGCTTTGTTGGGCGCGCCCGGACGGATGCAGATCGTGGGCAGGCGCAGGCCCACACCGTCAAGGATCCCGCGCCGCGTATAATCCGCCAGCAGTAGCTCGCAGATGGCTTTCTGGGTTCCATAGCTGGTAAGCGGGGTGTAGTGGAAGTCATCTGGGATAGGATAGGGCAGCGGTGCCCCCACCACCGCGATCGAGGAGGCAAAGACCACACGCGGGCAGTAGCTTTGCGTATGACGGATCGCCTCGAACAGGGCGCGGGTGCCGTCGAGATTTATGCGGTATCCCTTGTCGAAATCGGCCTCCGCCTCGCCCGAGACAATGGCCGCGAGGTGGAAGATCACATCGGGGCGGCGGGCGATCAGCGCGGGTGCCGTATGGGGGGTAGACAGATCCGCGGCCTCGCAGTGGATATCGATCTCGCTTTGCGGCTCATGCGGGGGGATGACATCGACCAGATCCATCCGCTGGATGAGCGTTCCGCCGAGATGGCCGGTTGTCAGAAGTTTTGCCGTCAGCTTGCGCCCGACCATACCGGCGGCGCCGATTATCAGAATATGCATGATGTCTCCTCCGTTAAGGGCCAGCCTCCCAACTGGTCCAATCTTGTAATGTTGTCTGACAACATGGTAGGAAAAACAAGAGAGGATTTGCCCGATGGGAGGGCATAGAGAGGGAGGAACGGGGATGACCGAGGTGAATGTGCCGTCAGTCGCCAGAGAATTGCTGCAGCGATTGGGGCCGGAACTTGTTGTGACGGGGGAGGATGTCCTGCGCTATTGCCATGATTGGCA
The DNA here is from genome assembly GCF_045348365.1 of Thioclava sp. 'Guangxiensis'. Lineage (NCBI taxonomy): Bacteria > Pseudomonadati > Pseudomonadota > Alphaproteobacteria > Rhodobacterales > Paracoccaceae > Thioclava > Thioclava sp. 'Guangxiensis'. Next base: position 563,825 of record NZ_CP155823.1, on the reverse strand, counting down.
TGGCGATGTGCAGTCTTCCGCGTTGGCGGTGCTGCGCCCCCGCAACACGCCGGAGGTGCAAGAGTGCGTGCGTGCGGCTGGAGCGCTGGGATTGAATATCGTGCCGCAGGGCGGCAATACGGGGCTTGTTCTGGGGGCGGTGCCAGATATGCCCGATCATCAGGTGGTGCTCACCCTGGAGCGCATGACCGCGATACGCCAGCTTGATTGTGACAATTTCTCGGCGGTGGTCGAATCGGGTATCGTCCTGGAGGAGTTCAAGGCCAAGGTGGCCGAGGCAGGGCTGTTCTTTCCCTTGACGCTCGGGGCGCAGGGGAGCTGCCGTCTGGGCGGGAATGTCTCGACCAATGCGGGTGGAGTGAATGTGCTGCGCTACGGGATGACCCGCGATCTGGTGCTGGGGCTTGAGGTCGTCTTGCCCGATGGCAGTCTTTTCGAGGGGCTCTCGAGCCTACGGAAAGACAACAGAGGTATTGATCTTAAACATCTTTTCATCGGTTCGGAAGGAACCATCGGTATCATTACAGCAGTCTCCGTCAAGCTGCTGCCCGCTCCCGATCAGGTGGCGACGGCGCTGTTGGCGCTCGAGTCGCTGGAGGATGCGATCACGCTTTACCGGCATGCGCGGCGGCAATGTTGTGACCTCATGTCGGCCTTCGAATTTTTGCCGCCACTGGCATTCGATCTGGCCAAGGAAGGCATCCCCGATCTGGTCCTGCCGATGGCGGCGGAGCATCCCGCCTATGTGCTCATGGAAATCGCGGGCTCGGGGCTGGTGGATATGGACGACCTCATGGCGCGCTTTGTGGAATACGCGTTCGAGGCGGGGCTGGTGCTGGACGGGGTGGTGGCCCAGTCGCAAGCGCAGGCGCGTAATCTCTGGCTGATCCGGGAAGGCATGAACGAAGGTCAGGCCAAGCGCGGCAAGCATCTGCGCACCGATCTGTCCGTGCCATTGTCGCGGGTGGCGGCATTTGTGGCCGAAACCGAGGCCGCCATTCTGGCCGATATGCCCGATGTTATCTGTGTCTCCTACGGGCATGTGGGCGATGGCAATGTGCACCTGAATGTGTTGCCCGATCTGTCCGGTGATATCGATGCGCAGATCTGCCGCGCCAAGCAGATCGCCAATCGGGTGCTGGATGGGTATCACGGTTCGATCAGCGCCGAGCATGGCATTGGTCGGCTGAAAAAAGGTGATTTTTCTGAGAGGCTTCCTGAAGTTCAGCGCCGTTTGAATGTCGCGATCCGCAAGTCGGTCGATCCGGCGATGGTGATGAATAAAGGGTGCCAGATCGACCTTTGACTGCTATGGTCTGCTTGTCTGGTAAGAGGAAATGGTATGGAAAGCGGTTTCGAACAGATCAAGCGTGTGGCGCATCTTCCGACGCGGATCGCGTCGGAATTTGCCAAGCGTATCTATGACGGTGCGTTGCAACCCGGCGACAAGCTGCCCACCGAGCATGCGCTGTCGAAAAGCTTCGGCGTCAGCAGGACAGTTGTGCGCGAGGCGATTGCACAGCTGCGCAGCGAGGGGCTGGTCGAGACACGGCAGGGGGTCGGGGCGTTTGTGCGTGAGCGCCCCGCGCGGCAGATCCTCCTCGAAGATGCCAAGTCTATGGACCGGCGTAACTTTCGGGATCTCTATCAGTTGCGTGTTCCGCTAGAGATGGAGGCCGCTGCTCTTGCTGCAACCCATCATACCGCCGAACAGATGGAGGCGCTGAACGCGGCCTTGGCGCAGATCTGTGCCTCTGAGGATTGGGGCAACTCGGGTGTGGCTGCCGATCTGGACTTTCATCGCATCATCGCGGAATCGACGGGAAATAATTATTTCGCACAGTTTATCGGCGCGATTTCCGACCGGATCAGCCACGTCATCGCGATCGCCCGCACGGAGGGTCAGCTGGAAGAGGTGATCGAGCGCACGATCGAGGAACATACGGCTATTCGTGACGCGATCAGAACTAAAGATCCGGTAATGGCACGAGCGGCGATGCGCCGTCATCTGATCGGTTCTGCCCAGAGAGTTGGTCTAACTCTCGAATTTTACGTATAAAAACCTACTTCCGACATTTTCCTGACTTTGCCGAAGTTTTCTCTTGCGCCGGTTGGCGCGCTGCTGTTGTAATGTTGTCAGACATCTAATGTCGTGCGCAACGAGTGGAGGCGGTGCGTAAAATCAAGGGAGGAGATTTTGGCTTCAGCATCTGTGTTGAAGGCCAATCGGGTTTTGCCGGATGATGCACATCTGGCAAAGCTTGTTGGTCGTGTCTGGTCGCAGGCACAAGGTGGCCCCTGTATTGTCACAATCCGTGATGGGAAACTTTATGATCTGACGGCGCAGGCCGTTACGATGTCCCATCTTCTCGAAAACAAGAATGTCTTGACGCTGTTGGCGGCGGAGGATCTGCCCTGTCTCGGACCGCTTGACGCATTCCTTGACGGCTCGGAAGGACGGCTGCTGGCGCCTGTGGATCTGCAGGCCATCAAGGCTGCGGGCGTAACTTTTGCCGAGAGTATGCTTGAGCGGGTGATCGAGGAACAGGCGCGCGGCGATGCAGGGCGTGCTGCCGAAATCCGCGCCCACCTCGCGCCGGTAATCGGCGAGAATCTGCGCGACCTGCAGGCCGGATCGGAACAGGCGATGCAGGTCAAAGGGCTCCTGCAGGAAATGGATCTGTGGTCGCAATATCTCGAGGTGGGCATCGGTCCGGATGCCGAGATTTTCACCAAATCCCAGCCGATGTCGGCGATGGGCTGCGGCGAGACGGTCGGTATCCATCCGATGTCGCATTGGAACAACCCCGAGCCGGAAGTGGTGCTTGTCACGCGCTCCGACGGCGAGATCCTCGGGGCCGCACTGGGCAATGATGTCAATCTACGTGATGTCGAAGGGCGCTCGGCATTGTTGCTGGGCAAGGCCAAGGACAATAACGCCTCTTGTGCGATCGGTCCGTTCATCCGCCTCTTCGATGCCCATTTCTCCTTACAAGATGTTGAAAGCACAACGGTTTCCTTGACGGTTACAGGCGAGGACGGCTTCATCATGTCAGGCGAGAGCCCGATGCGGGCCATCTCGCGCCGCCCGGTCGATCTGGTGAGCCAGATGCGCAACCGCAGCCATCAGTATCCCGACGGTGCGGTGCTGTTTCTGGGCACGATGTTTGCCCCCACCAAGGACCGCCACGGCGAGGGGCAGGGGTTCACCCATGTGGTGGGGGACCGTGTCGAGATCGCGGCGCCGCAACTGGGGTGCCTGACCAACTGGGTCGACCGCGCCGATCATTGCCCCGAATGGAGCTTCGGTATCACGGCCCTCATGCGCAACCTTGCCGCCCGGGGTCTCGGGGAAAGGTTCTGACCATGACCCGATTGATCACATTATTCTATCGTCTGCTGGACCTCGTGCTGGTCGCCCTCCTGTCGGGCATGGCGCTGATGGTCTTTCTCAATGTCGTGCTGCGCTACGGGTTCAATTCGGGCATTGCGGTGTCCGAGGAGCTGTCGCGGTTCTTCTTCGTCTGGCTGACCTTTATCGGCGCGGTCGTGGCCCATCACCATCACATGCATATGGGGATGGAGACCTTTGTCGCAGCACTTGGCCGCAGGGGCCGGATGCTGATGATGGGCGTGGCCGAGCTGCTCATTCTGGGCTGTGCCTGGGTGCTGTTCATCGGCACCTGGAAACAGCTGCCGATCAATATGTCGATGGGCGCGCCCGTGACGGGGCTGTCGATGGCATGGGTCTACGGGACTGGGCTGTTCACGGCGGCGATGATCGCGCTGATCTCCGGGACGCGGCTTCTCCGCCTTGTCACGGGGCGGATCACCGAGAAGGAGATCGCGGCCTTCGCGGGCGAGCGCCATCTGATCGACGAGCCACTCCATGAGCCGGAAGGAGATGCGAAATGACGCTTGTTGTCTTTATCGCCTCGCTGATCGGATCGATGCTGACAGGGGTGCCGGTGGCCTTCGCGCTGATCGTCTGCGGTGTCGCGCTCATGAGCTATATGGGCATGTTCAATACGCAGATCATCGCCCAGAACATGATGATCGGCGCGGATACCTTCACCCTTCTGGCCATCCCTTTCTTCATTCTGGCGGGGGAGCTGATGAATGCGGGCGGGCTGTCCAAACGCATTATCGATTTCTCCGTAGCCTGTGTTGGCCATATCCGCGGCGGGCTTGGGATCGTGGCGATCTTTGCCGCCATCATTCTGGCCAGTATCTCGGGATCGGCGGCCGCCGACAGTGCGGCGCTGGCGGCGATCCTGCTGCCGATGATGGCGCGGGCGGGGTATAACCTGCCACGTTCGGCGGGGCTGATCGCGGCAGGCGGTGTCATCGCGCCGGTCATTCCCCCCTCCATGGCCTTCATCATCTTCGGTGTGGCTGGCAATATCTCGATCTCCAAGCTGTTCATGGCGGGGATCGTGCCGGGGGTGCTGATGGGGCTCGTGCTGATCGTCACCTGGATCATCGTGGCGCGCAATGACGATGTCGCCACGCTGCCCAAGGCCGGTTGGGCCGAACGTGGTCGGACGGGCGCGCGCGCCATCTGGGCGCTCGGCATGCCGGTGATTATTCTGGGCGGCATCAAGTTCGGCATCGTCACCCCGACGGAGGCTGCCGTTATCGCCGCGTTCTACGCGTTGTTCGTGGGGACCTGCGTCTATCGCGAGTTGCACCTGCGGGATCTGCCCAAGGTGATCCGGAATGCGGGCCGCACGACGGCGGCGATCATGTTCCTTGTCTGCGCGGCGCTTGTGTCCGCATGGCTGATTACGGCGGCCAATATTCCCGCCGAGATCTCGGGCTATATCGAGCCACTGATCGACCGTCCCATCCTGCTGATGCTCGCGATCATGGCACTTATTCTGGTGGTGGGCACGGCGCTCGATCTGACGCCCACCATTCTGATCCTGACACCGGTCCTGTTGCCCATCATCAAGGAAGCGGGCATCGATCCGGTCTATTTCGGTGTGATGTTCATCATGAACTGTTGCATCGGCTTGCTGACACCGCCTGTCGGTGTCGTGCTGAACGTGGTCAGCGGGGTAGGGAGGCTCCCCCTCGGTCGCGTTATTGTTGGTGTCTGGCCGTTCCTGCTGGCCCAGATCCTCGTCATCCTGACGCTGGTTCTGTTCCCGCAGATCGTTCTGGTGCCCGCGCAGTGGTTCTACTGACCGCTGCATCTCGAACCAAATCTTTTTCAACCGATTAGGGAGGATCACATGAAAAAGTCACTCAAGGCCGCACTTCTGGTCACGGTTGCCTGTGCCGTTGCAAGCCCTGCACTGGCCGATTTCAAGCAACGCAATATCCGCGTGTCGAACGGCATTGCCGAGGACCATCCGGTCCATAACGGCATGGATGCGATGCAGCAATGTCTGGACGAGAAGACCGGTGGCAAGATGAAGATGACCGGCTTCTGGGGCGGGGCGCTGGGAGGAGACCTGCAATCCACACAATCACTGCGTTCGGGGGTGCTGGACTCGGTGGTGACATCGTCCTCGCCGCTGGTGGGCATCGAACCCGCGCTCGGCGTCTTCGATCTGCCGTTCCTGTTCCGCACGAACGAGGAAGCCTATGCCGTGATGGATGGCGAATTTGGCGATTACATCAACGAGAAGCTCGAAAAGGTCGGGCTGATCAATCTGGCCTATTGGGAGAACGGTTTCCGCAACGTGTCAAACTCGAAACGCCCCATCACCAAATGGGAGGATTTCGAAGGGCTGAAGATGCGCGTCATGCAGAACAATATCTTCCTCGACACGTTTTCGAATTTCGGGGCCAATGCCACGCCCATGTCCTTCGGCGAGGTGTTCTCGGCGCTCGAGACCAAGGCGATCGATGCGCAGGAAAACCCCTATGTCACGATCGATACGTCGAAATTCTTCGAGGTGCAGAACTATATCAGCGAGACGAAACACACCTACACGCCCTTCCTGTTCTTGTTCTCGAAACCGATCTTCGACACCTATTCCCCCGAGGAGCAGGCCGCGCTGCGCGACTGTGCGGTGGTCGGGCGCGATGTCGAGCGTGATGTCATTCAGGAGCTGAACAAGACCTCGCTTGCCAAGATGGAAGAGGCGGGGCTGGAGTTCAATGTGATCTCGCCGGAGGAGCAACAGCGGATGCTGGCGAAATCGCAGGAGGTCTATGACACGCATAAAGACGAGATCGGTGCCGATGTCGTCGAGATGGTGCAGAGCACACTGGCCGAGATGCGCGCCCAGTAAGCCTGTCGCGCACCCTGCTTCGTGGCGGGGTGCGCCTTTGCGATCATGCGAGGTGAGAGATGAAGATCACCGCACTCCGGACCCTTCGGGCCGCGGAATTCGCCAATATCCTCTGGGTCGAGATCGAGACCGATGCCGGAATTACGGGCCTTGGCGAGACCTTTTACGGTGCGGGCGCGGTTGCGGCCCATATCCATGACACGCTGGCCCCGCGTCTTCTGGGGCGCGCCCCCTTCGCCATCGAGGCCTTGCATCGCGAGATGCTGAACCTGCCGATGGGTCAGGCCTCGACGGGGGCCGAGCATCGCGCCGCATCCGCCATCGATCTCGCATTATGGGATATTTTCGGCAAAGCGATGGGCCAGCCCGTATGGCAGATGCTGGGCGGGCGGTGCTGGGACCGGTTGCGCCTTTACAATACCTGTGCAGGCACGCGCTATGTGCGCAGCCACAACATCCGCCCCGTGTCGAACTGGAACAGGGGAGAAGGCGGGGATTATGAGGATCTCGACGCCTTCATGACCCGTCCGGCCGAACTGGCGGAGGAGCTTCTGGATCAGGGCATTACCGCCATGAAAATCTGGCCGTTCGATCCGCATGCGGACGAATTTCGTGGCCAGCATATCTCGGGGGAGGGGCTGAAGGCGGCGCTGCGCCCGTTCGAGGCCATCCGCCGCGCTGTGGGCGACAGGATGGATATCATGCTCGAGATGCACGGGCTATGGGCCCTGCCTGCGGCCAAGGTGATCCCAAGCGAGGTCGATGCCTTCCGCCCCTATTGGTACGAGGACCCGGTCCGCATGACCAATGCGCAGGCGCTGGCCGAATTTGCCCGCGCCACGGCGACATGGACCTGCGCCTCCGAGACGCTGGGCACCCGCTTTGCCTATAAAGACTATCTCGACCGCGATGCGATGGCGGTGGTGATGGCCGATCTGTGCTGGACCGGCGGGCTGACCGAGGGGCGCAAGATCGCCGCGCAGGCCGATACCTATCACCGTCCCTTTGCCGCCCATGACTGTATCGGGCCGGTGGGCTTTGTCGCCGGTATCCATGCAGGCTTCAGCCAACCCAATACATTGATCCAGGAGAGCGTGCGCGCCGCCTATCTGGGCTGGTATCTGGAGCTTGTCGAAGAATTGCCGCGCATCGAGGCGGGCTATGTCTACCCGCCCGAGGGCGCAGGGCTGGGCATGCGGCTGCGCGCCGATCTCTATACCCGCCCTGATCTTGAAACACGCATGACGGAGGGCTGAAGGATGCCTGATTTCTCTCTTGGCGGGAAAACCGCCCTTGTGACCGGCTCCTCGCGTGGGCTGGGGCGCGCCTTTGCCACCGGTCTGGCCGAGGCGGGGGCGAAGGTGATCCTGAACGGGATCAACCCCGACCGGCTCGAGGCGACCCGTGCCGAACTGGCGGCACTGGGCCATGATGTGCAGGCTTGCGCCTTCGATGTCACCTGCGAGGATCAGGTGATGGCGGCGTTCGAGGCGCTCGATGCGCAGGGCGTGGCCGTGGATATCCTCGTCAACAATGCCGGTATCCAGCACCACCAGCCCCTGCTCGATCTGGCGCTGGCCGACTGGACCCGTGTGCTGGAGACCAATCTGACGGCGGCCTTCCTGTGCGGGCGCGAGGCGGCACGCCGTATGGGGCCGCGCGGCGGCGGCAAGATCATCAATATCGGATCGCTCATGAGCCAGCTCGCCCGCGCCACCGTCGCGCCCTATACGGTCGCCAAAGGCGGCATCCGGATGCTCACGCAATCCATGGCTGCCGAATGGGCGGGCGCGAATATCCAGGCCAATGCCATCGGTCCGGGCTACATGATCACCGATATGACGCAGGCGCTGCAGGAGGATCCGGCTTTCGACGGGTTCGTGCGGGGCCGCGCCCCCGCAGGCCGCTGGGGCCGCCCCGAGGAGCTGCAGGGCGCGCTAGTGTTCCTCGCCTCCTCCGCCTCGGATTACGTCAATGGCCAGATCCTTTATGTCGATGGCGGCATGACCGCTGTTTTGTAATACCTTTCAAGGAGATAAAACCATGCCAGCCCCTTTGAACCCGTTCAAGAAAGCCCTGCAGGAGAAGCGCCTGCAGATCGGTCTGTGGCAGGACCTCGCCCATCCCTATTGCACCGAGCTTTGCGCTGATGCCGGATATGACTGGCTGCTGATCGATGGCGAGCACGGCCCCAACGATCTGGCCACCATCTCCGGCCAGATCGGAGCCCTGCGCGGCAGCGCGACCCATGCCATCGTGCGAGTGCCGGTGGGGGAGGCATGGATCATCAAGCAGGTGCTCGATGCGGGGGCCCAGACGGTTCTGGTGCCGATGGTGGAAACCGCAGCCCAGGCCCGCGATCTGGTGCGCGCCATGCGCTATCCGCCGCATGGCATCCGCGGGGTCGGGGCTGTGGTAGGGCGCGCCTCCGGCTTTGGCCGGATACCCGATTATGTGAAAACCGCTGATGCCCAGACCTGCCTTCTGGTGCAGGTCGAAACCGCCAAGGGGCTCGAGAACCTCGACGAGATCGCCAGTGTCGAAGGGGTTGATGGTATCTTCATCGGCCCCGCCGATCTGGCGGCCAGCCTTGGCCATCTGGATGATCCGGCCCATCCCTATGTGCAGGAGGTCATCGAGGACATGATCGCCCGCATCATCGGCCACGGCAAGGCGGCAGGCATCCTGATCGGGGATCTGGGACTGTCGAAACGCTATGCCGAATTGGGGGCGAGCTTTGTGGCGATCGGCCATGATGTGGGGCTTCTGGCCATCGGGGCGTCAAGGCTCCTCGAGGACTTCCACGCCACGGCCCCCGCCAAAGCCAGCGCCACGACCAAGGTCTATTGAGGCATACCAGTTTTGGTATGCGATGCGCCGATATTGATATTTGAATGCTATCCCGCGGCTTTCTAATCTCCCCTCGAGCGGGAGAGGAGCCCGCGATTGAGGATATCACAAGAGCACTCGCCTCTATATGGCGCGTCCGGCCGATGGCTCGGGCGGGTCCGCTCTTGTTCAGGAGGAGAATTCGAATGACGGTCTATCTCAGTCAGCTGAAGGCGGGGGGTGTCATCATCCGCCAGGGCGGGGCCGCACGGCTCGTGCAGGGCCTGACGACCTATGAACTGGCGCGTGACGCCATTGCCCGGGGGCGACCTCTGGCCACGATCCTGCCCGAAGGGGGCGAGACGGTGGATGTGGCGGAACAGGCCGCCAAAGGCGCGCTGGATGTGCCGATGCGCCATCCCGAGCCCGCGCGGATGTATCTGTGTGGCACGGGGCTCACGCATACGGGGTCGGCCTCGACCCGCAATTCCATGCATGCCAAATCCGAGACCCATGTCTCGGACAGCATGAAGATGTTCCAGATGGGGCTCGAGGGTGGCAAGCCCGCCAAAGGCGCCATCGGTGCCCAGCCCGAATGGTTCTACAAGGGGCCGGGCACTCAGGCGGTGGCCACGAATGATGCGCTGATCTCGCCCGCCTTCGCCCTTGATGGCGGCGAGGAGCCCGAGATTGCGGGCTTCTATCTGATCGGTCCTGATGGCAGGCCCCATCGCGCGGGCTTCGCTCTGGCCAACGAGTTTTCCGACCATGTGACGGAAAAGCTGAACTATCTCTATCTGGCCCATTCCAAGCTGCGCCCTGCCGCCTTCGGCCCCGAGATGCGTCTCGGCGATTTGCCCAGACATATCGAGGGCCGCTCGCGGATCCTGCGCGGCGATCAGGTGATCTTCGACAAGCCCTTCCTGTCGGGGGAGGACAACATGTCCCACACCATCGCCAATCTCGAGCACCATCACTTCAAATATGCGCCCTTCCGCAGGGCGGGGGATCTGCATGTGCATATGTTCGGCACCGCGACCCTGTCGTTTGGCAGCCAGATCGCGCCGCAGGCGGGGGATGTGTTCGAGCTTTTCGCCCCCGAGTTCGGGCAGCCCCTGCGCAACCCTCTGGCGGTGGCCGCCGATGAGGGGTTTGTCGACGTGGCGGCATTGTAAGGAGATGTCCATGGCACAGAGCTTCACCCCCGCGCCCTGGCCGCGCAAGCTGCGCTCGCAGGAATGGTATGGCGGCAATTCGCGCGATACGATCTACCACCGTGGCTGGCTGAAAAACCAAGGCTATCCGCATGATCTCTTCGACGGGCGGCCGATCATCGGCATCATGAATACATGGTCCGAACTGACGCCCTGCAACGGCCATCTGCGCGAACTGGCCGAGAAGGTGAAGGCAGGCATCTGGGAGGCGGGCGGTTTTCCGGTGGAAGTGCCGGTCTTCTCGGCCTCGGAGAACACCTTCCGGCCCTCGGCCATGATGTTCCGCAACCTCGCGGCGCTGTCCATCGAGGAAACCCTGCGCGGCCAGCCCATTGACGGCTGCGTGCTGATGGTGGGCTGCGACAAGACCACCCCCTCGCTTCTGATGGCGGCGGCAAGCTGCGATGTGCCCTCGATCGTGGTGACGGGCGGCCCGATGCTGAACGGGTCGTTCCGTGGCGAGCGCGTGGGCTCGGGCACCCATCTGTGGAAATTCTCCGAAGCCGTGAAGGCCGGAGAGATGACGCAGGACGATTTCCTCGAGGCCGAGCAATCCATGAGCCGGTCCACCGGCACCTGCAACACGATGGGCACGGCCTCGACCATGGCCTCGATGGCCGAGGCTCTTGGTATGGCGCTGTCGGGCAATGCGGCGATCCCTGCGGTCGACAGCCGCCGCCGCGTGATAGCGCAGATGTCGGGGCGGCGGATCGTGCAGATGGTCAAGGACGATCTCAAACCTTCGGATATCATGACCAAGGAGGCGTTCGAGAACGCGATCCGCACCAATGGCGCGATTGGCGGCTCGACCAATGCGGTGGTGCATCTGCTGGCGATTGCGGGGCGGATGGGGGTCGATCTGACGCTCGATGACTGGGACCGCTGCGGGCGCGATGTGAAGACCATCGTCAATCTCATGCCGTCGGGCGCGTATCTGATGGAGGAGTTCTTCTATGCCGGTGGTCTGCCGGTGGTGATCAAACGGCTCGGGGAAAGCGGCCAGCTGCACAAGGAGGCGCTGACCGTTTCAGGCCAGACCATCTGGGACGAGGTCGCCTCGGTGCGCAACTGGAACGAGGATGTCATCCGCCCTGCCGACCGTGCGCTGACCGATCAGGGCGGGATCGCCGTGCTGCGCGGCAATCTCGCGCCCAAGGGAGCCGTGCTCAAACCCTCGGCGGCCAGTGCGCATCTGCTGACCCATCGCGGGCGGGCGGTCGTGTTCGAGGATATCGACGATTACAAGGCCCGCATCAATGACGAGGCGCTCGATATCGACGAGACCTGCGTCATGGTGCTCAAGAATTGCGGCCCCAAAGGTTATCCGGGCATGGCCGAGGTGGGCAATATGGGCCTGCCGCCCAAGGTGTTGCGCAAGGGGGTGACCGATATGGTGCGGATCTCGGATGCGCGTATGTCGGGGACGGCCTATGGCACGGTGGTGCTGCATACCGCGCCCGAGGCCGCAGCCGGCGGGCCGCTCGCGGTGGTGCAATCGGGGGATATGATCGAGCTGGATGTGCCCAACCGCCGCCTTCATCTGGACATCTCCGAGGCCGAGCTGACTGCCCGTCTGGCGGCATGGACTCCGCGCCACGAGATTGCCACCAGCGGCTATGCCTATCTGCATCAGACCCATGTCGAGGGGGCCGATACGGGCGCCGATCTCGACTTCCTGAAGGGCTGCCGTGGCAATGCGGTGGGCCGTGACAGCCACTGAGGCTTTTGAACATCCCCGCGAGGCCGCGCCACGGAGGAGACGGGCGCCCTTTGCGGGAGAGGGAGGATTTATGGAACAGACCTATCTGAAAGGCGCTGTGTCCGGCCATGCCGGCCGCGCCGATACGACCGACAGTCAGGAAAAGCGCATTATCAGGCTGATCAGCACCCGCCTGCTGCCGTTTCTGGCGCTGCTGTATATCGTGGCCTATGTCGACCGCGCGATGGTGGGCTTTGCCAAATTGCATATGAATGTGGATGTGGGGATCAGTGAAACCGCCTATGGCATGGGGGCGGGGCTGTTCTTCATCGGCTATTTCCTGTGCGAGGTGCCCTCGAACCTTGCGCTGGACAGATATGGCGCGCGCATCTGGTTTGCCCGCATCCTGATTACATGGGGGGTGATCACCGTGGCGATGGCGGCGATCAGCGGGCCCGTGTCGTTCTATGTGCTGCGGTTCCTGCTGGGCGCGGCCGAGGCGGGGCTCTATCCGGGCATCATCTATTTCCTGACGAAATGGTTCCCGCTGCGCCACCGCGCCCGCATCATCGGATTGCTGGTGCTGGCCCAGCCGATTGCGCTGATCATCACCGGCCCTGTGGCAGGCATGATACTGGCGGGAAATGGTGCCTTCGGGCTGGCCAACTGGCAGCTTCTCTTCGTGGTCTGCGGATTGCCCGCGATCCTGCTGGCGGGGCCGACATTGCGCCTGCTGCCGGACACGCCCGCCAAGGCGCGCTGGCTGCCGCGCGAGGACCGGATCTGGCTGGAACGCCAGCTCGATCAGGAGGCGGCCAGCCGCAATCTGGTCAGCCACGGTAACCCGCTCAGGGCGATGCTCGACCGCCGCGTGCTGTTGCTGGCCGCGCTGTTCCTGCCGTTTCCGCTGGCGATCTACGGGCTGTCGCTTTGGCTTCCCACCATCATCAGCCAGTTCGGCACCAGCGATACCGTTACGGGCTTCCTTTATGCCATACCCTATCTCTTCGCGGTCTTGGGGCTGATCTATGTGCCCCGTTCGTCCGACCGAAAGGGCGAGCGCCACTGGCATATGGTCCTCATGGCGGGGGTGGCAGCCCTGTCGGTGGCGGGCTCGGCGATGGCCAGCGCACCGGTGCTGCAGATGGCGCTGCTCTGCGTGACGGCCTTCTGCATCTACTCCATTCAGGCGGTGATCTGGGCCTTGCCCGGCCTCTTCCTGACAGGGGCGCGTGCCGCAGTAGGCATCGCCACCATCAACTCTCTGGCCAATCTGGGCGGCTATATCGGACCCTTCGGGATCGGGCTCCTGCGCGATGCGACGGGTAACCTGTCCTCGGGCCTCTACTTCATGTCGGCGGCTCTGGTGTTCGGCCTGGTGATGGTCTTTGTGGTGCGCCACGCGCTGGGAGATACCAATCAGGGGTTCGGGCGCTAGCGCCCACCCCGTCCGCCAGTCCGCGGATCACGTCCGGCGCGCGAGATCTAACCCTACGATATAGAAGGATATCCTTATGAAATTTACACCGCATGGCAAACATCTGATCGCAGGCGAATGGGTGGCCAGCTCCGAGACATTCGAGAACGAGCCGGTCTATGGACCGGCTGTGGCCTTCTCGATGGGAACGGTGGAATTGGTGGACCGTGCCGCCCGTGCCGCCGAGGAGGCCTTCTGGTCCTATGGCTATGCCTCCCGCGAGCATCGTGCCGGCTTCCTCGAGGCTATCGCCGAGGAAATCGAGGCGCGCGGCGCGCAGATCACCGAGATCGGCTGTCAGGAAACCGGTCTGCCCGAGGCGCGTCTGAATGGCGAGCGCGGGCGTACCGTGGGCCAGCTCAGGTTGTTTGCCACCACCCTCCGCGAGGGCAGCTATCTCGATATCCGCCATGATGCGGCTTTGCCCGACCGCCACCCCCTGCCGCGCCCCGATCTGCGGTTGATGCAGCGCCCGATCGGGCCGGTTGCGGTCTTCGGGGCGTCCAATTTCCCGCTGGCCTTCTCGGTGGCGGGGGGCGATACGGCGGCGGCACTGGCGGCGGGCTGTCCGGTGGTGGTCAAGGGCCATTCCGCCCATCCCGGCACGGGCGAGATCGTGGCCGAGGCGATCCATGCCGCGATCCTGCGCACCCGGCAGCATCCGGGGGTGTTTTCCATGGTGCAGGGCGGCAAGCGTGAGGTGGGGGCCGCTCTCGTGCAGCACCCGGATATCAAGGCGGTGGGCTTTACAGGATCCTTGGGCGGGGGACGCGCGCTCTTCGACCTGTGCGCCGCGCGTCCCGAACCGATCCCGTTTTTCGGCGAGCTGGGCTCCGTCAACCCGATGTTCCTGCTCCCCGAGGCGCTGCATGCGCGCGCAGGGGCTCTGGGTAAGGGCTGGGCGGCCTCAATGACCGGATCGGCGGGGCAGCTATGCACCAATGCAGGTATCGCTGTGGTTCCCGAAGGGCCCGCGGGAGATGCCTTTGTTGCGGCCACGGCCGAAGCTCTGAAGGAGATCGGACCGCAAGTGATGCTGACCGCAGGGATGGCGCGCGCCTATCGGGAGGGTCAGGCACGGTTTGACGGGCGTAATTCCGTGCGGCCTGTCTACACCACCACATCGGAGGGCCGCGAGGCACGGCCCAATCTCTATGAGGTCAGCGCCCAGACATTCGTGAACGATCATATCCTCTCCGAGGAGGTCTTCGGTCCGCTCAGCCTTGTGGTGCGGGTGGCCGATGGCGCGGAAATGACCGATCTTGCCCGCCGCTTTGAGGGGCAGCTGACCGCGACTGTGCATATGGAGGCAGGCGATAGCGCTCTTGCGCGCGCGCTGCTGCCCGTGCTCGAACGCAAGGCGGGCCGCGTTCTGTTCAACGGTTTCCCGACGGGTGTCGAGGTGGTGGACAGCATGGTGCATGGCGGGCCCTATCCTGCCTCCACCAATTTCGGGGCCACCTCGGTGGGCACGATGGCGATCCGGCGCTTCCTGCGACCGGTCTGCTACCAGAACATCCCCGCCGAGATCCTGCCTGCGGATCTGGGCTGAGACCGGTCCGCCTGCGCGGGGGCATTATGCGCCGGGCGCCAGCCTGGCGCGTATTGCGGTAAACAGGGCCTCTGCTGCAGGCCCGAGATGCTGGTCCCGCCATCGCAGGATCTGATAGGGCGCGACATGGATCGGGGTGTCGAGCGGCAAGCGCCTGAAGGCCGCACTGACCGGATGGTCGATCATCATCTCGGCCACCTCGCGCGAGAGGGCGGCAATGGCATCGCTGTCGCGCAGAAGCGCGATGATGACCAGGATCGAAGAGGCCGAGACGACATTCGCAGGCGATGTGAGGCCGTTTTCATGAAAGGCGTTTTCGACCGCGCGACGGATCGGCGTGCCGTGTTGCTGCATGACCCAGAGGCGGTCGTGCAGGGCTGCGAGATTGAGCGGTTTTTCCGCCAGAAGCGGGTGATCGTGCCGGACCAGAAGATCGACCGCCTCTTCGCGTCCGGGCCAGATCGCAAATCCGCGATCGTCGACGCTCTCGGGCAGGCGGGCCAGAACGAAGTCCAGTTCATTGCGCTGGAGGGCTTCGACAAGCTGGGTGGAGGGCGCGACCTCGAGCGTCAGATCCACTTCGGGCGAGGTGCGTTTCATCTGTGTGATTGCGGGCACGACGATCCCGATGGCAGGTCCTGTCACCGCACCGATACGCACCCGCCCGCTTTGGCCCGCCTTGAAGGTGCCAAGGGCTTGCGATAGGCGCGTCTGCGCAGAGACAAGCTCGGCCGCATAGGCCGCCAGAAGTGCGCCTTCGGCGGTGGGCTCCATCCCCTTCGGTGTGCGCACAAACAGCGCGGCCTCATAATGCGTCTCCAGCTCGCGCAGCATGCGCGAGGCTGCGGGCTGGGCAAGTCCGCAGATCTCGGCGGCAAGCCCCAGCTGGCCATAGCGGCTGATCGCTGCGACGAGTTGCGCCTGCATTGGGCGCAGGGCCATGAAACGGGCCATCAGACCAGATCGGCCATGGGGATCAGCGCCCCGCGATGCCTGACCACGCGGCGCGCCATGTCATGGCCCGCCGCGATCGCGCGTGCAAGCGGTCTGCCGGTGGCCAGTTCGGCCAGACAGGCGCCATTGAAGCTATCGCCCGCTCCGGTTGTGTCCACCGGCTCCACCTGTTCGAGCGCATCGAACCGGTGGTCCTCTCCGGCATGGTGGGCCATGATGCCGGCCCCGCCATTCTTGACGATGACGGTCCGCGCGCCGGATGCGGCATATCGGGCGCAGGTCTCCTCGGGCGTCCGGTCGCCAAAACAGGCGGCCTCGTCATCGAAACTTGGCAGAATAACCGATGCTGCGCCCGCTGCGCGGGTGAGCCAGTCGCGGGCAGAGTGCGGGCTCTCCCAGAGTTTCGGGCGGATATTGGGGTCCAGAACCGTCATCACGCCCTCCGCTCTGGCCTGCGCTAGCGCCCCGATCAGCGCCTCGCGGCCTGAAGGGGACAGGATCGCGAGCGTGATGCCCGAGATATGAATGACCGCCGCGCCTGCCATCGTTGCCGCCAGCGCCTGCGGATCATCCGCGAGGGTTCTTGCGGCCGAGTTCTCGCGCCAGTAGGTGAAGCTGCGCTCTCCGGCGGCCAGCGTAATGGCATAGAGCCCGATCGTTCGCGTCTCGTGGAACCGCAAGGCGCCCGTTCCGATGCCGTTATCTTCAAGGAAGACCGGGATGCGCGCCGAGAACCGGTCGCGTCCGATGACCGTGGCATACTCCACCTGCCATTGCGCGGGCAGCTGCGCTCGCGCATACCATGCTGTGTTGAGCGTATCGCCTGCAATGCCCATATGCCAGAGATCACCGTCCGCTTCGGACAGTTCCAGCATACATTCCCCCACCGACAGAAATCGCATCTTCTTGTCTCCCCCCAAGAACGGTTTTCCTGTCAGCAAGCTCGCTTAAAGTGAGCCTCGGTGCAAGCGCATGTCTGTGCCGTATAGGCGTTCGGGCCGCTGGACGAAGCCGATGTCCTGTCGGTGTCGCCGTGCCGGAGGAGGGCACGCGTGCAAATATGACGGATGCACAGGTTTTGGGAACAAAGATCGGGGGTGGCCGCGCAAGCGTGCGGCAGGGGGTATCAAAGATCGGTGTTTTGCCTCTGGATTGCCAATGCCAGATATCCTGCCGGGGAATTCGCGTTTAACTAGGACCGGATTCTAATAGATTTTCATCCGCGACATGTCGAAGGATCTCTCATGTCACCATCCGGCTTCAACATTTTTTCATTCACAGGAAAGATGAAGATCCTGCATCTGACCTGGTTTGCGTTCTTTCTGACCTTTGTTGTCTGGTTTAACCTCGCGCCGCTTCTGGCGCAGATACAGGCGAGCCTTGGCCTGAGCAAACCGCAGGTGACGACCCTTCTGATCCTCAACGTGGCGCTGACTATCCCTGCGCGCATCATCATCGGTATGATGACCGACCAGTTCGGACCACGCCGCGTCTATTCTGGGCTTCTGATTCTCTGCTCGATCCCGTGCTTCATCTTTGCCGTGGCGGACAGTTTCACGCAGCTGGCATTGGCGCGTTTCGCGCTCGGGTTCATCGGGGCGGGCTTTGTTATCGGGATCCGGATGGTTTCGGAATGGTTTCCGGCCAATGAGCTCGGCACGGCCGAGGGTATCTATGGTGGCTGGGGCAATTTCGGCTCGGCCGCGGCGGCCTTTACCCTGCCGACCATTGCGCTGGTGTTTGGCGGTGAGGATGGCTGGCGCTGGTCGATCGGGCTGACGGGGGCGCTCTCGCTGGTCTTCGGGTTCATCTATTACGCCTCGGTGCAGGATGTGCCCAAGGGCTCGAAATATTTCCGCCCCAAGAACGCCACCGCAATGGAGGTAACCTCCAAGAGCGATCTCTACTTCCTCCTCGTGATGAAGGTGCCCTTGTATATCGCGCTCGGGGCGCTGGCCTGGCGGCTGAAGAATGTGGATATCTTCACCCCGATGACGACCAATATCGTCTATTTCGGCCTTCTGCTGCTCTATATCTATGATGCGATGCTGGCCGTGCGCGCCAATCGCCGCGTCTTCAAGGAGGAGGTGCCGGAGTTCCAGCGCTACAAATTCAAGCAGGTGGCGATCCTCAATATCCTCTATTTCGCGACCTTCGGTTCGGAGCTGGCCGTGGTTTCCATGCTGCCCCTGTTTTTTGCCGAAACCTTCGGCCTGAGCCCCGTGGTGGCGGGGATGGTGGCCTCGGCCTATGCCTTCATGAACCTCATGTCGCGTCCGGGCGGCGGGATCATCTCCGACCGCTACGGGCGCAAGAAAACGCTCTTGATCCTGACCGCCGGTCTGGCGGTGGGTTATGCGCTTATGGGGATCGTCGATAGCAGCTGGCCGGTCTGGCTGGCGGTGGTTGCGGCCATGGCCTGCTCGTTCTTCGTGCAGGCGGGCGAAGGCGCGGTCTTTGCGGTGGTGCCGCTGATCAAACGCTCGCTTACCGGCCAGATCGCGGGGATGACGGGGGCTTACGGCAATACCGGCGCGGTGATCTACCTGATCATCTACTCGCTCGTGCCGGCCTCGACCTTCTTCCTTGTGATCGCGGGCACCGCAATCATCGGCTTTATCGCGCTGTGTTTCCTCGAGGAGCCCTCGGGCGAGATCGCCGAGGTTGACGAGGACGGCTCGGTGACCATGATCAGGGTGGGCTGAAGGCCTGCCACAAGGCAGGGCGGCGGGAGGGATCGCCCTGAATATCGGGCATCGCAGTGAGGGAGGTCATCATGGGCAGCAGACCCGTTCCGAGTTATGCGCGCATGAAAGACCAGTTCCCCACCCATCCGTTAAAGGCCGTGATGGGCGGCTATTCCACCGCTGGCCCCAAGCCGCGTAATGATGACGCGATCTCGGGGCGCATCCCGTCCGAGCCCTACGAGCTGCATGCCAAGGGCGCGGTGATCTGCATCGCCGACGGCATCAGCACGGGGCGCAATTCGGACAAGGCCGCGCAGATGGCGGTGCTGCAATTCGCGCAGGATTACTATTCCGCCCCCGAAAGCTGGACGGTGGCGGATTGCTCGGCGCGGCTGATCTCGGCGCTCAATTCCTTCTTCAACGCCCAGAACCGTTCCGGCTCGCCCGAGGCCGAAGGACAGGTCACCACCTTCACCGCGCTTATTGCGCGGGGCCAGTCGGCGCATATCGTGCATCTGGGCGATACGCGCTGTCTGCGCTTGCGGGGCGCTGCGCTCGAGGTGCTGACCACCGATCACACCACCGCCTATATGGGCAACGGTCAGGCCCTGACCCGTGCGCTGGGGATCGACAGCCATGTGCAGGTCGATTACCGAGAGGAGGTGATGCAGGCGGGTGATCTGTATCTGCTGCTTTCGGACGGGGTGCATGGGGTGCTCGGTCTGCGCGAGATCGGCGCCGTGCTTGCGGATTTAGACCTCGGCAACCAGAAGGCGCTGGAAAAGGCGGCATGGACGCTGTGCGATGCGGCGCTGAAGGCAGGCAGCGATGACAATCTCAGCGCCATGCTGATGCGCATCGAGGCGCTGCCCTCGGAAAGCGTCAGCGAGGCGCATCAGCGGCTGACCCAGCAGACGATCCCGCCCGCACTTTCGCCCGGAAACCGGATCGATGGCTACGAGGTGACCCAAGTTTTGCATGCCTCGACCCGCAGCCATGTCTATCGCGTACGCCGCGCCGATCTGGAGGGAAGTTTCGTGCTCAAGGCCCCCTCGCGCAACTTTGCCGAGGATCTGCATTATCTCGAGGCCTTCGCGCTGGAACAATGGGTCGGCCGCCGGATCGACCATCCGCAGGTGATGAAAATCCTGCCGCAGGAAGACAGCCGCTTCCTCTATTGCATCGCCGAGTGGGTCGAGGGCGAGACCCTGCGCGACTGGATGCGCCGCCATCCGGTGCCAAGTCTTGCGCAGGTGCTGCCGGTGCTCTCTTCGCTGATTGCCGCGATGCGGGTGTTCCACCGGCTCGGCATGGTGCATCGCGATCTCAAGCCCGAGAATGTGATGGTCATGCCCGACGGGCGCGCCAAGATCATCGATTTCGGCTCGGTGCAGGTGGCGGGCTTCAAGGGGCTCTTGGCAGGGTTCCAGACCGAGCGCCCCGAGGGATCGCTCAATTATATCGCCCCCGAAGTGCTGACGGGGCAGGGCGCGACCAAGCTCTCCGATCTCTTCTCGATCGGGGCGATTGCCTATGAGATGCTTGCAGGCCATGTGCCTTTCGACCTTGAAGACCGCGCGGGCCATCTGCCTTCCAGACCCTCGGACTGGGCGCTAAAGCCGCTTGTAGAGACGCGCCCTGATCTGCCCGAGGCCGTAGGCGCGGCCCTTATGCGGGTGCTCTCTTTCGATCTCACAGCGCGCCCCGTTGTGATGTCGGAATTTCTGGCCGATCTGCGTTCTGCGCAGTCCCAAGGGGCTTTGGTGCCCGAATTCGTGCCGCTTCTGCAGCGCGGCAGCAAGGGGTTCTGGCGGGCGTGGGCGCTTGGCGCCAGCGCATTGGCGCTGGCGCTGGGGGTCATGCTTGTCCTCGGATCTGGTTTCGGGCAGCCATAAGCAGCCCAGCAAGCTCGGCTTTGCACGAGCCGCAATTGGTGCCCGCCGAAAGACCGGCCCCGATCGCTTCGACACTCTCGAGCCCCTTCTCGGCGATCTCGCGCAGGATCGTATTGCGCCCCACCGCAAAGCACGAACACACCACAGGCCCCGGATCGGGCGTATCGCCCCGCGCCTGACCGGCCAGCGCCCAAGCGGCTTCTGTCCCCGACAGACCGACCAGAAAATCGCATATGAGCGCCACCGGTTCGGAGCCGGTATAAAGCGCATGATCTGGGCGGGGGATGGTCGAAGCCCGCATATCCCATGCGGCGGGAGGCAGGAGCATATGGGCAAACTGCGTGGAAATCGTGGCCGCTGTCAGATCCCTCACGGTTTCCGCATCGGGCAGGGTTGCCATTGGATTGGAATGAAGGCTCCAGCACGCCGTGACTTTTTCTTCGCCCACCGCTTCGGGTGTGGAGGAAAGTTTCCGGTCACTTTACACGGCGGCACCGTCATCGGAGTGTTCCATATCCATATGGCAGCATGCGAGGTTTGACCCCGTTCGCACGATCAGATCGGCCTCTTCAAGACTGGCATCGATGCTCGCTCCTGTATCGGTGCTGCCCCCTCGCGGCGCGGAAGGACGCTGCCGGGGGAGGCGTGGAGGCACCGGGGCGATGAACGGCGTCGCGCCCGTGGCGATGGACCGCTTGTCAGAGGGCACCTCTCCCTGTTCGCCGATCACGACCTTACAGGCGCGGTCGATGAATGCGCGCGCCCGCCAAGGCGTGTTGATACCTTATGAGCGGTATAGCAGCTCTTGTCATGGGTAACGATCTCATAGGGGTTCTTTCTTGAAAACACGGGAGGCCGCATGATCCGGTCATAATTGCGGCGAGGACACACTGGAGCGCGCTGCCCTTATGCCTGTTGAGCATCACGAAACAGCGCTCGGTCGCATCCTTTCCGGGCGGCCTTCGCCTTTGTCAGAACGCCTCCCGCCCCCAGCCGCATCCCGTGCCATATGCGCTGGCTTGAAAGACAAGCCTGTCAGCATCCGGCCTCCAGATGTCGTCGATATGCGTGGAAGTTACAATGGGTGGATCGGCGACGGGTGGCCGTCTTCGCTTCTTGGAAACAGTGATCTTGGGGGCATCCGGTGGAAAATGATGCTCCGGCATCTCGGACAGGATCGATCTTCAATGCGTTCATGTGAGCGTAGAGCGGAAGATCGGGAAAGCCCGCGCTTATGGATCCGCTTCACGACGACGGATATCGCGGGAGAATACTGGCAAAAGGGGTCGTTTTCTGCGGACTGTCTTGCGCCGCCGGTCGGGTGCGGGCCTTACAGTTCGTCATGGCAAGATAAAAAGCGATCAGGCAGACCGCGTATGCGTCGCGCAAGAAAAAAGGCGGATCTGTGATCCGCCCTTTCGATAGTCTGGGTGCTTGATGCCCGTCTGCCTCAGCGATCCGTGTCGCGTGCCAGTCGGGCTGCTTTCAGCCGCGCCGTTTTTTCAGCGCGTTCTTTATGCTCGTCGTCTTGGATGTTCCTGAATGCCGCATCGGTCTTTTCCTGAGGGCTCGCAGACCTGCGGGAATTCTCCGTAGATAGCGCCTTCTGGTCAGGACGCGACGAGGCCGTCACACCGAAATCAGAGACTTTTCTGAAAAAATCGTCGGCCGAGCTGCTCAAGCGAGTTCGAGATCAGCAGCGGATTCGCGACCGTCGCGACCTGCGCGAAGCTCGTAGTTTACCTTCTGGCCGTCGTTCAGACCTTGCAGGCCGGCGCGCTCGACTGCCGAGATATGCACGAAGATATCTTTGCCGCCATCATCGGGCTGAATGAAACCAAAACCTTTGGTGCTGTTGAACCATTTTACGGTGCCGCTGGCCATATCCGTAGTCTCCAAGTAGAAAGCGCTGCCCGCGATATGCGACAGCTCGGCGAAAGTGATCCAAGTCGATCAGCCGAGACCGCAGAGGCGGGGGCAGAAATTCGATCAGAATAGCAATTGCGCACCCAACATGAAGGGAGATCGTCAAAGAGACAAGGGAAATTTTAGACTTCGGCGGATCTTGGCGCGGGATTTTCGCGACAGGGCGTGGAAGGGTGTCACGGTATTTTACACAGTGCGACACATATTCGAGATTTTTTTTCAAAAATCCGTGGAACGAACATTACGCTCAATAGTTGGGCAAGTGATCGACAAACGGAGGAAAACAAAATGAAATTCATGACCACCACTGCCGTCGCAATGGCCCTTATCGCTGGCGCTGCCTATGCAGATGACCACAAAACCGATGCGTCCATGGAGGCTGGTGCCGAAGCCAAAGTGGCGACCGAGGCATCCGCAAACGGCATCGATATGTCCGACTCGACGAATCTGATCCGCTCGCGCGACATCACCGGCGGTGACATCTACACCATCGCGAAGGATGGCGGCCAGAGCTGGGATTCGATGGATTGGGATGCGCTCGCCTCGGATTGGAACGATGACGGCTTGAACGACATCGGCGAGATCGAGGACGTGGTTCTCTCGCCCGAGGGCCAGATGGTCGGCGTCGTGGCTGAAGTCGGCGGCTTCCTCGACATCGCTGACAAGCATGTGGTGATCCCGGTTGACGCAACCCATCTGGTGCCGATCGATGACGGCAAATACGCAATCGTAACGTCGCAGACCGAAGAGCAGCTCGAGCAACTCAAGGATGTTGACGAAGGCTTCTGGAACTAAGACGCCAGACCACGGGCTTGCCCCTTTGCTATCGTGCCATCGCCATCAGGCGGTGGCACTTTTTTGGGTTGATCGCGCCAGTCCACAGGGCCCGTCCGGTATCGGCGGCTCCGTTATGTATCGCGGCGCGTGCCACGCCGATGCCGGTCAGGTGCGGATCCAAGATCTGGCCGATACGGTGGCGGGTCTGGATATCACACTCCGCATTGGACCCCTGCAAAGAAACGGGCCGATGCCAGCAGTCCGGATGACACGGGCGCGCGCAATGACCAAGGCACTGGCAAGCCGCAAGACGACGGACGTATTGGGGCCCATAACCTGCATGATGAGGCTGACCAAAACGAATGTGCTCACGGCGCTCAGGATAGGGGGCAGCACCCGATGTCCGGGGTGATGGAAATCTCCGCCTGTCGGGAAGTATGATCACGGCGCGCGCCTATACGTCTCGGGTTTCTGACGGGAGCTGTGATGTTGGCGCAGATAGGACCTTATCCCTGACCTCCCTTTCCACGCTACTCTGTGTCGGGCTGGCGTAAATCTTGGCGCGGGGCCCCGGCGGGCTGGAGGCGCATGTTGCGCCAGCGATCCGCGCGGCGGGCCTGCACCGCCGCGGAGCACTGCCCTCGAGCGCCATCCGGTCTTTTATCCGCGAAGGCGACCAGTATCCTTCTCGGGGAGAGGCCGCCACATTGCCCTACTCTGCACCTATATCCTTCGGCTGAAGCATGTGGTTTTTCATGGCTGCGTGCCCCCCGTGCGAGGCGCATAGGGTATGATCGGAATGCGATGGCACCCGGTGTCCTGCGCCGCTCTGCCGAGCCGACCGACCCGC
Organism: Thioclava sp. 'Guangxiensis'; assembly: GCF_045348365.1. Classification (NCBI taxonomy): domain Bacteria; kingdom Pseudomonadati; phylum Pseudomonadota; class Alphaproteobacteria; order Rhodobacterales; family Paracoccaceae; genus Thioclava; species Thioclava sp. 'Guangxiensis'. The sequence goes on along the minus strand of NZ_CP155823.1, from coordinate 539,720 downwards.
GTCTGCGCTTGCTCGGGTCGGTGTTTCCGGCAGGTGGTAAGGCACGCGGATCCGTGCTGGGTGCCATTCCATGACAAAAGCGCCATGACAAAAGGGCAGCACGGGGATGCTGCCCTTCCGGTCTGTCGGTGTCGGCTGGACCTTACTTGCTCGGCCACGGTTTGCAGACGGCATCCACGTTTTCGGCGGTGACCATCGGGTGGGGCACATAGACCGATTTCGGCATGTCCGCGCCGTTGAACAGATCCACTATGGATTGCACGGCATATTGCGCCTCATCCAACGGCGATTGCAGAACGGTGCCATATTGCAGGCCGGCCTTGATGTTCTTGATGCCGACCGGTTCGCAGCCGCCACCAATCATTGCCATCGTCTTGGGGTCGAGCCCCGCGCGTTCTGCCGCAATCAGGACGCCCTGCATCATGATATCCTCCGCCGCATAGACGCCCACGATCTTATCGCCATATTTGGTGAACAGACCCGCAGCCGCCTGTGTCGAGGTTCCGGTATCCCAGTTGCCGGGCTGTGCGCCAAGGATTTCCAGTTTGGGAGCAATCTTGGCGAGCGTCTCGGTGAAGCCCTTGGTCATCGAGATGGTCTGCGCCTGACCGACGAGGCCGGTAATCATGATCACGCCGCCTTCCAGAGGCTTGCCCTTCGCTTCCAGAGCCTGCACGAGCAGCTGCGCGGATTTGGATCCCTGCTCCTCATAATTGCCGCCGGTATATTGGGTCCAGAGGTCCTCGCGGGCCTGATCGGGCTGCACATCGGTCAGCAGCAGCGGGATATCCGCGCGCTGGATCTTGCGCATCGCGGGGAACAATGCGGTGCCGTCGATCGTCCACATCAGGATTGCGTCAGGCTTCTTGGCGATGGCCTGATCAACCTGCGTGGCCTGCTGGGCGGCGTCGAACTTGTTGGTCACGACCTCGAGGTCGATGCCCTTTTCGGCGGCCATTTTGCGGATCTGGTCATTATAGACCGCGCAATATTCGCAGATATCATCGGCACCGAGGAAGATGACCTTCTTGCCTTTCTGTGCATCGTCAGCGGCGAAGGAAGCGGTGGCCAGAAGAGAGCCTGCAAGCAGGGCGCCGAGGGTGGAGCGGATGAGAGTCATGGAAAGACCTTCCTGTTGGGATGACGTTGTTTCTTGGTTTTGGTGTGTTGGTGCTCAGGACCCCGAGGCCCTGAGCCGCGTTTTCAGCCAGAGCGCTGGCGCGCCTCCGGCAAGCACCGCGATCAGCAGAACGGCACCGTTCAGCAGCAGGATCGCGGGAGAACTGGCACCGATAAGCCCCAGCCCATTATTGAGAACGGCCAGCACCATCACGCCCACGGCCACGCCGAAGGGGCGCCCGACGCCGCCCGAAAGAGCGATGCCTCCGAGGATCGCCGCCGAGGCGGCCTGCAGCAGAAGGTTCGCACCGAAGGTCGAAGAGGCGCGGCCCAGCGTGATGGCCAGAAGCGCACCGGCAAGGGCGGCGAAGAGGCCAGAGAGCACGAAGGTCGTGACGATCGCACCGCCCACATTGGCGCCGGCCATGGTGGCGGCCTTGCGCTGGCTGCCGGCAGCGATGATGTCGCGGCCCATACGGGTGAGGACCAGCATCAGACCGGTGAGGATAAAGAGCGCGATAGTGATCACCGAACGGGGCGAGAAGACGCCGAACCAGTCCATGTTGAAGGCATCGGTCAGATCGTAATTGGCAAAGCTGACCGCCTGTCCGCCTTCCAGCCAGACCGCAAAGCCCGACAGAAGGATCATCACGCCCAGCGTTGTCACCAGCGAGGACACGTTAAGCTTCAGCGTGACGACACCGTTGAAGAGCCCGACCAGCGCGCCAAAGGCCAATGCGGCGACCAGCCCGAGAGCCGCGTTATCGGCGCCGCATTTGAGCATGATGAGCCCCGAGACGGCGACCATCGCGCCGCCCGACAGGTCGAACTCGCCCGCCAGCATGGTCAGGGCCAGACCCAGGGCCACCAGACCCAGCAGTGCGAAACTGTCGCCAAGCGCGAAGATATTGCCCGCAGCAAGGAAGTAGCTGTTGAGCGCGGTGAAGATCACGCCCATGCCGATCAGCAGCACCCAGCGCAGGACAAGAAGGGGGTTTTCTGCAAGCGTTTTCATAGCGATCCTTTTCAGCGCTTCTTGCGGGCCAGAAGGGCACCGGCCGTCACGGCCACCAGAACGGCGAGCCCTTTGACCATCAGCTGGACCTCATAGGCGAAGTTGTTGACGAGAAGGATATTGGTCAGGACCGCCAGAAACAGCGTGCCCCAGGCCACATCGATGATCCGGCCACGGCCACCGCCAATGGCAATGCCGCCTACCAGCATCGCGGCGATGGCGCTGAAATCGAGGTCGGCGCCCACCCGCAGGTTGCCCGTGCCCGATTGGGCGGCAATCAGGGCCCCCGCAATTGCGGCTCCGGCCCCTGCCAGAACATAGGAGAGGATGACCATCCGCGTGACCCGCAGGCCCGCCAGCTCGGCGGCGGCGGCATTGGTGCCGCGCAGGCGCAGCTCCCATCCGGCGCGGGTGCGGCTCATCAGGATTTCGCCCAAGACAACAACGATGAGGAAAATCACCGCCTGCCACGGAACGCCGGGCAGGATGGCGCCGCTTCCCAGCCATGTGGGACCGCCCCCGGCCAGAACCGTGCGCCCGTCCGACACCCATGTCGCCAGACCTGCAATCAGCGAGCCTGCCGCGATGGTCGAGATGATGGCATTGCAGCGAAGCCAGCCCACGACCAGCCCTGGCAGGAGTCCGAAAACCAGACCCAGCAGGATGCTGGCCAAGAGCGCGGGGATCACACCCCAGCCGGAGACCATGACGAAGATAATCGACGAGAAGGCCGCCGTGCTGCCAAGCGACAGAGCGAAGAGATTGCCCGAAATGGTGACGGAGGCCAGACCGACTGCGGCAATTCCCACGGTCGATGCCGCAAAGAGGATCGAGGAGATATTCGAAGCGGTGGCGAAATTGTCGATTGTCGCGCAGGCCACCAGAAACATGACGACCGTGGTGATCTGGATTACCGTGGCCTGCACGCGGGCGGGGGCGAACATCCCCGATACGCGCGAGGGCGGGGAAAGAGGTGCGACGCTCATGCGGCAGTCTCCTTTTCGGGGCCATGGAGGATATCGTGCAGGATCGCATCGGCATCCATCTCGGGGCGGTCGGCATCGCGCACCACGGCTCCGCGATAGAAGGTCACGATACGGTCGGAGGCATCGAGCACCTCTTCAAGGTCGGTAGAGTAGAAGAGAATGGCCAGCCCCTCGGCCTCGGCCAGACTGCGCAGCTGGTCATAGATCTCGGAGCGTGCGCCGATATCGACACCACGGGTCGGCTCGTTGAGCAGCAGAAGACGCGGCCCGAGAGCTGCGGCCTTGCCCAGCGAGACCTTTTGCTGGTTGCCACCCGACAGGGTCGAGACATCATGGGGCAGACGCGCCGGGTCGATGGCAAAGCCGCGGGCCAGCCCGGTTGCCTTTTCGCGGATCGCTGCCGGAAGTATCCAGCCTTTTCTGGACACGCGATCAAGGATCTGGCTGACCAGATTGGTCCCGATCGGCGCCTCGAGAAACACCCCACGGCGGGCGCGGTCCTCGGACACATAGGCGATACCTGCGGCATAGGCCTGCGTGATGTTGCGCGGCGTGACGTCCGCGCCATCAAGCGACAGTGTCCCCTTGGCGGGTTGCAGGCCCGCAAGGCTTTCCAGAAGCGCATCGGCCCCCGAGCCAAGCTGGCCCACCAGCGCCAGGATCTGGCCCGGCTGCACATCCATGCTGACGGGCGCGACACGGCCCGGCACGCTCCAGTTGTTCAGTGACAGGCGCGGGGTTACGCCATGCCGGGCATGGCTCGGGGCGATCTCGCCGATCTTGATCTCATGGCCGATCATCGCCTCGACCAGCGTCGCATTGGTCAGCGCCGATGTATCGGCGGTCATCACATGCTGGCCCGAGCGCAGCACGGTGACGCGGTCTGTCAGCGCGAAGATCTCGTTCAGGCGGTGCGAGATGATAACGATGGTGGTGCCTTTTTCAGCCTTCAGGCGGCGCAGAACGGCAAAGACCTTCTCGATCTCGCCATCCGACAGGGTCGCGGTCGGCTCGTCGAGCAGCAATACCTTGGCCCCGCGTGCGATGCCGCGTGCGATCTCGATCAGCTGGCGCTCGGCCAGCGGTAGGGTCTCGGCCAGCGCATCGAGCGCCACATGCTCCAGCCCCACGGAATCCAGCACCTGACGGACATGCGCGCGGAACGGCTCGCGGCGGTAGATCCGGCCCACCTCGCGCGCGCCCAGCATGACGTTATCCAGAACGCTCAGATGCGGGATGATCGACAGTTCCTGGTGGACGATTGACAGGAGCGCCGGATCGACGGGCGTGCCCAGTTCGATCTGCATGCCGTCAATGCCCAGTTCGCCCTCGTCGGGCATCACAAACCCGCCGAGGATTTTCACCAGCGTGCTTTTTCCCGCGCCGTTTTCACCGCATAGGCCGTGGATCTCGCCTGCCGCCAGATCGATGTCCATGCCGCGCAAGGCACGGACACCGCCATAGCTTTTCTTGAGGCCCCTTGCGCTCAGGATGGGTGCGCTCATGCGTTCTCCGATCCGACCATCGGCAGCTCGGCCAGCGTTCTGGACAGGTTGATCATGTCCCAAGGCAGGAATTCGGTGATGGCGAGGCCGACCATATCCAGTTCGCCCGCCACGCCCTTCAACAAGCTGACGATCTCTTCCAGCTCCAGCTTGCCGGTAGCGACCCCCTCAAAGGCACCTTCGGGGGCGTCGGGTTTGTTAAACAGCAGGTAGTCGCGGCCGACGGGGTTCAGCACGTCAAGGTCGAAATGGACTGCAACCTTGGTCGCGCCCGAGGCCTTCAGCCAATCGACAACCGCTTGCGGGTTGGCGCGCAACGCATCGGGGCCGATCACGCTCATGCTGCGGTCTGCCAGATAGGTTTCTTCGACATCCATCATGTCGTTCACGCCGACATAGAGAACCTTCTTGGGATCGACCGGACGTTTCACAACAGAGGTGAAATCGGCATCGCCATCACCCAGCAGCATTGCCAGCACATGGGCGTGAGCGTGACTGAACAGGCTCTTGTTCATTACGTCGGGATGAGCATCGACCCAGAGAACGGCCATGTCGTCTTCGTATTTCTCGGCCAGATAGGCGATGGGGGCCAGATCGACAAGGCAGTCGCCGCCCACCGTCATGATCGCTTCGGGGGCATGTTTGGCAATCGCCTCGCGGGCGGCGTCCAGCTGCGCCAGCAATGCCGCGCGCGCTTTGATGCCGTCCTGCTCGGAGCGGTCGCTCTCTACGGGGATGGCGATCGTCTCGACAGGCCCCGTTGCATCGGGCAGCAAAGCCTCGAGGATCTTTGCGCCCACGCGATACGCCGGCAGGTCACCGCCCTGCCATTGGGGCATTACAAGGCGCAGGGTGGTCTGGGAAGTGCGGGTCATGTGATCTCCGTCGATTTGCAGCGTCATTTGGAAGGATGATGGCCATTTCTTGTCCCGGATCGCTTGGCTTACACGGCCAGAAAGTCGGACTCGCTGGCCAATTGTCAGAGGGTTCCGGGGCCACGACATGTAGGGCGCAATTCGCACTTTGTGTGATATTTAGGCTTAGTGATGAGTTGATGATGAAAATATCGTCACATATTGGGCAATTTGCACCGGATCATGCGGCAGGACTCGCGCAAATGGATCAAACCTCTTAGCGGAGGTTATAGGAAAATCCATCTCTTCACGGTTATCAGGGATACAGGAATGCAGCATCTGAGCACCGCACATCAGGCGCCGGGAATGCAGTATGATTTCTGGCACAATATCGTCGAGACCTCCTTCACCCATTGTGATGGCATCGCGCCCGATCGGTCGCGCTTCTATGCGGAGATCGATATCGCGCGCTGCGGCGACAGCGAGCTGACGCTGCTCTCCTCTGATCCTGTCCGCTACGACCGCAAGGAACGCCATATCCGCCAGAGAGACGAGGAGACCTTCTTCATCTCGGCGATGCTGGAGGGTGGCGGCTTCTTCCGCCAGAATGACCGCTCGGTCCGCCATGACGCGGGCACGGTGCTGATCTATGACGGTTCGCGCCCCTATCATTACGATTATCCCTCCCGTTACCGTACTGCGCTACTGCGTGTGCCGCGCCGTATGATAGAGGCACGGATGCTGGGCGTGTGCGATCTGGGGGGCACCCTGCTCGAGGCGCACCGTCCGCAAGCGGCGCTGATCCGTAACCTGATCACCAATCTGATCGACACTGCCCGCGAAACCGATGTGCCCGAGCAATTCCTGTCGCCGACGCTCGACCTGATCTCGGGAGCCGTTGGGCAGGGCGCGCCGCGCACCGAAGTCGCAGGCCGTAACGATACGCTCAACCGCATCAAACGCTTCATGATCGCGCATATGGCCGAAGAGGATCTGTCGGTGGCCGATATCAGCGAAGCGCAGAATATCTCGGTGCGTTCGCTGGGGCGGGTGTTTGCCGCCGAGGGTACCACGCCGATGAGCTGGCTGCGCGACCGGCGTCTGGCCGAAGCCCATGCGATGCTTTCGGAAGGGCGCGCGCGCTCTGTTACCGAGGCGGCGTATGCATGCGGCTTCCGCGATCTGAGCTATTTCGGACGGGCGTTCAAGAAAGCCTACGGCAAGACACCGCGGCAGGTCTCCACCCTTTGTCATTGAGACGGCTCGCATTCGTCCGTCACGGTCAAATATGTGACCGTCAAGGACGAGCGAGTGGCAGGGTCTTGTGCAAATCTGGGGTCACCAACAGATATGGAGACCGCAATGTATACCGTCGCCTTCATCATGAAGCGCAAGCCCGGCATGTCGCTGGAGGACTTCTTGGCATATTACCGTGACCGTCACGGACCCCGCATGGTCGAGCTGATCAAAGATAAGGGGCTAATTTCCTATGAGCATTTTCCTGTGGCCCCGCAGGATAAGGGCCGCTATCTGGCCGAGGGCGGTCCGGCCTATGACGCCGTCTCCGTCTATAGCTTCGCCACCGAGGCGCAGGCCGAGGAGTGCTGGGACCTGCCTGAGGTGATCGAGGACAGCGCCGCCTTCATCGATCTCGACGCGATGGTGACCCTGCCTACGAACCGCCGCACCGTCTTCATGTTCGGCTGATCCCGCCTTCCGGACCGGCATATCCGACGCGCCCGCCTGCCAAGGTCGGGCGCGTTGTGCATTGTAGGCTGCTCTTTTTGGCGGGTCTGGGCGAGACTATGGCCGTTGAGTCCAAGTTTTCTGACAGCTGCGCGCGCATTCTGGGCAAAGTAGGGCCGGTGAGGTCCGTTTTTGTCAAAGGGGCCCGGAGCGGCTCTGTCAGGGAGACTGCAATGTCCGAACAACTACTCGAAACCCGATCCTTCGATTATGTGCCCGACGCCGAACGGCATGGCAATGTCCGCTCGCAGGTGCAGCTCTGGTTCATGATCAATGCGCAAATTCTGACGATCTACACGGGAGCGGTCGGCGTGGCCCAAGGGCTGTCTCTGGGCTGGGCGCTGATCGCGATCCTGACCGGATCGCTGGTCGGCACGCTGTTCCAGGCCTTCCACGGGGCGCAGGGCCCGGTGATGGGTCTGCCGCAGATGATCCAGTCGCGTGTGCAGTTCGGCTCGCGTGGCGTTTTGCTTCCGATCCTTGCCGCCACTCTCTCGCCTTTCGGCTTTGCGGTCTTCCTGATCCAGACCTCGTCCTTCGCGGTCAGTGATGTCACGGGGATCGGTTCGCTGACGCTGCTGCAGGTCTTGATCGCGGTGATCGCGGGCGCGATCGCGATTGTCGGCTTCCGGCTGGTGATGAAGGTCGAGAAATTCGCCTCGTGGCTGACGCTTGCCAATTTCGCCTTGCTGACGCTTGCCGTCTTCACCGTCCTTCCTATCGGCGAGCTGTTCGACAAGGGCGGGTTCATCACCCATGCCTTCTTCCTGCAATTCGGCGTCTCGGCGATCTACCAGCTGGCCATTGCACCGCTGGTGTCGGATTACACCCGCTATCTTCCCGCGAGGACCAGCGGTGTCAAAGTGTCGGCCTCGGTCTTCTTCGGGACCACGCTTTCCGCAGTCTGGCTCGAGAGCATCGGTGCCATCGTTACGACCGCCTATCCGGATCTTGATACCATCGCTGCCGTGCGCCAGCTGGGTGACGGTTTCGGCTTCGGGCTCGGGGGCTTTACCATGGTGGTCGCAGCGCTCAGCTGCCTGATCACGATCTCCATCACTGCCTATAGCGGCACGCTTGCACTGATCTCGGGGCTCGAGGCCTTCCGCCCGCTGCGTCCGACCGCAAAGCTGCGCACCGTGTCGATCACCCTCGGTATGATCCTTGCGCTGATCTGCTCGCTCGCCATGTCGCAGGATATGCTCAACACATTTGGCGCCTATCTCGCGATCCTTGGCTATGTGCTGATCCCGTGGACGGCCGTGAACCTGACCGACTACTACCTTGTGCGCAACGGTCGCTATTCGATTACCGATATCATGCGCCCCGATGGCGGAATGTATGGTGCGTGGGGTGGTATCGGCATTGCCAGCTATCTGATCGGGTTCGTGGCGATGATCCCCTTCTTCAGCTCGGCTCTCTATACCGGCCCGCTGGCCGCGAGCATGAACGGTGTCGATGTCTCCTTCATCGTCGGTCTGCTGGTCTCCTCGGTAGTCTATGCTTTCCTGGCTCGCCGGATCGATCTTGCCGCCGAGATGCAGCTGGTTCGCAACGCCCCGCTCAATACCTTCGACCACGCCTGAGTGGCGGGTCCTGACCGTGCGCCTGTGGAGCGCACGGCCTGCCAATCGCCAGGGCGGACGCTTGCATAATACGTCTGCCTTGGCACTCTTGGCCAATACAGCCAGCTTATTCGGCATTTTCAGCACAGACAGTTCGGGCATTTGGCGTCAGGGTAGCAGTATCGAAAGAGCCGCGCTCAGGCGGCCGTTACCAGAACAAGGGAGCCGAAGATGTCCGATCATTCCCACGGGACGCAACCACCCTCTGACAAGGCATTGCGTGTGCGCGCGATGGAGCAGCTGCTCCTCGAGAAGGGGCTCATCAAGGAAGGTGCCGTGGATGCGATCATTGATATCTTCGAGCATCAGCTAGGCCCCAAGAACGGCGCCAAGGTCGTGGCCCGCGCATGGACCGATCCCGCCTATAAACAGCGTCTGATGGAGAACGCCTCCGACGCCATCCTCGAATTCGGCTTTGCGGGTTTTCAGGGCGAATATATGGTCGTGTGCGAGAATACGCCCGGCGTCCACAATGTCGTCGTTTGTACCTTGTGCTCGTGCTACCCGTGGCCGGTGCTCGGCCTGCCGCCGAACTGGTATAAGGCCGCGCCTTACCGCTCGCGCGTTGTGATCGAGCCGCGTGCCGTGCTGGAAGAGTTCGACCTGCATATCCCTGATGAGACCGAAGTCCGCGTCTGGGACAGCAATAACGAACTGCGCTATCTGGTTCTGCCCGAGCGTCCCGCCGGCACCGAAGGCTGGTCGGAAGAACAATTGGCCAAGCTGGTGACCCGCAACTCGATGATCGGAACCGGTGTGGCGATGACCCCCGCAGAGCTGGCCAAATCCGGAAATACCGAGGAGGCCGTGCTATGAACTCGATCCACGATCTGGGCGGGATGCACGGCATGGGACCGATCGTGCTGGATGTCAACGAACCCAAATTCGCCGAAGACTGGGAGGCGCGCACCTGTGGCTTCCACCTGCTGACGCTGATGACCGGAATCGCCGTAGCCGATGAAGCGCGCCATTCGATGGAGCGTATCCCCGCGCTGCACTGGCTGGCCTCGCCCTATTACGAGCACTGGCTCGACGGGACCGCGACCTATTTTCTTGAGAAGGGCATCGCTACTTCCGAGGAGCTGGCCACCGGCAAAGCGCAGGCGCCGCTTCCCGAATGGGCGGCGAAACTGAAGGCGTTGACGCCCGAAGAAACCGCCAAGATGTTCACCACCAACCACCCTGTGACCGGCGAGGCCGAAACAGAGCCGAAATTTGCGGTGGGCGACAAGGCGATGACGCTGAACATCAACCCAAAAACCCATACCCGCCTGCCGCGCTATACCCGTGGTAAACCCTGCACCATCGTAGCCTACCGAGGCGCCTGCTTTTATGCGGATGCGCGCTCTGTCGGGGATTATGGCGCGGTCGATCACACCTATACGGTGCGGTTCGAGGGCGCTGATCTCTGGGGGCGCGACGCGGGCGCCAAAGACGCGGTCTATATCGATCTCTACGAACAGTATCTGGAGGCCATGTGATGGAAATCGTAAGTATTATCCAAGCGCTTGATCCTTGCCGCACCGACCTGAAATCGTTGGGAGCGCAGGATCTTGGCGCACCCGGTTTCGGTGAGCCATGGCATGCGCAGGTCTTCGGCCTCTCGATGGCACTGGCGCAGGCGGGCGTGTTCAGCTGGGCCACATGGGTCGAGACCTTCTCGACCGAGATCCGTGCCAATCCTCAGACGGGCACCGAGACCTCGGAAGATGCCTATTACCGGCAGTGGTCGGCAGCGCTTGTCACGCTTCTGCGCAAAACGGGTGTCATGACCGACGAGGAACTGGCCGAGACATCGGAACATTGGCGCCGGTCCTATATTGCCACCGAACATGGCAAACCCATCGTCTTCCGCCGCGATCTGCCGGATCTGCCCGATATCGATGGTCATCACCACCATCACCACCACCATCCCGAACCGGTGCCGGTCGCGATCAGCGAAAAGGCCTGATTTTTCCTGAATAGCAGGGAGTGTCCTGCATCGTCACCGCGAAAGATCGCGGTGACATTCTCGAACCTCTGCCGGTTCGGGCAGGGCTTTTGTGTGCCCGCCCGACCGGCCAGCAATGAAAGCCTTCCATGCATTACCAGTCGATCACGGCACTGGCCGAAGACATCAAGACCCGCAAGATCTCGCCCGTCGAGGTAACGGAGCACATGCTGTCGCGGATCGAGACGCTTGATCCGAAACTCGGCGCCTATGTGACCGTGACGGCAGAACGCGCGATGGATCAGGCGCGTCAGGCCGAGGCCGAGATCATGGCGGGCAAATATCGCGGGCCGCTGCATGGCGTGCCGATGAACTACAAGGACATCCTCTATACCGATTTCGCCAAGACGACCGGCGGCACTCGTATCCACAAGGATTTCCAGCCCGATTTCACCGCGACCGTGATCCGCCGTCTGGAAGCGGCGGGCTCGATCACGCTGGGCAAGGTCAAAACCACCGAGCAGGCCTATGCCAACCACCACCCTGATGTGACGCCGCCGCTGAACCCGTGGTCGGCGGGCCACTGGGCGGGCTCGTCCTCTTCGGGCACGGGCGTTTCGGTGGCGGCAGGCATGACCTTTGCCTCATTGGGCTCCGACACCGGCGGATCGATCCGTTTCCCTTCGGCAGTGAATGGTGTGACAGGGCTCAAGCCCACTTGGGGCCGGACCTCGCGTTATGGCGCCTTCGAGCTGGCGGCATCGCTTGACCATATCGGACCTCTGGCACGTTCTGCAGCGGATGCGGGGATTGTTCTGCAGGCGATGGCGGGTGCCGATATCAATGATCCGACCACATTGACGGCCCCCGTGCCGGACTATGCTGCCGAAGCGGGCCAGTCGATTGCCGGTCTGCGCATCGGGATCGACCGCGCCTATATTTCCGAAGGGGTCGATCCGGCGAATGTGGCCGCCGTCGAGGCGGCGGCAGAAGTGCTGCAATCGCTGGGCGCGGTGCTGGTGGATGTCAGCGTCAAACACTGGAAAGAGGCCGCGATCTCGTGGCTACCGCTCTGCGCGCCCGAGACCGCCGCCGCCCATGACGATTTCTACCCGCGTCTGAAATCCGACTATGGATCGACGCTGGCTGCGTTGATCGACATGGCCGAAAGCTACAGCACGCGTGATGTGGCGCGCGCCCATCAGGATCGTCTGATCTTCTCGGGCCATCTGGAAGCGATGTTCCGTCAGGTTGATCTGCTGCTTATTCCGGCCACCATCTGGCGGGTGCCGGCACTGGCCAACTGGGCCGATTATGCCGAGGGCGACAATTCGGAATTTATCCGCTTTACAGGGCCTTACGATATGTCCGGCTCGCCATCCATCACCATGCCGGGAGGGTTCGACCAAGATGGTCTGCCGCTCGCGGTGCAGCTTGTCGCGCCGCATCTGGGCGAGGGGGCTCTCGTGCGCGCAGGCAGCGCCTTCCAGAAGCTCACCGACTGGCATCAGAAAATCCCGCCGCTTTCCGCGTGATCCGCGGAGCGCAGCACCAACAGGAGAGAGGGCAGGTTCCATAAAGAGCTCCGCCCGAATGAAAGAGGGAAACATGAAGCTTACCAAAACTGTACAACTCGGGATCGCGGCGTTGGCACTGTCGGCGGGCGCGGCCTTTGCGGAAGCTGACCAGCATCCCCTGAAGGTTGGCACGATCGACGAATTCAAGGATATTTCGCAGTTCTGTGGCACCAAGCCCCTGCGCGTGGCTTATTCGACCGGCTCTTCGGGTGATCCGTGGCGCAAGATTTCCAAGGCGGAATTCGAGCTCGAGGCGGCGAAATGTCCCAATATCAAAGAAGCCCGCTATGTCGATGCACGCGGCTCCGTCGAGCAGCAGATCTCCGATATCACCGGTCTGGCGGCGCAGGGCTTTGACGTGATCGTGGTACGCCCCGATGGAGGGCAGGCACTTCTGCGGGCGATGAGCCAGGCCATGAAGCGCGGTGCGAAGGTCGTTCCCTTCTATGGCGGCACCTCCTGGCCGGGCACTCCGGGGAAGGATTATGTCGGCATGGTCACGGCCGACCAGAATATCGAAGGCGAGATGGCGGCCAAATGGATCGTCAAGCAGCTCAATGGTGAAGGCAATGTCATCATGCTTGGCGGCGCGCCGGGGGCGGACTCGACCCAGAACACCTTTGACGGCGCGATGAGCGTTTTCAAGGACCATCCGGGTATCAAGATGTTGGAAGATGCGCCCGTCACCACCAATTGGGACCGTGCGCAATACCAGCAGGTCATGACCTCGCTTCTGGCGAAATACCCCAAGATTGACGCCGTGATCTCCGATTACGGGATCGGCTCGATGGGCGCTATCCGTGCCTACGAGATCGCCGGCAAGAAAATCCCGCTCTGGGCGACCCGTGACGGGAACGAGCTGGCCTGCTACTGGAAAGAGCATCACGCCGACAATCCGGACTTCCAGCTCTTCACCACCTCGGCAGGCACCTGGCTGACCCGTCTTGCCCTGCGCAAGGGTGTGGCTGCGGCCAACGATATCGAGAATGACGAGCCGACGATCATCATCGATCCGGTGATCGACGAGACGACCTCGGATGACCCGAAAAAGGCGCCGGTCTGTGATCCCGACTTGCCCATGGGCGCCCATGTCTCCTCCTTCACCATGACGAAAGAGCAGATGCAGGACGTCTTTAAGTAAGCGAAGACAGAAGGACCCTTCCGATGACCAACTATTTTCAACGTAACGAGTTCAGGGCCATTGCGGCCCTGATCCTGCTGCTCATCGTCGGAGGGGTTGCAGCGCCGTCGACCGTGACGCTGACGGCTCTTGCGGGACTGATGCCCTTTGCGGGGATCACCGCAGTGACGGCAGTCGGCCAGCACCTCGTGATCCAGCAGCGCGGCCTAGATATCTCGGTCGCGGGGCTGTTCTCGCTATCGGCCGTGCTGGTGACGGCACTCGATCCGGCAGGAACCAGCGGTATGACCGCGACCGGGCTCGTGCTGCTGGCTCTTGCGGTGGGTGCGGGGATCGGCCTGATCAACGGTCTGACCGTGACCCGCCTCGGCGTGCCGCCTCTGGTGGTAACCATTGCGATGAATTCCATACTGCTTGGCCTTGTGTTGCAGTTCTCCGGCGGCGCGCCGCAGGTGGTTCCGGTGCCGATCGCCGATATCGCGGTCGGGCGGGTTCTCGGCCTGCCCAATGCTTTCCTTGCGGGACTGTTACTTGTGGTGCTGGTGGCCTTTGTGCTGACACGGACCACGCTCGGGCGCCGCTTCAAGGTGGTGGGGCTCAACCCGCGCACCGCCGCCGCCCTCGGTTTCCGTGTCGAGCTGTTCCAGCTGGGCGCCTATGTGGCCGCTGGCGTGCTCTTCGCCGCAGCCGGTGTGATCTTCGCAGGTCTTTCCAACGTGCCGTCCCTGATGGGCGGGGATGCCTATATGCTGGCCTCGGTGGCCGCCTATGTCGTGGGGGGCAATTCGCTGACCGGCGAGCGATCCTCGGTTCTGGCCACGGGGATCGGCGCCTTCTTCCTGACATATCTGGGTCAGCTCGTCGTGTCGCTGGGGCTTGATACCTCCGTGCAGTATCTCATTCAGGCGCTCATCGTGCTCTTGGGGGTCTGCCTGCCGACCATCGCCCAACGCCTGAAGACCGCGTGAGGTCGTAACATGAAAGATACCCAAATGACCGACCTCATGGAGACGCCCGCAGCCGAACCCGTGCTCGTTCTGGATGCCATCAGCAAATCCTTCGGCCCCGTGAAGGCGCTCAAGGGGGTCAGCCTCAAGGCATGGCCCGGCGAGGTCCATGCGATCGTGGGCGAGAATGGCGCGGGAAAATCCACGTTGATCAATTGCGCAGCGGGCGTGCTTGCGCCCAATACCGGCACAGTGACCATTGCAGGCCGTCTGGCCAAGGCCCAGCCCGCCTTCGTGCGAGAGATGGGTCTGTCGGTGGCCTTCCAGCATCCGGCGCTCGCCCCCGATCTGACCGTGCTGGAAAACCTCCGCCTTGCGCGCAAGGATCTGAGCATGGAGGCGGCGCAGGCGCTTCTGGATCGCGTCTCGACCAAGGCGCTGGCGATGGACCTGAAATCGCGGGCGGGCGAGCTGTCACTGGCGCAGGAGCATGTGCTCGAGATCGCGCGAGCGCTGGCGAGCCGCCCGAAAGTCTTCATCTTCGATGAGCCGACCGAGCCATTCCAGGATCCCGAGGTGCGTCATCTCTTCAGGCTCATTGCCGAGCTGAAGGCCGAGGGCACCGCGATCATCTATATCTCGCACCGTCTCAAGGAGGTGATGTCCATCGCCGACCGGCTCTCGGTGCTGCGCGATGGCGATCTGATCGAGACGCGGGTGGCGTCGAAATTCACCCCGCAGGAGATCGTCGATCTGATCGTGGGTCGCCCGCTGGGTCAGGTGTTCCCCGCCAAGGGCAAGATCGGCACGGGACCGAAGCCGCTGGTGGTGGCCGGTCTCTCGGGGCATGGCTTCAGCAATGTCTCGCTGGAAATGCGTCCGGGCGAGATCGTGGGTCTGGCCGGTGTCGAAGGGCAGGGGCAACGGGAGTTCCTGCGCGCCCTTGCCGGCGTGAGCCCCGCCACTTCGGGCGATATCCGGGTGGATATGGTCGAACCCAAAGCGGGGGTCGCCAATTTCCGTCGTGCCGGCATCGCCTTTGTGCCCGACGACCGCCATGCCGAAGGTCTGGTCCTGTCGCTGTCGATCAAGGAAAACGAGGGGCTTGGCCAGCTCGAGCGGATCTCTTCGAACGGGGTTCTGTCGGAGACGCGCGAAAAGGCGCTGGCTGAGAAAATCCACGCCGATTTGCGGGTGAAGGCCCCCACAGTCGAGACGCCGGTCTCGGCACTGTCGGGCGGCAACCAGCAGAAGGTTCTGATGGGTCGCGAGATGGCGATGGGCCCCAAGCTGATGCTGGTCGACGAACCGACCAAGGGCGTCGATGTGGGGTCGCGCTCGGATATCTATGGCAAGCTGCGCGAGATGGCCAATCAGGGCGTGGCCGTGATCGTCTGCTCTGCCGACGGGGTCGAGATCGAGGGTCTGTGTGACCGCGTTCTGGTCTTCTCGCGTGGGCGGGTCGTGGCCGAACTGTCGGGCGCGGATGTCAATGATGCCAAGATCACCGAGGCCAATCTCAACGCCACCGGTATCCGCGAGGCTGCCGATGATGTGAGCCGCAAGACCAGAAGCCGCTGGCTCTCCTCGGACCAGCTTCCGGCCGGCATTCTGGTGCTGCTCTCGGTTCTGGTAATGGGCATTACCCAGTGGCAGAGCCCCTATTTCCTTTCGGCCTTCTCGTTGCAATCCATCGCCACGCTGACCGCGATCCTCGCGCTTGCGGGCTTTGCGCAGATGTTCGTGATGATGAAGGGGGGCATCGACCTCTCGGTGGGGCCGGTCGCGGGGCTGGCCGTGGTGCTGGCCTCCTTCCTCGTGACCGACACGCCACCTCTGGGCACTTTTGGCGGGATCCTTGCCATTCTGGCGCTCTGCACCCTGATCGGGCTGGCGCATGGTCTGCTGGTGGAAAAGCTGAAGCTTCCGGCCATCGTTATCACGCTTGCGACCTATACCGGCCTTCAGGGTCTGTCGCTGATCCTGCGGCCCTCACCTGCGGGGATGATCGGGGGGGACTTCATGGATGGGGCACAGGCGCTTGTCGGGCCGCTGCCCGCAGTCTTCGTCGTGATCGTTCTGGCGGCGGTTGCTGCCGAATACCTGCTCTTCCGGCGTCCGGCAGGTCGCGCCTTGCGGGCGGTCGGCTCTAATCCGAAATCCGCCGAAATGATCGGTCTCAAGCGCGCGCGCATCGTCATTCTGGCCTTCGTCACCAGCGGTTTCCTTGCGGGGCTCGCGGGCGTGCTGCTGTCGGCGCAGGTGGGGATCGGTTCACCGACCACGGGTATCAGCTACACGATGATGAGCATTACCGCCGTGGTGCTGGGCGGGGCGCAGATCACCGGCGGGCGCGGATCCTTCCTCTCGACGATGGCGGGCGCGTTCTTCATCCAGACCATCGTTGCGGCGCTGCCTTTCCTCAATCTCGGCGCGGTGTGGCAATATGTGCTCATCGGGGGCGCGACCTTCATCGCGGCGGCCCTGTTCAGCACTGCGAGAAAGCCCGCCAGAGCGCATTGAGCCGCGTTGACGGAACTGGAAAAGCCCGGCAGATCTGCCGGGCTTTTTCCATGGGCGCATAAAAGAAGGGCCGGACGCGCCGACCCTTCCACAATTCATGAAAGACGTGCCGTTTAATGCAGATCCTTGAGAAGGGATTTTGGCGTAAGGCCGAATTCACTCTTGAACGCACGGGAAAAGTGGGAAAAGTCGCTGAAGCCGCATTTCAGGGCAACCTCCGAGACCCGCAGCTCGTGACCCGAGCAGAGCATCTCGTGGGCGCGCTTGAGGCGCTGTGACCAAAGCCAGCGGATGGGGGTGGTATTTTCTGTCGCGAAGATCCGGTTGAGCGTGCGGCGCGAGACACCGAGGACATCGACCAGCCTGTCGCTATCGATGTCACAGTCCTCAAGATTGGCAAGGATCCAGCCCTTTGCCTTGTCCAGCAGGCCGATATGGCGGCTGTTTTCCATCTGCGAGATGCCGTGTTCGCATTCGAAGGCGGCCGTCAGGAGGTCGATCAGTGAATTGGCCACACGCTGTGTGGCCGGGCTGTCGGCGGGAAGATCGAGATCCTGGATCTCCAGCATGATATGCGTCAGCATCTTGCCCAGAGGCGTGTTCCCCGACAATGCGCGCGCGGTCATCGCTTCTGCGTGTGGCATGCGGTTGAGAAGCAGCGAGCGCGGCACCCTGATCCAGTTGCCGCCATAGGTTTCTGCCATGTCGATCTGGAAGGGGCTGTTGGCGTCATACATGATGAAATCGCCGGTCTTCTGGACCGCATCACGTCCCGACTGAGCAACATGGGCCTGTCCGCGTGTCAGACGCGAGACGAAGAAACTGTCGAGCGGCATCTTTCGCATACAGTTCACGGTGCGTTTGCTGGTCATGCCGCTGGTTTCCAGCTCGCTTACGCCAAGCGAGCCGAGGGGACGCATGCGGATCTTCGCCTCGAAATCTTTTGCATTGCCGCGTGCGCTGTTCTCGGCAGGGCAGAAATGGGCGTGGATCACATCGTTCCAGAAGGCGAAGCGGTCTTTTGCTGGCAGCGCCTGCGCGTTGATGAAGGTCGATGATTTGACATTGGTCGTCAGAGGAATCATTGGCACACTCCGTACATGAATCCGTCATGGGCGATGGCCGCGCTTGCGATCAACAGGCGAGAGAGAAAGCTGATACCACGTTCTGCCGATTGTCTAATTTGTGGGCAAAAACATGCGGCGCTGGCCATATGGTGGGCAGAATCATAATATTCACCCTCCGCTCGCCCCGATTTCGGGCGCGTTCTGCCTCTGGAGCGGGCGTCAGGCTTTGGCCGGTTCAGTCAAATTTATTGGCGCAGTCGGCACTGCCGAGATCGTCGCGCGCGGCTAGACTGGTTGGCATTGCCCAAGAAGGATCAGCACTGTCATGGCCCCCAAACTGCCCACTCAGGCGCAGATGCGTGACCTCGCCGCAAACTGCGGTCTCTCGCTTTCCGACGAGGAACTGGAGGATTACCGTAAGGCGATCGGCGACCGGATCACGTCTTACGAGCGGCTCGATGGGATGGCTGACGATATCCCTCAATCCTCATATCCGAGGCTGCAGGGATATCGCCCGCAGGCCGGGGAGAACCCGCATAATGCCTGGTACTGGAAGACCTCGATCAAGGGGGCGCCAAGCGGTAAGCTGAAGGGTAAGACGGTCTCGCTCAAGGACAATATCATGCTGGCCGGTGTGCCCATGATGAACGGGTTCTCGGTGCTTGATGGCTATGTGCCCGAGTTCGACGCGACCGTGGTGACGCGCATTCTTGATGCGGGTGGCGAGATCGCGGGCAAGGCGCATTGTGAATTGCTGTGCATGACGGGCAGTTCCTTCACCAATTCGACCGGCCCCGTGCATAACCCGTGGCGGCAGGGCTATTCGGCGGGCGGCTCGTCCTCCGGTTCCGCGGTGACGGTAGCCACCGGCGAGGTGGACATGTCTGTTGGTTGCGATCAGGGCGGCTCCATCCGTATGCCCTCGTCCTTCTGCGGCATCTACGGCATGAAACCCACCCATGGCCTGGTGCCCTATACCGGCATCATGCCGATCGAGATCCAGATCGACCATGCCGGTCCGATGACCCGCACGGTCGAGGATAACGCGCTGCTGCTGGAGGTTCTGGCAGGCGATGACGGGTTTGACCCGCGCATCAAGACTCCGATCGTGAAAGACTATACCAAGGCGCTGACCGGCGAGGCCAGAGGGCTGAAGATCGGCATTCTGAAAGAGGGCTTCGAGGACCGTCACGCCGACCCGGCGGTCAACGAGAAGGTGCGCGCCGCGGCAAAGCGGTTCGAGGCGCTGGGTGTGGAGGTGGTCGAGATCTCGGTCCCGATGCACCATGATGCGGGCCATATCTTCCAGGCGATCTGCACTGAAGGCACCTATGCCACCATGTTCGAGGGCGACGGTTTTGGCGCTTCGCGAAGCGATCTTTATGCGACCTCGTTGATGGACCGCTATCGCAGCTGGCGGATGCGGGCGGACGAGCTGTCCTCACATGCCAAGATCGGGCTGTTGGCGGGGCGGTATTTCAAGGACCAGACCGGCACGCGTTATTATGGCAAGGGCATGAACCTCTCGCGCCGTCTGCGCGCAGCCTATGATGCGGCGCTCGCCAAGGTCGATTTGCTCCTGATGCCGACGACCGCCGTGACCGCGAAACCTTTCCCGACCCGGGACATGTCCTTTGACGAGGTCATCACCCGCGGGCTGGAAATGGTCGGGATTACCTGCGCCTTCGACATCACGCATCATCCCGCGATGTCCGTGCCTTGTGGTCTGGCCGATGGTCTGCCGGTGGGCATGATGTTGGTCGGGCGGCATTTCGACGAGGATGTGATCTACCGCGCGGCCCATGCGTTCGAGCAGTCAGGCGACTGGAAGACATTCTGAGGGTTCAGGCTTCCCCGTCAGGTCGGGTCTCCATGCCCGCCTGCGACTTGCGGCGCGGTCTTATGATCGCGCCGTTTTTTATTCTGCCTTACTCGGTCAGGCAGGCGGTGCGCACGGCAAGCGCCGTCTTGTTGCGTGCACCGTGTTTGTGCATCGCGTTGGAGATATGCGTGCGCACGGTGGCAAATCCGATCTGCAGGTGTGCGGCGATTTCGCGGTCGGTCAGACCCTGTCCCAACAACTGGCAGATCTCGGTTTCGCGGGGGCTGAGCGCAGGCGGGGGCTCTGCCGGAAGGCGTTCCAATGCTGCCTTGAAATGAGGCGCGAGCCCCGCCAGCAGCATCGTTTCGCGGGAGGCGAAATTCTCGCGCGTGCTCCGCCGCCAGAACCGCAGGTCGCCGAGGTCGTGCCCATCCGCGCCAAAGGCGAAGAGATTGAGCCCCCATTCGAGTTTGTCGCGCTTGAGGAGGTCTTGATAGAAGGCCGTGCGCCGAAGCTCCGTGCGGTCGATGACCTCATCCAGGATGACCGGTCTCGCGGTTTGTCGCATCCGGAAGGTGATCGGGTCATCATATTGGAAAGTCGAAAGATAAAGGGCCTCTATCTCGGGATTACCACCCTCGTAGACCAGCTTTCCGAAGCGGGCCTCCGTGTCATCCCAGCTACAGCTCGAGACGGTATCGGCCCGCATCACGACGCGGAGATCGCTCAGAATATTCCGCCGGACCTCTTCACGCGAACGCGCCTGTGCAAGTGTTGCGATCACCGCCGCATAGCTGTTGATTTCGGTGCTGGTAAGGTCTGAAACGCCCATAGTTCCGGTCAGTCCTCCGGCCACTTTTCCGTCTCTCCAAGCTTAACGTGAGGGGGGGCGAAAAATGAAGAGTCGTCCTTTCTGGCTTGAGTGTTTCCGGCTTTCTCTTGGTCGAATGCCGGATTTTTAGGCGGGTGTCGCATGTTTATACAAAGAGGGGGAATTTCTGCTCTTTTCTGCCTCCGCAAAAATGGGGAGGAGGCGGGTTTCCCTCTCAACTTCCGCTCGCCGGGACGGCCCAATCGGGGGAGTTATTGCCTTACCGGAGCTCTCGCCATGACCGAAAAATCCCGCTTCCAGCTCAGCCGCCGTCGTCTGCTCGGGCAGGCCGCAGGGGCCGCCCTTGCCACGCCGTTTCTTGCAAGGATGTCGTTTGCTGCCTCCGACACGATCCGTATCGGCAATATCCTCGATATGACCGGCCCGATCGGGCCGGGTGGTCAGGCCGTGGCGCCGGGGATGGAGCTCGCCGTCAAGCATCTTAACGATAAGGGCGGCGTTCTGGGGCGCCAGATCGAGCTGGTGAATTACGACACCCAGTCGAATATGCAGCTCTATACCCAATATGCGCAGCAGCTGGCGCTGAAGGATAAGGTGGATGTGGTCTTTGGCGGGCTTACCTCGGCCTCCCGCGAGGCGATCCGTCCGATCTTCGACCGCTTCAAGATGCTCTATTTCTACAACGTCCTCTATGAAGGCGGCGTCTGCGACCGCAACACGTTCTGCACCGGCACCACGCCCGCCCAGACCGTCTTGCCGCTGGTCGAGGATACGGCAAAACGTTTCGGCAAGAAGGTCTATATTATCGCTGCCGATTACAATTACGGCCATATCACCGCCAAATGGATGCAGAACGGCGTGCTGGACAATGGCGGCGAGGTCGTGGGCACCGATTTCTTCCCGCTGGATGTTACCAACTTCTCTTCCGCCATCGCGCGTATCCAGGCCGCCAATCCCGATTATGTGCTGGCCGCACTTGTGGGGGCCAACCATCTGGGCTTCTACCGCCAGTGGGAAGCTGCAGGGCTTCTGGCGAAAATCCCGTTGGCCTCCTCGAATTTCGGGGTCAATTCGGAGATAATCACGCTCGAACCCCAGACCACCAATGGTATCGTAGCCGCAGGCGGCTATTTCGACAGTATCGATACGCCCGAGAGCAATGCCTTCCTCGAGGAAGTGACCCCGATGCTGCCGCCCAGCACGGCCTGCACCGAGATCACCGTCTCGAGCTATGAGGCGATGATGCTCTACGCACAGGCGCTGGAAAAGGCAGGCACGACGGACCGGATGAAGGTGATCGAGGCGCTGGAAAGCGGGCTGGAGTTTGTCGGGCCGTCGGGCAAGGTCACACTCGATCCGAAGACCCACCATACCGTGCGCAGCGCATTCATTGCCGAGGCGAAGGACGGTAAATGGGACATCCAGAAGCGTCTCAGCGATGTGGCGCCGGCTGACACTGCTGCTGTCTGCGACCTGATCGCTAATCCGAAGACGAACAAGCAATTCGTCGTCGATACCAAGATGTAAAGGCCAAGTTATGGAACTTACAGGGCTTCTTGCCTATAATATTCTGGTGGGGATCGGCACGCTTGTGCTGATCACCATCGGCCTCGGGGTGATCTTCGGCATGATGAAGATCATCAATCTCGCGCATGGCGAATTCATGATGATCGGCGCCTATACGGTGGTTCTGGCCACCGGCGCGGGTGTGAATATCTGGATCTCCATGTTCCTCCTTGCGCCGCTTGTTTCCGGTCTGTTGGGGCTGATCACCGAGCGTCTCTTGATGCGCCATCTCTATGGCCGGATGATCGATACAATGCTGGCCACATGGGGGCTGAGCCTTCTGATCATTGGCGCCATCACCGTGATTTTTGGCAATCAGACGCGCGGGATCTCCTCGCCGGTAGGAAATATGTCGATCGGTCGCTTCGATGTTGGGCTGCATGGCATGGTCATCGTGCTGACGGCCATCGGGGCGCTGGCCGCCGTGGCTTGCGTGCTGAAATTCACCAAGCTCGGGCTGATCGTGCGGGCGACAATGCAGAACTCGGCCATGGCCTCGGCTTTGGGGGTTGCACCCAAGCGCGTCTATATGGGCACATTCGCCACCGGCACGGCGCTTGCGGGTCTCGCAGGCGGCGTGCTGGCACCGATCTCGGGCGTGGCGCCGACGATGGGCGCGGCCTATATCGCCAAGGCCTTCATCACCGTGCTGGGGGGCGGGCCTGCCATTGTCACCGGCACGGGCCTTGCCTCGACCCTCTTCTCGCCCATCAACGAGATCGTCTCCTTCAAGGCGACCCCGATCATTGGCGAGGTGGCCATGCTGGTGGCGGCAATCATCATCGTGCGCCTGCTGCCGCAGGGCATCACCGGACGTTTCTTCAGGAGAAGCCTATGACCAGCAAACGCACAGGCTTTTACGCCGCCGTGGTGGCGGGGATCGTGGCGCTGGTCGCCGTGCCGCAGACCATGGATATGTTCACCGTGATGCAGCTGACGGGCTTTGTGGCGATGGCGGTCTTCGCGCTTAGTCAGGGCTTTGTCTGGGGCTTTGCGGGGATCATGAGCTTTGGCCAAGCGGCTTTTCTGGGCCTTGGCGCCTATAGCTATGCCGTGGCCGCAATCAATTTCGGCGATAGCACGCCCGCGATGGCCGTGGGTATTCTGGTGCCGGTGATCTTTGCAGGGCTTCTGGGCTATTTCATGTTCTATGGCCGGATCAGCGATGCCTATGTCGGCGTGATCACCATGACCACCTCGATCATCCTGTTCAACCTGATCAACTCCACCTCTGGCGATGCCTACCGTGTGGGCGAGGCGGCGCTTGGCGGGTTCAACGGGATCCCCTCGGTGCCGACCCTCAATATTCCGGGCGATCCGGAGGCCGTTCTGGACCCCAACCAGCTGTGGTATGTGACGATGGGCTGCCTGATCCTGTGCTATATCGCGCTCCATGCCGTGCTGCGCTCGCGCTTTGGCGCGGTGACGGTGGCTATCCGCGAGAATGAGACACGGGTGACGCTGCTGGGATATGACGCACGTTTCTACAAGCTGGTCGCCTTCATGATCTCGGCGGCGGTCGCAGGGCTTGCGGGCTGTCTCTACACCAATTGGGGCGCCTATATCTCGCCCACG
The DNA here is from genome assembly GCF_045348365.1 of Thioclava sp. 'Guangxiensis'. Lineage (NCBI taxonomy): Bacteria > Pseudomonadati > Pseudomonadota > Alphaproteobacteria > Rhodobacterales > Paracoccaceae > Thioclava > Thioclava sp. 'Guangxiensis'. Next base: position 515,890 of record NZ_CP155823.1, on the reverse strand, counting down.
ATCTTCGCTCTCGCGATCTCGGCACAGGCGATCATCTTCGTGCTGGTCGGTGGTCTTGGCACTCTGATCGGGCCGATCCTCGGGGCTTTTGTCCTGCAATGGCTGATGAGCTCTGTTGGCCAGCAAAGCGTGCTGGACGCCAATCTGGTGATGGGCGCGGTGCTGATCGTCTTCGTGCTTCTGGTGCCTAAAGGTGTGGTGCCGCTGATCCGCGACACTCTCTGGCCGATGCTGCAGCACCGTTTCGGCGCGCGCTCGTCCCTTGAAAAGGAGGCCCATGAATGACTGTGCCCTTGATCGAAACCAAAGGCCTCACGATGCGCTTCGGCGGTGTGGTCGCTGTCAATAACGTCGATTTCACCCTGCGCGAGATGGAGCTGCGCTGCCTCATCGGGCCGAACGGGGCTGGCAAGAGCACCTTCTTCAAGATGCTCACCGGCCAGCTCACGCCCAGTTTGGGCACGCTTCTCCACCGCGGGGACAGTATCGCGGGTCTCTCGCCGCATCAGATTGCGCGGCGCGGGGTGGGGGTGAAGACCCAGACGCCCAATGTCTTCGACGGGCTCTCGGTGATCGAGAATATCATGGTCTCGGCCACCCGCCTGCATACCCGCAAGATGGCCCGCGAAATCATGGACGAGGTGGTTGCGCGGGTTGAACTGGGGGCGATTGCCAACCGGCAGGTCGGTATCCTGTCGCATGGCCAGCGCCAATGGGTCGAGATCGCGACCGTTCTGGCGCAGAAACCCGATCTGGTGCTGCTCGATGAACCCGTGGCGGGCATGAGCGACGAGGAGGTTGACCGCACCGCCCAGATCATCCGCGAGATCAATCGCGAGCGCGCGGTTGTGGTGGTCGAACATGACATGGTCTTCATCCGCAAGATCGCCAAGACGGTGACCGTCTTCAATCAGGGTGCGGTGCTGGTGGAGGGCGATGTGGATGCGGTGCTCTCCGACCAGCGCGTGCGCGATGTCTATCTTGGAAAGGCTGCGGCATGAGCTTGCTAAGTGTTTCGGGTGTCGAGACCCGCTATGGCCGTGTGCCCGCGCTTTTCGGTGTGGATCTCACGGTCGGGGAGGGCGAATTTGTCTCGGTGCTGGGCCATAACGGCATGGGAAAATCGACCCTGCTGAAGACGATCATGGGCTTCCTGCCCACCTCCGAAGGCAGGATCGAGTTCGAGGGCACGCCGCTCAAGGGCAGCCCGACCGAGGCGCGGGCGCGCGCAGGTATCGGCTATGTGCCGCAGGGCCGCCAGATTTTCCCGACGCTGAGCGTGATGGAAAACCTGCGCATGGGGTGCCTTCTGTCCAAATCGCCCGAAGACCAGAAGATCGAAGAGATCCTTCAGGCCTTCCCGCGTTTGACGCGGCTTCTGGGGCGTGCGGGTGGCGCACTTTCGGGGGGCGAGCAGCAGTTGCTGGCGCTCGCGCGGTGTCTATGTGGTGACCCCAGACTGATCTTGCTCGACGAGCCGACGGAGGGCATCCAGCCCTCGATCATCGAGGAAATGATCGAAACGCTCCACGGGCTGAAAGCCTCGCACGCGATCACGCTTCTTCTGGTGGAGCAGAACCTGAATTTTATCACCCAGCTCTCCGAGCGCGTGATGATCCTCAAGCGCGGGCGGATCACCGGCGAGGTGCCGCAATCGGCCATCGGTGACACGCGCGCAATGGAAGATGTGGCCGCCCAGTTGATGTAAGCGGTTGAAGGAAAGAATGATGACGACAGAAAACCGGATGACGCTGGCGCAGGCGCGTGCGATCATCGCCGCTGAAGGGGTGGGGGCTCTCGCTTCCCGTCTGGGCGCGCTGGCCGCGTCCAACCCGCTCCATGCTGTGATCGCGCAGGATTATTCCGCGCCCGAGACAGGCTCGGGTCCGCTGGCGGGCATTCCGATCGGCGTGAAGGATAATATCGACGCGGTTCCTTTTGCCACGACCGGCGGCTCGCCCGCGATGGCGGGGTATTTCCCTGCGGAGGATGCCGGTATTGTCGCGCGGATCCGCGCTGCCGGCGCATGGGTGCCGGCCAAGCTGAACCTGCATGAGTTCGCCTTCGGGATCACCTCGGACAATGGTGCCTATGGCGCGGTCCTCAACCCCTATGACGACAATCGCACCGCAGGCGGGTCGTCGGGCGGGTCCGGCGCGGCAGTGGCGGCCGGTATCGTGCCTGCGGCTATCGGCACCGATACCGGTGCAAGCGTCCGAATTCCCGCCTCTTTCTGCGGCGTGGTGGGGCTGCGCCCATCGACGGGGCGCTATTCGACGCAAGGCGTGCTGCCGATCTCGTGGTCGCGCGACACCCCCGGCTTTCTGGCCAATTGCGTGGCGGATGTGGCCGAACTGGATGCGGTTGCCGCGCCCACCGGCCTGCCCGAACCGGTGCTGCCTGACCGTCCCTTGCGGCTGGGTCTGGCGCAGGACGCGCGACCAGGGCTTTGCGACAAGGTCGAGGAGAGGTTTGACGCGGTGCTGGCCGATTTGGCCCAAAAGGGCATTGTCGAGGTCATCGACCTTCCTGCGTTAGGCTACCGCGAGGCGCAGGAGGCCTATGACGTGCCTACGGCCTCGGTGGAATCCTACGAATTCTGGAGCCGTTTCTGCCCTGATGTGCTGGGGCTGAGCTACGCTACGTTCACCTCCCGGATCGGCAGCCCTGATGTGCAAGCGATTTTTGCGGCGACCCCCGATCTGGCGGCCGAGAACGCGCTGGCCCATGAAACCTATCTGCGCATCATCCGTCCGCAGATGCAGGCCCGCCACGGCGCGCTTTTCGCGGCCCACGGGATCGATGCGCTGATCGCGCCGACCTGTCCGGTGCAGCCTGCCAAACGCGCGGATTACCTGACCATCACCGTTGGTGGCGAGACCCGTCCGATCCTTCCGGTGCTGGCGCAGAACGTATCCTATGCAACCTATATAGGCTGTCCATCGCTGAGCCTCCCGGCAGGGTTGGACAGGGATGGTCTGCCAGTAGGACTGTTGCTGGATGGCCTCGTCGGGGCGGATCGCGCGCTCTTGGAGATGGCGGCGCGCATCGAGGCCGCGCTTGCCTGAGATCTTGGTGCGTCCTGGCGGTATGAGTGAAGGAAAAAAGCTTGACTGTGCAGGCCAAACCTCTGGTCTGTGCGGGCCAATCCATCGTGACGGTCTTGTTTCTCGAGTGGTGCCTATGACATCGGGGGCTGTTGATCCCCGTCAATTCGTAGCTACAGGAGCCTTCCATGCACGCCATGCGTTTTCACAGTTTCGGTCCTGATACCAAAATCTTCTGTGACGAGATCGGGACGCCCGTTCCCGTAGGCGCGCAGGTTCTGGTGCGGCAGGAGGGGTCGAGCCTGAATTATATCGACCTGATGATCCGCGCGGGTGGTTACCCCCGGCTGGATGCCGATGCGTTGCCTTATTGCGGTGGGCGTGACGTGGCGGGCCGGGTCGAGGCTCTGGGCCCAGAGGCCGATCCTGCATTGCTGGGGGCCTTCGTTATCGGGCTGCCCGAGATCGATCGTGGCAGCTTTGCCGATTATATCGTGATGAACCCCTCCGAACTCTGCGTTGTCCCCGATGCCGCTCTGACGCAGGTCGGCGCAGCCGGACTGGGGGCGCTGCCGCTGGTGGCACTGACCGCCTGGCAGGGGCTGCATGATCACGGCCGCATCGTGCAGGGCCAGCGTGTCCTGATCACCGGCGGTTCGGGTGGCGTGGGGCATCTTGCCATCCAGATCGCCAAGGCTGCGGGCGCCGAGGTCTGGGCACTGGCGTCGGATGCCAATCAGGCGATGCTGAGCCAGATGGGTGCCGACCATGCGCTCAGCTATCAGGATCCGGAATGGGATGAGGGTCTGCCGGCCTTCGATATGGTTCTCGATCTCGCGGGTGGCGCGACGCTGGCCCGCAGCCTCGCGACCCTGCGTGAGGGCGGTCGGCTGGTATCGGCAGTGGCCGCGCCCGATGAGGTGGCCGCGAAGGCCCGTGGGCTTGCCTATGCACAGTTCTTTATCGCGCAAGCCAGTGGCGCGCAGCTTGCCCCGATCGTCGAACTTGTCGGCGCAGGCCAGCTTCGTGTCCATATCTCCGAAACCTATCCTCTGGCAGAGCTTGAAGCCGCACAGACACGGTTCAAAGCCGGTGGCTTGCGCGGCAAGCTGGCCATCTCCTTCGACTGATCCTCCAGCGGGCCCGATCTGGGCCCGTTTCTCCAGTCTCCCTTTTTGCGCGAAAGCCTATCTTCATGACTTCCCCCGTCACAGACCAACCCCGCTCGACCCTGCTGGCGCGGATCTCCTGTGCCATCGCGATTTTTGCCGCCCTTCTGGGCAGCACGGCCCCGAGCCCGCTTTACCCGCATTATCTTGAAATGCTGGGACTGGGTAAAATGATGGGCACAGCCATCTTTGCGATCTATGCAGGCGGCACTCTGGCTGCGCTGTTTCTGGGCGGATCACTGGCGCAGAAGACCCGTGACCTGCGGCGGCTGATCCTTCCCGGGCTGGTGATCACCGCTTTGGGGGCTGTCATGTTTGCCAGCGCCCACTCGCTGGGGATGCTGCTTGCGGGCCGGTTCCTGAACGGGTTCGGCACGGGGATGATCACCGGCATGGCCTCGGCCTCACTCTTCAGCCTCACCCCGGCTGAGAAGCGCGGCTCCGCGGCTGTGCTGGCAACGTTGGCCTTTACCGGCGGGGCGACGGTCGGCCCGCTGCTGAGCTCGTCTGCCATCGCCATTGATCTGGCACCGACGATCAGCCCTTTCGTGGTGATCGTCGTACTCTGTCTGGTGGCGGGGGCGGGGCTGATGGCGTGCCATTGGCCCCTCAAGGCGCCTGTCGAGAAAACCGGCACCAAGCCGCAGCCGTCCCGAGGTCAGGTCAACAGGCCGCTCTTCGTGCTGGCCTGTATGGGGGTCGGGACGGCATGGATGGTCGGCTCGGTGCTCATGGCTCTGGGTGCGGATCTGGGGCAGTCGGTCTATATCCTGCCCTCGGCGGCGATTGCCGGTCTGATCCCTGCGGTCTTTCAGCTGTTTGCCGGTATCGGACAGGCGGTCTGGGGTCGGGTCTCGTCCGAGAAAGCCATCCTGTTCGGCATGCTGGGGATTGCCCTCGCGCAGGGCGCGCTGCTCATGGGAGAGCCCACCGGCTCGGGCTTTCTGATGCTGGCACTCATGCCGGTCTCGGGCTTTTTCTACGGGGCGGCCTTCGTGGGGGCGCTCGGCATGGCCAATCTTTCGGCCCCGCCCGAGCTGCGCGGGCTCTATATCTCGCGCTTCTATGTGGCGGGATATATCGCGAATGCCATCCCCACGGTGGTGGTGGGCTATCTGAGCGATACGCTCGGTCTTGCGACAGCCTTCGTTCTTTTCTCGGTCTGTCTGGTTGCGGTCGCGGCAGCGACGCTGGGGATGTTGCAATACTGCCGGCGCCGCCGGAGCGATATGGTTTTGTCGTAATTCCGCCAGAGGGCGGTCTATCAACGGACATTCCATGCAAACGGCCCCTCGGGGCCGTTTTTGTCTGTCCTGTGGTGGGGGAGGGCGCATGAAAAAACGGGCGGAGCCAGCATGGGGTGCACTCCGCCCGTCAGGGGATGTTCCTAAGGGCTGCGGCCTGTGCCGCCATGCCTTATTTGCGCAGTTTCGCCAGCAGGCGGGGACCGGCAAGCGCCAGAACGATCACAGTGGCCTGCACCAGATATTGCGCGGGCGTGCCTGCGCCCATGGCCAGCACCATCTGGCCGAGCTGGGTCATGAAGACCGCGGCAATCGCACTGGCGACCACGCTGCCTTTCCCGCCGGTGAAGGGCGTGCCGCCGACCACCACCGCCGCGATCGAGGGGAGCAGATAATCGTTGCCTGCCGTGATCGTGGCCGAGTTGATGAAGCCGGTGAACAGCATGCCGCCCAGCCCGAAGAAGATGGCGCCCACAACATAGGTGCCCATGAGATAGGGGCGCGCGGGGAAGCCCGCAGCCGTCGCCGCCGCAGGGCTTGCGCCCACCGCCGTGAAGCGGCGGCCCATCGGCAGATAGCGGATCGCGGCGGCCATCAGCGCCACCACAACCAGTGCAACGATCAGGATCACCGGCACACCGGCCAGTTTCATATGCACGAAGCCTGCCAGCGGTGCGGGGGCCGAGATCGAGTTTCCGTTCGAGACATGACGCGCGACGCCTGCATAGATCGCGCCCGTAGCCAGCGTCGCCACGATGGGCGTAATCCGGAAGACCGAGACCGCGATCCCGTTCACCAGCCCCATGAGGGCACAGAGCACGACGGTGGCTAAAACCGCCAATGTCAAAGAGCCGGTCTGCAGATAGACCCGCGACACGAGTAGCCCGCCCACGGTCATGATTGCGCCCGAGGACAGATCCATACCGCGTTGCTGGATAATGATGGTCTGGCCTGCCGCCACCACCGCCAGCATGGCGGCAAAGGGCAACATCCCCATCAGCGCGGGCCAGCGCATCGTGCCGGGCGCCAGGACGAAACTTGCCGCAAAGACCAGCACGAGGGGCAGCCAGACCCATGCGAATTCCGAGACATGCAGGCGGGGCTTTGCGCCCGCGCCTTTCGTGTCGATCACCTCTGAATTGCTCATGCCGATACCGCCTTGGATCTGGAATAGGAGTAGAAGGCCACAGCCGCGATGATCAGCCCGCCCAGCAGGTAGTTCTGCCATGCGCTATCAAGCTGCAGGAAGGTTGCGGCCGAATTCACCAGCGAGATGAAGCCCGCGCCGAGAAGGGCGCCGAGAAACAAGCCGCGCCCGCCCATCAGGCTGGTGCCGCCGATGACGACCGCTGCGATGGAGGTCAGCGTGTAACCGAGGCCCGCGCGCGGATCGCCGATGGCCACCTGTTCGATCATCATGATCGCGGCCAGTGCGGTGAGGACCGAGCAGCCCACATAAGCGGCAAACTGCATCACGAGCGGCGTGACACCGGCGACACGGGCGGCCTCGGCATTGGAACCGAAGGCGCGCCAGCGGATGCCCTTGCCGCTGCGCAGCAGGAAGATATCGAGCACGATGGCGGCGATCACGGCGATGATGAAGGTCGCGGGTATGGCACCCATACGATAGCCGATTGTGTCGAGCACGTCGAAATCGGTCATGCCCGCAGGCACCGGACGCAGCAGAAGCGAAACGGCCTGCACCGCCATGTAGGTGGCCAGTGTCGCCACCATTGGGTGCAGCTTCAGCGGGCCGACGAGCAGGAAATTTACCGCCCCCACCATCGCGGCGACAGCGATGATTGCGGCATAGCCCAGCGATGGCATCAGCCACGGATCCCCCGACAGGAAGAACGAGCCCACCACGGCACAAAGCCCCATCAGCGGCCCCACAGAGAGGTCGATCCCGCCGGTCAGCATCAGGAGCTGCTGACCATAGGCCACCATCGCCAGGGTCGCGGTCATCACCATCAGGTTCACCAGCGAGCGTTCCGACAGGAAGAACGGGTTCACCCAGCCCGCTACGGAGCCCAAGATCAGCATTGCGGCCACCAGCATCCAGAAGGGCGCCCAGTCGGAACTGCCCAGCTTGGCCAGTTTGCCGCCGAGGGCTGCCGTATGGGCGCGGGCATTGGTGGCCGTCATCATGGCCTGAGCGATGGCCTCGTCATTGACCTCGTCGCCGGTCAGTTCGGCCACGATCTCGCCACGCGAGAAGACATAGATCCGGTCGCATAGCCCCACCAGCTCGGCACGGTCCGACGAGCAGACGATCTGGCTCATGCCCTCGTCGGCGGCGGCCCGCATGACCTGATAGATCTCGGCGCGTGCGCCCACATCCACACCCTGTGTCGGCTCGTCAAGGAGCAGCACCTTGGGGTCGCCCGCCAGCACCGAGGTGAGCACGACCTTCTGCGCGTTCCCGCCCGAGAGCGAGGAGATCGGCGCCTCGATGCCTGCCATCTTCACCTCGAGACGGGCAAGTTCGGTGCGGGCGCGGCGCTTTTCGGCACCGGCACTGATCAGCCCGCCACGGGTGTCTTTCTCGATGGAGCGCAGCGAGAAATTCTCGCGCACCGACAGGCCCGGCAGCAGACCCTCGCGGTGACGGTCGCCCGGCACGAAACGGATGCCTGCCTTGCGGCTGTCACGCGGCGATCTGATCGAAACGAAGCGCTCGGCCACATTCACGCGGCCTTCGATGGGTTTCTGGCCCGCCAGCGCGCGCATCAGCTCGCGTTGGCCATGGCCGTCAATGCCCGCAAGTCCCACGATCTCGCCGCGATCAACGCGCATGACGACATTACGGAAACCCGGCCCGGAGACGCCATGCAGCTCGAAGATCCGCTCCGAATGGACGTCCTTCGCCCGTTTGGGCGGGAAGGGACGCTCGACGCGGCGGCCGACGATCATGGTGATGATCTCGTCTTCCGAGAGATTGGTCGCATCCCGCGTGCCGACCGCACGTCCGTTGCGCAGAACCGAGATCCGCTCTGCGATCTGGCGCACCTCGCGGATACGGTGCGAGATATAGACCACCGCACAGCCCGAGGCCGCCAGTTCCCGCACCACCTCGAACAGACGCACGACATCGCGGCCTGTCAGGTGTTCGGTCGGCTCGTCCAGCACCAGTAGGCGTGGCTGCGAGGCAATCGCCTTCACGATCTCGACGATAAAGCGTTTTTCCGGCAGCAGGCTCTCGATCCGCGCATCGGGGTCGATGCCGGTATCGTCATGCCAGCTGGCCAGCTTGCTGCGCACGAACTCGCGCAGCGCACCCACCGAGGGGCGCAGATGTTTGGGCAGACCGATATGGATATTCTCGGCCACCGTCAGATCGGGCATCAGCGAGGGTTCCTGACGCACGATCGCCAGACCTCTCTCGCGGGTCTCGCCCGGATCGGCACTCAGCGCCTCGCCAAAGAAGCGCACCGTGCCCTCTTCCGGCTCAAGCGCGCCCGACGCCACCGCCATCAGCGTGGATTTGCCGGCCCCGTTCTCGCCCACAAGGGCGTGGATCTCGCCCGGACGGACGGAAAGAGACACATCGTCAAGCGCGGTGACAGGACCGAAACGCTTGGTGATGCCCTCCAGTCGGAGGGCATCGGTTCCAGAAGAAGACACGGTCATGGCTTACTCGTATCCGAAGACTTTTTTCAGCTGGTCTTCCGATAGAAGCGAGCTGAGATCGGCATCCGGCGGCAGCTCCTTGTTGCAGCCAAGCGAGACATTCTTGAAGCTGTCATTGGAGACATAGGGCACCAGCACAGTGCCTTCGGGATCCTCGGTCCCTTCGAATTCCGCCAGCGCGCGACGGAAGGCGAAGCGGATGATGGTGGTGGTGCCATCAAGCGCGTAGAAATCCCAGCCTTTGCCTGCGGCCTTATCATCCTCGAACTTGCAGTTCAGCTCGTTGCCCGAGGCGATGGTCAGGATCGCAGGAACCTTCTCTCCCGCCTGTTGGTAGGCATTGACCACCGCCAGCGCCGCCGGACCATGGTCGGTCACGATGGCATCGATCTTGGGGTAGGTGGCGATCAGTCCTGCCGTCGCCCGTTGGGCATCGGCCATGTTCCAGTTGGTGGTGACATAGCTGTCCTGCAGCAGTTTGACGCCCGGATATTTTTTGATGCCTTCCTTCAGCCCGTTGAAGAAATTGGTCGAGGAGGCGGCACCGGGCGAGCCACCCAGCATGACGATATTCGCATCGCCGAGATTCTGGCCAATCCATTCCGCCCAGAGGCTGCCCGCCACGGTTTGGTCCTGATAGACATTGGCGGTGTAGTCGCGCCCTTGCGTGCCGGAGAGTTTGGAGAAATAGGGCACCATGGTCACGCCTGCACGGGTGGCGGCGCGGAAGGCGGGCATGGAGGCGTCGCCAAAGTCTGCGAAGGGAATGATAATGTCATAGCCCTGGGCGACAAAGCTGTTGATGTCGCTATTGAATTTCTGCGAATCTCCGCCTGCATCCGCATAGGCGACCTCGGTGATATTGGAACATTTCGAGGCTTCGTCACGCAGTTCTTCTTCGGTCGTGCGACGCCATGTGTCGCCGCCGATGCCGTCGATCAGGGCCACGCGGGCGGGTTTGGTGCCGCACATGCTGGTGATATCGGCGCCCTTGCCCATCTGCGTGGGTTCCTCGGCATGGGCGGCCGTGGCCAGAGTGGCGGCGATCGTGCAGGCGGCAAGCCAGCTGGCGGTCGTTCTGAGGGTGGAAATGGTCATCGGGGATGCTCTCCGTGTTGGATCGTCTTTTGCTTTTAGTTGCCTGCCTTGCGGGCAGGTTTGGCCCGCGCTTTGCGCGGGATTTCAGGCAGGGGCTCAGAGCGCCTGCATGTAGGGTTCGTAGAGGTCCAGATAGACGGCGCCACGCCCGTCGGCATCGGCTCCCCACAGCTCCTCGGCGTCAAAGCGCACCGAGTAGATCCATTGCGGGTCCTCGCCTGCGCTATGGGCGCGCTGGTCGGCATAGACAAAGGCCTCGCGGGTGGCGGTGATGGTGCCGATCCGGCCGCGCGCATAGGCGGGCAGGCGGGTATGGCCCTTAGGGTGGTTGTTGACCGAGCGGATCTTCTCGCCGATCCCGAATTTGCGAGGCGCGCGGGCTTCGCCGGTGGTGTCGATATAGCCCCGCACGATCTTGCCTAAATCCTCGTTGGGCGGCAGCTCTTTGTTTCGCGCCCATTCGGGCAGCGGCTCGGTCGCCTTACCGGTGCGCAGCTCCTCGCGGGTGGCGATGCCCTTGGCCACAAGAATATCCTCGTAGCTTTCCATCCAGTGCAGGTAATAGGGCGAGGTCAGATAGTGGATGGGTTCGATTTTTTCCATCGCATGGCGCGAGGTATCGGCATTGAACAACCCCGCCACCTGCAACATCAGATTGAGGCCGAAGGCTCCGCGTTCCCAATCGTGGACGAATTTCGGTTCGTTGCCATCGTCAGGGATAACGGGCCCGTAGCCCTGCATGCCGCCGAAATCATGGACGCTGTTCATGAGGCTTCTCCGTCCAGATCCTGCGGAGCCAGCGGAAGACCGGTGCCGATCATGGAATTGCGGGTGACCAACTTCTCGAGCTGTTCGGCGCTCCAGCCTTCGGTGCCTGCGGGGCGCATGGGCAGCACGAAATAGCGCAGCTCGGCATTGCTGTCCCAGACGCGCAGCTCGACATCTTTGGGGATGTCGGTCTTGAATTCGGCCAGGACGGCGCGCGGTTCGATCACGATCCGCGAGCGGTAGGCCGCGGTCTTATACCACATGGGCGGCAGGCCCAAGAGCGGCCACGGGTAGCATGAACAGAGGGTGCAGACGATAACGTTATGGATCTCGGGCGTGTTCTCGCACAGCACGATATGTGATCCCTCCATCCCCGAAAAACCGTATTCCTGAAGCGCGTTGTTCGTGTCGGTTCGCAACCGCGCCAGATAGTCGGGGTCGGTCCATGCGCGCGCCACGATCTTGGCGCCGTTCCTCGGACCCAGCTCATGCTCGAAAATCTCGACAAGAGCATCGACCGCGCCTTCGCGTAGCAGACCTTTTTCGATCATTAGCTGTTCGACGGCGCGGGCGCGCAGGGCAAGCGCATCGGGGGGCATTGTTCCGTGAGTGTGGTCGGACATAAAAACTTCCTGCAATTGGGAGGGCAGGCCCGCGCGGGGCGGGCGTCCATATATCCAAGGCTAGAATGCTTCCGACGGGCCTGCTTTGCCCATCGGGTCAATCGAGTTGATCCGATGGGCCGTTTCCTTGGTTCAGAAGGTCTTCCAGTCGCCCGACTGCTCGAACGCATGGGCAGCGCGGTAGATGGTTTCCTCGTCGAAATGCTTGCCCACCAGCATCATGCCCACCGGCAGACCATCGATCATGCCGCAGGGCACAGACATTGCCGGATGGTGGGTGATGTCGAAGGGATGGGTGATCGCCACCGGCTCGGCGGCATGGCGCACGATCTCGGCGAGGCTCGCATCCGGTCCGGGCAGTTTTTGCGCGGTGGTCGCGGTGGTGGGCATTAGCAGCAGATCGACCTGCGCCAGCTGCGCGTCATAGGCCGCGCGCAGACGGCGGGTGATATTGCGCGCCTTGCCATAGAAGCGGGTGCCATAGCGGTGCGTCATATAATGGCCTGCCATCAGCGCGATCTTTGCGGTGGGCGAGAGGTCATCGGCGGTGCGGCGCCAGCCACGGTAATGGTCCATCATGGAGACCGCATAGAGATCGCGGCGCGAGGCTCCGTAGCCGTCTCCCTCGAACATGGTGGCATAGGCGCCTTGGGTCACGATCGGTTCGAAGATCGAGGGGGCCTGCATATGCATCGGCACCGACACCTCGACAACCTCGGCTCCCAGTGCCTCGAAGCGCTTGGCCGCCTCGCGGACCTTGGCGTTCACAGTCTCATCGGCATAGATGCTCTGGAAGCCTTCGGTCATGATGCCGATCTTCAGGCCGCGGATATTTCCCGTCAGTGCCTTGGTGTATTCCTTCACCTCGGGCGCTTTGATGCGCGGATCATAGCCGTCATCGCCCGCGATCACTTCCAGAAGGAGCGCGTTATCCTCGACAGTGCGGGTCATCGGGCCTGCATGGTCGATCTCGATCTCGATCGGCATGATACCGGTATAGGGCACCAGACCGTGGGTGGGTTTCATGCCGTAGATGCCGCAGAAGGACGAGGGCATACGGATCGAGCCGCCCTGATCGCAACCGATCGACATGTCGACCTCGCCGGTGGCAACGGTCACGGCAGAGCCAGAGGACGAACCGCCCGCCGAATAGCCATGTTTATAGGGGTTATGGACATGGCCCGTGGCATTCGTGAAGGAGCTGCCCGTCATGCACAGCAACTCGCAATGCGCCTTGCCCGCGATCTCGCCGCCCGCATCGAGCATCCGCGTCACGATGGGCGCGTCGAATTCGGGGATATAGCCTTCCAGATGCGGCGTGCCGTTCATCATCGGCACACCGGCCAGCATGATGTTATCCTTGAGCGAGATCTTCTTGCCTTTCAGCTTGCCATTGGCCGCGCCCTTGATGGCGGTTTTCCAATACCAGGCGTTATGGGGGTTTTCCTCGCCGGTCGGACGGTGGCCCATGGTGCGGGCATAAGTCACCTCGGGGATCTCGTCGGGCATCTGCGCGATATCGGTATAGGCCTGAAGGCGCTGGGTGATCTGCTCGTGATACTCGGTCAGTTCGCTTTCCGAGAAGGACAGGCCAAGCGCAGCCGCCGTCTGTTTGAGTTCGTCTTTTGTCGGCGTATGCACAGCCATGGGTCAAATCCCTGTTCTGGTTCTCTCCCCTCTAGCTGTAATGGGATGTTGCGCCCCTATCTTTGTTTTGCGGGCCAATCTATTTTGCCGGTCCGGCCAGTTGGAATTTTGCGCCGCCTGCAGCTTAGCTCGCACGCGCAGCCATCATTGCCTTGGCCGTGATGCCGAACTCGGCTTTGAAGGCACGCGAGAAATGCGAGATATCGCTGAATCCGCACGCCAGAGCGATCTCTGTAATCCGTGCGCCATCGGCCTCGCAGATCATCATGCGGGCGCGTTCGAGACGTTGCGACCAGAGCCAGCGGGTGGGCGTGGTATCTTCATGGGCAAAAAGACGCGCCAGGGTCCGGCGCGAGACACCGAGGTCCTTTACCATCGCATCTATATTCAGGTCGTTATTTTCCAGATTGACGAGAATATGGGATTTGGCCCGGTCGAGGAGTCCCTGATGACGGGCGGAATAATCGGCCCCCAACCCTGTCTGTGTCTCGAAGGCCGCAGTGACCAGATCCACGAGCGATGTTGCAACGCGCCGTGCAGCCGGCGTCTCGCCACATAGATCAAGCCCGAAAGATTCCTCGATCATCTGACCGACCAGCCGCCCGATCGGGGCCGAGGCGGAGATGGTGCGTGCGGTCAGCACTTCGGCCGATGCAAGCCGGTTGGTCAGCAGATGGCGCGGCAGGCGCAGCCAGTACCCGGCATAATCGCCGTTCCAAGCATAGGTGAAAGGTTGGGCGGAATCATAGAGGAGAAATTCTCCCGGACCCTGCACCGCCTCGCGCCCCCCCTGTTTGAGCACGCTCTTGCCGACGGTCACATAGGAGAGGAAGAAACAGTCCGACGGATCGCGCCGCAGCGAGGCGCGATCACGCAACGAGTTTTGCGGCGAGGCCTCTACATGGCTCAGTCCGACCGAACCCAGATCGCGCCGTGTCATCCGCGCATGAAAACTGCTGGCATTGAACCAGTCGGGAAGATCGGTCGCAGCGGGGGAGAAGTGCTGGCACACGACATCGCGCCAGAATGGCAGCCTGTCCTTTGGCGGTAGCCCCTCTGTATCGATGCGAGAGATCCCCTTCCGTTCAGACGCGACAGACAACATGGCTTTCCCCTTTGCCTTTAATCTGGGCGAAACTGACCGGATTCGTCCAAAACAGCACCTGTTTGCGTGGTTGGCAGAGGGCAAAACACCAAAGATGCCTGCATTTGGGGCAGCTTTGCCTGCAGGGGGCAGGTTCTTGTGCATTTGTTAAACATGGAAACCCCGCCCACGCCTAAGCGCCAGGAGGCAGGGCTGTCTTTCTGGGTCATACGAATTGACGCCTGCGGACAGGTCACTCGGAGCGGCGCTGGCTAAGCTTGATCTGCGGTTTGGTGACAAGACCGGCTCTCCCATGCGCCGCTCCCTGCCGCCCAAACAAAAATAAGATATTTCTGACAGGAGATGGTGATGATGAAACAACGCGTGTTGGGTCTGTTGACGACAGGCCTTCTTGGCGCAGGGCTGTTTGGCAGCGCCCATGCCGAAGAGCCGCCGATCAATATCGGGTTCGCCATCGCGCAATCGGGCCGGATGGCGGTGACCGATGCCGATGCCTATCGCTTTGCGCAGATGTGGATCAAACAGCAAAACGAGAAGGGCGGGCTTCTGGGCCGCCAGATTGTTTACGAGACTGCTGACAACAAGACCGATCTGGGCGAGGCCGTGAAGGCGGGCCAGAAGGTTCTGGCCTCCGACCCGGATCTTGTGCTGGTCAGCTGTGATTACGATTTCGGCGCGCCCTCGGCGGTCCAGGTGCAGAAGGCAGGCAAGATCTCGGCCTTCATGTGCGCGGCAGATCCCAAGGCGGGCGTGCTGGGGGTCGGGCCCTTGTCCTTCACCGGCGGCACGGCGGCCCAGCTGGGAGGCGCGGTGATTGCGGATTGGGCGATCAAGGAAAAGGGGCTGAAAACGGCCTTCGTTCTGGAAGACGTGGCTGGCGAAGCACAAAAGTCTGCCTGCGCGGGCTTCAAATGGATGTATGAGAAGGATGGTGGCAAGATTGTAGGCTCCGAGCAGTTCCGCTTCGACGATGCCTCGATTTCGGCGCAGGTCTCGGAAATCAGCAAGAAGATCGCCTCCGACGGGGTACAGACGGTGATGCTTTGCTCGCATCTGGGCGCAGGCGGCGCGGTGCGCCAGATCCGCTCGGCAGGGATCGATCTTCCGCTTCTGGGGCCGGCACTGTTCGACGGTGTCGCATGGACATCCGCTGTGCCCGGTTTGACGAACTTCTTCATTCCGACGCAGGTGGTTATCGAAGGCGATCCGCGCCCCGAGGCGCAGGCGATGACGGATGCGTTCGTGGCTGAATACGGCGAAAAGCCCGCCTCCATGTGGTCCTATCCGATCTATGCGTGGCTACAGCTTTGGGCGAAAGCCGTAGAGACCGCTGGCACAACTGATCCGCAGAAGGTGGTCGATGTGATGAACAGCTTCAAGGACGAGCCGACGGCGCTTGGTCCGCGCACCTTCACGCCGCAACTGCATATCCAGACCTCCGAGCCGATGCAGATCACCGAATTCACCGACGGGCGTCAGAAATTCGTCGAGGAATGGAAGATCGAGGACGCGATCCCGAATTCGGTACTCTATCGCGTCGGTGGCTGATCCACCCTGCCACGGCATCGGTCCGTCTGGGGCCGGTGCCAATGTTACTCTGCAAGGAGCGGTCTCTTGAACGCATCACCCCATCCACCCGCAGCCGATGCGCTGTCGATCTCGTCCGTGACTGTGCGCTTTCAGGGGCTTGCTGCGATCAGTGATTGCACATTGTCGCTTGCCCCGCGCGAGATCGTGGGGCTGGTCGGCCCCAATGGCGCGGGCAAGACCACGCTTGTGAACGTGCTGACGGGCTTCCAGAAACCTACCGAAGGCAGCCTGCATATCGAGGGCCGCGACGCGCTTGGCTGGTCGCCCGCGAAGGTGCGCGGGGCAGGGGTTGCGCGGACCTTCCAGGCGGGGCGGCTTTTCGGGAACCTGAGCGTGCTGGAAAATGCGCAGGTCTCGGCAATTGCCTCGGGCCTCGGCAAACGCGCCGCGCGTGTGCGTGCCGAAGCGATCCTCGAGGAGGTCGGGCTCTCGCAGGCCCATGACCAGCAGGCGGCAAGTCTTCCCTATACCGACCAGCGCCGCCTCGATATCGCCCGCGCCCTGTGCTCGCAGCCCAAATTCATGCTGCTCGACGAACCTGCGGCGGGTATGTCCGATAGCGAATGCGAGGATCTGATGGCCATCATCCGGTCGCTGCCCGAACGCTATGGTTGCGGGGTGCTGCTCATCGAACACAACATGCATGTGGTGATGTCGCTCAGCGACCGGCTGCATGTGCTTGATGGCGGGCGCACGATCATCACCGGCCTGCCCGAAGAGGTCAGCCGCCATGAGGCCTTCCTGAAAGCCTATCTTGGCGAGGAGATCGCGGCATGATCGAGCGGACGGTGTTTCTGGAGGTCAGCGACCTCCATGTGAGTTACGGCCAGATCGCAGCTTTGCGCGGGGTGTCTTTGAAGGTGATGACCGGCGAGACGGTCTGTGTGGTGGGCCCTAATGGCGCGGGAAAATCCACCCTGATGGCGGCGATCGCGGGCGGCGTGAAGGCCACGCGCGGCGCCGTGACGCTGGCGGGCCAGCCGATCCTTGGCAATAAGCCCGAGGAGATCGCGGGGCGGGGGATGTCGCTGGTGCCCGAGGGGCGGCAGATCTTTTCCTCGCTGACCGTGGCAGAGAACCTCAAGCTGGGCGGGATGCTGCAGGGCGATGCTTCCAAGGCGCGCTGGATGATGGGCGAGATGATGGATCTGTTCCCGATCCTGCGTGAGCGTGCCAGTTATCCGGCAGGGCGGCTTTCGGGCGGCGAGCAGCAGATGCTGGCCATTGCCCGCGCGATCATGACCAATCCCGAGATCATCATGATCGACGAGCCATCGCTGGGGCTTGCGCCCAAGATCGTGGATCAGGTCTACGAGATCCTCGCCGAGATCAAGGCGCGGCGCGGCGTGACGCTTCTGATCAACGAACAGAGCTCGGCCCGCGTGCTCAAACATGCCGACCGCATCTATGTGCTGCGCGGCGGGCAGGTGCAGCTTTGTGATGATGCCGCCAATCTGCAGGACGGCGTTGCCATCAAACAGGCCTATTTCGGCTTTGACAGGGAAGGGGTCTGACATGGTACAGGTCTTGCAAACCGCGCTGGATGCGCTGAGCCTCGGCTCGATCTTCGCGCTGGCGGCGCTCGGGGTCGGGCTGTTATTCGGCATCCTGCGGCTGGCCAATATCGCGCATGGCGATTTCATCACGTTGGGGGCCTATTCGCTGATCGTGCCCTTCACCTCGGTCGCGGCCTCGGCCCAGTTGTTCATCGGCGCCTGGCCGTGGTTTTTCGTGATCCCGACGGTGGGTGCGATTGTGGTGCTGGTGGCACTGGTGACCGAGCGGTTCGTCTTCCGCCCCCTGCGCAATGCCTCGGCGCCCACTCTGATGATGGCCTCTTTCACCGTCAGCTATGTGCTGCAGAATGCGATGATGCTGGCCTATGGAAGCCAGGCGCGAGGGGTGGATCTGTGGTATGGTCTGACCCAGCCCATCTATCTGGGAGCGCTGCGGGTGCCGGTGATCCAGCTGATCACCATCGGGGTGACGGCTTTCCTGATGATCTCGCTGAGCCTTTTCCTGAAATATTCGCGCTTCGGTATTCAGGTGCGCGCTGCGGCAGAGGATTTCCGCATGGCGCAATATCTGGGTGTCAAAGCCAACCGCGTCATCGGCGGGGCCTTCGCCATCAGCGGCATGCTGGCGGCCACGGTCGCGCTGCTCTATCTGCCGCAATCGGGCACGGTGAATTACGCATGGGGCTCGCCTCTTGCACTTTATGCCTTTGTTGCGGTGGTCGTGGGCGGCATGGGCTCGCTTGTGGGCGCGGTCGTGGGCGGCTTCCTTCTGGGCATCGCCACCACGTTGTTGCAGGTCTACCTGCCCTCCGATCTCAAGCCCTTCCGTGACGCCTTCGCCTTCGGCTTTGTTATCCTGACGCTGGTCGTGCGGCCCAACGGCCTCTTCCCCAATAAAAACGTGCATAAAAGGGTCTGATCCATGGCGCAAACCGATATGAAATCCTTCCTGCGCAGCCAGTGGACCCCCATCGTGTTGATCGGTGCTCTGGCGATTGTCACAGCCATCGTCTCGCTGGTGGCGGGGCTGGCGGTGCAGACCTTCTGGACCGAGATCCTGATCCGCATCATCCTTGTCACGGGGTTCTATATCTTCATCGGCAATTCCGGCATCTTCGCCTTCGGCCATGCGGCCTTCGCCTGTATCGGGGGCTATGTGGCGGCGTGGCTGTCAATGGATATGATGTTCAAGCAGATCATGCTGTCAGGCCTGCCGGTCTGGGTCCAGAACACCCAGCTGATGCCCTGGATCGCGGCACTGGCAGGCTTTTTGGTCTCGGGAGTGATCGCGGGCATCATCGGCGCGGTGATCGTGCGGCTGTCGGATATCGCGGCGTCTATCGCCACCTTCGCCTTTCTGCTGGTCGTCAACCGGATCTTTTCCAACTGGGATAGTGTCACGGGCGGCGTGGCACCGCTGACCAATATTCCGCAACTGGGCGGCAGCTGGATGAATTTCCTCTTCATGGCGGGGGCCCTGCTGATCGCTTGGGTGTTCCAGAACTCGCGCATCGGGCTGATGCTGCGCGCCTCGCGCGATGACGAGGTGGCGGCGCTGGCCTCGGGCATCTCGGTCTACCGTATGCGTCTGACCGCCTTCGCGATCTCGGGTGCGGTGATGGGGTGTGGCGGGGCGATCTACAGCTTCTTCCTCGGCATCCTGACGGTAGATGTATTCTATATGAGCCTGACCTTCCTGCTGCTGGTCATGCTGGTGGTCGGCGGCGCGGGCAGCCTGACCGGTGTGGTCGTCGGGGTGGTTCTGGTCTCCTGCGTCTCCGAAGTTCTGCGGATGGCCGAGGAGGGGGTCGCCTTGGGCGGTCACCAGATCGCGCTGCCGCTCGGGATGCAGCAGATCGTGTTGGGGATCTTCATGATCTTCGTGCTGATCAACCGTGCCGATGGTCTGACCGGCGGGCGCGAGCTGAAATGGCCGGGGCGGGCGCGCAAATCGGGCGCGGCCGCGCTCGAGCGGACCGAACAGCCGTCCTGAGGCAGTGACTTACCGTAAAGCCCCCGATGCGGATGTATCGGGGGCTTTATGCTGCGCGCGTGGCGCATGCAGCCGGTGGATCTGGCGCAACCGGTCGCGGCAGTGCCACCGCTGCCCCTTAGTCTGGACCGGAACCAAACGGAGGGCAGAGCGATGTCGGTGATGGATGTAACGGACAGGCAGCGTCAGGCGCAGACCCTGCTGGCCGCGGCGGATGATGCTTTGGGGCGGCAGGCCTATGCGCAGGCGCTTGGCCTTTACCGGCAGGTTTTCGGGCTGGGGTTCGAATCCTATCCGATCCATGTGAATGCCGCGCAATGTCTCAAGCGGATGGGCGATCTGGATCTGGCCTTCCAGCATTTCGACCGCGGGTTCCGCATCCGTCGTCGCCCCGATCTCTGGGCGGGTGGCGTCCCCGAAGCCGCCCCGATGACACAAGAGGGCTTCGGCCCCGTTGCCGGTGCGGCGCTGGCCGGGCAGCTTGAATACCTCTCGGACCTTGGCCGGATTGACTGGTTTACCTCCGGAATTGCTGAGGACCTGCGCGGTTGTCGTCTGACAGCCCAGACCGCGAAACTGATGGCTCGGGCAAGCTATCTGCCGCCCGTGACCTTGCCGGAAGAGGTGTTGAACCCCGCGCCCCGGATCCGGCGGGTCGCCCTTTCCGGCGGGGCGGGCGATTGCTTCTATATCCTTGATGATGTGCTCTCGGATGCGGGGCGTCAGGCCGTGCTGGAATATTTGCTGCAGGCCACTATCTGGTTCGATGCCCGCGAAAGCCGTGGCTATCTGGGCGCGCATCTGCATGACGGATTTGCCAATGCGCTGGTGCTGCGTCTGGCGCGCGAGATGCAGGCGACCATTACGCGACTGGCGGCCCCTGTGGATGTCGCGCAGCTTTGGGCCTTCCGCTATCTGCGCGAGTCGCAAGGAATTGATATCCATGCCGATCAGGGGGATTGGAACCTCAATATCTGGCCGGTGGACCATGCCCATTTGCAGGCCGAGGAGGGGGCGGGCGGGATGACGCTTTATGATCTCAAGATCGGGGCCGATATTCCCTTTGCCGAGTATAACGCCCGTCCCGAGCTGAACCGCCAGCGCATCGCGCAGGCGGGCGCGCAAGCCCATCCCGTGCCCTATCGCGGAAATCGCGCGGTGCTTTTCCCGTCGAAATATCTCCATCAGACCAATGCGGCCCGCTTTGCCGATACCCATGAGGGGCGCCGGATCAATATTACCATGATGGCCGATCTGGCCCGTCCGTCCGCCTGACCGTCGCAGTCGGTTTCTCTGTCGCGCCCAGTCGCGCGCAGGGCCTCGGCGGTCCTTAGGATCATCTTATACCAACCACTTACGGGGCCCGCGCCCAAGCGCGATGGCCATGACCTGGAGGCACTATGTATAGAATTTCAGTCGACACCGGAGGCACGTTTACCGATGTCGTGGTTACCGACGAGCAGGGCCGCCTGACGGTCGGCAAATCGCTGACGACCCCCGAGCGAAGCTTCACTGGCCTGTCTAACTCGATCACTAACGCCGCCGATCAACTGGGCATTACGCTGAGCGATCTCTTGGCCCAGACCCGAGTGCTGGTCTACGGGACCACCCGCGCCACCAATGCGATTGTCGAGCGTAAGACCGCTAAGACCGCCCTTCTGGTCACCGAAGGCTTCCCCGATGTGCTGGTCTTCCGCAAGGGCGGCAAGCTGAATGCGCTCGAGATCAATGCCAAGGTCGAGCCGCCCTATATCCCGCGCGCGCTGACCTTCGAGATCCCCGAGCGGATGAATGCCGAAGGCGGTGTCGAGACGGCGCTCGACGAGGCTGCGGCCCGCGCCACGCTGGAGAAACTGGGCCGGATCGGGATCGAGGCGGTGGCCGTGGCCTTCCTGTGGTCGATCTCGAACCCCGCGCATGAGCAGCGTCTGGGCGAGCTGATCGAAGAGATCCTGCCCGGTGTGCCCTATACCCTGTCTTCCGCGCTGAACCCGACGATCCGCGAGTATCCGCGCAGCTCGGCCACGGCGATTGATGCCTCGCTCAAACCGCTGATGCAGCGCCACCTGCGTGACCTCAAGGCCGATCTGGCCGAGGCGGGCTTTGGCGGCGAGCTGCTGATCTCGGCCTCCTCCGGCGGCGTGCTACATATCGATGATGTGGTGCAGAAACCGATCTATATGGCCAAATCCGGCCCCGCGATGGCGCCGCTGGCGGGCATTGCCTATACCAAATCCGAGGCGATGGATGATGATGTGATCATCGTCGATACCGGCGGCACCACTTTCGATGTGTCGCTGATCCGCGACGGCGCGATCAAATACTCGCGCGAGACGTGGCTCGGCACGCCGATGGCCTCGACCATGCTCGGGATGGCGACCGTGGATATCCGCTCGGTCGGTGCGGGCGGCGGCTCGATCGCCTGGGTCGATGCGGGCGGCATGCTGCGGGTAGGTCCGCAATCGGCGGGCTCGGTTCCGGGGCCTGCCTGCTATGGCAAGGGCGGCACATTGCCTACCGTGACCGATGCGGCCGTTGTGCTCGGCTATATCGACCCCGACCGCTTCCTTGGCGGGCGCATGAAGCTCGACAAACCTGCCGCCGAGGCCGCGATGCAGAAGGTCGCAACCCAGCTTGGCAAGTCGATCTGGGATACGGCTGCGGCCATTTTACAGATCTCGTCGGAGATCATGATCAAGGCTATCGAGGATATCACCACCAATGATGGCGTGAATCCCGGTGACAGCACGATCGTGGCCGGTGGCGGCGCGGCGGGGCTGAACCTTCTGTCTATCGCGCGTTCGATGAAGGTGAAAAACGTCATCATCCCGAAAACCGCAGGCGCCATCTCGGCGGCAGGCGGGCAATTCTCGGATATCGCGACCGATTTCTCGACCTCCTGCTATGCCGCCTCGAACGCGTTCGATAGTGCAGGCGTCAAGGAGGCGCTGAACGATCTGCTGGCTAAAAGCAGCGAATTCGAGACCGCGCTACGGGCCAAGGGGGTGGACACCTTCCGTCACCAGCTGTTTGTCGAGGCGCGCTATGCCCGCCAGCAATGGGAGCTGGAGGTGGAGCTGCCTGTGGATTGGGCGCAGGGCTGTGACGATATCGATCTGCTCGAGACCAAATTCGCCGAGCAATACGAACGCCTTTACCATGTGAACCGCAAGGGCACCGTGATGGAGGCCATCAACTGGCGTTTGCGTGTGGCGGCTGTTCTGCCCTCGCCGCAGGTCACATGGCCCGCCCCCGAAGGGCAGGTTCTGGACAGCCGCGAGAACGAGGCCTTCTTCCGCGAGGGCGGCCATACCAAAACACCGGTGATCAATGGCACGACCATCCCGCTGGGCTACAAGATCGCGGGTCCGATGATCATCGAAGAGCCCACTACCACCATCGTGGTCGAGCCGGGCATGACCGGTCACCTTTCGGCCCAAGGCAATTATGTATTCGAATTCGGAGGTTCCCATGGCTAAGGACTTTGTCGAACAGGATTTCGATCCGGTAGATCTGGCGATCATGGGCAACCGCCTTGATGCGATCGTGCGGGAGATGACCTCGACGGTGATCCTCACCGCGAATTCCTCGGTAATCGGGATGGCACGGGATTTCTCCTGCTCTATCCTGTCGGCGGATCACGACATCATCGGGGTGGCCGAGGCGCTGCCGGTCCATGCGTTCGGCTCGAACCTGCAGGGTCAGGCGATGGCCGATTACCATCCCGACTTCAGGGAGGGCGACGCCTTCCTCAATAACGACCCCTATAACGGCAATACTCATGCCGCCGACCACACGATCCTCGTGCCGGTCTTCTGGGAGGGCGAGCATCTTTTCACCACGGTGGTGAAATGCCATCAGGCCGATTGCGGCAACTCGGTGCCCACCACCTATTTCGCAGCGGCGACCGATGTCTATAACGAGGGCGCGCTGGTCTTCCCGATGGTGCAGCTGCAGCGCGATTACGAGGATAATGCCGATATTGTGCGCATGTGCAAAGCGCGGATCCGCGTGCCGGACCAATGGTATGGCGATCTGAAATCCGCCATTGCGGCCGCCCGCACCGGTGAGAAATCGCTGCATAAATTCGCCGAGAAATTCGGTAAGGACCGCGTGAAGGCCTTCGTGAAGGCATGGCTCGACTATTCCGAGCGTCGGGCGGCTGCGGCAATTGCCAACCTGCCGAAAGCGACGCTGGAGCGGCGCGGGCGGCTGGATGCGCTGGGGGGCTTCCTGCCCGATGGGGTGGAGGTATTCGTTAAGATCACTATCGACCCCGAGGCGCAGAAGGCCATTGTCGATCTGCGCGACAATATCGATTGCGTCGATGCGGGGGTGAACCTGTGTCAGGCGACCGCCACGGGTATGGCGATCACGGGCATCGTCAATTGTCTCGAGCATGACCTGCCGCTCAATTCCGGCACGTTCCGCCGGATCGAGGTTCTGTTGCGTGAGAATTGCGTGGTGGGCATCCCGAAATTCCCGCATTCGGCCTCGACGGCCACAACGCTTCTTGCCGACGTGATCTGTAACACGGCGCAAAGCTCGATTGCCGAGCTGGGCGACGGGTTCGGCCTGTCGGAGAGCAATATGTTCCTCGGCGTCTCGACGGGGGTAATCTCGGGCAAGGACGAGCGCGACGGCAATGCCGATTACGTCAACCAGCTGTTCCTGATGGGCGGCGGTGGTCCGGCCTCCAGCTCGGCCGACGGGCTCGACACCTTCACGGTGATCGCGGGCGCGGGCCTGTGCTATCGCGACAGTATCGAGATTTCGGAACAGCGCCTGCCATTGATCGTGAAGTCGATGAAGCTCTTGCCGGGCACGGCAGGGGCAGGGCGCCAGCGCGGGGGCGTTGCCACACGCACCGAGTTCGGTCCGCGCGGCAACGAGATGGTCGTGATGCAGGTGACCAATGGTGTGGCCACCGGCCCGCGCGGAGTGCAGGGTGGGCATGACGCCTATCCGGGTGCCAATATCAAGATCCATGCCGACGGGCGCGAGGAAGTCCTTCCGGGCTATCTGCATACCGTGCTGAAACCGGGCGAGACGATCGTCGGTCTCGATAGCGGCGGCGGCGGTTACGGTGCGCCTGAAACCCGCGACCCCGCGCTTGTGCTGGCCGATGTGGCCGAGGGCTACGAGACGGTAGAGCGTGCGCGTGATGTGTACCGTGTGGCCGTGCTGGTGGATGCCGAGGGCTTCGCCACGGGGATCGACACCGAGGCCACCGCAAAGCTGCGCGCGGCCTGACCCAACAGGGGCGGCGCAGGCCGCCCCTTCTTTATGGAAGGACAAATGATGAAGCTGGCCATTCTTGATGATTACCAGTCGGTTGCTTTGACGATGGCCGATTGGTCCACCATCCGCGCCCAGGCCGAAATCACTGTATTCACCGATCATCTGGAGGATCGCGCGGCCCTCATCGAACGGCTCCGGCCCTTCGATATCATCTGTGTGATGCGCGAGCGCACGATGTTTGATGCGGAACTTCTGGCAGCACTACCGAAGCTGCGGTTCATCGCGTCGAATTCGGCGGCCAATGCCGCCATCGATGCGGAGGCGGCTGCAGCGCGCGGCATTACCCTGACCCATACCGACTATCTGCTATATGGCACGACCGAGCTGACCTGGGGCCTGATCCTTGCCGCCACACGTCGTCTGCCGCAGGAAATCAACAACCTGCGTGCAGGCCGCTGGCAGGAACATATCGGGCAGGATATCCATGGCCGCCGGTTGGGCATCGTGGGTCTGGGGAATTTCGGCAAGGCGGTGGCCAAGGTCGGGCAGGCCTTCGGGATGGAGGTCATCGCGTGGAGCCAGAACCTCGATCCGGCCCATGCTGCGGAATTCGGGGTTCAGGCCGTTGACAAGGAAACCCTTTTTGCCACGTCGGATATCATCTCCGTCCATATGAAGCTTAGCGCGCGGAGCCATCACATGATCGGGGCGGGCGAGCTTGCGCTGATGAAGGAGACGGCATGGCTGATCAACGCCTCGCGCGGTCCTCTGGTGGATGAGGCAGCCCTGATCGCGGCCTTGAAGGCGGAGCGGATCGGTGGGGCGGGGCTCGATACGTTCGATCATGAGCCGCTTGCGATCGATCATCCGTTCCGGACCCTGCCGAATGTGGTTGCCACTCCGCATATCGGTTTTGTGACCGAAGATACCTACCGGCTATTCTACGGCCAGATGGTTCAAAAGATTGAACTTTGGTTGCGCGAGACTTGCCCTGTCTAGGGTCTGTTTCGCGAATCCGTGGCCATTGCGGTGCCGCTGATTGTTCAAAGGGTGCCTTATTTTCGGGCATAATCCCAGTAACTGCTATTTCTTCGGCGCTCGCTCTGTTTCCGGCCCCTTGGAGGGCCGGATTTACATAAAGACATCCTCTCAAGCGCCCGTTTCTTTGGCACGATGCGGATGGGAAGGCCGCATGTTCGAGGCTCTTCGAGCGGTTTTCCGACCGCGGGCCGCGCTTCACAGGAAAGGTGGATATGAGCTTTATTTTCCAGACCGATGATTGCTTGACCGGCGACAAGTTCGACTACTGGCAGAACATGATCAGCCAGCATCATGTGGCGGTCGTTTCACCTTTCGAGGGCGCGGATGGGTTCCGTGGCTGGATGAAGATCAACGATTGGGGCGGGCTGCAATTCTCGGATACGAAATTCTCGCCGATCGCCTATAGCCACGGCGTCAACGAGATGCGCCATTCCGCACATGATGATTTCTTCTGCGTGCTGGCTCTGGATAGCGGTGGATCTTTTGTCAACAACACCAGCGCTTTCGAATTCAAGGCCAACGATATCGTGGTCTATGACACCGACCAGATCTATTCGATCCGCTTTCCGAAAGATGCGCGGACGATCACCTTGCGCATTCCGCGCCCGCTGATGACCAGCAGGATCAAGGATGCGGACCGGCAATTCGCCATCCATCTGGACGGGCAGAACCCCCTTGCGCGGCTGGCGGCGGGGCTGATGCTGAATGTCAACGACCTGACGGATCTACCGGATGCACAGAAATGCCGCGAGGCGGAGGGGCCGATCCTGGATATTCTCTCGCTTGCGGTGAGGGATCTGCACGAGGACCAGAGCCGCCCGACTGCGGGGCAGGCCGCGATGCTGAGCCGGATCAAGCGCGAGCTGATGGGCCAGCTGGACGACAGCGATCTATCGGTTGTCGGTATTGCCATGGCCAATGGCATCTCGCCGCGCACTCTGAACCGGCTTTTTGCATCCGAGGGCACAACGGTCATGCGCTGGGTCTGGTCGCAGCGCCTTGCGGCGAGCTACCGTGCGATGTCGGACGGGTCGGTCCGGCAGGTCACCGAAGCGGCCTTCCGCTTCGGCTTCAAGGACAGTTCGCATTTCGCGCGCGCCTTCAAGAAGGAATTCAATATTACGCCCAGCCAGTTGCTCACCCGTTGCTAAGGTCGCGTTCGCGCGGGCGTCGGGCGCTGAAAAACCCTCCGATGCGCGCGGCTGAGGGGCGGCCCGCAAGGCTGATGGTCCCGCATGTATGACCGCCCCTCTGGGAGGGATGGCTCTGTTCAGGCGGAGGCGGGCGCACCGCTCGGTTGGCGTTTTGTCAGGACAAGCACGAGGGGAAGGGCAAAGACGATGGCGCTTGCCACCGGAATGACCGGATAGTCGAAGCCCATCCGCAGCACAGCCGCCCCTACCAGAGCACCAAGCCCGTTGCCGAGGTTGAACGCGCCGATATTAACCGATGAGGCAAGGCTGGGAGCATCCGCGGCGGGCGCATCTGCATTGTGGGCACCAGCGCGAAACACAGGCCGCCCCAGATGAAGAGAAGGACAAGCACGGTAATCAGATGTTGGCTCAGCAGGCTCAGCGCTGCCAGAAGGACGATCAGGGCGACCAGTACCGAGATCAGCGTGACCCTGAGCGAGCGATCGGCCGCGATACCGCCAAGATGGTTGCCGACCGTCATGCCGAGCCCCACGATGACAAGGGCCAGCGTGATCAGGCCTGCCGACGCTCCCAGCGTATTCCGCAGCATGGGGGCGACATAGGTGAAGACAGTGAACTGTCCGGTGGAGGTCAGCACCGTAAGCCCGAGGGCGGCCAGAACGGGGCGGCGCATCATGACGGCCAGCTCCGCTTTGGGGCTACCGCCTCTCGGAGCGGGCAGATGCGGGAGCGCCTTCAGGAGCGCCAACGCTGTCAGCACGCCAAGGCCGGAAATCAACACGAACGGCAGGCGCCAGCTGGTAGCCTCGCCCAGCCACGTCATCGCGGGCACACCTGCCACATTGGCGACTGTCAGCCCCATAAAGACCGCCGCGACCGCACCCGCCTGACGGTCGGGAGCCACGAGGCTTGCCGCAACCAGCGAACCGACGCCGAAGAACGTGCCCTGACATAGGGCGGTGATCACCCTCGCGCCGAGAATGATGCCGTAATCCGGGGCTGCGGCGGCCAGAAGGTTTCCGACCGCCAACACTAGCGCCAGCAGGATCAGCAGCCGGTTCCGCGCCATGCCCGCCGCCGCCAATGTGACTGCGGGGGCAAAGACCATAACGCCGAACGCATAGGCTGTCACAATGAGGCCGGCGGAGGGAATGTCGACATTCAGGTCATTGGCGATGGTGGGGAGGAGCCCCATCGGCGAGAATTCGGTCAGCCCGATGGCAAAAGACCCGAGAGTTAGCGCTGCGAGCGCCGGATTGAACCGCATGGCCCGTCTCCTGGTT
The DNA here is from genome assembly GCF_045348365.1 of Thioclava sp. 'Guangxiensis'. Lineage (NCBI taxonomy): Bacteria > Pseudomonadati > Pseudomonadota > Alphaproteobacteria > Rhodobacterales > Paracoccaceae > Thioclava > Thioclava sp. 'Guangxiensis'. Next base: position 487,740 of record NZ_CP155823.1, on the reverse strand, counting down.
TTGGAAAGAATAGCCCGCAGACTGGACGGGAACGGAGACGGGGGGTAGGTTGCCTGATCGCAACTCTTTTTTGCCCGGGAGGCAAAGATGGCACCTTTACCGGACCGCCTTCGCGAGATGGAGGTTTTCATCACGGTGCTTGATGAAGGCAGCTTCTCCGCCGCGGCGCAGGTGCTCGCGCTGACGGCTTCGGGCGTGTCCCGCACGATCGACCGGCTCGAGGCGCGGCTGGCGGTGAGATTGCTCATCCGCTCGACCCGCGCCCTCCGGCTGACATCCGAGGGCGAGGCTTTCGCATATTCGGCGCGGCGCATCCTGAGCGCGGTGGATCAGGCCGAAGAGCAACTGGGCGCGGGGCAGTGCCCCTCGGGGCTGTTACGCGTCTCGGCGGCGGTCTCGCACGGGCGTCTCAAGATCGTCCCGCTCCTTGGCGAATTCTCGCGGATCTATCCTGCGATCCGGCTCGATATGACGCTGACCGATCTGCTCGAGGACCCTGCGACGGGACGGACAGATGTGGCGATCCGCTTTGGGAAGCTGTCCGACAGTTCGCTGATCGCGCGCAAGCTGGCGGACGAGCCGATGATCACCGTCGCGGCCCCCGCTTATATCGCGACGCGTGGCACTCCGCGCCATCCGGATGACCTGCGCCAGCATGACTGTCTTCTGTTCAGCTTCGATCCGGGGCGTGCGCGGTGGGCTTTCGATACACCCGAAGGGCCTCGGATCATACAGGTCGGCGGCAAGTTCCGCGCCAATAGCGGCGAGGCTCTGGGGATGCTGGCGGTCTCGGGCCTGGGTGTGGCGCGGGTGGCGCGCTTTGCGGTCGAGGAAGATCTGGCCGAGGGGCGGTTATGCGAAATCCTGCAGGACTATCCGGTGCCCGAAACCCATCACGTGCACGCGCTGTTTCTGGGGGGTCCGACACTACCTGCGCGGGTGCGGGTCTTTGTGGACTTTCTCGTCGACAGGTTGCGGGCAGGTTAGGGCTTTTGGCATGCGCGCGGCACCGGCGGGCAACAGGGCGCGCCCGTGCGCCGTGGGATGCCGGTCCGGAATCCCGACCATCGGGTGGGTCGGGAGGTCTGTCGGGGCAGCGGTGCGCATTGCCAATCGCCGGCCTGCACCCGGAGTTTCGGTATGCAATTGCATGCGACAATCTGTTCCATTGAATGCCCCGCGCGCTGGCTGCATCTCTGCCTCTCCGGTTTGATTCGTCCATGAACCATCTTTGCTGGTTAGTTTTTCAGACCAGTTTAATAATCGGCCTCGCGTTAGCGGTCACATCCGCGAGTGCGACACCCTGCCGCAGTGCCAGTTTGGGTTGAGAGCTACCCCCTGAGCGCATGGCTGCCCTGCAGCATTGATGCGTTTTGCATCGCTCTTTGCCCCTATGTTGCGTGGTAATTACTAAATAAAATGTAGATATCACATAGCTTTAAGGTCAAGTCCTTGCGTTCCCTCACATTTTTGTTCGCTTGCTCCCTTTTACGTGATGCTGCAACGCGGCGGTTGCATCCTTCCGCTAAATTCCTAGGTTCGCCGCTATAGATCCGCGAAGGGGGCGGTCATCATGGATTTCAAAAACAAAACCGCAGACCGTTCGGTCGACGTACTCCTTGTTGGCGGCGGTATCATGAGCGCGACGCTTGGCGTTTTGCTGCATGAGCTGGAGCCCGAATGGACAATTGAACTGACCGAGCGTCTTGATGAGGTCGCATCCGAAAGCTCCAACGGCTGGAACAATGCCGGCACGGGCCATTCGGCGTTATGCGAGCTGAATTATACGCCGGAGGCAGAGGACGGGTCGATCAATATCGACAAGGCGCTCTCGATCAACGAGCAGTTCCAGATTTCGCGCCAGTTCTGGGCTCACCAGGTCCGTCAGGGCGTGCTGAGCAATCCGCGCTCCTTCATCAACCGCACCCCCCATATGAGTTTTGTCTGGGGCGAGAAGAATGTCAGCTTCCTGCGCAAGCGCTACGAGGCGCTGATCCGCAGCCCGCTTTTCGCAGGAATGAAATTCTCGACCGATCATGCCGAGATCGCCAAATGGTCGCCGCTGATGACCGAGGGCCTCGATCCCGACGAGCAGGTCGCCGCGACCTGGGCCCCGCAGGGCACCGATGTGGATTACGGCGAGATCACCCGCCAGTATATCCGTTTCCTCGCCAGCAGCCCGCGCTTCCAGCTCAAGACCGGCCGGACCGTAACCGGTGTTCACCGTCGCCCCGATGGTGGCTGGCGTGTGGTCTGCACCAACTCGCGCGGTGGTGACAAACAGATCGTGGATGCGAAATTCGTGTTTCTCGGGGCAGGGGGCGGTGCGCTGCCGCTCTTGCAGATGTCGGGCATTCCCGAAGCGCGCCAATATGCGGGCTTCCCCGTGGGCGGCTCGTTCCTCGTCTGCGAGAACCCCGAGGTTGTGAACAGGCATAATGTTAAGGTCTATGGTAAAGCCTCGACCGGCGCTCCGCCGATGTCGGTGCCCCATCTCGACCGCCGCGTGATCGACGGCAAGGACATGCTGCTGTTCGGCCCCTTCGCGACCTTCTCGACGAAATTCCTGAAGGAAGGGTCGTTCTGGGATCTGCCCTCGACCATCACCCGCCGCAATCTCGTGCCGATGATGCAGGTCGGTGTGCATAACTTCAATCTGGTGGAATATCTGGCTGGTCAGCTGATGCTGTCGGACAAGGACCGGATGAAGGCGCTGCGGGCCTATTTCCCGCAGGCGCGTGACGAGGACTGGCGCCTGTGGCAGGCCGGTCAGCGGGTGCAGATCATCAAGAAAGACCCCGAGAATGGCGGCCAGCTGAAGCTGGGCACCGAAATCGTGGCCTGCGAGGACCGCTCGATCGCGGCGCTTCTGGGCGCCTCGCCGGGGGCCTCGACCGCCGCGCCGATCATGCTCAAACTGCTCGATCAGGTCTTCCCCGAGCGGGTTGCGAGCGAGACTTGGCAGGCCAAGCTGCGCGAGATCGTTCCGAGCTACGGGCAGTCCCTGCAGGAAAACCCGGATCTGATTGCCAGCGAATGGGCGGAAACGGGCAAGGTGCTGGAGCTGCTCGATGCGCCTGTCGAGGATATCCGTAGCTTCATCGACCAGTTCCTGCTCTCGCCCGAGGCAACGCTGAAAACCGAAGCCGCGTAAAATCCGGCGTGTATGACGTGAGGACAGGGCCCGTTTTCGGGCCCTGTTTTGCATGGACGTGCAGAAGACACAGACACATGCCTAATTCCTGGCATCGCAGGGCCCCTGTCTGTGCGGATTGCCGCAAATCGGCATTTCCCGCTTTTGTCCAGGGGATGACGCATTAGGCTGGGGGAAGGAATCTTCACCCAAGCAGCCGTCTGCGCGGAATGTCAGTCGATATGCGGCGCGCTGCCTATCCTCCGCCTGTTGCCTGCCTCACCGCGACTACCCGAAAAGAGACCCGATATGTCCGTCCAGAGCCCTTCCCTGCCGTTCATCTGCCGCAAGACTCCCGCCCAAAGCACGCAGGGCATGGTGGTGACCAACCATCCGCTGGGCTCCGTGGCGGGCCACGAGATGCTGGCCTCGGGCGGGAATGCGGTGGATGCTGCAGTGGCGGCCCTTCTGGCGCTGACCGTGGTCGAACCGATGATGGTGGGGATTGCGGGGGGCGGGGTGGCCCATCTCTATACGCCCGGGGACGGCCACCAGATCTATGATTGCCTCTCGCAGGCGCCTGCGGCGGCCGCGCCCGACATGTATGAGCCGGTCTCCGATAGCCTGCCCGATTACATGCAGACAAAGGATCGGCATAATATGATCGGGCCTTCCTCGGTTGCCAGTCCCGGCAATCTCCTGGGCTGGTGCAGGATGCATGACGCCCATGGTGCGCTGCCCTTCGAGGATGTGATCGCGCCCGCGATCCGTTATGCCGCGCGCGGGTTTGCCGCTACCAGCTATCTGGCCTCCAATATCGCCCGTCATGCCGGGGATCTGGCACTCGATCCGGTGATCTCGGCGATTTTCCTGCCGGACGGACGGCCCGCCACAATGGGGCAGAAGATCGTGCAGGCGGACTATGCCGAGAGCCTCAGGCTGATTGCCAAAGAGGGGGCCGGTGCGCTGCATGGGGGATCTCTGGGGCAGGCGCTGATCGACCGGATCGGTGATCAGGGCCGCCTGTCGATGGAAGATCTCACCGGCTATGACGTGCGCGAACGGACCGCGATCAAAGGCAGCTATCGTGGCTTTGAGATCGTCGGACCGCCGCCGCCTGCCTCGTCGGGGGTGCATGTGGCGCAGATGCTCAACATGCTCGAAACCGTTGATATGGCGGGGATGGGGTTCGATAATCCCGAACGCCTGCATCTTCTGGCCGAGACGATCCGCATCGCCTTCGAGGATCGCCGCGCGGCCTCGGGTGACCCTGATTTCGTGGATATTCCGGTCGAGAAGCTGATCTCCAAAGCCTATGCGCAGGACTGTCTGGCGCGTATGCGCGCGACAGGCGGGGCAGAGACCCATCTGCCGACCTATGAGAGCCAGAACACCACCCATATCACCGTGGCCGATCGCGACGGGCGGATCGTCTGCGCGACCCATACGATCAACGGGCTCTTCGGGGCGCGTTTCATGGTGCCCGGAACCGGCATCATCCCCAATAACTACATGCTGAATTTCGATCCCCATCCGGGCAAGGCCCTGTCGATTGCGCCGTGCAAACGGGTGCCCACCTCGATGGCACCGATGATCGTGGCGAAAGACGGCAAGCCCGCCTTTGCGCTGGGGCTGCCGGGGGCGGTCAGGATTTTCCCTTCGGCCATGCAATCCATCGTCAACATGATCGATTTCGCGATGAGCCCGCAACAAGCGGTCGAGGCGCCGCGGATCTGGACGGAGGGCGCGCATGTCGAGCTGGAGCCCGATTACGCCCATCACAAGCCCGCCCTCGAGGCGATGGGCCATGAGGTGCAGATCGTGCCTCATATCGGCGGCGGGATGAATATGGTGGCCTTTGGCGCGGCGATGATGACGGGGGCGGCCTGTTGGCGCGCCGATGGCACGGTCTCGGCTTTGGGGGGCGGGTTGGCAGGCGAAGGTATAGCCTTCCATATCTGACCTTCGCTCTCCTCGGCCATGTCACAGGCAACGGAGGTGCCCGGGCTCCGTTGCATCCATCCGGATCCGCGCGCCTGAGCCCGATGATCGCGTTGCGATGGGACATGCGCGGCTGTCCCTACCACGGCGTTCAGTATGCGCGAAGGCGGCGACTGGCCCGGCGCCGGGCCACGAGAACGGGAGCAAGCCGCGATGCGGAAAAGCATTTCCATCGGTCTGGATATTCTCGAGGCAACGCGGCGGGCGGGCGATTGCCGAGAGCGCACGGGCAGGCCCGCGCCGCGCCGTGCGTCTTCGAACATGTGTCGAGGCTGGGATCCGGCGGCCGCAATCGGTGCTTTCTGTTACAGAGCCGCGATCCGTCCGAACGGGCGGCTGCATCAGGGCGTTGCAGGCCCATGCGGGCGGGCCTTGAGATCTGTTTCGAGAAAGCGGATCAGGGTCTTCAAGGGCACTGAGGGTTCGATATCAGCGGGCCAGGCCAGATAGTAGCGGCTTGCACGATCCTGAAAGGTCGCGCCCATACGGATCAGGCTACCCTGCGCGATCTCGGGTTCGGCAAGGAAGTCGGGCAGGAGGGCCAGTCCCATGCCCGATCTGGCCGCATGGGCCAGTGACAGGAATTGGTCGAAGAGTGGTCCGCGCAGATGTCCGGGCGGGATATCGTGATCTGCAAACCAGCTCTCCCACGCTCCCGGACGGCTGGCCAGATGCAGAAGCGGCCTCTCCAGAAGATCCCGAGGCTGCGCGGGGGGCGACATTGTTGTTCCGCCCACCGGGACCAGCCGGTTTTCGGCCAAAGGCAGCCTCGCCAGACCATCGGCATCGGCAAGCCCGAAGAGGATGGCTGCATCGAAGGGTTCGGTTGCGAAATTGACAGGATGGTTGCGCGTGGACTGGTTGATATGGAGCGCGGGATGTATCGCGGCAAACCGCGCGAGGCGCGGGGCCAGCCAGTGCAACCCGAATGTCAGTGGCACGGCCAGAGACAGGCTGTCCTGATCGCCTGCGGCCCGCAGGCTGAGGCTGGCCTGTGCCAGCGTGTCAAGACAGTCGCGAACGGCGCGGGCATAGCTCTGTCCGGCGGAGGTCAGGCCCAGCCTTTTGCCCTCGCGCAGGAACAGTTTCACGCCCAGCTGCTCTTCCAGCACCCGCAACTGGCGGCTCACGGCCGAATGGGTCAGGTCCAGATCCTGCGCCGCCGCCACCGCCGTGCCCAGCCGGTCCACGGCTTCGAGGGCGCGCAGGCTGCTCATGGTCGGCAGAAACCGTCTGGGGATCGACATGTGACAAAAGCTCCAAGTGATGTGCCATCAAATCACTTTTCCAAGGGAAAGGGCTAGGGCAATATTTCAACAATACCTCATTGATACCCCTATCCCGCTTCTCGGGTGGATATCCGATGTTGGATTTTTACGCAAAGCCCGGGCCTGTGCTCCATTGGCCGCCTTTTCCTCATCCCTGTCTTCCCTGCTGCGAGGCTCCACATGCACACGCCCAGCAATCTCTGGCACCTGACCTGCGCCGAACAGATCTCTCCCGACCGTCTTCTGGCGGATGCGGAGGTCGATCTGGCGGTGATCGGAGGCGGATTTACCGGCTGCTCGGCCGCGCTGGAGGCCGCCCGCGCGGGGGCCTCGGTGATCGTGCTCGAGGCCGAGACCCTTGCCCATGGTGGCGCGGGGCGCAATGTCGGGCTGGTCAATGCCGGGCTCTGGCTGCCGCCCGAGGAGGTGGTGGCGCAGCTGGGCGAGGCCATGGGCCGGCGCTTGATCGAGGCGCTCGGGCGCGGCCCCGAAACGGTTTTCTCCCGCATCAGGGAATTCGGCATCGAGTGCGAGGCGGCGCAGAACGGCACCCTGCATCTGGCCCATGCTCCAGGCGGGGTCAGGGATCTGAAGAACCGCTTCCGGCAGGGCACCGGTTTCGGCGCGCCGCTGCGTCTGCTCGACCGCGAGGAAACCGCGCGGCGGACGGGAAGTTCCGCCTTTCATGCCGCGCTTCTCGATCCGCGTGCGGGCACATTGCAGCCGCGCGCCTATTGTCTGGGTTTGGCCCGTGCGGCAATCGCCGCGGGCGCGCGGATCTGCCAGCGGACACCGGTGACGGGGGTCGAGCGGGCGGGCGGGCGGTGGCATGTGCAGGCCGGAGGGCATCGGGTGAGCGCCGCCCGTCTTCTGGTGGCGACAAATGCCTATCACCAGCTGGCTGAAGGGGCCTATGCGCCGGAATATGTCGTGGTGAGTTATTGCCAGTTCGCCACTGCGCCGCTGCCGCCCGATCAGCGCCAGCGGATCCTTGCGGGGCGCGAGGGGTGCTGGGATACGGCTATGGTGATGTCCTCGATCCGCACCGACGCGCAGGGACGGCTGATTATCGGTGGCATGGGCAATACCGAAGGTCCGGCGGCCATGATCCACGAAAGCTGGGCGCGGCGCAAATTGCGTCATCTCTATCCGGAGCTAGCCGATCTTCCTTTCGAGCATCAATGGCGCGGGCGCATCGCGATGACCCGCGACCATATCCCGAAAGTGGTCGCGTTCGGTCCCGATGCCTATGCGGTGTTCGGCTATTCGGGGCGCGGGATCTGTCCGGGCACCGTGATCGGCACAGCCGCCGCGCAGGCGCTGCTGGGGGCGGGGGAGGCGGCGCTGCCCCTGCCGGTCCACCAAGCCTATTCCGAGCGGTTCAAATCCGTCGCGGGCGCCTATGTCGAATTCGGCGCAGCCCTGACCCATGCGCTTCGGCCGGGCCTTCTGGGGGCGTGATCGGCGGATACTCTGGCGCCGGACGAGGTGTCCGGCGCCAAGGCGCGTCTCATTCAAAGGAAAGGAACCCCTCCACCTCTCTCAACGCCGGAGCACGGGCGAGAGCAGCCAGATCGGGACCATGCGGCGCAAACGCCGGTAAGCCTGCGATGACCGCCTCCAGCTCGGCGGCAACCGCAAGCACCCCCAGATCATCATGCCGCTTGCCGACGATCTGCAGACCGAAGGGCATGCCATTGGCATCAAATCCGCAGGGAATGGTGATCGAGGGGTGGCCTGCAAGGGTCGAGGCGTAGGCCATCGCGAGCCAGTGATAATAGCTCTTGGTGGGCTGGCCGTCGATCTCCTTGGGGTAAAGCTCGTGCCAGTCGCGCGGGCTGATGGTGACGGCGGGGGTCAGCAGATAGTCGTGATGCTCGAAGAAGATCTGCCAGCGGCGGTAGAAATTGCCCTGCGCCGTCAGCGCCTGCGCGACATCCTCTGCCGAATAGCGGCGGCCTTCGGCCACATTGTCATGGACATTGGGCCCGCACAGTTCGGGCGTCGCATCCACATGCGCGCCGAGCCCGAGAAACTGGAGCGCCCTGAGCACCGAGAAGATGCGGTCGGCGTCATGGCAGTCAGGATGGGCATGACGGGTCTCGCCGAAGGCGGGGCCGATCTGCGCCATGGCTTTGGCGAACTGCGCGCGCACGATCCCCTCGACGGGCGCGAAGCCGTAATCCTCGCTGATGGCGATCTTCAGCGATGACAGGTCGCGCCGGGGCAGGGTGGCAAAATCGAGCGGGTTCCACAGAGTCTGGCCGTTGTGTAGGATGGTATAGGGATCGCGTCCGTCGGGACGTGCCATCACCGCCAGCATCAGCCCGACATCGGCCACCGACCGCGCCATCGGACCTGCGGTGGGCAGTGGGATCAATGCCGTTGCCCGCCCCGGTCCGGGCACCACACCGGGGCTGGGGCGGTAGCCTACCACGCCGCAGAAGGCGGCCGGATTGCGCAGGCTGCCGCCGGTATCCGAGCCTGTGGCCAGCGGCGCATAGCCACAGGCCAGCGCCACCGCGGAGCCGCCCGACGAGCCCGCACAGGAGCGCGTGACGTCATAGGGGTTGGCGGTCACTCCGTAGACGCGGTTGCGGGTATTGCCGCCCGCGCTCCATTCGGGGTTGTTGAGCTTGCCCAAGGGGCTGGCCCCCGCCGCCCGCATCGCGGCAACGATCGGATCATCCTTGACCGCGATATTGTCGGCGTAGATCTCCGAGCCGAAGGTGGTCGGCAGACCTTTGACATCGATCATGTCCTTCACGCCGAAGGGCAAGCCGTGCAGAAGACCCAGAGGCGCGCCTTCCATCACCGCGGTCTCGGCGCGGCGGGCATCGTCCAGAAGCCCTTCGAAATTGCGCGCGACCACGGCATTGACGGCATGATCGAGCGTCTCGATCCGTGCGATACAGGCCTCGGCCAGTTCCACGGGAGACAGTTGCTTGCGCGCGATCAGACGACGGGCTTCGCTCGCGCCCAGATCGGCGGGGTCGGTTGCAACGATGCGGGGATGGGTGGTCATGATCTGTCCTGTAAATGCTTGGAAATTGCGCGTCCGCGAACGATGAAATCCTGATACTGGTCTTCGGGCACGAAGGCGCCGCCGGTGGTCCAGACCAGATGGACGATATTTTGGGCGGCTTCCGGGGTGAGATGTCTGGCAAGGAAGGCGCGACCTTCCTCGGTGGTCTCCAGCATGGCAGGACCAGCAAAGCCCGAGGCGGCAGAGGGCTCGAGCCGGAAGCCATGATCGGCCATGCGGGCCAGATCGCATAGCAGGCGGTCATCATCTACCGTGATCACACCGGCCAGCCGTGTGTGCATGGCATGGGCGACAAGCCCCGACATGGTGGCCACGGCCATGCCATCGGCCTCGGTGCGGTTGCTCAGGCCGACTTCATAGACATCGGTCGCGCGCGCGAGACCCGCGCGCATCTGCACCAGCGCCGAGGGGGCCTGCACCGGCTCCATGAAGAAGGCATGGACATCAGGGCCGAAAACGGCGCGGGCCCCATAGGCGATCCCGCCCGGTGCGCCACCGATCCCGCAGGGCAGGTAGAGGACCAGAGGGCGGTCCGGCCCGATCTCTATCCCCGCCTTTGCCAGCTGTCTCTGCAATTCCCGCGCCGCTGCGCTATAGCCACGAAACAAGAGTTCGGAGGCCTCGTCATCGACGAAATGGGTCAGCGGATCATTGGCGGCAATATTGCGCGCCGCCGCGACGGCGGCGCTGTAATCGCTGTCATGCTGCACCACCTCGACACCCAGATCGCGCAGGCGCTGCACCTTCCACGCTTTGGCATCATGTGACATGTGCACGGTGGTCTGATAGCCCAGAGCCCGCGCGGCGATCCCAACACTGAGCCCCAGATTGCCGGTGGAGCCCACGGCGATCCGCCGCTGCGCAAAGAACGCCCGAGCCTCCGGCTTTGCCAGCGTGGCGATGTCCCCATCCGGTGAGAGGAGCCCCGCGGCGCGGGCCTGCGTGCGGGCCGTCACCAGCACTTCGAAGAGGCCTCCACGGGCCTTGACCGAGCCCGCCACCGGCAGATCATGATCGCATTTGATCCAGAGCGCGTCTCCCAGTCCGGCAGCGGCGCCGCTGCGCAAGTCCGAGCGGATCGTGCCGGAGGTCTCGGGCCAGAGGGCGGCGATCAGGGGCGCAAGCTCTGCCCAATCGGCCACCGCCCGCGCAAGCCCTGCGCGGGCCTCGTCATCTCCGTCCGGCTGATAGGACGGGTTGCACCATAAAAGCGGCTGCGCCTCTTTCAACCGTGTCTCGAACTCGTCCATCCTGTCCCTGCCTGCCACCTGTCTTCGGGGAGGAGGATAAACATGCAGTTTCGGATTACCAGAGCATGCTCAGGATAAAACGTCACTGCGGGTGCTGTTGCCCTGAAACGGGCAGCAGCCTTTAACGCGAGGCCCTCAACGCGAGGAATGCAGGCTGTCGCGCAAGGATTTGAGTTGGGTCTCGATCTGTTCGACGGCCTCGTCGATCACATCGAAACACTGCATGGCGTTTTCGGGGCTGCGATGGGCGATCGAACTGGCGGATTTGACTTTCTGAAGCGCATTGCCCAGATCATGGAACGCCTGATCCATGTCGTTTGATGATAGTTCCATTCTACCTCCCCAAGGTAGTCCGGCAGGCAGCGCCCGTCGTAATACTCTGTAAAAATAAAAATAAGCCAAGCAGTGACCTTAGCCATGCCTACAAGACGGCCTAACACAGATCATGAAACTAAACCTGATGTCAACTCGTGTCAGGCGCGGACAGGCTCGGGGAGGTTCTGGTAGAGATAGCCCATATCGAACTGGGCGAGGGCGGCCAGCCCTTCGGCGTCAAGAATGGTGATCTTCTTGCGCGAGATATCGGCCAGACCCTGTTCGCGCAGTTTGCGCACCACGCGATTCATATGCACGGGGGTGGTGCCGCAGGTTTCGGCCAACTCGGTCTGGGTCAGCGGGAAGGCGAAGCTGTTATGCTCGATCGCGGCCACCGCTTTGAGGCGGGCATGCACCTCGGTGATCAGATGCGCAAGGCAGCCATCGGCCGAAAGGCTCTGCAGTTTGGCGATCCATTCGCGGTGGATCGCGGCGTCCAGATGCGAGGCGAACCACAGGTGTCGCGCCAGTTTCGGCTCGCGTGTCATTACCACATCCAGATTGACATGGGAGACATAGCCCACGCGGGCGGTGCCGAAGGTCATCAGGTCGTGGTCGATCTTTTTCAGCGCATAGCTGTGCAAATCGACGAAATCTCCGGGCACATGGATGGAGATGATCTGGCGTTTGCCGTCACGCTCGTTGACACGAGCGACGAAACCTTCGATCAGGAATGTGCTGCGCTGGGTCACCGACCCGCGCGTCAGGATTTTCTCGCCATGCCCCAGCTGGCACACATCCTGCACCAGATCCTCCATCACGGATTTCTCGTTACGGCTCATGCTGTCACGCACGCGGCCTTTGAGAAAGCGCCATGTATTCGGATAGGTTTCACTCGACATATAGATCACATCGCCCGATCAGGAATAAGCTTACTCGAAAACCAACCAGACGCTTGGAATGTTCCCGCTAAACGGGATCAGGAAACGGCAGGCGGTCTGGATATCGTCCAACTTAACAAATGATAATGTGACGCGGTCTCAAGCCTGTCCGGGCATTCCTGACAAAAAAAGGCGACGACTTACGGGCGAATATTGATTTCAGATCATGTAAGCTGACTTAACCGCGCGGCTTCGGGCCTGTTTGGCGAGAGCGGGTGCGATGCCTGCAAAAGGGGCCGCCCGTCGGCTGCGCCTCGCGCGTGGCAGAATGTTTCTCCGGTTCTGCCGGACCGGTCTACGCTGCGGAACGTATGGCCCGCATATTGGCGCCCCCGTCGCTTTCTTCGCGGATCGTGTAAATATTGGGCATGTCGCCGCATTCTTGCTCTTATTTTTTGACGTTCCGGTGCAATCCTTCGGTATCTTGCGGCTCTGGCCTGCGGGCGTTGACGCGGAGAAATGCCTGCTGCTAGCAATCTACAGGAGTTGGCCGCTAGGGTTCCGGCAGAGATGCGTCTGGTCCGAGAGCAGCCACCGGCGGGGAGACATCCCGTTCGGCACACGGCGGGATAAAAGCCCGGGAGACCTCGTCCAGCCAAGGGATTGGCGGAACGTGGTTTCGTACGTCCCTTATGCAACATGATGAATGTAAAGGAACGAGCCATGATTACTCGCCGTGGACTAATGCTGTCTTCCGCCACCACCCTGATTGCCACCCTGATGGCCACCGCCCCTCTGCAGGCGCAGACCAAACCCTCCTTCAAGGTCGCTTGGTCGATCTATGCGGGCTGGATGCCGTGGGGCTATGCGCAGGATAGCGGAATCGTCCAGAAATGGGCGGATAAATACGGGATCGAGATCGAGGTCACCCAGTTTAACGACTATGTGGAATCGATGAACCAATATACTGCAGGCGCCTATGATGCGGTGACGCTGACCAATATGGACGGGCTGTCCATTCCGGCAGCAGGCGGCGTGGATACCACCGCCGTGATCGTGGGCGATTTCTCCGATGGCAATGATGCCGTGATCCTGAAGGGCAAGGACAAGCTCGAGGATATCAAGGGCGAGAGCGTCAATCTTGTCGAGTTCTCGGTGTCGGAATACCTGCTGAATCGTGGTCTGGAGACCGTGGGTCTGACGGGCCGCGATGTGAAGATCGTCAATACTGCCGATCCCGATATGGTCGGTGCCTTCCAGACGGCGGATGTGCAGGCGATGGTGACATGGAACCCGATGGTCTCGGAGATCGCCAAGCTCGATGATGCGCATATCGTGTTCGACAGCTCGAAGATCCCGGGCGAGATCCTCGATCTGATGGTGGCCAATACCGACACGCTCAAAGCGCATCCCGAATTCGGCAAGGCGCTTGCGGGGATCTGGTATGAAACCGTGGCGCTGATGACCTCGGATACGCCCGAGGGCGCCAAGGCGCGTGCCGCGATGGGCGCGGCCTCCGGCACCGATCAGGCGGGTTTCGAGGAGCAATTGGCCGCAACGCATCTCTTTGCCGATCCGGTCAAGGCGGTGAGCTTCACGCAGTCGAAAGAGATGGCCGATGGTATGGATCATGTGCGCAACTTCCTCTTCGACAAAGGCCTTCTGGGTGCGGGCGCGCCCTCAGTGGATGTGATCGGGATCGAACTCGCCGATGGCACGGTGCTGGGCGACGAAAGCAATGTGAAGCTGCGCTTCGACACGCAGTTCATGCAGGCCGCCGCCGATAACGCGCTGTAATCAGGGCCTCCCATGCGTCTCATCAACGTCAGACCCTCGCGTCGGACGGGGTTGTTTCTTGCCTGCCTGCCGTTCATCGCCCTGCTTGTCGCCTATGCGATCGGCTCGGCGGTGCGGCTCGAGGCCAACCCCGCCGACAAGCTCTTGCCCGGTTTCCAGACGATCGCCGATGCGGTCAATACCTATGCCTTTACCCAAGACCGGCGCACCGGCGACTATCTCCTATGGGCCGATACGCAAGCCAGCCTGACCCGCCTTGGTTCGGGGCTGGGGATCGCCACGGCCATCGCGCTCGTTGTGGGCGTGGCGCAGGGCGTGCTGCCACTGGCGCGGGCCGCCCTTGCGCCGCTCGTAGGCTTTATCTCGATGGTGCCACCTCTGGCGCTTCTGCCGGTGCTGTTTATCGCGCTGGGTCTGGGCGAGACCGCCAAGATCGCGCTCATCGTCATCGGCGTGACCCCCATCCTGATCCGCGATCTGGCGCTTCAGGCGGGGGCATTGCCGCGCGAGCAGATCATCAAGGCCGAGACCCTTTCGGCCTCAAGCTGGCTGATCACCCTGCGGGTCGTGCTGCCGCAGGTGCTGCCACGGCTGATCGACAGCCTGCGTTTGCAACTTGGTCCGGCCTTTCTGTTCCTCATCGCGGCCGAGGCCATCTCGGCGGATGCGGGTCTGGGTTACCGGATCTTTCTCGTGCGGCGCTATATGTCGATGGATGTGATCTTTCCCTATGTGGCATGGATCACACTTCTGGCGGTGGTGATGGATGTGGCTCTCAGCCAGCTACGGCGGCGCGCCTTCCCTTGGACGGAGATCCGCCAATGACGCAGATTTCCGTGAAAAACCTCTGGAAGGAATATGGCGAGCAGGTCGTGTTGCAGAACATCGATCTCGAGATCGCGCCGCGCTCGTTTATCGCGCTTGTGGGGCCGTCGGGCTGTGGCAAGACCACCTTTCTGCGGATGCTACTGGGCCAAGAGGGTCTGACCCGCGGCACGATCACCATTGATGGCGAGGCCCTGCCACCCGAGCCGGGGCCCGATCGGGGCGTGGTCTTCCAGCGCTATTCGGTCTTCCCGCATATGACGGTGCTGGCCAATGTGATGGCAGGCCCCGAGATGAAAGCCGCGCGCCTTTTGGGCCGGACCTTTGGCGCCACCCGCAAGCGCATTGCCGATGAGGCCCGCGCGATGCTGGCCGAGGTCGGGCTTGCGGGGGCCGAGGATAAATATCCCGCCCAGCTTTCGGGCGGAATGCAACAACGTCTGGCGCTCGCGCAGGCGCTGATGATGAAACCCAAGGTGCTTTTGCTGGACGAGCCTTTTGGCGCGCTTGATCCGGGCATCCGCACCGACATCCACAAGCTGATGAAACGGCTCTGGAACGAGGTGCCGATGAGCGTGGTGATGGTCACCCATGACATCCGTGAGGCCTTCACCCTATCGACCCGCATCATCGCCTTCGAGCGCACCCGCAACCTGCCCGAAGAACGGCTACGCTACGGCGCGACCATCACCAAGGACATCGCGATCTGGCCGCCCCGCGTGGCAGGGGCCACTTCGATCTATGATGCCGATATTTATCCCCGTCGGGACGACCCGACAGAACAGGGGCCACTGACCGGGACGACCTGGGCAAAGGAACTCTCGCATGCTGCAACACACTCCGCGTAAGCCCGAGACTATCGCTGCCGATCGCGCCCGCTATGAAGACCATCAACGCCGCGGGCTGGAGGCCGCGCCCTCTGCCATGCCGCAGCCGAGCCCGCTGCCCGCACCCGCGCCCGAAGGGGTGATCTGGGACGAGACCGTGCCGGGGGGCTGGTATTACACCGCCCGTCTGCAAAAGGGCGAGATCCTGCGCCTTCAGGCCAACGGGCTCGGTGCCTCGGCCTCTTTTGCGGCATGGCGCGAGGGTGATGTGACCGAACGCCAGAACCTGCCCGATACCTGCAAGCTGCAATGGACGACGGATCTGAAAAAGGGCCGCGTGGTATTTTCCGATATGGGCCGCGTGCTCTATTCGATTGTCGAGGATAGCGCGGGCGCCAATGATGCGCTCTCGGGCGGCATGCCCGCCCGCGCGCCGTTTACGCCGGCCTTCCGCTCGACCCGCGAGAATATGATCCTCGCGCTGGCCAAGCTGGGTCTGGGCAAGCGCGACCTTCCTGCGCTTCTGACCTTCTTCGCGCCGGTGCGTGTGGATGACAGGGGCCAGTTCTTCTGGAACGAAAGCCTGCTGTCGGGGCAGGACTGGGTCGAGCTGCGCGCCGAGGAAGACATGATCTATGCGCTCTCCAATACCCGCCATCCGCTGGACCCGACGACGGGTCCGGATGTTCCCGCATTGACGGTGACGCGCATGACCGCGCGCGCTGTCCAACAGGACGACCTGTGCCGCAACGCCACCGCCGAAGCCATCCGTGGCTTTGAAAACAACGCTCGCGCCTGAGGTCTTCCCGATGCAAAACGAACAACAGATCCATGATATCCCCGCAAACCGCCCGTGGTCCGGTCTGGTTAAAAAGGGCCAGACGATCCGCATCATCGACAGCTATGGCCAGCAGGCCATCGACACGATCTTCTATGCAGCGGGTGACCATTCCGAGCGTTATTCCTCGCAAGACACCATGCGCGAGCAGAATGGCGCCTATATCACCCGTGGCACCAGGCTGATCTCGTCGGAGGGGCGCGTCATGCTGACCGTGGTCGATGATACCTCGGGGCGCCATGACACGAATGCGGGCTGCTGCTCGCGCGAGAGCAATACCGTGCGTTTCGGCCACGAGACATCCTATCAGCATGCCTGCCGCGAGAATTTCATTCTGGAGCTGTCGAAATACGGTATGGACAAGCGCGACATCGTGCCGAACCTGAATTTCTTCATGAATGTGCCGATTTCGCAGAACGGATCGATGACGATTGATGACGGCATCTCGGCTCCCGGCGATTACGTCGAGATGAAGGCCGAGATGGATGTGCTTTGCGTCATCTCCAACTGCCCGCAGATCAACAATCCCTGCAACGGCTTCGATCCGACGCCGATCCGCGTTGTGATCGGGGAGTAAGGGCCATGTTCGACAAGGTGCTAGTTGCCAACCGTGGCGAGATCGCGCTGCGGATTATCAAGACGTTGCGCAAGATGGGGGTGGCCTCGGTGGCCGTCTATTCCGATGCCGACCGTTTCGCGCCCCATGTGTCTGCCGCCGATGAGGCGGTCCGTCTGGGGCCGCCTGCGGCCTCGGAAAGCTATCTGCAGATCGATACCGTGATCGAGGCCTGCCTTGCCACGGGCGCGCAGGCCGTCCATCCGGGCTACGGGTTCCTGAGCGAGAACCTCGAGTTCTCGCGCAAGCTGGCGGAGCATGGCATCCGTCTGATCGGCCCGCGTCCCGAGCATGTGGAGGCTTTCGGTCTCAAACATACCGCCCGCGATCTGGCTAGGGCGGCGGGTGTGCCGCTTTTGCCCGGATCGGGGCTTCTGTCGGGGCTTGATGAGGCGCTCACCGAGGCCACCGGTGTGGGCTATCCGGTGATGCTGAAATCGACGGCTGGCGGTGGCGGCATCGGTATGCAGCTATGTGCCGATGAGGCGGCGCTGAGCGCGGCCTATGCGTCGGTCGAGCGGATGGCAGGGGCGAGCTTTGGCGATGCGCGACTTTATCTGGAACGTTTCGTGGGCCATGCCCGCCATGTCGAGGTGCAGATCTTCGGCAATGGTCAGGGCCGTGTGGTGGCTTTGGGCGAGCGCGACTGCTCGCTCCAGCGCCGCAACCAGAAGGTCATCGAGGAGACCCCCGCACCGCATCTGCGCGATGAGGTCCGCGCGCGGCTGCTACAGGCTGCCCGCGATCTCTGTGCCTCGGTGGATTATGCTTCGGCGGGGACGGTCGAATTTATCTATGACTCTGCCCGCGAAGAGTTCTACTTCCTCGAAGTCAACACCCGTCTTCAGGTCGAGCACCCTGTGACAGAGGCCGTGCTCGGCATTGATCTGGTCGAATGGATGGTGCGTCAGGCGGCGGGCGAGGACCCGATCCCCGCGCAGCTGCCCGTCCCCCAAGGCGCCGCTTTCGAGGCGCGGCTCTATGCCGAGATGCCCCATGCCGGTTTCCGCCCCTCGGCGGGATTGCTGACCGAGGTCCGCTTTTCCGAAAAGGCCCGCAATGATGGCTGGATTGCCACCGGCACCGAGGTCACGCCCTTCTATGATCCGATGCTGGCCAAGGTGATCGTGCATGGCGCGACCCGCGAAGACGCGCTTTCCAAGCTGCAGGAGGCGCTGGCCGAAACGCGCGTCGCAGGAATCGAGACCAACCTCCATTATCTGCGCGCCATTGCCGCCTCCGACCTGTTGGGCTCGGGGAAGGTCGAGACCCGTGCGCTGGATACGTTCGGGTTTACCCCCGCGGTGATCGAGGTTCTGGCACCCGGTGCGCAGTCGTCCATTCAGGAACTGCCCGGACGCGTGGGGATGTGGGGCGTGGGCGTGCCGCCTTCGGGGCCGATGGATGCCCGCAGCCACCGCAACGCAAACCGCCTCCTTGGCAACCCGCCCGATACCACCACGCTGGAGCTGACCGTCAACGGCCCGACCCTGCGCTTTCTGACCGAGACCCGCGTGGCTCTGGCAGGGGCAAAGATGGCGATGGTGCTCGACGGTGCGCCTGTCGAGGGGCCGGTGGTCGATATTTCCGCGGGTGCGACACTGGCGATTGGCACGATTAGCGGCGCTGGCCAGCGCGCCTATCTGGCCGTCGCGGGCGGGTTTGCCGCGCCCGAGGTGCTGGGCTCGCGCGCGACCTTTGCCCTGGGCAAGTTCGGGGGCCATGCGACGGGCGTTCTAAAGACCGGTGATACGCTCCATATCGGCGCGGCTCGGGGCGAACCCGAGGCGCTGGAGCCCGCCGATCTGACCCATGAGTGGGAGCTGTCGGTGGTCTTTGGCCCGCATGGTGCGCCGGATTTCTTCCGCGAGAGCGATATCGAGACACTGTTTTCCACCGCTTATGAGGTGCATTTCAACTCGGCGCGCACCGGTGTGCGGCTGATCGGCCCCGCACCCGATTGGGCGCGCCCAGATGGCGGTGAGGCGGGGCTGCATCCGTCGAATATCCACGACAATGCCTATGCGATCGGCGCGATCGATTTCACCGGTGATATGCCCATTTTGCTGGGGCCGGACGGCCCGAGCCTTGGCGGGTTTGTCTGCCCTGCGGTCGTGGCCGAAGAGGACCAGTGGAAACTGGGCCAGATGCGTCCGGGCGACAGGATCCGCTTCCATGCGGCCCATCGCCCCGCAGATCCGGTGGCAGGCCCGCGGCTTGCCACGCCCAGCCTGCAAAAACTCGGTTCGCCCATTTTGGGCGAGGGGGCAGGGGATGTGCCTGTGGTCTATCGCCGTCAGGGCGATGCGAACCTGCTTGTCGAATATGGCCCGATGGCGCTCGATATCGAGCTGCGGCTGCGCGTGCAGGCGCTGATGCAGGCGGTGGTGGCCGCAGGTCTGCCGCTGCGCGACCTGACGCCGGGCATCCGGTCCCTGCAGATCCACTATGATCCGGCGCGGATTTCCCGACCCGACCTGCTGCGCGAGCTGCAGAGGATCGAGGCCAGCCTGCCGCCCGCCCATCAGATGAAGGTGCCCACCCGCACCGTCTGGCTGCCGCTGTCGTGGAAGGATCCGCAGGCGGAACTGGCGATGCGCAAATATCAGGAGCTGGTGCGCCCCAATGCGCCCTGGTGCCCCGATAACATCGAGTTCATCCGCCGGATCAACGGGCTGGAGGATGAGGCTGCCGTCAAGCGCACCATTTTTGATGCCCGCTATCTGGTGATGGGTCTGGGCGATGTCTATCTTGGCGCGCCGGTGGCCACGCCCGTGGACCCCGCGCATCGGCTCGTGACCACCAAATATAATCCCGCCCGCACCTGGACGCCGGAAAATGCCGTGGGCATCGGCGGCGCCTATATGTGCGTCTACGGGATGGAGGGGCCGGGGGGCTATCAGCTCTTTGGACGCACGATCCAGATGTGGAACACATGGCGGCGCACCAAAGCCTTTGGCGACCGCCCGTGGCTCTTGGATCATTTCGACCAGATCCGCTTCTTCGAGGTGGATCATGACGAATTGACGGAAGCCCGCGAGGCCTTCCCGCATGGGCGCTATGATGTGCGCATCGAGGAGGGCACCTTTGATTGGGCCTCTGAGAAGGCGCGGATCGACCAAGGGGCGGCTCGGACCTTCAAGGCGCGCCAGCAGGCGGCCTTTGAGACCGAGCGCCAGCGCTGGATCGACGAGGGCTTGGACCATTTCTCGGTCGATGAGGTCTTTGGTGCCGATGCGGGCGAGGTGCCCGAGGGGTGCACCGGTGTCGAAAGCCCCGTGCCCGGGAGCCTGTGGAAGTTCCTCGTGGCCCCCGGAGAGCCTGTTGCCGCAGGCCAGCCCATTGCCATCGTTGAATCGATGAAAATGGAGATCCCCGTGACCAGCCCCAGCGCGGGCCGTCTGACCGAAACCCGCACGGCCCCCGGCCGTACCGTTCATGCAGGCGATCTGCTTGCCATTGTGGAGGCCCTCTGATGCTGCCCGAATTTCTGTCCATCACCGCAATCCGCAAAGCCTATGCCAGCGGTATGACCCCCCTTGATCTGATCGAAGAGGTCATCCGCCGTTGCGATGCGTCCAAAGACCCCGCGATCTTTATCACGCGGGCCAAGGCCGAGGATCTGCGCGCGCAGGCCAAGGCGCTTGTCGCGCGGGGGCCGGAAGGCCTGCCGCTTTACGGCATCCCCTTTGCCGCCAAGGATAATATCGACGCGGTGGGCCTGCCCACCACGGCGGCCTGCCCTGATTTTGCCTATGATCCTGCGGCGGATGCCACGGTGATCGCGCGGCTTAGGGCGGCAGGTGCGATCCTGATCGGCAAGACCAATCTTGACCAGTTCGCGACGGGGCTGAATGGCTCGCGCTCGCCCTATGGCATCCCGCGCTGTGTGTTTGATGCCGATTATGTCTCGGGCGGGTCTTCCTCGGGGTCGGCAGTGGCTGTGGCCTCGGGGCTTTGTGCCTTTTCGCTGGGCACGGATACGGCGGGCTCGGGGCGGGTGCCTGCGATGTTCAACAATCTCGTGGGGCTGAAACCCTCGCCGGGGCTCGTGCCCAATACCGGCCTTGTGCCGGCCTGTGCCTCGGTCGATGTGATTACCGTTTTTGCCGGATCGGTGCCAGAGGCGGCCGAGGTGCGCGCGGTGATGGAGGGCTATGACGCGGCCGATCCCTTCTCGCGCGTGGCCAAGCCTCATGCGCTGCCTGCGCGCCCGCGGATCGGTGTGCTAGCAGGGGCGGAGCGCAATTTCTATGGCAATGCGGAGGTCGAGGCTGCCTATGACGCTGCCTGCAAACGCGCGGAGGATTTGGGGGCCGAGCTAGTGCCCTTTGACTATGCACCCTTCCGCGAGGCGGCAGCACTGCTTTATGATGGCCCATGGGTGGCCGAGCGTCTGGCCGCCGTCGAGCCTTTCCTCAAGGATCATGCCGACAGCTTCGACCCGACCGTGCGCGGCATTATCGAGGGCGCGCGTAAATATAGCGCGGTCGATGCGTTCAACGGGCTTTACCGGCTGAATGCGCTGCGTCAGAAGGTAAAGCCTGTCTGGGAGGCGGTCGATATGCTGATGCTGCCGACCTCGCCCACGCGCTGCACCGTGGCGGATATGCTAGCCGAACCGGTCAAGCGCAATAGCGAGTTCGGGCTCTATACCAATTTCGCCAACCTCTTGGGCTATGCGGCGATTGCGGTGCCCGGAGGTTTTGGTGCGTCGGGTCTGCCCACGGGCGTGCAATTCGTGGCGCCGCCCTTCAGTGATCAGGCGCTCGTGCCCTTTGCCACCGCCATGCAGAAAGCGGCTGCCTCCGGCATGGGGATCGAGCGTTCCGCAGTGCTGCCCGAGGCGGCGCCTCAGGTGCCCGAAGGCTGGCTGACCATTGCCGCCGTGGGCGCACATCTGTCGGGGATGCCCCTGAACCACGAGCTGACAGGGCCGGGCGGGATATTGCTGGAGACGACCCGCACCGCGGGCGACTACCGCCTTTATAGCCTCGCGGGCACGGTGCCGGCCAAGCCGGGTCTGGTCCGTGTGCCGAACGCCACGGGCGATGGGATCGAACTGGAACTCTGGGCACTCCCGCCCGCAGCTTTCGGCGCCTTTGTGGCGGCAATTCCCGCGCCCTTGGGGGTGGGGAAGGTGACGCTGGCCGATGGCCGCGCGGTGACCTGTTTCCTCTGCGAGGCCCATGCCACCGAGGGCGCCGAGGATATTACCGCCTTCGGCGGCTGGCGGGCATGGCGCGCTACGCAGGGATAAGGTAAAAGGCGCAGGCCGGAGGGGACGACCTCTCCGGCCGTTTTCCACCCGGGACGGCCCGATCTGACAGGAGCCAGTCATATGGCATGGATACAGCTCGCGCTTGCGGGGCTTCTCGAAATCATCTGGGCGGTCGCGATGAAGAAATCGCACGGGTTCACGATATTGGTGCCGAGTGTGGTGATGCTGGTCTCGGTGCTGGCCAGTTTCGCCATGCTGGCACTGGCGATGCGGTCGCTGCCGCTCAGCACGGCCTATGGGGTCTGGTCCGGCATCGGGGTGGTGGGCACCTTCATCCTTGGCGTTACCTTTCTGGGCGAGGAGATCAGCCCGCTCCGGCTGTTGGCCGCAGGGCTGATCATCGCAGGCATCGTGCTGATGAAACTCACCACGCCCTAACGGGCCAGCCGATGCGCCTCCGATTTCGGCAAGGCGCAGAGCATCTCGTAAAGCAGGTTCGCCGCAATCACCGCCGTATTGCCCGAAGGGTCATAGGGCGGTGAGACCTCGACCAGATCGCAGCCCACCAGATTGAGACCGGCACAGCCGCGCACGATCTCGTAGGCCTGCCATGTGCTCAGCCCGCCCGGTTCGACCGTGCCGGTGCCGGGTGCGAAAGCCGGATCGAGGCTGTCGATATCGAAAGACAGATAGACCGGCGCATCGCCCACACGGGCACGCACCTCCTCCATCAGGGGCTTCATCGACTGGTACCAGCACTCCTCGGCCTGCACCACGCGCCAGCCCTGTGCCCGCCCCCAGTCGAAATCATCCGCCGCATAGCCCGTGGCGCGCAGCCCGATCTGGGTGACGCGGTCATTGATCAGGCAACCATCCTCCCAAGCGCGGCGGAAGGGGCAGCCATGGGCTGTGGTCTCGCCAAACATCGCCTCGTTGGTGTCGGAATGCGCATCCACATGGATCAGCGCGACCGGCCCGTGCTTCTTGGCCATCGCCTTCAGGATCGGCCAAGTCAGCGTGTGATCCCCGCCCAAGGTCAGCGGGATCGCGTCATGGCTCAGCAGCGCGTGATAGTAGTCCTCGATGATCTGCACCGATTTCTTCAGATCGAATGTGTTGATCGGCACATCCCCAATATCGGCGACCTGCATCGCCTCGAAGGGGGCGGCACGGGTGGCCATGTTATAGGGCCGGATCATCCGGCTCTCGTCGCGGATCTGGCGGGGGCCGAGCCGTGTGCCTGCGCGGTTGGAGGCGCCGATATCCATCGGGATCCCCACGAAACAGGCATCGAGCCCCTGCGCGTTTTCTTGAGCGGGTAGGCGCATCATCGTGGCAGGGCCGCCGAAACGCGGCATACTGTTGCCGCCCAAGGGTTGGTTATAGGTCATGAGACTCCTCGCATATCAACCGGCAGGGCGAGCCTAGGCCGTACCGAACGGTGATGCCAGCGCTTAGGGGCGTCTTTTCATGGCGGTGGGGCTTTGGCCCGTCCAGCCCTTATAGGCGCGCCAGAAGGCGGTGCCATCGGCATAGCCGAGGGTTGCGGCGATAGTCTCGATGCTTGTTGTGCCATCGGCAAGCAGAAGACGGGCGCGTTCCTCGCGGTAATCCTGCACGATCGCTTTCAACGAGCGGCCTTCCGCCGCCAGATTGCGCTGCAAGGTGCGGGGCGAGGTCTGGAGCTGGCGCGCCACGCTTTCCAGCGTGACCGGTTTTACCCCCAGCATCAGCATGACCAGCGCTCGGACCTGATGGGCAAGGCTCTGCCCGCGACCGGCCTCCTCGATCAGCCCCGCCAGATGGCGGTCGATCAGATCCAGAAGATCGGGATCTTCCTCGCGCATCACGCGGGTGGCGGCCTGCATATCGATCAACAGCATATTGGCAGGTTGCGAGAACAGGACGGGCGCCTCGAACCAGCGTTCGATCTGCGCGGGCGGATCGGGGGCGGGATGGCTGAAATGGACCTCCAGCGGGCGCCAGCGCAGATCATAGCCGCGCCGGATCAGCGCGCAGATCCCCGCAAGGGTGAATTCGCTATCCTGCCGTTGCGGGCTCTGGTGTGGTGCGGTGATCATATAGCGAAGGCTCGCATGGGGCGCGTCCTGCTCGAGTGTGACCTGCGTGCCACCCTGCAGCGCCGCCGAATAGCGTGCCAGACTCTCGAGCCCCTGAAGGATGGTGGCGCAATGCGCCGCGCGCAGCCCCATTGGTCCGAAACTGCCCGGCCGGACCTTGGCCCCCAGCCGCAGCCCCAGATTGGGATCGCCCAGGATCTCTGCGGCTTCCTCGAACAGACCCAGATAGGCCTGCAGCGAAACCGGCGCGTACCCATCCTCCAGCACCCGCGAATCAAGGCCGTGGCGCGCGAGGAGTTTTCGCAAAGCGCCCATGTTTCCATCAAACATATCGAAAATCGGCTTAAGAATTATAGCCCTGATGGATAGCGGATTTGGCAAGGGCGCGGCTTGGGCTGACAAAATCTCCTCCTGACCGATCTGTAACGCCATTTGACGTATATTATCGGATTTATGGCGCGGCTGGCAATGGTCGTTACGGGGTCTGCCCCGCACCCAAGAGACAGACCAACATAAAACAACAGGGATGTAACCATGACTGACGCTACAGCCGGAAGCCGGCTCCGCGGCAATTCTATCGGACTTGCCCATATCGTTTTCTTCGTCGTCGCGGCAGCGGCGCCCATGACCGCAGTGGTGGGGGCGACCCCGCCCGCCTTCGCCTTTGGCAACGGCACCGGCGTGCCCGGCGCCTTCGTTCTGGCGGGGCTGCTCTATCTGGTCTTCTCGGTAGGCTACACCGCGATGACGCCCTATATCTCCGGCGCGGGCGGCTTTTTCAGCTATATCTCCCGAGGCATGGGGGCGGCTGCAGGTGTCGGCGGTGCGCTGATGGCGCTTCTGGCCTATTTCGCGATCCAGATCGGGATCTACGCGCTTTTTGCTGTCTTCATGGCTGCGACGCTCGCACCTTATGGCATCGAGCTCCCGTGGTGGGTCTGGTCGCTGGTGGTGCTGGGCGTCGTCGTCTATTTCGGACGCCGCAACATCGCCATCTCTGGGCGCATCCTTGGCGCGTGCATGCTGGCCGAACTGGCGATCCTGCTGCTTCTCGATATCGCGATCCTGTTCCACGGTGGCGGGCCGGAAGGCTTGACGCTGTCGGGGTTCCGCCCCTCCGAGGTGCTGGCCCCCGGTCTGGGTGTGAGCATGGTCTTCGTGCTGGGCGCCTATGTAGGCTTTGAAGCAACTGCGATCTTTGCCGAGGAAGCCCACCGCCCTGAGCGCACCATTCCGCGTGCCACCTATGTGGCCGTCCTGCTGATCACGCTCTTCTACGCTTTCTCCACATGGGCGATCAGCCAGTATTACGGGCCGTCGCAGGTGCGGGGGGCAGCCGAAGCCTCGCTTGAAGGGTTCTACTTTGATGCGGCGGCGGATCTGTTGGGACCGTGGTCGGTCACGGTGATGAACCTTCTCCTGCTGACCAGCCTCTTTGCCTGCCTTCTGTCCTTCCATAACACGCTCAACCGCTACTTCTACACGCTGGCCCGCGAGAGCCTGATCTGGCGCAAGCTGGCGCATATCCACCCCGAGCATGGCTCGCCGCATATGGCAGGTCTGGTGCAGGCGGGGCTGGTGGCGGTGATCCTGATCGCCTTCGCGATTGGCGGGGCCGACCCCTATATGACCGTCTTCTCGTGGATGGCGGGGCTTGCGGTGCTGGCGATTTTGGCCACGCAGATCCTCGTCTCGGCCTCGGTGATCCGCTTCTTCCGCATCAATACCCATCGCCGTTCGGTCTGGGTGGTGCTGGTGGCGCCTGTGCTGGCGACACTTGGACTTCTGGCGGCCTTCGCCTTGGTCAGTGGCAATATCTCCATGCTGACGGGCAGCGAGAGCGCCATCGTTCTGGCCTTCCCCCTCCTTGTGATCGCCACGGGTCTGGGCGGCGCGCTGATCGCATGGGGCATCAAGGCCCGCAATCCCGCGCTCTATTCCAATCTTGGCCGCAGCTTCGACTGAGCCCTGTGTTTCCTGAAAGGATCTGTCTTATGAAAGACCTCCCCAACCTGCCGAAGATCGACTTCCTCTATCTGTCCGAGCCCGACATGATCGCGGCTGGCGTCACCGATATGCCCGCCTGTGTGGATTGTATGGAAGAGATGTTCGCGCTTCTCCACCATGGCGATTACCGCATGGCTGGCCCCAATAGCGACAGCCACGGCGCGATGGTGACCTTCCCCGAGAATTCGCCCTTCGAGACCATGCCCAAACCCACGGCAGACCGCCGCTTCATGGCGATGCCTGCCTATCTGGGCGGCAGCTTCTGCACCGCGGGCGTGAAATGGTATGGCTCCAATATCGCCAATAAGGACAAGGGCCTGCCGCGCTCGATCCTGATGTTCACGCTCAATGATGCCGATACCGGCGCGCCGCTGGCCTATATGTCGGCCAATCTCCTGTCGGCCTATCGCACGGGGGCTGTGCCCGGTGTGGGCGCACGCCATCTGGCGCGCAAGGGCTCGAAAGTCGTGGGCATCTTCGGCCCCGGCGTGATGGCGCGCACGACCCTTGCGGCCTTTATCGCGGCCTGCCCCGAAATCGACACGGTAAAGGTCAAGGGCCGTGGCCAGCGCTCCCTCGATGTCTTCATCGACTGGGTCAAAGAGAACTACCCGCAGATCACCGATATCCGGATCGTCGACGATATCGAGGCGGTGGTGCGTGACAGCGATATCGTCACCTATTGCGCCTCGGGCGAGGTCGGCAACCCCGATGACTACCCGATGGTGAAGCGCGAATGGGTCAAGCCCGGTGCCTTCCTTGCCATGCCCGCACCGTGCAACTTCGATGCCGGAATGGAGGCCGATGATGTGCGCAAGGTGCTCGATAATACCGGCCTTTACGAGGCGTGGTATGAAGAGGTGCCCCATCCCGCACATAATGTGATCCCGCTCGTGGGCGTGAAATTCATGGATATGATCGCCGCTGGCACCATGGCGTCCGAGGCGCTCGAGGATCTGGGGGCGATCGTGGCGGGCGCCGCCGATGGCCGCCGCAACGAGGAGGAGATCATCCTGATGTCGGTCGGCGGCATGCCTGTCGAGGATGTGGCATGGGGCACCGTGCTCTATCGCAACGCGCTCGCCCGCGGCATTGGCACCAAGCTGAACCTCTGGGACGAGCCCGTTCTTCGCTGAGCCAACCGAAATCCCCCGACTTCCCCTGCGTGCCGAACCGCGCAGGGGCCTTTTTCCCGAAAGACACCAGATGACCCAGATCACCAAAATCAAGACCGGCTCGAAATTCGAGGATCACGCCAGCTATTCGCGCATCGTCGCGGTGGATAACTGGATCTTCGTGTCCAATACCGCGGGCCGCGACCCCGTGACCAAGGAGATCCCCGAGGATGTGGGCAGCCAGACCCTGCAGGTCTTTGCCAATATCGAACGCGCTCTGGCAGCTGTGGATAGCGAGTTGGGCGATGTGGTTGCCAGCCGCGTCTTCATCCAGACGCCCTCGGATACCGAGACGGTGATGACCCTGATCGGCGAGAAATTCCGCGGCATCGACCCGACCACCACCGTGACCTGCCCGCCGCTCGGATCGAGCGTCTATAAGGTCGAGATCGAGGTGACCGCCTATCGCGGGGCGGCAAAGGCCGAGACGGTCTACAAGACCGTGGCGATCTGAGGGAGAGCACCGATGGCGCCACTGATCGCACCCGTCACGACCTCCACCGAGCTTCCCGTGCGCACCGAAGTCGTGATCATCGGCGGCGGCATCGTGGGGCTGAGTGCGGCCCTTACGCTGGCCGAGCGCGGCATCCCTGTGACCGTGCTCGAAAAGGGCCGGATCGCGGGCGAGCAAAGCTCGCGCAATCTGGGCTGGGTGCGCAAGACCTCTCGCGCGGCGGCCGATATCCCGCTGGCACTGGCCGCCGACCGGCTCTGGCAGGAGATGCCCGCACGCACGGGGATGGATGTCGGCTACCGGCGCGAGGGTATCCTGTTTTGCGCCCGCACCGAGGCCGAGATGGCCGCGCATGAGGCATGGGCGGCCTCGGTCGCGGGGCTGGGGCTGGGCGCGCGGCTCCTGAGCCCTCGGGAGATTGCGGCACTGGTGCCGGGCGGTGCGGCCAACTGGATCGGTGGCGTCACCACGCCAAGCGACGGGCGCGCCGAGCCGACCCTTGCCTCCAGCGCTATCGCCAAAGCCGCATTGGCCAAGGGCGCGGTGATTGTTGAAAACTGCGCTGTGCGCGGGCTTACGACGCAGGCAGGCCGCGTGAGCGGGGTAATGACCGAGCGCGGCGAGATCGCCTGCGCACAGGTGCTGCTGGCAGGCGGGCTCTGGTCGCGCCGGTTGCTCGGCAATCACGGGATCTCGCTGCCGACATTGCCGCTGATCTGTTCGGCTTTCCGGACCGAGCCGATGGAGGGGCCGAGCGAGGCCGGTGTCGCGGGGCCGGATTTCTCGTTCCGTAAACATATCGATGGCGGCTTTGTCATCACGCAGCGCGCGGCGCTGTCCTGCCCGCTGGTGCTCGATCATCTGTTGCTGGGCCATCGCTATCTGTCCACTCTCAAGGCCACGGCGGGGCTGTTGCGGATCACGCTCAATCGACAGAGCGTTGACGATCTGCGTCTGGCGCGGCGCTGGCGAATGGATCGGGTCTCGCCATTCGAGAAGACCCGTGTGATGGACCCGCCGACATTGCCCGCGCTGAACGCCGAGGCGCTCGACAATCTTTCCCGCGCCTGGCCGGTCTTCAAGGATGCGAAGATCGCTCAGGGCTGGGCAGGGGTGATGGACATCACGCCCGATAGCCATCCGGTCATCGGGCCGGTGGCAAGCCTGCCGGGGCTGGTGCTGGCCACGGGGTTCTCGGGGCATGGGTTCGGCACCGGCCCAGCAGCCGGACAGCTCGCCGCTGATCTGGTCACAGGGGCTGCACCCTTGGTCGACCCGCATCCCTACCGGTTCGACCGGTTCTAATCGCCACGCGGCAGAGGCCACGATCTGCCGCGCGGCTCTCTCCTGGAGGCACTTTGTCTCTTCGCCGTGGTTAATGTTGCGCTAGGGTATTGCCGGATACCGCGTGCGGCATTGGCGGCGGGGCGCCGGATGGTGATGATCAGCCATCAACGGCACCTTGGAGGAGGTGCCCATGTCAGACGGTGAGGAGGACCAAACATGGCTACCAATCTGAACATTGAGACAGTGACCGATATCGTGATCAGTGCTATCGGACAGCATGGCGAGATTACCGACCGCCAGCGCGAGCTGATGACCGCTCTTGTGCGTCACCTGCATGATTTCTGCCGCGAGACCAAGCTGCAGCATGACGAGTTCCTTTATACCTGCGAGTTTCTGGCCCGCACCGGCCAGATGTGCTCCGAGAAGCGTCAGGAGTTCATCCTTCTGGGGGATATCCTCGGCGTCGAGATCCTTGTCGATATGCTGTCGAACCCGACCGAGGAGGGCGGCTCCGACAGCTGCATCCTGGGCCCGTTCTACCGCGAGAACCCGCCGGTCCTGCCCAAAGGCGCCTCCACCGTGCAGATGGCCTTCGAGGGTCAGGAGACGGTCTATTTCGAGGGTCATGTCCTTGATGCCGATGGCAAACCGCTCGAAGGTGTGCTGCTCGATGTCTGGGAAGACGCGCCCAACGGCCTTTACGAGAACCACGACCCGAACCAGCCCGAATATAACCTGCGCGGGCGTTTCATCACCGACGAGAAGGGCCATTTTGCCTTCCGTGCGCTGCGCCCTGTGCCCTATCCGATCCCCAATGACGAGTCGGCAGGCGAGCTGATCCGCGCGATGGGCCACCATCCTTTCCGCCCCGGTCACATCCATTTCATGATCGCCAAAGAGGGGTATCGCCCCTTCATCAGTCAGGTCTTCGACAGCTCGTCGGACTACCTCGAGGAGGACTCGGTCTTTGCGGTCAAACAGAGCCTGATCGCCGATTTCAAACCGGCACCCGAGGGGATCGATCAGGACCTCTATGTCAATTTCGATTTCGTCCTGACCCGCGCGGCCAAAGAAACCGCGCTGGCGGCAGAATAAGCGTCCTCCCACGACGCCAAAGCCTCGCAAGGAGGCACCTGCACCCCGCCGCGCCTCTTGCGGCGGGGTTTTGCGTGGGGTTAACTGCGGGGCAGGGAGAGGGTGGATGAATCTCAAACAGTTGCGCTACTTCATGGCGGTGGCCGAGGAACTGCATTTCGGTCGTGCGGCCGAGCGGCTCGGGCTCGCGCAGCCCCCGCTCTCGCGCCAGATCAAGCAGATCGAGGAGGATCTGGGCGCGATCCTTTTCAACCGTGGTCGCAACGCGGTGTCGCTGACGCAGGCGGGGGTGCGGCTGCGCGATCGCGGGCGGCATCTGCTAGGCGAGTTCGACGATATGTGCCTCGAGATCCGCCGGATCGGGCAGGGGGCCGAGGGGCGGCTCCGGATCGGGTTCGTGGGGTCTGCGACCTATTCGATATTGCCCAATATCATCAAGAGCTTCCGCGCGGCCTATCCCGATGTGGCGCTCTCGCTACTGCCGATGAACAATGCCCGCCTCTATCGCGCGTTGATCGGGCGCGAGATCGATGTGGGTTTTGCGCGGCCCGCGCTGAAAGATGCTGAGCTGATCACCCGCAAACTGATGGACGAGCCGCTGATCGCCGCGATCCCCGATACTTGGGATACGGGAGTGGGGCCTTCGCTGTCTCTGGCCGCGCTGGAGCGCCCGACCTTCCTTCTGTATCCCGAATTTCCGCGCCCATCCTATGCCGATTTCGTGCTCGACGGGTTGGCGGAGTTGAAGATTGACACCTCGCGGCGCAGCTTCACCATGGACCTGCAGACGGCGTTAAGCCTTGTGGCGATTGGCGAGGGGATCTGTATCGTGCCCGGTTCGGTGGCGACGGCGCCGCGTCAGGGGGTGCGCTATATGAAGATCGCCGAACCCATGCGGCAGACCGCGCTCTCGGTGAATTTCCGCATCGATGAACAGGGCGTGCATGCCCATAATTTCGTGACCCTCGCCCAGACCGTGGCCCGCAAGCCGTTCAAAGCATCCGCCTGAGGCCCGATTGCACCTTCTGGAGCGCGGGCAGATATTCCCTGATAATCGCCGCCATGTCACCATGCAGCGCGGCAAAGCCGGTATTGAGGGCGGCCACCACCCGCCCGCGCGCATCATATATCGGCACCGCCAGCGAGCGCAGGCCCAGCTCGACCTCCTGATCAATCGTGGCATAGCCCTGCGTCCGCACCTGCGCGATCACCCCCAATATTTCCTCGGGGTCGGTCAGGCTGCGTGGGCTGCGCGGCGTCAGGTCCGAGGCGTCGAGGGTGGCGCGGGCCTGTGCCTCGGGCAGGGCCGCCAGCAGCACCCGCCCCATCGAGGTGCAATGGGCAGGCAACCGCGATCCGGGCATCAGCCCAATGGACATCACCCGCCGCTGCGCCGCCCGCGCCAGATAGACGATCTCTGTCTCGTCCAGAATCGCCACCGAACAGGATTGCCCGATCTGGTCGGAGAGCTGGTCGAGCCATGGCTGCACCACCTGCGCCAGCGGCATCGAGGCTAACGCCCCCATCCCCAGTCGCAAGACGCGCGGTGTCAGGCTGAAGAACTTGCCGTCATAATCGGCATAGCCTTCGTGATGCAGCGTCAGCAGGCAGCGCCGCGCAGTGGCACGGTCGAACCCCGTGCGCGCGGCCACATCGGTGATGGCAAGGCGCGGTGTGTCGGCCCCGAAACATTCCATCACCTTCAGCGCCTTGGCGAGAGACCCGATATGGTCGGTCGGCTTGTTCAACATGCGAACAAATTCTCCGTCATTATGAACAAAGATCAATATACGAACAATATCCCTTCTCGGGTGCAGGTCGCAAGCGTAATGTCCGGGCCAATTAGGAGGACTTACATGGACAAGACTGTTTCGTCTGTGGCCGCAGCCGTCGCCGATATTCCCGACGATTGCGTGCTGATGATCGGGGGCTTTGGCGGGTCGGGCGCACCGATCGAGCTGATCCACGCATTGATCGACCGGTTCCGCGCGACCGGCAGCCCGAAAAACCTGACCGTAGTCAACAACAACGCCGGTAACGGGTCCATCGGGATCGCGGCGATGATCAAGGCGGGCATGGTGGGCAAGATGATCTGCTCCTTCCCGCGCTCGTCGAATGCCGAAGCCTTCAACGAGAAATATCTCGCGGGCGAGATCGCGCTGGAACTGGTGCCGCAGGGCACGCTGGCCGAACGTATCCGTGCCGCAGGTGCGGGTATCCCCGCCTTCTACACGCCGACCTCTTTCGGGACCGAGCTGGCCGAGGGCAAGCCCGTCGAGGAATTCGACGGCAAATCCTATGTGCAGGAACGCTGGCTGAAGGCCGATTTCGCGCTGATCAAGGGCCATATCGGCGACAAGATGGGCAATATGACCTATCGGATGGCAGGTCGGAACTTCAACCCGCTGATGGCCATGGCCGCGAACCGCACCATCGCGCAGGTCTCCGAACTGGCCGAGCCGGGCGCAATCGACCCGCAGGAAGTCATCACCCCCGGCATCTTCGTGGATGCCATGGTCGAGGTGAAAGACCCGCAACAGGAAGAAGTCCTTGTCCGGACGGGAGTGGTCTACTGATGTCTGATATGAAACTTTCCAACGCGCAGATCGCATGGCGCGCGGCGCAGGATATCGAAGACGGCTCCTATGTGAACCTCGGTATCGGCTTCCCCGAGATGATCGCCAAGTTCCAACCCGAAGGCCGCGATGTGATCTATCACACCGAAAACGGCGTTCTGGGTTTCGGCGAGGCACCGCCCGCCGGTGAAGAGGACTGGGATCTGATCAACGCGGGCAAGAAGGCCGTGACGCTGAACCCCGGTGCCGCCTTCTTCCACCATGCCGACAGCTTTTCCATGGTGCGCGGCGGCCATCTGGATCTGGCCGTGCTGGGCGCTTATCAGGTGGCCCAAAACGGGGATCTGGCCAACTGGCGCGTAGGCTCCAAGGGCGTGCCCGCCGTGGGCGGCGCGATGGATCTGGTGCATGGCGCCAAACGCGTGGCCGTGGTCACCGACCATGTCACCAAGGATGGCAAGCCGAAGCTGGTCGAGGCCTGCACCTTCCCGTTGACCGGTCTGGGCTGTGTGACCCGCGTCTATACCTCGCTTTGCGTGGTGGACATTGTCGACGGCAAGTTTGTCCTGCGCGAGAAACTGGCCGCGATGTCGATGGAAGAACTGCAATCCTACACTGGGGCGACACTCCATGTCGAAGGCAGCGTGGGTGAACTGGCTGTACCGGAGGAGCTGGCATGACCGAAGTCTATATCTGCGACTATATCCGTACCCCGATCGGCCGGTTTGGCGGGGCATTGTCGAGCGTTCGTGCCGATGATCTGGGGGCGATCCCGTTGAAGGCTCTGGCCGAGCGCAACCCTTCGCTCGATCTCGCGCAGATCGACGAGGTGATCTTTGGCTGCGCCAACCAGGCAGGCGAGGATAACCGTAACGTGGCGCGCATGTCGCTTTTGCTTGCGGGCTATCCCGAAACGGTGCCGGGCACCACGATGAACCGTCTTTGCGGTTCGGGCATGGATGCGATCATCACCGCCGCCCGCGCGATCAAGGCGGGCGAGGCGAACCTCATCGTGGCTGGTGGTGTGGAATCCATGTCGCGCGCGCCCTTCGTCATGCCCAAGGCGACTGCAGCCTTCTCGCGTAGCAATTCGGTCGAGGACACCACCATCGGCTGGCGTTTCGTCAACAAGCTGATGAAGAAGATGTATGGCGTGGATTCGATGCCCGAGACGGCAGAGAATGTAGCCGAGGACTTCAACGTCTCGCGCGAGGATCAGGACGCATTTGCCCTGCGCTCGCAGGCTGCCGCTGGCCGCGCGATGGAAAGCGGGCGGCTCGCGCAGGAGATCGTTCCGGTCAGCATCCCGCAGCGCAAGGGCGATCCGGTGGTTGTCGATACCGACGAGCATCCGCGCCCCGAGACGACCCTCGCGGCACTGCGGAAGCTGAAGGCCTTTGTGAAAGAGGGTGGCACCATCACCGCAGGCAATGCGTCCGGTGTGAATGACGGGGCGGCGGCGCTGATCCTCGCCACCAAAGAGGCCGCCGAGGCCAATGGTCTGACCCCCATCGCCCGCGTGCTGGGCGGGGCCACCGCAGGGGTTGCCCCGCGCATCATGGGCTTTGGTCCGGCACCGGCGTCGAAGAAGCTGATGGAGCGTCTGGGGCTGGCGCAGGACGACTTCGCGGTGATCGAGCTGAACGAGGCCTTTGCAAGCCAGGGGCTGGCCACGCTGCGCGACCTGGGGATTGCCGATGATGATGCCCGCGTGAACCGCAATGGTGGCGCGATTGCTCTCGGGCACCCGCTTGGCATGTCGGGTGCACGGATCACCGGCACCGCGATGCTGGATCTGAAGCCGGGCGAGAAGTCGCTGTCGACCATGTGTATCGGCGTGGGGCAAGGGATCGCGATCGCGCTCGAGCGCGTCTGATCCACCGCAATTGCAGAATGGAAAAGGCTGGCGGAGACGCCAGCCTTTTCTTTTGGAGCCCTGTGCGTGGCGTATTACAACGCCGAATGGAGCTTGCGCATGATCTTGGTCATGAAGCTCGCATCGATCCCCTTGGTCAGGGTCACCGCAGGCACCTGCGCCAGCACGGTGCCGTTGGACGAATAGGTGATGGTGCCCACGCGCGCGCCCGCGGGCAGCTCCTCGGGGATCTGCGGGTTGAAGCTCACCGTGGTCTCCACCGATTTCATCAGCGCGCTCGGCACGCTCATCGTCATATCCTCGGCCGCGCCCACGGGGATCTGTTCGGGGTCGAAGCGCGGATCATCGAGTTCGCCCAGCTTGGTGCCCGCCGTCACGACCTGCGCATTCTCGAAGAAATGGTAGCCGTAATCGAGCAGCACTTCGCTTGCGGTGGTGCCGCTGTCCCAATCGGGCGCGCCCATCTCGACCGCGATCAGACGGCGGCCGTTGCGCGAGGCGGTGGCGGCGATGCAATGGCCCGCCGCATCGGTCAGGCCCGTCTTCAGCCCGTCGACCGAGGCATCCTTGAAGAGCACCGGATTCCAGCTGCGCTGGGTGATATTGTCGAAGGTATATTCCTTCTGCGCCGAGATCTCGAGGAACTGCGGATAATCGCGGATGATCGCATGGCTGAGCTTGGCCACATCCAGCGCCGAAGTGTGGATATCGCCCTGCGGCAGGCCCGAGACATTGGTATAATGGGTATCGGCAAGGCCGAGGGTCTTGGCTTCTGCATTCATCGCCAGCACAAATGCCTCCTGCGAGCCGCCCACCGCCTCGGCCAGAGCGACCGCCGCATCATTGCCTGACTGGATGATCAGCCCGTGCAGCAGCTGGTCGATGGTCACTTTGGCGCTGGGGTCGAGAAACATGCGCGAACCGGTGGCCTTCCATGCGGCATTGCTGACCGGCACCACCTGATCCTCGCGCACGCGGCCCTGCGCCAGCGCCTGATAGGTCAGATAGGCGGTCATCATCTTGGTCAGGCTCGCCGGCGCGCGCAAAAGCCCCGCGCCTTTGGAGGCCAGAACCGTGCCGGTCTGCGCATCCATCAGCACATAGCTTGCCACATCCGGCAGGGCAGGTGCCTCGGGCGCGCCGGGCAGGGCGGTGACAGGCGCCTGCTCGGCCGTCAAGGGAGCCGCGGCTTCCTGCGCGGCAGCAGGCGCGCCCCCCGCGCCCGTGCCGAGCGCAAGGCAGAGCAGTGCGGCACCGGTAAGGAGCGATTTCGGGGTAAGACCGGACAGAGAGACCTTCGGGGAGTTCATGGCAACCTTCGCGCTGGAATAAGGGACACAAGCCATCAGACAATGTCCCACCGGCTCGGGATGATTGTGCGCAGTCCTAGAAAGGCGGGCGCGAGGCGTCAACGAAGGGGCGTGCTCACTTCTCCGGCAAGCCGATCACTTTGGATTGAGCAGGGAGCATAGGGCGCCGTGCCATGGCCCTACTGCGACATTATTTCCCAGTCTTCTCAACGGCCTTCTGGGGAACCCATCACCGATGCCGCGGGTTGCGGGGGTAACACTCCTGCGCAGCCTGCGGGCGGCGCGCTCCCATTACATCACAGGATTTTATTGATGGCAGAAGCGAAGGGCGAGAAGCCCATTACAGTCTATGGGGCCTTGGTGGCCAATCTGGTGATCGCGGTGGCGAAATTCGTGGCCGCCGCCTTTACCGGTTCCTCCTCGATGCTATCGGAAGCGATCCACTCGCTGGTCGATACCGGCAATGAGGGGCTTTTGCTCCTTGGGCTGAAACGCTCGAAGAAACCGGCGGATGCACGCCATCCGTTCGGCTACGGGCAGGAGATGTATTTCTGGTCGCTCATCGTGGCGATGCTCCTGTTCTCCATCGGCGGCGGGCTCTCGGTCTATGAAGGGGTGATGCATGCGCTCAACCCAGAGCCGATCGAGGAACCGATCTGGAACTATGCCGTGCTGGGCATCGCCTTCCTCGCCGAGGGGACCTCGTGGTATATCGCGATCAAGGCAATGATGAAGGCCCGCAAACCGGGTGAGGGAGTTCTCAAGACCTTCCGCCGCAGCAAGGACCCGTCGGTCTATACCGTGGTGGCCGAGGATACGGCGGCGCTTTTGGGGATCATCGCAGCGGCGCTTGGTGTGTTTTTGTCGGTCACGCTCGACCAACCCGTATATGACGGGATCGCATCTGTTGTGATCGGTGTGATCCTGATCGGTGTCGCCATCATGCTGGTCATCGAGACCCGCGAGTTGCTGATGGGGGAGGCCGCCGACGAGGATGTGGTGGCCTCGATCCGCGAGATCGCGATGGGCGCGCCTGCAGTGGTCAGTGTGCCGCATCTGCGCACCATGCATCTGGCACCCGACCAGATCCTGCTCAATATCGAGGTCGAGTTCCGCACCGGGATCGCGCCGCGCGAGATTTTCGACACGGTCGAGGGCATTCAGGACCGCATCCACAAGGCGCATCCGCAGGTCCAGCGGATCTTCCTCGAAATCCGGTCGCTGCAATCGGCCCAGACGGCCGTGTCAAGCGCGGTCGCACAGGGCAGCTAGGAGCTCAGGCGGGGGAGGTCACTCGGCGGCCAGCGCCACCTCTCCCAGCCAGCTCTGCGCAGAGCCTTCGAGCACCAGATCGAGATAGACGCCATTGGTCCAGCCGAACCCGTCCTGCAGTTCGTATTCGCCGCCCGTTCCGGCGGCTCGGTCATCGAGCACGTTATATTTCTCGACGAACTTTCCGGTCTCGGCAAAGACATCCTCACAGGCCGTGATCCAGCCCGATTTGATGCGTTCCGCCACGGCATTATAGCCATAGCGCCGCAACCCGTGGATCGCGATCCATTGCAGCGGCGCCCAGCCATTGGGCGCATCCCATTGCTGGCCGCTGGTGATATCGGTGCTCAGCAGCCCGTAACGTGCCAGAAGCCGTGTCTGCATGGTCTCCGTGCAGCGCGCGGCCTGCGTGCGCGTGGCAGCACCCGCAAAGAGCGGAAACAGCCCTGCCGCCGACACAACGGGGCTCAGCGCGTCCTCGTCGATCAGGCGGTCATGGAAAAAGCCCGTCTCGGGATTGTAGAACCGCTCGCGCAGCGCCTGCGCGCGCCAGTCAGCGGCCTCGCGATACATGGCCGCACGCTCGGGGGCCACTGCCGTGCAGATCTCGGCCAGATAGGTCTCGTGGCACAGGAGTAGCGCGTTCAGATCCACCGGCCAGATCCGCGTCGTGCGGATCGAGCCCAGATCATCAGGGTCCGCGAGCCAGCGCGAGGAGAAATCCCAGCCGCTCTCGCAGGCCGCCCGCAGATTGCGATACAGTCCCGGTGTTTTGGCGGCATGGGCCTGCCAGTGCAGATCGGTGGCAAACATTTCGATCCGCGGCGTGTCCATCGCATCCCAGTAGCGCGCGAGCCCCTCATGGGTGCGCGGGCTCGCGGTCCAGAACCGGTATTCCTTCTCCAG
Organism: Thioclava sp. 'Guangxiensis'; assembly: GCF_045348365.1. Classification (NCBI taxonomy): domain Bacteria; kingdom Pseudomonadati; phylum Pseudomonadota; class Alphaproteobacteria; order Rhodobacterales; family Paracoccaceae; genus Thioclava; species Thioclava sp. 'Guangxiensis'. Next base: position 449,683 of record NZ_CP155823.1, on the reverse strand, counting down.
TGCCGGCAGATAGCGCGCCATCACCGCCTTGGGGTCGGGGCTCGCCTGCGCGGCCGCGCGCACCATTGCCCAGAAGAAGGGCGGCTGCGACCGCGAGAGATAATAGGTGCGGAAACCGTTGGGCACGAAGCCGAACCGCTCGATCGCGTCGGCGAAATTTTCCAGCATATCCTCGACGACCGACATCCGCCCCGCGCGGATCAGCCCCAGCAGGGTGAAGAATGTGTCCCAGTAATAGGATTCCTGAAACCGTCCGCCCACCACAACATAGGGACGGTTGAGCGCGATGCGGCTCGATTGCAGGTCGGGATCATCGGCGTCCCGCACCAGAAGCGGCCAGAGCGCCTCGATATGCTCCTGCGGTCCATGCGCGGGATCTGTCTGGTAGTTCGCCTCGCGCGCCCGCACGGGGCGGAAATACTCGTCATAGAACGCCCGCAGATCCATATCGCCCAGCGATTTCCGGACCGTATAGGCCATATAGGTCTCTGCGGGGCTTCGAAGAAGCACGGAATCCGCAATCGCTTTCTCGTCTTCCCACAGGCCGGAGCGCTGCAGGTCGATGAAGAGGTTCGAGAGCCGCTGATCGAGAAAGTCCATACCGTGTCACTTACCTTGGGCGAGAGGGAGGCCATTGGCCCCAATGGTGGGGCGTGGCCGTGAAGTGGCAAGAGCTAAGTATCCACCCTGCCGGTCCTCAAGGGGCACACGGGATTTTTCCGGCGAAGTGACCGGTTCTTCGGCATAATCAGACCGGCGCGCGACCCTATTGAAGCGCGAGTTATCGGTCCGATCTGCTGGCTCTCCTCCTCGTGACTTGCAGATTCCGGTGATCGGACATATGGGACGAATTAGATGATAGCTCATCTAATGATGGTTCATCTTATCCGTCCCGTGAAACGCCGCCGAAGGAGACATCCGTGTCGCAAGAACAGTCGTTTGACATGCAGAGCTGGGACGATCTGGGCCGGATCATTCCGGCGGTGGGCCAGTCATGGCGCCGCGTTCTGGGCCAGAGACTGGCAAATGAGGGCCTGTCCGACGCTACCGCGCTGCCGATGCTGGTGCTCTGGCGTCCGGGCAAGGATGCGATGCGGCAGAACGAGCTGGCTCAGCTTCTGGGGCTGGAGACCTCGGGCGTGGTGCGCCTTCTGGACAGGTTGAGTGCACGGGGCCTTCTGCGCCGGATCGAGGATCCGTCGGATCGCCGTGCGAAACTTCTGGAGCTGACCGAGGAGGGGGCCGAGCTGGCCGCGCGGGCCAATCGGGTGGCACGGGTGCTGCGGCGCGAGCTGCTCGACCAGTTCGCCCCCGACGATCTCGAGGCGGCCTATCGCGTGCTCGCCCAGCTCTCGGAGACGCTTGATGACTATGAGGCCAAGCAGAAAGGCAGATCATGATCGCGGGCGGAATTCAGGTCCATCATGTGATCTTCTCGGTGAAGGCCTTCATTGCGGGGATGCTGGCCTATCTGATTGCCGATTATTTCGGGATGACCAATCCTTACTGGGCCTTGGGAAGCGCCTATATCGTAACCAACCCGCTCTCGGGTTCGGTGGCTTCCAAGGCCGTCTACCGTTTGGGTGGCACGGTTCTTGGCGCGGGAGCGGTGATCGTTCTGGTGCCCTCTTTTGTGCAGGAGCCGGTGCTTCTGGTGATGGCGATCACGCTCTGGGCTGCGATCTGCCTGTTCGTGTCCTCGCTCGACCGCACACCGCGCGCCTATGTCTTCATGCTGGCGGGCTATACGGCGGCGCTGACGGGGTTCTCCATCGTCAGCACTCCCGAGATCAGCTTCACCTATGGCACAAGCCGCATGATCGAGATCGGTATCGGTATCCTATGCGCGTCTGTCGTGGGGCGTCTGATCCTGCCGCAGGCCCTTGCGCCGGTCCTGTCCGGCAAGGTCGAGGGATGGCTCTCCAATGCCGCCGATCTGACCCGCGAGGTGCTCTCGGGCGAGGCCGATGCCGCAAGGACGCAAGCCGAGCGTAACCGTCTGGCCGCCGATGCAACGGGGATGCGGATGCTCGGGGCGCAGGTGGCCTATGAAGGCGCGCAGGCGCGCGCCGCGGTCGAGCGGTTACAGGCGATCAAATACCGGATGGTGATGATCCTGCCGCAGCTCTCGGAACTGGCCGATCTTCGCACAGCACTCGGCCAGAGCGCGAGGGGGCGGGAGGCCGGTCGGGCGATCATTGCCCCCGTGCAGGACTGGCTCGACATGGAGGATGCGCAGGCGCTGGCCGCCGTGGATCACTTGCTCTCACGTCTGGCAAAGACCGGCGCTGCCGTGCTCGCAGACGACAGCGAGGCGCTTCGCGCGCTTTGGAAGGGCGCGCCCGCTGGAGCCTTGGGCACATGGGAGGCACTTCTTGTCACCCGTCTGGCCGAGCGGCTCTCGGATCTGGTGTGTATCTGGAACGATTGCCGCATCCTGCGCTCGGATCTTGCCCATAGCGAGGGCCCTGCACTGCGCCAGAGCCTTTCGTCACGCTACCGTCGCTCGGATCATCTGCATTTCGATTACGGCACCTCGGTGCTGGCTGTGGTCACGATGATGGTCGCCGCAGGTATCGCGGCCGCGATCTGGATCGGGACGGGGTGGCATTACGGGGCGGGCATGCTGGAATTTGCCATCATCATGTGCTCGTTCATGGCGGCGATGGACAATTCGGTGCCGGTCATGAAGAAGGTGCTGCAGCTGACCCTGATCGCGCTCGGGCTGGCCTTTGTTTACCAGTTTGCGATCCTGCCCGCAATTGGCGGTGGCTTTGCGGCCGAGGCTGCGGCACTGGCCTTCGTGCTGATCCCCTGTGGCATCCTCATGGCTTCGCCGCCCACATGGTTTGCGGGCTTCCAGGTGAGCGTGAATCTGATCTATATGCTGACCCTCAGCAACCAGATCGGCACCGATCTCGTATCTTTCACCAATGCGTCTCTGGGCGCTGTCGCGGGGCTGATCGTGGCGGCTACGGTCACCTCGGTATTCCGTGCCATCGGTGCCGAACGGGCGGCCAGGCGGATCGCTCGGGCGGGCTGGTCTGTGGTGATCGATGCGGCCTCGGGCCGACGCAATTTCGAGCGTGAACGGCTTTACGGGCGCATGCTCGACCGTCTGGGGCAGATCGTCCCGCGGCTTGGCGCACTCCCCGAAGGATCACGGGTGCGAGGCAATGATATTCTTCGCGATCTTCGGGTCTCGCTCACCGTGATGCAGATCCAGCGCGCCAAGGCCGCTCTGGCCCCCGTTGCGCGGATGCGGACAGAGGAGGTTCTGGCCCGTATTGCGGCGCTGTATCGCGCGCGTCGCAGGCATCAGGAAGGTGCGCCGGACGATCTGCGCAGGGCGCTCGACATGGCACTTGCCGCGGTGCCGCTCTCGGACCGGCCCCTGTGCGATGCGCTTGCCGGGCTGCGTTGCACGCTCTTCGCAGCCGCTCCGCCTCCCGGTCTGGATCCCCTATACAGGCCGTCTTTCGACCGGCGCACCGACGATGAAAGGATACCGGCATGAGACCCGAATATGACGTCATGGGCGTCTTCGTCCCGACCCTGATGCTCCTGGGGCTAGTCTGTTACGGGCTGTTCCGGATGCTGCATCATGTGCTTGCCCAGAGAGGCCTCTATCGACATGTCTGGCACCCCGCATTGTTCGATATCGCGCTTTATTTCACCCTTCTCGGCGCCGCCGGATATCTATTGGAGTTTGTAACGCCGTGATCTCTTCTCTCAAACGCAACGGGGGGCGCGTGGCGCTGACCTTCGTCATGGTGGCCTGTGCGGGGTTTCTCGGCTGGCATCTGTGGAACTATTACATGAACGCGCCCTGGACCCGTGATGGCAGGGTCTCGGCCGATGTGGTGCAGATCGCGCCCGAGGTCGCGGGGCGCATTGACAAGGTCGCGGTGAAAAATGACCAGTTCGTCCATGCGGGTGATCTGTTGTTCGAGGTCGACCCGTCCAGTTTCAAACTTGCGGTCGAGCAGGCGCAGGCCGAGCTCGATAGCGAGCGCGAGACGATGGAGCTGAAAGCCTCGATCGCGCATCGCAATGACAGCCTGACGAAACACGGCACCATCAGCGTGGAAACCAACGAGGAGGCGCAACGCGAGGCGGCGGCGGCGGCGGCCAATGTCCGCTCGGCCAAAGCGGCGCTCGCCATCGCGCAGCTCGATCTCCAGCGGGTCGCTGTGCGCGCGCCAACCGATGGTTATGTGACCAACCTGCATCTGCGTCAGGGCGATTACGCCGTAGCGGGCACCGATGCGGTCAATCTGGTGGATGCCAAAAGCTTCCGGATCACCGGCTATTTCCGTGAGACCCAGCTGCCGCGTATCACCCTGGGCGCGCCGGTCTCGGTCAAGCTGATGGGCGCGCGCGGAACCGTTACCGGCCATGTGGCAAGCTTCGGGCGCGGTGTGGCCGATAGCAACAGCGCAAGCGACACGCTGGGCCTGCCCGATGTCGATCCGGTCTTCGAATGGGTGCGTCTGGCCCAGCGTATTCCGGTGACCGTGCAGATCGATACCCTGCCCGAAGGCGCCGTCCTGTCTGCGGGCATGAGCGCGAGTGTCTATATCGACAAGACGACCAAGAATGTTCGTGGCAATGTGCCTTTCAAGGGCGAAGTTCTGCTGGCACCAGCCAGCTGACCCACGCGCGATAGGTTCTTCGGCGGGGCGGGGGAAACTCCGCCCCGTTCCCTTTCGCGCGGCACGAATGCGCCACGACACTGGCCCGGTCTGCCAATTCATAAGCAGGCTTTGTATCGCATAGACATTAGGCGGCTCTCGTATTTGTGGTTTATATTTCAGGCAGTTGGTAGATGCGTTCCATCACGTCACCTCGCGCCTTTACACGAGGCCGTGCAGGCCCGGGATCTTTGGGCGCGGCCGGATTACCACCAGACCAAACCGAAAAATAAAAATGGGGATTGAAAAACTATGGCATCCATAGAGTCGATGGGGGCTGCCGCAACGGGCAGTGCCGGAAAACTGAAACGCGATGTGGGGATTATCGGGCTTCTCTTCGCCTCGACCACCTCGATGATCGGCTCGGGCTGGCTCTTCGGGGCCTATCATGCGTCGAAAATCGCGGGACCGCTGGCGGTCTGGTCATGGGTGATCGGGGCCGTCATCATCATGCTGATCGCGCTCTGCTTTGCCGAGCTGTCGACGATGTTCGCCAAATCCGGCGCGCTCGTGCATATGAGCCATGCCAGCCACGGCCAGACATTGGGGCGGCTCTGGGGCTGGATGCTGTTTCTCAGCTATGCGCCGATTCCGGCGGTCGAGGCCGAGGGCATCCTGACCTATGCCAATAACTATCTGCCCTATTTCCTGAAAGGGGATGGTTCGGGCAGCCTGAACGCGATGGGCTTTGTGGCGGCCGTCGTTCTGCTATCGGTGCTGGCGGTGCTGAACCTGATGGCGGTGAAGGCACTTCTGAAAGTCTCGAACACCGTGACATGGTGGAAGATCGCGATCCCGTTGGTGACGGTGGTGGGGCTGATCGCGGCCTCGACCCATTGGGGCGTGTGGCATGCGGGCGCGGGCACCTATTCGACCCAAGGCATGTTCACCGCCATTCCGGCGGCGGGCATCGTGTTCTCCTTCCTCGGCTTCCGCACCGCCATCGATCTGGGCGGCGAGAGTGCCAATCCGGGGCGCAATATCCCGATGGCGGTGATCGGCTCGGTTATCCTCGGCGCGGTGATCTATATCCTGCTGCAGGTGGCCTTCATCATGGCGCTCTCGCCCGATGACCTGGCAGATGGCTGGGCTTCGCTGAACTTCGCAGGCTCCGCCGGGCCGTTTGCGGGTCTGGCGATGACGCTCGGGATGGGCTGGCTTGCGGTGCTGCTTTATGCCGATGCCTATGTCTCGCCGGGCGGGACGGGGCTGATCTATATCACCGGTGGCGCGCGTATCCTGCATGCGGTGGGCGATACCGGCGCGGGACCGAAATCCCTGTCGCGTGTCAATGCCGCGGGCGTGCCGCTGACCGCCGTCATCGTGATGTGGATCGCGGGGATCTTCTTCCTGCTGCCCTTCCCTGCATGGCAGATGATGGTGGGCTATATCAGCTCGGTCACCGTGCTGACCTACGGGTTGGGCCCGATTGTGCTTCTTATCCTGCGCCGGTCGCAGCCCGATCTGAAACGCAGCTTCCGGCTGGCGGGTGCGGGCGTGCTGGCGCCTGTGGCCTTCATTGCCTCGAACCTCGTGATCTACTGGACGGGGTTCTATACCGACTCGATCCTTTTCGGAATGCTAGTTGTGGGCTTTGCGATCTATGCCTTCGTGTTCCATGTCCTGCAGAAACGCAGTGCCGAAGAGTTCGGCTGGAAGCATCTGGGCTGGCTCGGCGCATGGTTTGCGGGGATCTGGCTGCTGACCGGCCTCAGCGATAGCGGCGCCGATATCGTGGGCTTCTGGACCGGCATGGCGCTGGTCGCCTTGTGGTCGCTGGTCGTGGTGTGGATGGCGCTGCGTTCCGCGCTTCCGGCGGAGGAAACCGTCGAGCTGATGGAGCACTTCCAGAGCGGCAACTAACCGGAAAATGCGTCTTGTGATCGGGGGCGCGCGGGCCAGCCTGCGCGCCCTTTTCGTTAGTCAAATCGCTGTGGCGAGAAGGGCGCCAGATCCAGCGCGGGACGCTGCCCCATGGCCAGATCGGCGACCACCTCTGCCGTGCCCGCCGATTGGGTGAGCCCCAGATGACCGTGACCGAAGGCATAGATCACGCGATCTGTGGCGCGCGCTGTGCCCAAGGCGGGCAGGCTGTCGGGCAGGGAAGGACGGTAGCCCATCCATTGCACCCCGCCGCTCGGCTGCAATCCGGGCAGGAAGGCCATCGCCTTCTGCAGCATCGCCTCTGCGCGTTTGTAATTGGGCGGCAGGTGCAACCCGCCAAGCTCGACCGCGCCGCCAATCCGGAGGCCATCACCGATTTTCGTGGCGACAAACCCGTGCATCGAGAAGGTCAGATGGGTGCGCAGATCGAAGGTCGCTGTCGGGAAGGTCGTGTTATAGCCGCGCTCGGGTTCCAGCGGCATCCGGTCCCCCAAGTCCCGCGCCAGATGATGCGACCACGCGCCCGCCGACAGCACCACTTGCGGCGCATGGCGCGGGCCCTGCGATGTCAGCAGCTCGATCCCGTTCTCCTGCGGGCGCAGGCCGAGCACCTCGGCGATCTCGATCCGGCCACCCGCGTCGCGCAGGGCCTGCGCCAGATGCAGCGTCCATTCCTTGGGGTCGCGCACGGTATACCAGTCGGGGGTGAACCCCGCACGGGTGAAGCGCGGCGAGAGCCCGGGCTGGATCTCGGCGATCTCTTCGGGCCTGTCCAGATAGGTGCAGCTGATCCCCAGCGCCTCGCGCATCTGCCAGCCGGGCCGATTGGCCGCAAAATCCCGTGCGTTTTCATAAAGCTGCAGCTGGCCCTCGCGGCGGATCCATGCCTCGCCCGCAACCCGTGGCAGGAGCCGCTCGAGCGCGTGGCGCGAGAGGGTCATCATCGCGCTTTGTGCGCGCACGCCTGCCTCGTAGCGGGCGGGGCGGCTCGCCCGCCAGAACCGCCAGAGCCACGGCACCATCTGCCGCGCATAGGCGGGCGGCAGCGAGAGCGGCCCCAGCGGATCGATCAGCCATTTCGGCGCCTTGCGCATGATATTGGGGGTGGCGACCGGCTCGATCTCGGAAAAGGCAAAGCCGCCCGCATTGCCCTGCGAGGTCTCGGCGCAGACCCCTTTGCGGTCGAGCACGGTGACCTTGAACCCGCGCCGCTGGAGTTCCAGCGCGGTGGTTATGCCGATGATGCCTGCCCCTATGACGGTGATCTCGCTCATTGGGCTCGTCCTTTCGGAATGCCGTGCCGGAACGGGTCGGCCGGGTCGAAGATCAGTCGGCTCTTGGCCATGAGGAACGCCTGTCCGGTGATTTGGGGGATCACCCCGCCTGTGGGGCCGTGGCGATAGGACAGGCGGTAGCGGCTGCCGATGACGCTTTCCTGCACGATCTCTTGGCCCTCGGCCAGATGCCCCTCGGCGGCCAGACAGGCCAGCCGCGCCGAAGACCCCGTGCCGCAGGGCGAGCGGTCATAGGCGTCATCGGGGCAGAGCACGAAATTGCGGCTATGGACATCGGGGCTCCCCGGGGGGCTCTGAAAGATCACATGATCCACCATATGCCCCTGCGCGCCCACCGCCTCGCGCAGCGCGATCCCGAGCGTGGTCAGTTGCGGAATATTCTGCGGGCAGACGGGGACGGGTGAGGGGTCGATAATGTAGAACTGATTACCGCCATAGGCGATATCGCCGGTTATGGTCGCGCCTCCCACGCTCACGCGCACATCCTTGGCAATGCGGTGGCTCTCGACATTGGTGACAGTCACGGTATGGGCGTCGTGGAGGGTGACGCTGACCACGCCTGCGGGGGTCTCGATCCGGTGGGTACCAAGGCCGATCCGGCCCAGATGCGCGAGCGTCACCGCCAGCCCGATCGTGCCATGCCCGCACATCCCCAAGACCGCATCGGCGTCGAAATAGATCACACCGGCCGCGCAGCCAGGGTCCGTGGGCTCCACCAGAAGCGCGCAGACCATCGCCACCTGACCGCGCGGCTCGGCAATCACCGCATTCAGGAAATCCGATTGTTGCGCCAGTCGTTTGGCACGCGTGCCCAGCGGCCCGTCTCCCAGATCGGGACCGCCCTCCAGAATGACCCGCGTGGGCTCGCCCACGGTATGGCTGTCGATCACATACATTCGGCAATCACCCCGCCTTGCGCAGACCATCGGGCGAACCATGTGTTGAACTGGTGGAATTGCGCCTCGCAGAACCGCGCCTGCGAGGGCGAGAGGCAATCGGTCTCGTAGATGTTGAGTGCGAATTCCTGCCGTCCCTTCAGCACCATGAGATGTTTGAAATAGAGGACCAGATCCACGCCTTCATCGAATTTCGCCAGAACCGAGAAGGCATTGGCCAGCTCGCGCGCGCACAGATCGGCCTCGGGGCAGCCACGGGCGGCGCGTTTCGAGAGGGCCACCTGCAGCAGCGCTTCTTTGGGGAAGATGGTGCCGATGCCGGTGATTGTGCCGACCGCGCCGCATTTGACGATGCCATGATAAACCTCGGTGTCGACCCCCACCATCAACAGCACATCTTCGTCGCGATGGGTGATATGCTCGGCGGCATAGGACAGATCAGCCTGCCCGCCGAATTCCTTGAACCCCACCAGATTTGGATGCCGGTCGCGCAGCTCGAAAAACAGATCGGCCTTGGTCGCGTAGCCGTAATAAGGGCTGTTATAGATGATCGCCGGAATATCGGGGGCAGCCTCGAGGATTGCCGTGAAATGGTTGCGCTGCGCCGCCACGGAGGCCCCGCGCGAGAGCACCCGCGGGATGACCATCAGCCCCGCCGCGCCGATCTCCTGCGCATGAGCCGCATGGGCCACGGCCATGCGCGTGTTGACCGCGCCGGTGCCCACCACCACCGGCACGCCCGCGCGGGTCAGCCGCGCGACGCCCTCCATCCGCTGCGCGTCGGTCAGGAGCGGCCAGTCCCCGCAGGAGCCGCAATAGACCACGCCGGACATGCCTGCCGCCATCATCTCCTGACCCAACGCCACCAGAGCGTCGAAATCGGGGCTGCGGTCGGGGGCGCAGGGGGTCAGGAGTGCGGGGATCGTGCCGTGGAAGATATCGGTTCTCATCATCGTCCCTCATCTGATGGCATGGCTTGCGCCGGAGTGAATTTGAGTCTAGACAGTCATTATTGGTAATATAAGAAAAATATGATGCAAGAAGGAAAATCATCGGACTGGGAGCAGGAGCGCCAGCAACTCCGCGACGAGCTGGGTCAGCGGGTGAAATCGCTGCGGCTTGGCTGTGGCTTCACGCTGGATATGGCGGCGCAGGCGACGGGGCTTGCACTCTCGACCATCCACAAGATCGAGAACGGGCGAGTCTCGCCAAGCTATGAAAATCTTGTGCGGATCGCGCGCGCCTACGGGGTGGGCATGGAGCGGATCTATTCCGCCGAGGATGCTCCCAGCCCGACCACCCGTCTGACGGTGACTAAGGCGGGGCAGGGGCAGAAGGTCCGCACCCGCAATTTCGAATATGAGGTGCTTTGTAACGCGCTGACCGAAAAGAAGATCGTGCCGCTGGTCACGCGGGTCGAACGCCGCGCGCCCCTGACCCCTGCCGATCTGGAGGCGCATGAGGGCGAGGAAACGCTCTATGTGCTGTCAGGGCGCGTCGAGCTTTGTGTCGAGCATTATGCGCCCGTGGTTCTGGAAACCGGCGATTGTGCCTATTTCGACAGCACGATGCGCCACGGGCTGCGCGCCTTGAGCGGGGACGATACGCGGGTTTTCTGGGCCTGCACCTATGTCGATGTCGATAAACCCGAGTGAGGATCTCATGGAACCGCTGACCACCCTCTCCGTCGAAGCGCTGGAAACCCGCGTAACGGGCATTCTGCAAACTCATGGCTTCAGCGCCCCCAATGCGCAGGCCGTGGCCCATGTGATCGTGGCGGGCGAGCGCGATGGCTGCAAATCCCACGGGCTCTACCGGCTCGAAGGGGTGTTGAAAGTGCTCAAGGCGGGTAAGGCCTCGGGGGTCTCCACTCCTGTGGTCCATGATGCGGGCGGGGCGATCCTCGAGGTCGATGCGGGTGGCGGCTATGCGCCTGCGTCCTTCGTGGCGGGCAAGGAGGCGCTGGTCGCGCGCACCCGCGAGCTGGGTCTGGCCGCGCTGGTGATCCGCGATTGCCTGCATTTCTCCGCGCTCTGGCATGATGTCGAGGCGCTGGCCGAAGAGGGGCTGGCCTCGCTCTCGATGTGCCCGAGCTATGCGTTTGTGGCCCCTTCGGGCGGCATTAAACCCCTGTTCGGCACCAACCCCTTTGCCTTTGGCTGGCCGCGCAGGGGGCCGCATCCCTATGTGGTGGATTTTGCCACAAGCGTTGCCGCCCGCGGCGAGATCGAGCTGCATCGCCGTGCAGGCAAACCCCTGCCCGAGGGCTGGGCGATCGATGCGCAAGGCAACCCGACGACCGATCCACAGGCCGCGCTCGAGGGCGCGATGCTGCCCTTTGGCGGCCATAAGGGCTCGGCCATCGCCACGATGATCGAACTGATGGCGGGGGCGATGCTGGGCGAGTTCATGTCCCGCGAGGCGCTCGATTTCATGGGAGGCGGTGATCTGCTGCCACGGCACGGGGCGCTGGTGCTGGCCTTCGATCCGGCGCGCTTTGCCGCGCGGTCCGGGCGCGATCCACTGGCCGAGGGCGAGACCTTGCTGACCGCCATCGAGGATCAGGGCGCGCGCCTTCCCTCGCAGCGCAGGTTTGCGGCGCGGGCAGAGGCGCTGGCCCGCGGGATCACGCTATCGGAGGCCGAATGGGCCATGCTGGGACGGCTGGGACAGGGCCCTTCGGCTCTGTAACGGCGCAGCAAATGCCCGTGAAAGCGCGGTTTTGCGCTGTTTCTCGGGGATATCCACGGTCTAGGTGGAAGGGCCGGGCCGCTCCGGCCCAGACCGGAGACCGCGCATGTTCAGATCCTTCTTCCCCAATCCACGGCTTTTCTTCCCCAGCGTTCTTCTCGCGCTTCTGGCGGCGGTGGCGCTGTGGTATCTCGGGGCCGATGGCTGGGGGGCGGTGATCGGCCTGCCCAACCCGCCCGCAGACACACCTCCCGTGATCGGGCTGGGCTATTTCCTGACGCCGGATTTCCTGTGGTTCTACATCTATGCGGCGCTCTGGGTGGCAGGGGTCTCGGCGGCGTGGATGATCCTTGCGCCCCATCCGTGGCAATGGTGGGCCATCCCCGGATCGGCGCTCATCATCTTCTCGGATTACTTCTCGGTGCAGGCCACGGTGGATCTGAACAACTGGCAGCGGCCGTTCTTTGACGCGATCCAGAAGGCGCTGGATGGCGGGCAGGGAGTGACAGCGGGCGATCTCTACCAGATGCTCTGGATCTGGTTCCAGATCGCGCTCGTGTGGATGGTGGTCTATATCCTGACGCGGTTTTTCACCTCGCATTACGTCTTCCGCTGGCGCACGGCGATGAATGATTACTACATGTCCTACTGGCCCCATGCCCGCCAGATCGAGGGCGCGGCCCAGCGGGTGCAGGAAGACACCGCGCGTTTCGCCTCGATCATGGAGGATCTGGGTGTGTCGATGGTGGATTCGGTCATCACCCTTTTCGCCTTTCTGCCGGTGCTGGCGGGGCTGAGCCATTTTGTGACCACCCTGCCGGTGGTAGGGACGATCGCCGAGCCTCTGTTGGTGGCCGCCATCTTCTGGTCACTGTTTGGCACCATCCTGCTGGCGGTGGCAGGCATCCGGCTTCCGGGTCTGGCATTCGCCAACCAGCGCACCGAGGCCGCCTATCGCAAGGAGCTGGTCTATGGCGAGGATGATCCCTCCCGCGCCCATCCGCTGACGGTGCGCGAGCTTTATGGCAGCCTGCGGACATCTTACTTCCGCTACTTCTTCCACTTCGCCTATTTCAACGTCTTCCGTGGCTTCTACATCCAGGCCGATAATGTCTTCGCCAATATCATGCTGATCCCGACCATCGTGGCAGGCAAGATCAGCTTTGGCGTGATGCAGCAGATCCTGACGGCCTTCGGGCAGGTGACGGGCTCGTTCCAGTATCTGGTGGGGTCATGGACCACCATCATCGAGCTATTGTCGATCCATAAACGTCTGCGCGGTTTCGAGAAGGCGTTTGAAGGCGCTAGCCCATCGAAGTGATGAAGGCCGAGAACAGCTCGCCCTGCGAGGACACGCCCAGCTTGGCATAGATATTGCGGCGGTGGATGCGCACCGTGCCGGTCGAGATGCCGAGCGCGCGACCGGTGGCCTCGGAGGAAAACCCCTTGAGGATATATTCCACGATCTCCGCCTCGCGCGGTGTCAGGTTGTTGCGCCCGAAATCCTTGAAGGCCTTGTCGATCAGCTGCGGCAGATGCTGGTCGCTTTGCGCCGGCATATGGGAGAATCGCGAGATCAGATTGCCCCAATGGCGCTGCGTCAGGGCGCGGACAAACGGATAGAGGGCCTCCAGATCGCGGAATTCGCGGGCCGAGAACGGCTTTGTCTCCCGCATGGCCGAGATCACGACGGTGACTTTTTCACCAACATCCACAATAAAGCCTATTTCTTCAGCAAGTCCGGTCTGGATGTAATAGTTGCGGAAATATTCCCCCTGATAGAACCGGTCGGGTGCGATGTCGCGTAGCCGCACCAGCCCCACCTGCGCGGGCGCCTGTGCCGCGCGGAACAACGGGTCCAGAAGATAGGGGCCTTCCTGATAGTCATCCACCATGACCTTGCGCTTGCGGGATGGAAAATTGTCAAACAGATCCAATGGTCTATGACTGTCATGATAGCCGAAAACCACAGAAAACTCGAAGGGGATGACGGCCTGCAGGCAGCGGAGCAGAACCTCGGGGAAGCGAGGCATGCCGATGCAGTCCACTGCCTCGGCCATGATGCTAACTACGGTCTCTTGGGGGGATTTCATGCTTATCTATGCTCTTTGGGATATATACTGCAAATCTCTCTTCTCGTAGCGTTTTTGATATTGGAGGCATAGTCCGCCAAGACAACAAATTTCGAGATAACCGCTTGGTGGGGTTTAGGTGCTGGATCAGATCATGAAAATTGCCGAAGTCGATACGCCCGAAACCGTCCGCTCCAGCGAGGCCGTCGCCGAGTTCGTGAATACCACCAAAGCGTTTGGCGAGGTGCGGGCCGCCAATAATCTCAACCTGCGCATCAAACGCGGCGAGTTCCTGTCTTTTCTCGGGCCCTCGGGCTGCGGCAAGACCACGGCGCTGCGGATGCTGGCGGGGTTCGAGAGCCCTACCAGCGGTGAGGTGCTGCTGGACGGGCAGGCGGTGGGCGCACGCCCCGCCCATAAGCGCCCCGTAAATATGGTGTTCCAGCATTACGCGCTGTTTCCGCATATGACAGTGGCGCAGAATGTGGGCTACGGGTTGCGTCAGCGCCGCCCGAAAATGGCCAAGGCGGAGATCGCCGCCAAGGTCGATAAGGCGCTCGCCACGGTGCGTCTGCAGGAGTTCGGGCCGCGCCGGATCTGGGAGATGTCGGGCGGTCAGCAGCAGCGCGTGGCCTTGGCGCGGGCCATTGTGAATGAACCCAAGATCCTGCTTCTGGACGAGCCGATGGCGGCGCTGGATGCCAAGCTGCGCGGCGAGATGCAGAGTGAACTTCTCTCGCTCCAGCGCCAGCTGGGCATCACCTTCGTGCTGGTGACCCATGATCAGGAAGAGGCGATGGCGATGTCGGACCGGATCTGCCTGATGGGGCAGGGGCGCATTGCCCAGATCGGCACGCCGGAGGATCTCTATGACCGGCCCGCAAACCGTTATGTCGCGGATTTTATTGGTAAGGCTAATATCCTTCCGGCCACGATTACCGATCGGGCCGATGGCATGGCGCGGGCTGTGCTGGCCAATGGGGCGCAGGTGGTTTTGCGTGACCGAGCAGGCGATACGCAGGCGACGCCCGAGGTGGCGATCCGCCCCGAGGCGCTGATGCTGATGGGGCCCGAGGACCAACCCGGCCCCGGTGATGCGGTGCTTACGGGCCGCGTGACCCATCGCACCTTTCTGGGCGATATGACCGAATATCTGCTGCAGACCGAGGCGCTTGGCGTGCTGCAGGTGAATGTTCCGCGACAGGCCGCAAGAGCCATGCACGGGGCGGGGACGGGCGAGACAGCCCGTCTTCTCTGGGCCAAGGGGGCGGGGCTTGTCCTCGGCCCGATGGCGTAAATTCCTCAACGATTACAACAGGGAAATAGAGATATGACGCAAGATGACCAACCGGTTTCGCGCAAGAAATTCATGGAAGAGTTCCGCCGCTTTGAAAAGGGGTCAGTCTCACGCCGCCATTTTCTGGGGGTGACGGGGCTTGGCACGGCGATGGCGGTGATGGGCGGCGCCATGCCCTCGCTCCTGCCGCGGGCCGCGCGTGCACAGGATCTGGGCGACCGCGTGGCGCTGGCCACCTGGCCGAACTATCACGACCCCGATAACTTCGACATTTTCGCGGAAAAGACCGGCGTTTACACGCAGGTCAATGTCTTCGGCTCGAATGAGGAAATGCTGGCCAAGCTGCAGGCCGGTGGCTCGGGTTGGGATGTGTTCGTGCCCACGAACTACGCGATCTCGACCTATGTCGCCGCCGATCTGATCGAGCCGCTCGACCTGACGAAACTCCCCAATTACGACGCAGCCGCTTTCGAGAAGCGCTTCTCGGATGCGGGGATGGTCGATGGCAAGCTTTATGCCGTGCCGAAGAACTGGGGCACCACGGGGATTGCCTTCAACTCCGAACATACCGGCAAGGTCGATAGCTGGAAGACCTTCTTCGATGGGGCCCGCGACAAATGGTCGGGCCGCGCGATGGTGCATGACTATCAGCTGACCACCATCGGCAATGCGCTGGTCTATTTCGGCCATAGCTTCAATTCGGTCGATCCCGCCGAGCTGGCCGATGCCGAGAAGCTGCTCATTGATGTGAAGCCGCATCTCTATGCGATCTCGTCCGATTACCAGCCCGCGATGCGCAATGGTGATGCGTGGCTGACCATGTGCTGGACGGGTGACGGCAAGCAGATGAACACCGACATGCCCGAGATCGGCTTCGAGCTTGGCAAAGAGGGCGGTGAGATCTGGTCCGATTTCTATGCCATCCCGAAGGATGCGCCCCATCGCGAGGCCGCCTATGCGCTGATCAACTTCCTGCTCGACCCCGAGGTCGACACGCGCGAGGCGCTGGCGCATGGCTATCCGGTGGCCGACGAGCGGGTGAATGCGATGCTCCCCGAGGAACTGTTGAACGACCCGATCCTCTATCCGGCGGCAGAGAAGCTCTCGGCGCTGGAATTCGGTGCGGCAGCCACGCTGACCGACCCAAACCGTGCGGAGCTGATGGCCCGCTTCAAATCGGCTTGATCGGGTGACGACGGTGATGGCAAGTACATCTTCCAAACGCGCCAAGGCGCTTCTGCTGACGCCTGCGGGGCTCTGGTATGGCGCGATGCTGGTGCTGCCCCTCATCGTCGTCCTGATTTTCTCCTTCGGTAGCCGGTCTGCCGTGGGAGGCTACGCGCCGGGTTTCAGTCTCGAGCAATACGCCAACCTGCCCGCGCGTTTCGCGGCCTTCCGCAACACGCTGACGCTGGCCCCCATCGGCACGATCGCCTCGCTGATCATCGCCTATCCGCTGGCCTATTTTCTGGCCGTCAAGGTCAGTGCCAAATGGAAGACGCTGCTTCTGGTGCTGGTGATCGTGCCTTTTTGGACCTCGATCCTCATCCGGTCCTATGCGTGGATCTTCCTGCTGGGCGGCAAGGGCATCCCGCAACTTCTGGAAGTCTTCGGCATCGAGGGGCTGCGGCTGATCAATACGCCCTTCGCGGTGCTGGTGGGGATCGTCTATGGCTACCTGCCGCTGATGGTCTTCCCGATCTATGTGGCGCTTGAAAAGCTCGACAAGCGCCTGCTCGAGGCCGCAGCCGATCTGGGCACCCCGCCATGGCGCGCCTTCTGCGAGATCACTCTGCCGCTTTCGATGCCCGGCGTCCTGACGGGCTCCATGCTGGTCTTCATCCTGCTGATGGGCGAGTTCCTGATCCCTGCCATTCTGGGCGGCGGCAAGGTGTTTTTTGTCGGTAATGCGCTGGTCGATCTGTTCCTTCAGTCGCGCAACTGGGCGTTCGGCTCGGCTGTGGCGGTGGCGCTGGTGGCGCTGATGCTGGTGGTCGTCGGTCTTTATACCCGCATCCTGAAGCGCTTTGGCGGCGCGTCCGATGCCGGTCTGATGTGAGGGTTTTGTGATGCGTCTCTATGCGCTTGCCGTCTATATCTTCCTCTATCTGCCGATCGGTATCATCGCGCTGTTCTCTTTTAGCGCGGGGCGCTCGGCCACTGCGATGCAGGGGTTCTCGACCAAATGGTATGCCAAGGCGGTGCATAATCCCTTCGTGATGGAGGCGCTCTGGATCTCGGTCAAAATCGCCTTCTTCTCGGCACTTCTGGCGGCGGTTGTCGGCACACTGGCCTCACTGGCGCTGGTGCAGATGAAGGGGCGGATGCGCGCCATTTTCGATCTGCTGGTGCAGGTGGCCGTAATGATCCCCGGCATCGTGATCGGGATCGCCACGCTGATTGCACTGGTCTCGGTCTTTGATCTGGTGAACCCGTGGCTCGAGGCGCTCACCGGCTGGCGGCTGTCGCTTGGTTCGGGCTCGCTGATTGCGGCGCATGGCCTCTTTACGATGTCGCTGGTGATCCTGATCGTGCGGGCGCGTCTGGAAAGCTTCGACCGTGCCCTGCTGGAGGCCGCCGCCGATCTTGGCACCCCGCCCGTGCGGACCTTCTTTCAGGTGACGCTGCCGATCATCGCTCCGGCCATTCTGGCGGGTTTCCTGCTGGCCTTCACTTTCTCCTTCGATGACTTCATCATCGCCTTCTTTGTCGCAGGCTCCGAGACGACGCTTCCTATCTATGTCTTCTCCTCGATCCGCCGCGGCGTTACCCCCGAAATCAATGCCATCGGCACGATGGTCATGCTGGCCTCATTGACCATTCTCATCGGCGCGCAACTGTTGCTGCGCCGAGGTGGTGCGAAGGGCTAATCCCCAAAGGAGTTCCAAATGTTGGACAATCGTACAGCCTTCGTCACCGGCGCAGGCTCCGGTATCGGACGCGCGAGCGCCATCGCATTGGCCGAAGCGGGCGCCTATGTGGTGGTGACCGATCTGCGCCACGATCTGGCCGATGAAACGCTCGCCCAGATCAGGATCGCAGGCGGGCAGGGCGAGGCCCATGCGCTGGATATGCGCGATGACGCGGGCATCAAGGCGCTGGTGGCCGATGTGGTGGCGCGTAAGGGTATCGATATCCTGCACAGCCATGCAGGCATCCAGATCCCCGGCAAGCTCGAACAGGTCACCCCCGATCAGATGGATGCGGCATGGGCGCTGAATGTGCGCGCGCATTTCGTGATCTCGCGCGAGGTGGTGGGGCCGATGCGCGCGCGCGGTGGCGGCTCGGTGATCATCACAGCCTCCAATTCGGGCTGCCAGTTCGACCGCGAGATGATCTCCTATGCCACGACCAAACACGCGGCTGTGGCGATGGTCAAGCAGATGGCCGCCGATTACGCGCGCGACAATATCCGCTTTAATGCGCTCTGTCCGGGGTTTGTCGATACGCCCTTCAATGCCGGTTTCGAGAAACAGATGGGCGGTCGGGCTGGTCTCGAATCCTATGTATCGGAGACGATTCCGATGGGTCGCTGGGCCTCGGTCGATGAGATCGCAGCTGGCATACTCTATCTTGCCTCGCCCAAATCGGGCTTTGTGACGGGGCTCGCGCTGGTCATTGACGGGGGCGAAATCCTTTAGAGGCCAGAAGGTTGCGGTGCATTGGTGGACAGGCGGTGGGACGGGGCTTGATCCCGACCAAAACTATCAGGTAATAAAGGGCACGTCCCTCTCACGCCCGAGGCTCCATGTCTGTCGCTCAAACCTTTGCCGCTGCGGCCTCCGTATCCTTCTCCTGTCCGTCCGATTTCATGATCCGCCTGTCGGAGTATCTGCAGAGCTACGGGTCCAGTTTCTCGGCTGCCGGAGGGTCTGTCGAGGCCCGCGATAGCGCGGGCCATTGGCGGATCGAGCGGCGCGGGGCGGGGCTGCATGTCGCGGTCTCGGCGCATGACGCGGCAGGGCGTCAGCGCCTCTGCGATACGGCGGCCTTTTTGATCGATCATATCGCGCCGGGCCTTGTGGATCGTCTGCAATGGGAGGGGCTGGGGCAGGAAGGGGCGCTTCCGGCCAATATGCACGAGGCGCAGCTGGTCTCGGTTCGCCGCCTCTCGCCGCATTTCCTGCGGTTGCGGTTGCGCTGTGCGGGGCTTGCGGCGCTGATGACAGGTGGCATGCATTTCTCGCTGCTTCTGCCGCCCGAGGGCCGTGCGCCTGTCTGGCCGAGCCTCAATGCGGCAGGGCGGACGGTCTGGCCTGCGGGCGCGGACAAGCTCCACCGGGCGGTCTTCACCTTTGTCGATTTCGACCCGCAGGATCACAGTTTCACCTTCGATCTGTTCGAGCATAAGGGCGGCCCGGCCACCCATTGGGCGCAGACCGCGCGGGCGGGGGCACAGGTGGTCATCGCGGGTCCGGGAGGCGGCGAGATGTCGGATCTGGCGGCTGATGGCAGCACCACGCTGGTGATGGCCGGAGACGAGACCGCCCTTCCTGCAATCCGCCATATCCTGCGCAATGCGCCGCACGATCAGCGCGGCTTCGTGCTTGTCGAGACCGGCGATCCGGCGGACCGGCTGATTGCCGATCTTCCCGCGGGCGTGACGCTCCACTGGCTCGACCGCGCGCAGGACGAGCATCTGGCCCATCATCTTCCCCATCTTCCGTTGCCCGATGCTCGTGCGCCCTTCCAGCTATGGATTGCAGGCGAGCAGGGAATGATCCGCGCCGCGCGCAAACTGTTTCTCGAGGAAGCTGCCCTGCCCAAGACGTGCTGCTATCTGGCGGGTTACTGGACCGCCCCGAAATGAGTTTCATGCCGAATATGACCGCGCAGACCCGCGCGCTGCGGGTCACGCAGCCGCTATCATGGCGTCGCTGGGAGGGGGTGGTGGCCGATGTCTGGCACGCGCGCAGCGATACGGGCGGCGGCGGGTATTATCGCTCCCCCGATCCGCGGCTGATCGTGTTTCTTGGCGGGCAGGCACCCGAGATGGGGCTGCGCACGCGCTCTGACGCGCCATGGCAGAAAGGCGTCGGGGCGTTCTATATTCCGGCGCATATGCCGCTCTGGTCCGAGGCGTTTTCGGCGCAGGATTACGCCCATCTCGACCTACATCTTCAGGCGGGGCCGCTACAGCAGCGGCTCGCAGAGATGGGTCCGCACATGCTCTCCAGGCAGGCCCCCCTGTTTCTGCCGCAGGCCGAGAGCCTGACCCAGATCGCGGCGCTGATGGCGGGGCAGGTCAGCTGCCCCTCGCGTCCCGATGCGATGCTGGACGGGCTTCTCTCGGCGCTTCTTTGCGAGGTGTTCGATCTGGCGCAGGCGCCCTCTGCGCCTCCGGCCAAGGGCGGGCTGCCACCTGCAACCCTGCGCCGGATCGAGGATCATGTCGCCGCCCATCTGGATGTGCCGCTCAGCATTGCCCAACTCGCCGGAGTGGCGGGGTTGTCCGAGAGCTGGTTCCCGCGCGCCTTTCGCCAGAGCACCGGCCAGACACCGGCGCGGTGGATCAGCGCCAAACGGGCCGCAGAGGCCGCCCGTCTGATGCGCGAGAGCGATCTGGGACTGGCCCAGATCGCCGCGCGATGTGGCTTTGCCGATCAGGCACATTTCAGCCGTGTGTTCCGTGAACTTCACGGCGCGCCACCCGCACGCTGGCGGCAGGCACAGCGCGGGCAAGGTTTGGGCGGAAATCTTCAAAGCGCGGCGGTCTGATACAAGGCGCGCCCCTATTTCCGACTTAAACACTCGGAAAAATCATCTCTCTCTCACGGATCCTTGACCCATGTCCCTGCGCTGCACGCTTCTGACCGGCACCAGCCTTGCCGCCTTCTCCCTTTCCTTCGGCACCATTGGGTTCGCCCAGTCGACCACCGATCTTGTCGCCCTCGACGAGATCGTGGTGACCGGATCGGGCGATACCACCGCCCCTGTTGCGGGCTATGTCGCCAATGATTCCTCGACCGCGACCAAAACCGCTACGCCCATCCTCGAGGTGCCGCAATCGGTTTCGGTCATCACCGGTGACCAGATCGAGGATCAGGGTGCCACGACATTGGGCGACACGCTGGGCTATAGCGCGGGCATTCTGGCCGAGCCTTACGGCACCGATCCGCGTTTCGATGCCCCCGTGATCCGTGGGTTCGATGGCGCCAATGCGCAATTCCTCAACGGGCTGCGTATCCTTCGGGCACAGGGCGCGCCGTCCTTCGAGATCTATTCGACCGAGCGGATCGAGATCCTGAAGGGGCCGGCTTCGGTGCTTTACGGCTCGGGCATTCCGGGCGGTGTGATCAATCAGGTGCAAAAACGCGCCTATAATGCCGATTTCGCCGA
Source organism: Thioclava sp. 'Guangxiensis' (assembly GCF_045348365.1). NCBI lineage: Bacteria > Pseudomonadati > Pseudomonadota > Alphaproteobacteria > Rhodobacterales > Paracoccaceae > Thioclava > Thioclava sp. 'Guangxiensis'. The sequence goes on along the minus strand of NZ_CP155823.1, from coordinate 428,515 downwards.
GGCCGGTGTGGGTGTGGGCAACCCGAAATCCAACGAGGTCTTCCTCGACTGGAACAAGGCGCTGTCCGATGATGTCTCGGCGCGGGTGACGGCTGTGGCCCGCGATAGCGAGGGCAATGTCGACGAGATCAAGAATACCCGCGGCTATCTGGGTCTTGCCACCCGCTGGACGCCGCAGGATGGGACAGAGATCCAGTTCCTCGGCTCCTACCAGAAAGACCGCCCCGTCAGCCCCGTGGGCGTGCCCTATGATCTGTTGGGGCAGGTCGATGACGACAGGCTCCGCAGCTTCTATTTCGGCGATACCGGTGCCGATGACAGTGACCGCACCACCGCTAATATCGGGTTCGAGGTAAAGCAGGATCTGGGCGCGGGATGGCAGCTGCAGGGCGGCTTCCGTTATCAGGATCTCGATTGGGATTACGAGGCGCCCTATACCTCCAACACCGTGGCCGATGGTGACACGATCACGCGCGGCATCTCCTATAATGGCGAACATAGCCAGACCGCCGATCTCGATCTGCGGGCAACCAACACTTTCACCTTCGGGCAGGTGACCCATTCGGTTCTGGTGGGGGCAGAGCAGCGCCGTTTCGACTCCTCCATCTCGACCGAATTCGCCTATATGGACAGTCTCAGCCTGTCGAACCCCGTCTATGATGGCGGCAATCCGACAGCGCCGTGGTATACCAGCCAGACCGATCTGGTGCTCAAGCAAAGCTCGCTCTACGGGCAGGACGAGATCACATGGGGCAACTGGCACGGCTCGCTCGCGCTGCGCCATGATTGGATCAGCCAGAGTGGCACACAGGTCACCAATTACGGCAATAGCGATCTGGAGATCGATGCGGAGGCGACCACGGGCCGCGTGGGTCTGTCCTATCTGTTCGACAATGGCATGGCCCCCTATGCCAGCTATGCGACCTCTTTCGATGTGCCCTCGACCGGCGCTGATATCGATGGCAATGCGCTCGAGCCCACCAAGGGCAAGCAGTGGGAGCTGGGCGTGAAATACCAGCCCGCAGGCTTTGACGGGCTGTTCAGCGTGGCGGCCTTCGATCTGACGCAGAGCAATGTGTCATCTTCTGTGGTAGAGAACGGCATCTCGGGCACCCGCCAGATCGGCGAGGTCCGCTCGAAGGGCATCGAGATCGAGGCGACGGCCAATCTTGCGCATAACTGGAACCTGCGTGGCAGCTATACATGGAACGAAACCGAGCAGACCAAGGGGGACAATATCGGTAATGAGCTTGGAAATGCGCCCGAACATAGCGCCAATCTGTGGCTGACCCATGAGTTCACCCAAGGCCAGCTCGAGGGGCTCAGCCTTGGCGGCGGCATCCGCTATATCGGCGCGCGCTATAATGATGCGGCCAATACCTACAAGCTCGACGACGTGACCCTGCTGGATCTGAGCGCCGGTTACGATCTCTCGGCCGATACGTCGCTGGCCCTCAATGTCAGCAATGTCACCGACAAGGCCTATGTCGCCAGCTGCAGCGCTTATTATGGCTGCTATTATGGCGACGGGCGCACGGTCCAGTTGCGCCTGACCCATAAATGGTGATCGCTCGGCGCCAGTTTGTCGCAGGCGCTCTGACCCTTATCGGGGGCGCGGCCCGTGCAGGTTCTGCACGGGCTTTGCCGCCTGAGCGGCTGGCGGCAATTGACTGGGCGATGATGGATACGGCTTTGGCCCTGGGGCAGGTGCCGGTGGCGGCCTGCGAGCTGCGCCAGTTCCGCGCGCGTGTGGCGCAGCCGGTTCTCCCGCTGGGCGTGACCGATCTGGGCCTGCGCGGCAGTCCCAATCTGGAGCTTTTACAAATCTGCCGCCCCGATCTGATCCTTTCCTCGCCTTTCTACAGTAGCATCGAGACGCAGCTCACACGGATCGCGCCCGTGGAAATCGAGGCGTTCTATTATCAGCCCGAGACCCCTTGGACCCGCTGTCTTGCCGCCCTTCCCGCGCTGGCCGAACGGCTGGGCGACCGTGCAGCGGGGGCTGCACGCGCCGATGCGCTGGCCGAACAGGTTGCGGGCGCGGGGCAGGGGCTCGCGGCGCGCCCGCTCTATCTCGTGGAGATCGGCGATGCGCGCCATCTGCGTGTCTTCGGGACGGATAGTCTCTTCGGATCGGTGGCGCAGGCCATGGGCTTGGAGACTGCATGGGACCGGCCCACACAGTTCTCCTTTGCGGCCCCTGTGCCGCTACAGGCATTGGCGGAGCGGGAGGATGCGGCAATTGTGATCTGCGCGCCCGTGCCTGCGCTGGCGCGCGGCGCGCTGGAGCGTTCGGCCCTCTGGCAGGCGTTACCTGCCGTGCGCGCGGGGCGGGTCTATCAGCTATCGGGGCTCAATGCCTATGGCGGGCCGTTGGCAGGGGCGGATTTCGCACTCAGGCTGCGCGCTGCTCTGGGGGCTCTATGAGATATCTTCTCCTTCTGACGCTTCTCGTGACCCTCTGGCTCTGGGGGCAGATCCCGCCTGCGGGTTCGGACCCGATCACCGCGCTTCTCTTCTATCAGGGCACGCTGCCGCGTGGCGTGGTGGCGCTGCTTGCGGGGGCGCTTCTGGGCCTGTCGGGCGTGCTTATGCAGACCGTTCTGCGCAACCCGATCGCCGATCCATCAAGCCTCGGCCTGTCGGCTGGCGCGCAGCTGGCGCTGATTATCGCAACGCTCTTTTTCCCCGACTGGCTGGTCTGGGGGCGCTGGCCCTTCGCACTTGTGGGGGCCTTCGCAGCCCTTGCGCTGGTCATGGGATTGGGAGCGCGGGGCGGCTATCATCCGGTAAGCATGGTCGTCGTGGGCATGCTGGTGGCGATGCTGGCCTCGGGGCTTGGCGCGGCACTGGTTCTGGGACAGGGCGAATATCTCTATTCGCTCGTCATCTGGACGGGTGGATCGCTCGTGCAGACCGATTGGCAGCCCGCACGGGTTCTGGCCGCGGTTCTGGCCCTTGGAGCCCTGGGGGCGGGGCTGTTGCGCCGCCCGCTCGCGGTCCTGTCTCTCGGCGCGGAGGCGGGTCAGGCGCTCGGCCAGAATGTCGCGCTGATCCGCCTCTCGGCGCTCGTGCTGGCCACGGTGCTTGCCGCCAGCGTTTCGGCCTTTGTCGGGCTGATCGGTTTTGTCGGGCTCGCGGGGCCTGCGCTTGCCCATGTGGGCGGCGCGCGCAGTCTGCGCGAGACGCTCGTTTGGGGCCCGTTCTGCGGCGCGCTCCTTCTCTTCGGGACCGATGTGCTGCTGGCCCGCATCACGGGAGCGGGCGATATGTTTCCGACCGGTGCGGTGGTGGGGTTGATCGGCGGGCCTCTCCTTATCTGGATGATGCGCCGGATGCGGGCGGTAGCTCCGGCGGAAGCCTATCGCGCCCTGCCACGCGCGCGCAGGCCCGTGATCGTGGTGATGGCGCTTGCCGTTGCGCTGCCCGCGCTGGTGATCGGGCTGGCGCTGTCGGGGCGCACGCCCGACGGCTGGCTCTGGCTCGATCCGGCACAGGCGGCGGCTTTCCTTCCGGGGCGGCTGACACGGCTTTGTGCGGTGGCCGCGGCGGGCGGGCTTCTGGCTCTGACCGGGGCTGTGCTGCAGCGGCTGAGTGCCAATCCGCTGGCTTCACCCGAGGTGCTGGGCGTCTCGGGCGGGGCCTCGATGGGCTACGGCCTTACGCTGTTCGGGCTGGGCGCACCCTCGGCTGCGGCGCTCTATGGCGCCTCGGCTCTGGGCGGCGCGTTGGCGCTGGGGGTCCTGCTGGCCATGATCCGGCACGGGGCGATCCAGCCGCAGCGGGTGCTGCTGGCGGGCGTATCGGTCTCGGCGCTGGCGGGGGCGGTGCTGACCCTGCTGATGGCTTCGGGCGGTCCGAAAGCCTTCGCCATTCTGGCATGGCTGTCGGGATCTGCCGCCCATGTCACGGCTCCCGCCGCGACGGGCCTTTGCGCCGCGCTCGTCGTGCTGTCCGCACTCGGCCTTCTGCTGGCACGGGGGCTGACGGTGCTGTCACTCGGGCCTGCTGTGGCGGGCGGGCTTGGTGCGCCCCTGCGCGCGCTCTGGGCGCTCTGCCTTGCGGTGGCGGCCCTTGCCACGGGGGTGGCCACGGTGCTGGTGGGACCGGTGAGCTTTGTCGGGCTGGTGGCGCCGCATCTGGCGCGCCATCTGGGGCTGGCCACCACCGCCTGCCATATTTTGGGCAGTATCCTGACCGGTGCGCTCCTGATGGTTCTGGCCGATTTCGGCGCGCGGATGCTGGCCTTTCCCTATGATCTTCCGCTGGGGCTTTTTGCCTCGCTTGTGGGCACGCCATGGCTGCTATGGCTGATGTTGAGGAAATGACATGACCCGAGATCTCTTTTCCCTCAAGGGGCTGCGCCATGACATCGCGGGGCGGGCGCTTCTGGACGATATCACCCTGACGCTTCCCGAAGGCCGTATGATCGGGTTGATCGGTCATAACGGCTCGGGAAAATCCACGCTGCTGAAACATCTGGCCCGCCAGATGCAGGGGCAGGGCGAGCTGGCCCTGAAGGGACGCGATCTGGCGCGCTGGTCGCGCCGTGATCTGGCACGGGCGCTGGCCTATCTGCCCCAGACCCTGCCGCAAAGCGACGCGATGGAGGTGCGCGAGCTGGTGGCCTTGGGCCGCTACCCGTGGCACGGGCCCTTGCGGGCGCCGGGACGTGCCGACCGTCAGGCGGTCGCGGCGGCGCTGAGCGCCTGCGGGCTCGACGCCTTTGCCGACCGCCGGATCGATGCGCTTTCGGGCGGCGAGGCGCAGCGGGCGTGGATCGCGATGATGGTGGCGCAGGAGGCGCAGGCGCTTCTGCTCGACGAGCCGATCTCGGCGCTCGATATCGCCCACCAGATCGAGGTGCTGGGCCTTCTGCAGAGGCTCACCCGCAACGAGGGCCGCTCGGTCGTGATGGTGATCCATGATCTCAACATGGCCGCACGATACTGCGACCATATCGTGGCGCTCAAACAGGGCCGCGTCGTCTTTGACGGGCCGGTGGTACAGCTGATGACACCCGCGCGCCTGCATGACATCTATGGGGTTTCCATGCAGGTCCTCTCCCCGCCCGATCTCTCCCCCGTTGCCATTCCGGATATTGCCTGATGCTCAAACAGTTTGCCGCCTATTACCGCCCGTTCAAACGGCTCTTCTGGCTCGATTTCTCCTGTGCGGTGGTGTCGGGTTTGCTGGAACTGGTTTTCCCGCTGGCTATCACCGGCTTCATCGACCACCTTCTGCCGCAGAACGACTGGGGGCTGACGGTGCTTGCAGCCTTCGGCCTTTTGGTGATCTATGCGGTCAATACCGCGCTGATGGGGGTGGTGATCTATTGGGGCCATATGCTGGGCATCAATATCGAAACTACCATGCGGGCGCGGGCCTTCGCACATCTGACGAAACTCGGCTGGGGCTTCTTCGACCGGATAGAGACCGGCAGACTGATCGCCCGTGTCACCCGTGATCTCGAGGAGATCGGCGAGGTCGCCCATCACGGTCCCGAGGACCTGTTCATCGCCATCATGACCTTTATCGGGGCGCTGATCCTGATGGCCTATATCCATCCGCAACTGGCGCTGATCACCTGTATCATCGTGCCCGCGATGGTCTGGCTGACCGCTGTCTATGGCGGGCGGATGACCAGTGCGTGGCGTTCCATCTATGCGCGGGTGGGCGCGTTCAACGTGCGGCTCGAGGAGGCGCTTGGCGGTATCCGTATCGTGCAGGCTTTCTCCCGCGAGAAACACGAGGCGGGGCTGTTTGAGCGCGACAATCAGGGCTACCGCACGACCAAGCTCTCGGCCTACCGGATCATGGCTCATGCCACCGCGCTGCAATATATGGGGCTGCGGCTTGTGCAGGTGGTGGTGATGGTCGCAGGCGCGGGCTATGTGATCGATGGCAGTCTGACGACAGGTGGCTTTGTGGGCTTCCTGCTGCTGGTCAATGTCTTCTTCCGCCCGCTGGAAAAGATCGCTGCCGTGATCGAGACCTATCCGCGCGGTATTGCCGGTTTCCGCAACTATCTGGACCTGCTGAACACCGATCCGGAGATTGCGGATGCCCCAGATGCGCGCCCCGCCCCTGCCTTCCACGGCGAGATCCGCTTCGATCGCGTGGCCTTTTCCTATGCCGGAAAGGCATCGGTCCTGCACGAGGTCGATCTGACGATCCGCGCGGGCGAGACGGTGGCGTTGGTGGGTGCCTCGGGGGCGGGGAAATCCACGCTGATGTCGCTCGTGCCGCGATTTTACGACCCGACATCGGGTCAGGTGCTGATCGACGGGGTGGCCTTGGCCGATATGACGCTGGAAAGCCTGCGCGACCAGATCGGGCTCGTATCACAGGAGGTCTTCCTGTTTGGCGGCACGCTGCGCGAGAATATCGCCTATGGCAAGCTTGATGCCACCGAAGAGGAACTGGCTCTGGCCGTGCAGCGCGCGCAGCTGACGGAGTTTGTGGCAGGTCTGCCCGAGGGGCTCGAGACGGTCGTGGGCGAGCGCGGTGTGATGCTTTCGGGCGGGCAGCGCCAGCGGGTGGCGATTGCGCGGATCTTCCTGAAGAACCCGCCGATCCTTCTGCTGGACGAGGCGACCTCGGCGCTCGACAGTCAGACCGAACGCGAGATCCAGGCCGCCCTGACCGAGCTTGCCCGCAACCGCACCAGCCTGATCATCGCGCACCGGTTGTCCACAATCGAACATGCCGACCGGATTCTGGTCATGGATCAGGGGAAAATTGTTCAGGAAGGCACCCATGAGGCGCTTCTGGCGCAAACAGGGATTTACCGCCGCCTGCATCATCAGGACGCGGCCTAACCCGCCACATGGGTGAGCAGGAGTGAACTTTCCGAGTTCATCACGCCCTGAACCTCGCGGATGGCGCGCAGGACCCTGTCGAATTCCACAAGGTCCTGCGTGCGGATATCCACCACCAGATCCCATTTTCCATTGGTCGACCAGACAGTGGCCACCCCCTCGATGCGCGAGAGCGTGTGGATCACCTGCCGCGACATGCGGCCCTGCAACTCGACCATGGTGATCGCGCGGACCCCGCCCTCGGCATCGACATCGGTCTCGATGGTGAAGCGCCGGATGCGTCCGCTGGCCTTCAGCTGGTCGAGCCGTGCCGTGACGGTGGTGCGCGAGAGCCCCGTCACATGGGCCAGCTCCGTCACCGACATGCGCGCATTGTCGCGCAGGGCGGAGATCAATGCGTGATCGGCGGGGGAAAGGTCGGGCGTAGTTTTCATAATGATGTTCTATCTTTACAAAATGACTAGTTTTAGTTTCATTATGATCACTTTATTTGTCAAATATTTCTTTCGCCTTTGCCATGATCGGGAAAAGAGATCATGAAAGGGCCGGATCATGCCGAAGAGATGCGCCATCCTTGGAGCGCCGATCGAAACAGGGGCCTCGCAACGCGGCTGTGTGATGGGGCCCGCCAGCCTGCGCACTGCCGCCATCGAGGACGAGCTGCGCGCTCTGGGATGGGAGGTGAGCGACCTTGGCGATGTGGCGATCCCGCCCGTCGCACCGCTGCCCCATCCCAACCCCGCGCTGCATCATCTGGCCGAGACCCGCGCATGGATCGGAGCGCTTCACGAGGCCGCCTTTGACGCGAGCCAGACCTGCGATCTGCCGGTATTTCTGGGCGGTGACCATTCGATGGCCGCGGGCACCGTGCCCGCGATGGCGCGGCGGGCCGCTGCGGCGGATCGTCCGCTTTTCGTGCTCTGGCTCGATGCCCATCCCGATCTGCACACGCTGATGTCCACGACCAGTGGCAACCTGCATGGCACGCCGGTCGCCTATTTCACCGGCCAGACCGATTGCGAGGCCTATCCGCCGCTGCCGCAGGCCGTGGAACCCCGGAATATCTGCATGATGGGTATCCGCTCGGTCGATCCGGCCGAACGCGCCCGCATCCGCGAGACGGGGATCGAGGTGCATGACATGCGCGCCATTGATGAAACGGGCGTGCTTATGCCCTTGCGGGCCTTCCTTGCCCGCGTGGCGCAGGCGGGTGGCATGCTGCATGTGTCCTTCGATGTCGATTTCCTTGACCCTTCCATCGCGCCGGCTGTGGGCACGACCGTGCCGGGGGGCGCCACCTTCCGCGAGGCGCATCTCATCATGGAGACGCTCTGCGACAGCGGGCTCGTCACCTCGCTCGATCTGGTCGAGCTGAACCCGTTTCTCGACGAGCGCGGGCGCACCGCGCAGTTACTTTGCGATCTGACCGCCAGCCTGTTCGGTCGTCAGGTCATGGACCGTATGACAAGGAGCTACCTCTGATGATCCCCGCCTCTCCCTTGGCCTATGTGCCTTTTGTTTCCGTGCAGAATATGATGGGCCTTGTCCACCAGACCGGCATCGAGACTTTCCTCACCGAGCTCGCCGACCATATCGAGGAGGATTTCAAGCGCTGGCCCGAGTTCGACAAGGTGCCGCGCGTGGCCTCGCATGTGCCAGGCGGCGTGATCGAGCTGATGCCCACCGCCGATCAGGCGCTTTACGGGTTCAAATATGTGAACGGCCATCCCAGAAACACGCGCACCGGCCATCAGACCGTGACCGCGTTCGGGGTGCTTTCGGAGGTAAGCACCGGCTATCCGGTGCTCCTGAGCGAGATGACGCTGCTGACGGCGCTGCGCACGGCGGCGACCTCGGCGCTGGTCGGGCGCTATCTGGCCCCTGCGGGCGCGCAGGTGATGGCGATGATCGGCAATGGCGCGCAATGCGAGTTTCAGGCGATGGCCTTCCGCGCGATCTGTGGCATCAACCGGCTGCGGCTTTACGATCTGGATGCGACGGCCACTGAAAAAGCCACCCGCAATCTGCGTGCGCAGGGCTTTGACGTCACGCCCTGCCAAAGCGCCGAAGCGGCTGTCGAGGGCGCGCATATCATCACCACCTGCACCGCCGACAAGCAATATGCCACGATCCTCACCGATAACATGGTGGGCGCGGGCGTGCATATCAACGCCATTGGCGGCGACTGTCCGGGCAAGACGGAGCTGCACCGCGATATCCTGCTGCGCTCGGATATTTTTGTGGAATATCCCGAACAGACGCGGATCGAGGGCGAGATACAGGTGCTCGCGCCCGACCACCCCGTCACCGAACTGTGGCAGGTGATGCGCGGCGAGGTGCAGGGCCGGCGCCATGACAAACAGATCACGCTCTTCGACAGTGTGGGCTTTGCCACCGAGGATTTCTCGGCGCTGCGCTATCTGCGCGCGAAGGTGGCGGGCACGGGCTTTGTGCAGGCGTTGGACCTTCTGGCCGACCCCGATGATCCGCGCGATCTGTTCGGCATGCTGGCGCGTGCCGCTCCCGGGACCGGTGCCTGAGGCCGGTTTTCAGGGCGATGTGAAGCGCAGGGGCCGGATCGGCCCTTGCGGCGCGATACAAAAAACGCCCAAAGAGGCGCCGCAAGACAACAGGGACTTTGGTCATGACTTCTTCTCGCCCCGACGCCTCGTCAGAGGGTCCGCGTTTGCCCAGCTTCTGGGAAGCGGCGCTTTCACTGCTCGCTCTGATCCTGGGGATCGGCGTATCGATCGTGATCTACGGGCTCGATCCGCAGATCCCGATGCTCTTGGGCGTGATCATGGCCTCGCTGATCGGCTGGCGCTGCGGCTATAGCTGGGGCGATATTCAGGACGGGATGGTCAAGGGGATCACCAACGCCTTGCCCGCGATGATCATCCTGCTGGTGGTGGGGATCCTGATCGGGGTGTGGATTCTGGCGGGCGTGGTGCCGACGCTGATCTATTACGGGCTCGACCTGTTGAGCCCGTCGATCTTCCTGCCGGCCACGGTGGTGATCTGCGCGATTGCCTCGGTCGCCACGGGCACCAGCTGGGGCACCTCCGGCACCATCGGGGTGGCACTGATGGGCGTGGGCGGCGGTTTGGGCTTTCCGCTGCCGGTGGTGGCGGGGGCCGTGCTGTCGGGGGCCTATTTCGGGGACAAGATGTCGCCGCTCTCGGATACCACCAATCTTGCGCCCGCCATGGCGGGGACCGATCTGTTTACCCATATCCGGCATATGTCCTATACCACGGGTGTCTCCATCGGCCTGACGCTCCTGATCGAGATCGGTCTGGGCCTGCATTATGGCGGGGGCGCGGGCGATATGGCGCGCATCCAGACCCTGCTGAGAACGATCGAGGCGCATTTCACCATCTCGCCGGTCCTGCTGATCCCGCCGCTTCTGGTGCTGGTGGTCAGCTATCGCAAGATGCCCGCCATTCCGGGGATCACGGTGGGGGTGATCGCGGGGGCCATCTGCGCTGCGGTCTTTCAGGGCGCGGATTTCGCGCGGATCATGTCGGTGGCCTTTGGCGGCTTCAGCGCCGATACGGGCGTCGAGGATGTGGACAGCCTGCTGAGCCGTGGAGGCTTCGAGAGCATGCTCTATACGCTCTCGATCATTATCGTGGCGATGATGTTTGGCGGGGTAATGGAGCGCACGGGCCAGATCGGGGTTGTGGCGGCGAAGGTGCTGACGCTTGCGCGCTCGACCGGATCGCTGGTGCTCTCGACGGTGCTGACCTGTATCGGTGCCAATCTGGTGCTATGCGACCAGTATATGGCGATTGTCATGGGCGGGCGCACCTATGCCGATGCCTATCGGGAGCGGGGGCTTGCGCCCGAGAACCTGTCGCGCGCGCTGGAGGATAGCGCGACCGTCACCGCCAATCTGGTGCCGTGGAATTCGGGCGGGGCGTTTCAGGCGGCCACGCTGGGTGTGGCGACGCTGGCCTATCTGCCGTTCAATTTCTTCTGCTGGCTCTCGCCGGTGGTGACGGTGGTCTTCGGCTATATGGGCTGGACGATCACGCCGCTCGCGCCCGAGGCGCGCGAGACGCCCGAAGAGGACTGACGCCGCCTGACCGGTTCGGGCAGCTATACAACTGAAATCTCACAAGGATGTGCATGGCCTGCAGGAAACCTGTAGGCCACTTTCTGCATTCTACCGGAAGATTTTGCATGCGGCTGTTTCCCTCCGCAGATCCTTCGTTTTCCAAGGAGCCCTTCATGTTGAGCCGTCGTGGATTTCTGACCATGTCCCTTTCTGTTTCAGGAGCCTCCCTTTTGCCAATCCCATCCTTTGCCGCCACCACCGCACCGCATCCCATCGCCCGCTCGCCCTATCCGGCCAACGGGATCGCGAGGCTGGGCGGGCGTGATTTCGTATCCATCCCGCGCGTCGAGGGGCATTCCGAGACGCCCTCGGTCGCGGTGATCCAGAACGGGCAACCGGTGGCATTCCCGGGCAATGGCTGGAACGACTGGAAACCGGGCGATGACGGGCTTGACAGCTTTGTTTGCGTGAATGCAATCCATCCCTATCGCGGGTCGCTATGGTGTGTGGATCAGGGGCAGGCACCCGGCGCCGACACGCCATTCGAGGCGCAGAAGATCGTGGAGATCGACCCCCAGAGCGGCGGGATCCGGCAGATCCTGCGCTTCGCGCGAGACTATATGCCCGAGGGCGCGACGCTCAATGATCTGCGCATCTACGAGGATCTGCTCTTTGCGACCGATTCCGGCATCGGGGGCGTGGTGATCCATAACCTGGCCACTGGCGAAACGCGCCGCAGGCTCTCGCAGCATCCAGCGGCCAGGAAGCCTGCGGATCAGGAGAGGAAAGGGACGGGTGGCCACCCTCTCGCGCAGGCCGACGGCACCCCCCCCGATCCTACACAATCGGACATGCTCGAGGTCACGCCTGATGGGGAGCTGTTCCTCTGGGCCACGCCCACCGGCCCGATCCGCGCCATCCCGATGGAGGCGCTGCTGTCGGATCGCTCTGATGAGGAGATCGCGACGGAGATCTTCGTCTACGCGCAGACGCCCAATATCGGCGGCACGGCGATGGATGACAGGGGCAATCTCTATGTCTCCGATATCGAGACGCGACAGGTCACTGTGATCTCGTCCGATGGTCTGTCCGAGGTGCTGGTGCGCGACAACCGCCTGAAATCTCCGGATGCGCTCCTGATTACCGAGGACCGAAAACTCCTGATCCCCTGTCCCCAGCTCGAATATCTGGCCTCGACGAATGGCGGGACGGATGGGACCGAGGCCCCGTTCGAAGTGATGGAGACAGATCTGCCCGACCACTTGGGCCAGATCAAGCTCGGGGATGCGATCTGGCCCAAGGCCTGAGTGCTGTTTGCGACGCTGCCGTATCGGGCGGGACATGCCGGAGGCGGTCGAGCTGATCCATGGCGGTCTGCATGGTGCCCATCGTATATATGGCCGCTTCCGGTGTCTGCAGCCTTTCGTGCAAAACGCGGCTGATCCGGTCGAGTTCTTGGCCCGCACCGGGTGTGCCTCCGGCAGGAAAATACGCGCTCGGCTGCAAGCACCGTGTAGATATGAACGAGATTGGGTAGCCGCGCGAAACGGTGGGGTTGGACTTGCGCGGTTCGCGCGGCATACCCCCGAAGGCTAAGCAAAATGGCTTAAAGAGCCTCGTATCTCCTTTGCATATTTGCGCTGTTTCACGCTCTGATCCTGTGCGCCCGGTCAATTGATCGCAGGATGGCTCGGTAAACTGGCGCTGCTAAAAAACATCGCAACGCTAGACTTAACATAATGATAGAAATATTTTTGTTTGAGGAAATTCAGCGGCAGACGGGTTTAGGTGGGCCGTCATGGAGCGTTGATCCGGAGCGTTTCTCCGGCTCTGGGCGGCATCAAACGGGGCAGCATGGCAGCTTCGGGATGTGAGGAACGCCTTCAAGATATACGCACGCTTAGTATTTGATGAATATTTAGTCATATGCCGTTGAGGAAGCTCGGGTTCCCGATCACATTTTTCAAAAAGCGCCAGATAGTTTTTGACCGATTAGTCAAGATGTGTCCGGATGTCGCAAAACAATCATATAAAATGATCAGGGGAAATCCATGAAAGTAAAACAGGCTCTTACCGGTTTGGCCGTCATTCTGGCGCTTGCGCCCGTCCTGCCGCAGGCAAGCCTTGCAGCAAATGTGCCCGAGGGGACGAAGCTTGCGGAGAACCAGACCTTCACGTTCTGGCTCCTTGATGCGATCAAATCGATGGACCCGCAGCTCAACACCGATGTCGAGGGCTCGGATGTGCTGCGCTCGCTGTTTGAGGGGCTCTATAACGAGGATGGCGAGGGCAAGCTGGTGCCCGCCGTGGCCACGAGCTACGACCTGTCCGACGACAAGAAGACCTACACCTTCCATCTGCGCGATACGGCCAAATGGTCGGATGGCAAGCCGGTGACCGCAGGCGATTTCGTCTATGCGTGGCGTCGTCTGGCGGACCCTGCCACGGCCTCGGAATATGCGTGGTATATGCAGCTGATGCAGGTGAAGAACGCAGCCGATGTGATCGCGGGCAAGATGGCCCCCGACCAGTTGGGTGTGACAGCACTTGATGACCATACGCTCGAGGTCACGATCGATACGCCGCTTCCCTATTTCCCGCAGATGCTGGTCCATACCTCGACCTTCCCCGTGCGGCAGGACGTGATTGAGGAGTATGGCGATAACTGGACCCAGCCCGAGCATATGGTTGGCAACGGGGCCTATACGCTGACCAAGCACATTCTTGGCGAGCGGGTCGAGATGGATAAATCCGACACCTATTGGGATGCCGAGCATACGGTCATCACCCATCTGACCGCGCTGACCATCAATGATGTCAATCAGGGCCTGACGCGCTATCTGGCGGGCGAGCTGGACAAGGTCGATATGCCTGCGGGGCAATATCCGCGCATGGAGAAGGAATATCCCGATCAGGCGCTCTCGACGCCCTATTCCTGCTCCTATGCCTATCTGATGAACCTTGGTCCCAAAGGCCCCGAGGCGCTCAAGGATGTGCGGGTGCGCCGCGCGCTGTCCTATGCGATGAACCGCGATGTGATCGTCAATAACGTGCTGCAGGGCGGCCAGAAGCCCGCCTATAACTGGACCCACTGGGCCACTGCAGGTTTCAAGATGCCCGAGATCGACTATGCCGGCTGGAGCCAGCAGGAGCGTATGGAAAAAGCCAAGGAGCTGCTGAAGGAGGCAGGCTACGGCCCCGACCATCCGCTGAAGCTGACGCTGAACTACAATACCTCGGAAGATCACCGCAAGATCGCCATCGCGGCCCAGCAGTTCTACAAGGCCGTGGGCGTGGATCTGACGCTCAACAACATGGAATGGAAGGTCCATACCGACAAGATGCAGTCGGGCGATTACGAGATGGCGCGCTATGCGTGGTGCGGCGATTATAACGAGCCCTCGACCTATCTGGGGCTCTTCTCCTCGGCCTCGACGCAGAACTATCCCGATTTCCACGATGATGCTTATGACGCAGCACTCGAGGATTCCAAAACCGCCGCCGATCCGCAGGCCGATTACACCAAAGCCGAGCAGATCCTGACGGACAAGATGCCGATTGTGCCGATCTACCACTATGCCAAGGTCCAGATGCTGAAGCCCGACATCAAAGGCTATCCGACCCAGAACGTGATGCAGACATGGTATGCGAAAGACCTCTATCGGGTGGCGGAGTAAGATCGCCCGATAAGGGTTTTGGCTCGGGCCGGAGCAATCCGGCCCCCCATCGCCTTTTCCGATGCAGCCCGTGCGGGGGATACCCCCGCGCATCAGCCACATCCTGTCTGGAAACAGAATGCTTTTCTATATCCTCAAGCGTCTGGCGGTGGCCGTCCCGACGCTTCTCGTGCTCATCATCGCGTCCTATCTGTTGATGCATGCAGCACCCGGTGGGCCGTTTACGCAAGACCGCCAGATCCCGCAGCAGGTGCTCGATAATCTCAATGCCAAATACGGGCTCGACAAGCCGCTCTGGCACCAGATCGCCTCCTATGTCTGGGGGATCGTTGCGCATTTCGATTTCGGGCCGTCCTTTGTCTATAAGGACCGCACGGTAAACCAGATCATCGCGCAGGGCTTTCCGGTGACCCTCACCTATGGCGGGATCTCCTTCGTGGTGGCCGTGGTCGCGGGGGTCTTCCTTGGCGCGCTGGCCGCGATCCGGCAGAACACATGGCTCGACTATCTGGCCGTGGGGATCTCCATCGGGGCGCAGGTGCTGCCCAATTTCGTGATGGCGCCCATTCTGGTGCTGGTCTTCACACTCTGGCTCGGCTGGTTGCCGGGCGGCGGCTGGGAAGGCGGGCAGTGGCAGTATCTGATCCTGCCGGTGATCGCACTCTCAACCTCCTTCATGGCCTCGATCGCGCGGATCACGCGGTCGTCCATGCTGGAGGTGCTGACCTCCAACCATATCCGCACCGCCCGTGCCAAGGGGCTGCCGCGCCACCGGATCGTGCTGCGCCATGCGCTTAAGCCCGCGCTGTTGCCGGTGATCTCCTATCTCGGTCCGGCCTTTGTGACAATGATCACGGGCTCGGTCATCATCGATATGTATTTCTCGACAAGCGGGATCGGCAAGAGCTTCGTGGATGCCGCGCTCAACCGCGATTACGCGGTGATGATGGGCGTGACCATTCTGGTGGGCGCGCTGACCATCCTGTTCAACCTTGTGGTCGATATCCTCTATGCGTGGATCGACCCCAAGATCCGTTACTAAGGGGGCTTTCATGGTAATCGACAGCCAGAAAATGGCCTCGGTGGCCGCCGCCACCGCACAGGCCGATATCAAGGGTCGCTCGCTCTGGGCCACGGCCCGTAAACGGTTCTTGCGCAACAAGGCCGCGGTCTTCGGGCTCGGGCTTCTGGCCTTCGTGGCGCTGTTCGCGATCTTCGGGAACATGATTGCGCAATGGCCCAATGACGAGATGGATTTCAACATCATGGGCATGGTGGCCGAACAGGGCGGCCCCTCCATCGCCAATGGCCATTTCTTCGGCACCGATGATCTGGGGCGCGATCTCTTCGCCCGCACGGTGCAGGGCACGCAGGTCAGCCTCGCGGTGGGCCTTATGGGGGCGGCCATTGCCGTGATCGTCGGCACGCTTTACGGCGCGGTTGCGGGCTATTTCGGCGGGCGGATCGATAGCGTGATGATGCGCACCGTCGATATCATCACTGCCATCCCCTATATGTTCGTGCTGATCCTGCTTCTGGTGATGTATGGCCGCTCGATGGCCATGCTGTTCATCGGTGTGGGGCTGATCTCGTGGCTTGATATGAGCCGGATCGTGCGCGGCCAGACGCTGACGCTGAAAAACCGCGACTATATCGAGGCGGCACGCGCCATCGGGGTGCCCTCGCTCACCATCATCCGCCGCCATATCCTGCCCAATCTGATCGGGGTGGTGGCGGTCTATGCGACACTTCTGGTGCCGCTGATGATCCTGACCGAGAGCTTCATCTCCTTCCTCGGGCTTGGGGTGCAGGAGCCGCTGACCTCGCTGGGCGCGCTGATCTCGGAAGGGGCGGGGACCATCAACTATGGCACGCTCTGGCAGCTGGCCTTTCCGCTGGCCTTCTTCGTGATCACGCTGTTCGGCTTCTTCTTCGTGGGCGATGGCCTGCGCGATGCCCTAGACCCGAAGGACCGTTGATATGGCTTTGCTGGATGTGAAAGACCTCGAGGTCCGGTTCGATACGCCCGAAGGGGTGGTCCATGCAGTCAATGGCGTGAGTTTCAGCCTCGAGGCGGGACAGACGCTGGGGATCGTGGGCGAGAGCGGCTCGGGCAAGAGCCAGTTGAGTTTCGCGCTGATGGGACTTCTGGCACGCAATGGCCGCGTTTCGGGGTCTGCGCGGTTTGACGGGACCGAGCTGGTGGGCGCGCCCGAAGCCGCGCTCAACCGTCTGCGCGCCGAGCGGATCGCGATGGTGTTCCAGGACCCGATGACCTCGCTCAACCCCTATATGCGGATCTCCGACCAGATGGCCGAGGTGCTCATGCTCCACAAGGGCATGGGCAAAGCGGCGGCGGTGGCCGAGGCCGCGCGGATGCTTGATGCGGTGAAGATCCCCGATGCGGGCGCTCGTGTGCGGCTTTATCCGCACGAGTTCTCGGGGGGAATGCGCCAGCGGGTGATGATCGCAATGTCACTTCTGTGCAAGCCCGACCTTCTGATCGCCGACGAGCCGACCACCGCGCTTGATGTGACCGTGCAGGCGCAGATCATGGGGCTGTTGGGCGAGTTGCAGCGGGATTTCGGCATGGCCACGATCCTAATCACCCATGATCTGGGCGTTGTGGCGGGGTTCTGCGAGAGTGCGATGGTGATGTATGGCGGTCGTGCGATGGAAACCGCGCCGGTCGATGACCTGTTCGAGACGCCGAGCCATCCCTATACGCGGGGCCTTCTGGCCGCGATCCCGCGGGTGGATGACGAGGCCGATGCGCTCAACGCCATCCCCGGCACGCCGCCCAATATGACTGGCGCACCGGTGGGCTGTCCCTTTGCCCCGCGCTGTGCGCTGGCCGGTGAGGAGTGCACGACAACGATGCCGCCGCTTGCGCCCTGTGGCCCCGCGAGGGCCCGCGCCTGCCACCGCCCCGTCACCGAGGTGATGGAGAAGATCGCCGCCCAACCCGTTCAGGAGGCAAGCCTATGACCCCGCTTCTTTCGGTCCGCGACCTCAGGGTCAGTTTCCCGATCACCCGCCGCGGGAGCTGGCCGTGGACGCCGCCCCAGCAGCTCCATGCCGTCAACGGGGTCAGCTTCGATCTGATGGCGGGGCACGTGCTGGGCATCGTGGGCGAGTCGGGCTGCGGCAAATCCACCTTGGCGCGGGCGCTCATCCAGATGCTGCCCGCAAAGGGTGAGGTGATCTGGCAGGGCCAGACCGACCTCCTGTCTCTCTCCCCGCGCGAGATGCTGAAATACCGTTCCGACATCCAGATGGTGTTTCAGGACCCGCTGGCTGCGCTTAATCCGCGGATGACCGTGGGCGAGATCATCGCCGAGCCCCTGCGCACCCACCGCCCCGAGATGGGGGCCGAGGCACGGCGCGAGAAGGTGCGCGAGGTGATGGCGCGGGTGGGGCTTCTGCCCAACCAGATCAACCGCTATCCGCATGAATTCTCGGGCGGGCAATGCCAGCGGATCGGGATCGCCCGTGCGCTGGTGGTCGAGCCGAAACTGCTGATCTGCGACGAGCCGGTCTCGGCGCTCGATGTGTCCATTCAGGCGCAGGTGATCAATCTCCTCGATGATCTGCGCCGCGATCTGGGGCTGACGGTTGTGTTCATCGCCCATGATCTGAGCGTGGTGAAACATATTTCCGATCAGGTGATGGTGCTGTATCTGGGCCGGATGATGGAACATGCCGAGGCCCGTGCGCTTTTTGCCGAGCCGCGCCATCCCTATAGTCAGGCACTTCTCTCGGCGGTGCCGGTGCCCGACCCCAAGACCCAGCGGACAAAACAGGTGATCGGGCTGGAAGGCGAGCTGCCCAGCCCGCTGAACCCGCCTTCGGGCTGCCCGTTCCGCACCCGATGTCCGCGGGCCGAAGACCTCTGTGCGCAATCGCGTCCCGAACCTCAAGGCGACGGGCATCAGGTGGCCTGCCATTTTCCGGGGGTTCTGCAGCCTATCGAATGATCGTTACGCCGAACTTGCATATCAGCTATGATTTCTTCACGAGGGCGGAACATCTAAGCCAGCTCACCGTTGACTGTCGAACGCTCCGCGCGGGCGAATTCTTCAACAGATATGGTGGGTTAGAATGCAAGGATTGGCCGAGGGTCATCGCGCGACGGTGCAGGCGCGATCGGATGACAAGGGGATCTTGGGACGTGTCGCGCTGGTCGCGACGATGGGGGGATTGCTTTACGGCTATGATACGGGCGTCATCAATGGCGCGCTGATCTTCATCCAACGGGATCTCGGGCTGACGCCGGTGACCGAAGGGATGGCGGCTTCGGCACTTTTGCTGGGGGCAGGGCTCGGGGCGATCGGCTCGGGGCCGTTTTCCATGCGGATCGGGCGCCGCCGCACGATCCTGTTGCTGTCGGTCATCTTCATTCTCGCCACGCTGGCCTGTGTGCTTTCGCCCAACGTGGCCTCGCTTGTGGCGGCGCGTTTCGTGCTGGGGGTGGCCGTGGGCGGGTCGTCGGTGACCGTGCCCACCTATCTGGCAGAGGTCGCACCCTCCGGCCAGCGCGGGCGGCTCGTGACCCGCAACGAGCTGATGCTCGTTTCGGGGCAGCTCCTGGCCTTTGCTTTCAATGCGGCCTTCAGTGTCAAATGGGGCGACAATCCCGAAATCTGGCGCTGGATGCTGTCAGTGGCGATGATCCCCGCCATCGCGCTCTTTATCGGCATGTTTTTCGTCCCCGAAAGCCCGCGCTGGCTGGTAGCGCACAACAAGATCGAAAAAGCCGAGCGCGCGCTCAAACGCCTGCATTCCGACGAGGATGCCGCCATCGAGATCCGAGAGCTTCGCAAAGCTGTCGATGAGGATGCCGCAACCCGTCGTGCGCGCCCCTCGCGCCTCGATCTGGGCCGCTTCCGCGAACCTTGGATCCGCCGCATCCTGATGATCGGGATCGGAATCGGCATTGTGCAGCAGCTGACCGGCGTGAATTCGATCATGTATTACGGCACCCAGATCCTGACGGAATCGGGCTTCGGCCAGAACGGTGCCTTCCTTGCCAATATCTCGAACGGGGTCATCTCGGTCGCGGCCACCTTCCTCGGGATCTATCTGCTGCCCAAGGTGGACCGCCGCACCATGCTGACCATCGGTCTTTGCGGCATCGTAGTAACGCTTCTGGCCATCGGTGCGACCTCAATGCTGCTGGGGCAATCGACACTGCGGGCCTTTATCATCCTGCCGCTGATGGCCGCTTTCCTCGGGTTCCAGCAGGCGTTTGTGTCGCCGGTCACATGGGTGCTCCTGTCGGAGATCTTCCCGCTGAAGGTGCGCTCGATGGCGGTCGGGATCTCGGGTCTGGCGCTGTGGCTTGCGACATTTGCCGTGGGCTTCCTCTTCCCGATCATGGTGGCGGGGATTGGGCTGAGCGTGACCTATTTTGTCTTTGCGGCAATCGGGCTGGGCAATATCACCTTCACTCGCAAATTTGTGCCCGAGACGCGGGGCAAATCGCTCGAACAAGTCGAGGAGATGCTGCGCGCCCACCGTGTGCGCGAGAGCTGAGCCATAAACGATGCGCCCGGGGTCTTTCCCCGGGCGGTGTTCCATCAATATCCCAGTGCGCAGCCATCCTTGCGCGGGTCCGAACCCCCGATCAGAATACCGCGATCATGGTCGATACGGATCGCCTGACCGCCGCCATGCGGCACCCCGATCCGCGCGGTCATATGGCCAAGGCTTTGCAGGAACGTATCCGCCTCGGCGCTGATGCCCTCTTCCAGCTCGATCCGGTCATTCTGCACAAAGAGCCGCGGCAGGTCCAAGGCCGCCTGCGGGTCCATGCCGTAGCGCAACATATTGTCGATCACCCAAGCCTGACCCATCGGCTGGAAATGTCCGCCCATCACGCCGAAAACGATCTCGGGGCGACCATTGCGGGTTGCAAGCGAGGGCATGATCGTGTGCATCGGGCGTTTTCCGGGCGCCAGTTGGTTGGGGTGGCCCGCCTCGAGCGTGAAGCCAAAGCCGCGGTTCTGCAGCACCACACCGGTGCCTTCGGGCACGATCCCCGAGCCGAAGCCCTGGAAGATCGAGTTGATGAAGCTGCACACATTGCCATCCGCATCGACGACGCTGACATAGACGGTGTCCTTATGCGCGGTGCCTGCTTCGGGCAACCGCCCCATCCGCGCATCATCTCGGATCAGAGCGCGTAGCACCGCGTGATAGGCGGGCGAGAGCAGTTCGGCCACCGGCACATCGCCAAAGCGCGGATCGGCGACAAAGGCGTTGCGGTCGCGGTAAGCCAGACGCGCGGCCTCGATGGCGCGGTGCAGGCGGAGCGGCGCAAGCGGGTCCGCCTCGGGAGCGAAACCATCGATGATCCCCATCAGGAGCAGCGCCGTGACGCCCGAGCCATTGGGCGGGCATTCCCAGATATCGTGACCGGCAAAGCGGCCCGTGATCGGGTCGACGAATTCGGCGGCAGTCATGCCTTGGGCAAAATCCTCGAGCGTATGCACCCCGCCCCGTGCGCGCAGGCCGGCCACCAGTTTCTCGGCAATCTCGCCGGTATAGAAGGCCGCGACCCCCTCCGCCGCGATCCGGCGCAGCACATGGGCCAGATCGGGGTTCGACATTACCTGACCCGCCTCGGGCGCCTTGCCCGCGACCAGAAACGGCGTGGCATCATGGCGTTGCAGGCGCGGCTCGGCCTCGGCCCAGTCAAGCGCCACGCGCGGGGCGACCACATAGCCGCCCTCGGCATAGGTGATGGCCGGTTGCAACAGATCGGCCAGCGATTTGCGCCCATGCGATTGTGACAGAAGCGCCCATGCCGAAAGCGCGCCGGGGATGGTGACGCTATGGGCCGAGAGCGGATCGAGGGCGGTGACGCCAAGCGCCTCCAGCGCCTCGGGGGAGGCGCCCGCAGGGGCGCGGCCCGAGCCGTTCACCGCGATCACCTCCGTGCTGCCTGCTTTCTGGTAGAGGCAGAAACAATCGCCACCGATACCGGTCGATTGTGGCTCGACCACGGCCAGAACCGCATTGGCGGCAATGGCGGCATCGACCGCATTCCCACCCGTCTTGAGGATCTCGATGGCGGCAAGGCTTGCCTGAGGCATGGAGCTTGCGACCATCGCATTGGTGGCCATGACCGGCGAACGGCCCGCGAGGTGGAGATTGCGCATGGAACAGTCCTGTCTTGAGGTGGCGACTCTCGGGGCCGCTTTGCGGGTGATAGAACAGGGCCAGTCCGTCGGGGTCAAGCGCCCGCCTGCCTGAAGGCGCGGGGCTCAGACTTCGCGGGTCAGGAAATGCGCGCGGGCCTTCTCCCAGCCAAGTCGCAGCTGGCTGCCCACGGCTGGTACAGGCCCCATCCCCTGACGCAATAACAGCTCGCGTCCATTCTGGTGGGTCACCAGAACACGCGTCTCTGCCCCGGCATAGACCGTATCGGTCACCGTCACGCAGAGCGGGCCATCGGGGTCGATCGTCATGATCTCGGGGCGCAGGACCAGAATACCCTTGCCGGAGCCTGACGCCCCTTCGGGCAGCGGCAGACGGCCTTCCGGGCAGTCGAGATGCCCGTCCACGACCGTGCCACGGAAGATATTCGACAGCCCGATGAAATCGGCGACAAAGGCCGAGCGCGGCGCGTCATACATCTCCTGCGGGGTGCCCAGCTGGGCGATGCGGCCCTCGCGCATCAGACAGATCCGGTCCGAAAGCGCCAGCGCCTCTTCCTGATCATGGGTCACGAAGATGATCGTCGTGCCGGTCTCGCGGTGCAGGCGCTTGATCTCCATCTGCATCTGCTCGCGCAGCTTACGGTCAAGCGCGCTCAGCGGCTCGTCCATCAGGATGATCGCGGGATCATAGACGAGACAGCGGGCCAGGGCGACGCGCTGCTGCTGCCCGCCCGACAGCTCGGAGGTGAAGCGGTTGCCCGCATGGCCAAGGCCCACCGCGTCCAGCGCGCGGGTGACGCGGGCTGTGATCTCGGCGCGGTCACGCACCCGCAGCTTAAGCGGAAAGGCGATATTCTCGCGCACGGTCAGATGTGGGAAGAGCGCATAATTCTGGAAGACCACACCGATATCGCGCTTATTGGCAGGCGTATGGGTATGATCCTGCCCGTTGATCAGCAACTGGCCGGAGGTGGGCGTGTTCAACCCGCAGATCGCCTGCAGCAGTGTCGTCTTGCCCGAGCCTGATGGCCCGAGCAGCGTCATGAACTCGCCCTCGCGGACATCCAGAGACACGCGGTCAAGGGCGGCGACATCGCCGTAATGGCGGCTGAGATTGCGCACCGAAAGTTTGATGGCGGGGTCGGTCTGGGGCGCGAAAATGGCGGGCTGGCTCAAAACTCTCTCCGGTAACTGGGGCAGGGCAATGACACACCTTGCCGACATCTTTGCGGCATTGAGGCGCAAAACGGCCAGGCGCGAAACTAGTTTTATCTGTGTCCCTGCTTAGGCAGCGCCTAAGTAAAGCACCCGTGAGGTCATCCTTGCTTAGGTTCAGCCTAAGCGCGGCGACATTTTTTAATAATTTACGGATCGCGTTGTTCGGGGCCAGATCTGCCCACAGGACGATGGCGAGGACTGCCCATCATAAAAATGGTCCCGCTGCCCCTCGGGCGTCCCCACCCAACAAGGAGCTATCCTCTCATGACGACCTCCCCCAGATTCTCCCGCCGCGCGGTGCTGCGCTCCGGTGTGGCCGCCGGTGCAGCCCTTGCAGCCCCCGCCATCTGGACCTCCGCCGCCCGCGCCGAGACCTCTCAGATCACCGTTTCCGATGTGGGCGGTGCGGTGAGCCCCGTGCTGCGTCAGGCCTTCTATGATCCGTTCGAGAAAGAGACCGGCATCAAGGTCGTCTCGGTGGCGCAGGATCCGAGCCCCGTCACCCAGATCAAACTGCTCGTCGACACCAAATCCTATACATGGGATGTGTCGATGACCACGCCCGACCATATCGCGCAGCTGACCAAGGATAAGGCCTATGTGGCCGATCTCGATCTCGGCATCGACCCTGCCGATTATGTCGAGGGCACGGTGAAGAAGAACTGGCTCGG
The DNA here is from genome assembly GCF_045348365.1 of Thioclava sp. 'Guangxiensis'. Classification (NCBI taxonomy): domain Bacteria; kingdom Pseudomonadati; phylum Pseudomonadota; class Alphaproteobacteria; order Rhodobacterales; family Paracoccaceae; genus Thioclava; species Thioclava sp. 'Guangxiensis'. The sequence goes on along the minus strand of NZ_CP155823.1, from coordinate 404,905 downwards.
CTTCTCGGTCTTCGGGATTGCCATGGCCTATAACAGCGAGACCCTGCCGGGCGCGGCCCCGACCTCCTGGGCCGATTACTGGGATACCGAAAAGGTTCCGGGCCGTCGCGGCCTGTATCGCAGCCCGTGGGGCACGCTCGAGATGGCACTACTGGCCGATGGTGTGGCGCATGAGGATCTCTATCCGCTGGATGTGGACCGCGCCTTTGCCACGCTCGACAAGATCCGCGATGATATCTCCGTCTGGTGGACGGCCGGTGCGCAGAACACCCAGATCCTGCAATCGGGCGAGGTGGACATCTCCGATACATGGTCGGCGCGTGCCTATGCGGCCAAAGCCGGTGGTGCGCCGCTGGAGATGGTCTGGTCCGGCCTCTATTCGGTTGACGGCTGGTCGGTCGCGGCAGGCACCCCCCGCATGGACGCGGCGCAGGAATTCGTCCGCTTCTGCGCCCGCCCCGAGCAGCAGGCGATCTATTCGTCCAATATTGCCAACGGCCCCTCGGCCAAGAAAGCCTATGAATATATCGCCGAGGACCGCGCCGCTGTCCTGCCGACCGCGCCCCACAATATCGAGGGTTTGTCGCTGATGGATAGCGGGTATTGGGGCGAGCATTACGACGCGCTGGCCGAGCGTTTCAACGAATGGCTGCTGGCCGGCTGATCAATTTCCCTCCGACTCTCCGGCCCGGGTCCACGGGCCGGAGCTTTTCCCGCGCATCCGCGCGGCCCAAGATGCATAGCGAAAGAGACCGCAAATGGCGCAAAAACAACTCCGCATCGGCACGTTGATCGAAGCTTACGGCCTGCACGCCGCCGCATGGCTGGCCACCGATCCGGCCCCCGGTGCCCCCACCGATATCGCCTATTTCCAGAACATCGCGCGCATCTGCGAAGAGGCGAAATTCGACTTCTTCTTCTTGGCCGATACGCCCGCGACGCGCACGACCGACCTCGAGGCATGGTCGCGTTCGCCCATGTATATGAACCAGCTCGAGCCGATCACGCTCCTGACGGCGCTGGCAGGCTCTACCTCCAAGATCGGGCTGGCGGCGACCGCCTCCACGAGCTTCTACGAGCCCTATAATATCGCGCGTCTTTATGCCTCGCTTGATCATATCTCGAAGGGTCGCGCGGGCTGGAACGTGGTGACCACCGCCAATAATTTCGCCGCCAAGAATTTCGGCCTCGACCGCTTGCCGCCGCATGACAAACGCTATGCCAAGGCGCATGAGTTCTATGATGTCGTGACCGCCCTTTGGGATACGTGGGAAGATGATGCGTGGATCTACGACCGCGAAGAAGGGCTGACCTTTGACACCGCTAAATTCCATCCCGTCTCGCATAAGGGCGAGTTCTTCACCGTCGAGGGCGGGCTGAATATCGCACGCCCCCCGCAGGGCTATCCGGTGATCATCGAGGCGGGCGCCTCCGAGGCGGGCAAGACCTTTGCCGCCCAGACCGCCGAGGCCGTCTTTGGTGTGGCCACCGATGTCGACGAGGCGATCGCTTTCTACAAGGATCTCAAGGGCCGGATGCCCGCCTTTGGTCGCGATCCCGACCAGCTGAAGGTTCTGGCCGGTGCCACCATTGTGGTGGGCGATAGTGCCGAGGAAGCAAAGGCCCGCTTCGATCACTGGCAGTCGCTGATCCACCCTGAAGTGGGTCTGGTGCGCATCAAGCAGGATCTCGAGACCGATCTGTCGGATCTCGATCTCGACCAGCCGGTGCCCATGGACCGCATCCCCGAAAAGGCCAATTTCCACGCCGCCTATTTCGAAGAGATCAAAGGGCTGATCGCGAAGGGCCATACCCTGCGCGAGATCTGCCAGAAATATACCCGTGCCAAGGTGACCATTTTCGGCTCGCCCGAGGAAGTGGCGGATATGATGCAGGAATGGCTGGAGCGCGAGGCCTGTGACGGTTTCATGCTGACCTTCCCCGTGCTGCCCTCGACACTGGAGGATTTCCGCGACCGTGTGGTGCCGGTGCTGCAGGCGCGCGGGATCTTCCGCCGCGATTACGAGGGCTCGACCCTGCGCGAGCATCTGGGCCTTGCGCGCCCCGAGAACCGCCATGTCACCGCACCGGCGCTGGAAACGGTTGATGGCTGATCTGTCTGCCGATACGATCCTCGGCCCGCGCCGCCCCCGCCTGAAGGCGGGGGTAATCTGGCTGGCCGCGCCGGCGGTGCTGCTGCTTCTGGCCTTCATGGTCTATCCGATGGCCGAGATCTTCCGGCTGGCGGTCGTGGACCAGACGGGATTTACATGGAAATACATGGCCAAGGCCATGAGCCCCGGCCTTTATGCGCGGGTGCTGGGCACGACCTTCTCGGTGTCGCTTCAGGTGACACTCTGGTGCATCGTGCTGGGCTATCCGCTGGCCTATTGGCTGGCGGGGCTGCGGGGGCGCCCGCAACGGGTGGCGCTGTTCTTCATCCTGCTGCCCTTCTGGACCTCGGCGCTGATCAAGAATTTCTCGTGGATGGTGGTGCTTGGCCGCAATGGTATTGTGGCGCAGTGGATCGAGGCGCTGGGGCTCGGCAAGGCTGACGGGCTTCTGTATAACCAGACGACAGTAATCTTTGCCATGGTGCATACGATGCTACCTCTGGCCGTGATCACCATGCTGCCCGTCATCCGCCAGATCGACCCGCGCCTGCATCCGGCAGCGATGACCCTTGGCGCAAGCGGACCGCGCGCCTTCTGGCAGGTGATGATCCCGCTCTCGATGCGGGGGATCTCTTCGGCGAGCCTCCTGATCTTTGTAGCCTCCCTCGGCTTCTTCGTGACGCCCGCGCTGGTGGGTGGTCCGAAACAGACCATGATCGGGCAGCTGATCATCATGCAGATCAACCAGTTGCAGAACTGGTCACAAGGGGCCGCGCTGGCCGTGATGCTGTTGCTTGCCGCTCTCGTATCGGTTTTCGTCTTCGACCGGATCTTCGGGATTTCCTCGGTGGCGGATGCTTCGGCGCGCCCGCATGACAGCCGCATCCGCCGCTTCGGTCTGTGGCTCTCGGACGGGGTCGGGGCGCTGGCCGACCGTCTGCCTGCAGGGCTGGGGCGGCCCACGCTGAACCTCTTCGCAGGCGTGATGATCTTCATCCTGATGCTACCGATCATCGCCTTCGTGCCGATGGCCTTCTCGGCCACGCCGGAGCTGCGCTTCCCGCCGCAAGGGTTCTCGCTGCAATGGTTCCACGAGCTGTTCACCTCGCAGATCTGGCTCGGGGCGATCACCCGCTCGATGCTGATCGGCTTTGCAACCGCCGCCCTCACCGTGGTGATCGGGACGCTGGCCGCCGTGGCGCTTGCGCGCAGCAAATCCAAAGCGGGCACGCCGGTTTTCCTGCTGATCCTCTCGCCGATGATCATCCCGCCCATCGCGCTTGCCGTGTCGATGTTCTACCTCTTTGCCAAGATCGGCTTGATCGCCAGCAATCTGGGGATCATCATCGGTCATAGCGTGATCGCGCTGCCCATCGTCTTCGTCATCCTGCTGACCACGGTCAAAGGCTATGACTGGCGTCTCAATGATGCGGCGCTGACGTTGGGCGCGAGCCGGGCGCAGGTCTGGCGCAAGGTGGCGCTTCCGATCCTGCAAGGCGGTCTGGCGGCAGGCTTTGTCACCGGCTTCCTGCAGAGCTTCGAGGAACTGACCGTGGCGCTGTTCATCGGCGGCGGGCTCAAAACGACGCTGCCCCGGCAGATGTGGGACAGCATCCTTCTGCAAGCAACCCCGATCATCGCCTGTGCCTCCGTGGTGATGCTGCTGATCGTGATGGTTTTCTTCGGGTTGCTCGAGCTGTCGCAATCGCGTCGCTCCAAGAAACATTAGGAAAGGAGTGCCAATGTCGCTCGATACCACAGACTTCCTGACCGAAGCGCAGGCGCGCATCGATCTGGCCGCTGCCCTGCGCATGACCGCGCGTGCCAATATGCACGAGGCCGTGGCCAACCATTATTCCATCTCGCTTCAGCCCGACGGGCGGCGCTTCCTGATCAACCCCAAATGGATGCATTTCGCCCGTGTCAAAGCGTCCGACCTGATCCTGATCGATCTTGATGATCCATCCACCATGACGGATGAGCGCCTCGACCAGACGGCCCGCGCGATCCACGGGCAGGTGCACAAACTTTGTCCGCAGGCGCGGGTGATCATGCATCTGCATCCGATTGCGGCCACCGCACTGGCCTCGCTGGATCCGCCGCAGCTGCCGCCGATCGACCAGAACTCGGCGCGGTATTTCAACCGTCTGGCCTATGATCTCGATTTCGGTGGTATGGCCAATTCGGATGCCGAGGGCGCGCGTCTGGCGGGGCTGATGGGCAAGCATTCGCGCCTCATGATGGGCAATCATGGCGTCATGATCACTGCCCAGACCATGGGCGAGGCATGGGACGATATCTACACATTCGAGCGGGCCGCCCGGATCGTGGTCGCGGCCATGTCGACGGGGCGCCCCCTGAAGGTCCTTTCGGATGAGGCGGCCGAGCAGACCGCGCAGGATTGGGAAAGCATCGTGGATTTCCAGATCCGGCATTTCGAGGAGATGAAGCTGATCCTCGACGAGGAATGCCCCGATTATCGTAACTGACAAGGGCCGGAGTTCTGGCAACAGATCCGGCAGCAAGAAGAGGACGGCTATCATGGCAGTCGAGAAGAAGGGCGTGGCCGAGGTCATCGACACGCTGGTTGTGGGCGCAGGTCAGGCAGGGATCGCGATGAGCGAGCATCTGAGCCGCGTCGGCATCTCGCATCTGGTGCTGGAAAAGGACCGTATCGCGGAAAGCTGGCGCACACGCCGCTGGGATAGCCTCGTGGCCAACGGCCCCGCATGGCATGACCGTTTTCCCAACCGTGATTTCGATGGCGATGGTGATGCTTTCGTGCCCAAAGACGGCGTGGCGAAGTATTTCGAGGATTATACCCGCCAGATCGAGGCACCGATCCGCTGTGGTGTGTCGGTCACGGGGCTGACGCGGCTCGAGGGCCGTCCGGGCTTTCGCGTGGAGACCTCGCAAGGGGCGATCGAGGCGCGGAATGTGGTGGCGGCGACCGGCCCGTTCCAGGTGCCGGTGATCCCCGAGATCGTGCCCGAAACCGCAGGCCTGACCCAGATCCATTCCAGCGCCTATCGTAATCCGGCCCAACTGGCCCAAGGCGCGGTGCTGGTGGTGGGCGCGGGCTCCTCCGGCGTGCAGATCGCCGACGAGTTGAACCGCGCGGGCCGCAAGACCTATCTCTCGGTCGGTCCGCATGATCGCCCGCCGCGCAGCTATCGCGGGCGCGATTTTGTCTGGTGGCTGGGTGTGCTCGGAAAATGGGATGCACCGGCCCCCGCACCGGGGGCGGGCCATGTGACCATCGCGGTCAGCGGTGCACATGGTGGGCGGACCATCGATTTCCGCGAACTTGGTGCGCAGGGGATCACCCTTCTGGGCCGCACCGAGGGCTATGCCGACGGCGCTGTGACGCTGGCCGATGACCTGCGCCGCAATCTTGACCGAGGCGATGCCAACCATCACGGGCTGCTGGATGAGGCCGACGCCTATATTGCGCGGATGGGGCTTGATCTGCCCGAGGAACCGCAGGCGCGGCGGATCCTGCCTGACCCCGATTGCGTGACCAACCCGCTGCGTAAACTCGATCTGGCTGAGGCCGGGATCACCACCATCATCTGGGCCACGGGCTTCCGAACCGATTACAGCTGGATGGAGGTCGATTGTTTCGACGCCTCGGGGCGTCCCGTGCATAAACAGGGCGTGGCCCCCGAGCGCGGGATCTATTTCCTCGGTCTGCCATGGCTCTCGGGACGCGGATCGAGCTTTATCTGGGGCGTCTGGCATGATGCGGCCCATATTGCCGATCACATGATGATCCAGCGGCAATATGATGCCTATGAAGGCAGCGAAATGCAGCATCAACAGTCCCTTAGCGCGTAAACTTATCATTAAGGATTAAGATCATGGCGCATAAGCGCATCCGTCCCTTCAATACCAAAGACACCTATCCCGAGCAGAACCTCGACAATGACCTCTGTCAGGCGGTGGTCGCGCGTGGCACGACCATTTTCCTGCGCGGCCAGTGCCCGCAGGATCTGGATACCTCGGTCGATATCGGCAGCCCCGATCCGGTCGAGCAGACGCATAAGGTTATGCAGAATATCCGCCAGCTGATCGAGGAATCGGGCGGCAAGATGGAGCATCTGTGCAAGGTCGTGGTTTACCTGACCGATGTCAGGCATCGCGAGGCGGTCTACCGCACGATGGGCGAATATATCAAAGGCGTGCATCCCGTCTCGACCGGTGTCGTGGTGACCTGCCTCGCCCGGCCGGGCTGGCTGGTCGAGATCGACGCGACCGCCGTCATTCCGGATTGAGCCGATGACTTTTGCGATCGTAGGACGCTGTGACCGGACGGGGCAGTTCGGGCTGGCGATTTCGTCCTCCTCTCCGGCGGTGGCGGCGCGCTGCGCCTTCGCGCGCGCGGGCGTTGGGGCGGTGACCACGCAAAACGTCACCAATCCGGCGCTCGGGCCGGTGATGCTGGAGGCGCTTGCGCAGGGGCGCCCGGCGGTTGAGGCGGTGCAACTGGCCGCCGCATCCGACCCGCATGCAGCCTATCGCCAGCTTCTGGCGATAGGGGCCGAGGGCGCGGGCGCGGTGCATTCGGGCGATCAGGCGCTGGGGATCTTCGGGTCGGCTACAGGGGCAGGATGTGCTTCGGGCGGAAATCTTCTGGCCGATGCGGCGGTTCCGCAGGCTATGGTTGACGCGTTCGAGGCAAGCGATGCCGCTTTGGGAGACCGGCTGATCGCCGCGATGGAGGCGGCTCTGGCGCTTGGCGGCGAGGCGGGGCCTGTCCATTCGGCCGGTATGCTGATCGTGGACGCGCAGGCATGGCCATGGGCAGAGCTGCGCATCGACTGGCTGGACGAGGGTTGCCCCGTGGCCGCGATGAAACGCGCATGGGCGGTCTACGAGCCGCAGGCGCGCGATTATGTGACCCGCGCGCTGAACCCTGTCGCGGCACCGTCCTATGGGGTGCCGGGAGACGAATAACCCCTTGGAACCCGAGGGTGCTGAGATTTCCTCAGCACCATATCCCGTTGCTTTTATTGACGAAGGTGAAAGATATGCGCATGGCTGGGCAAAGAACTCTCCGCGATGATGTCCTCAGCCACATGCCCTCACGCATTACGATACGCCAACTGGAATATTTCCTGAGCGTCTGCGATTTCGGCTCCATCGCCCAGGCAGCCCAGCATTGTAATGTTTCCTCGCCCTCGATCTCGGCGGCGATTTCCCAGCTCGAGACCGAACTGGGGCTCAAACTCTTCGTGCGTCGCCATGCGCAGGGTTTGACGCTCTCGCAGGCGGGCGAGGTTTTTGGCGAGCGGGTGCGCGTGATCCTGCGGCAGGTGCAGGGGCTCAATGATCTGGCCAATGACCTGTCGGGAAAGGTGCGCGGGCCGTTGCGGGTCGGCTGCCTGCTGACCTTCGCGCAGATCATCCTGCCGAAGCTGCGGCGCAGTTTTATCGAAACCTATCCCGAGATCGAATTCCACCAGTTCGAACGCGATCAGGCCGAGATCTTCGACGGTTTGCGCACTGCGCGTTTCGATGTGGCACTGAGCTATGATCTCGATATTCCGTCCGATCTGGACTTCATGCCGCTGATCGATCTGCCGCTTTTCGCGCTATTTGCCGAAGACCATCCGCTGGCCCGAGCGCCTGCCGTCACGCCCGAGGAGCTGAACGATCATCCGATGGTGCTGCTGGATCTGCCACTGAGCAGCGAGTATTTCCTGTCCTGTTTCAGCCGGCACGGGCTGCGCCCCAATGTGGTCGAGCGCACCCGTGATATTGCGGTGATGCGCTCGCTCGTGGGCAACGGGTTCGGCTATTCGCTGGCCAATATCCGCCCGCATTCCGACCGCTCCCCCGACGGGCGGCGCCTGTGTTTCGTGCCACTGGCAGCCGGCCCGCGTGCCTTGCGGCTGGGGCTTCTGACCTCGCAGGGGGCAAAGGCGCAGCGCACGGTTTCGGCCTTTCTCGATCATGCCAAAGCCCTTGTTCCGCAGGAGCTGGAGCCCAATGTCGTGCGGCTTCCCGAGGCACGGTTTTGCGGGGCGGCAGAATGAATCGCGCGCGTCTTCTGCAGATCCTGTCCGATCTGGTGGCCTTTCCCACGATTGCGGGGCGGGACAACAGGGCGTTGATAAACTATGTCACGGAACATCTTGAAAGGGCAGGATTTTCTGTCCACCGCATCCCGTCGGCGGACGGGATGAAGGAGGGGCTTCTGGCGCGCTTCGGAGCCGCAGGCCAGAGCGGTGGCATCGTGTTGTCGGCGCATAGCGATGTGGTGCCGGTCGAGGGGCAGGACTGGCAGAGCGCCCCCTTTGAAATGGGCCGGCAGGGCTCGCGGGTGACGGGGCGCGGCGTCACCGATATGAAGGGCTTCATTGCCTGCGTTCTGGCCTATGCCGAGACGCTTGCGGCCCATCCGCCTGCACGACCTGTTATGATTGCGCTCAGCTGGGATGAGGAACTGGGCTGCCGTGGCATTCCGGAGATGATCGATCATCTGATCCCGACGCTCGGGCGCCCCGATCTGTGCATCGTAGGCGAGCCCACGCTCCTGCGCCCGTGTATCGGACATAAAGGCAAGGCCAGCTATCTGGCGGTGGCCAGAGGCGAGGCGGGACATTCGGCGATGGCGCCGCAATTCCGGAATGCGCTGCATCCGTTGATTGATCTGGGGCACAGCCTGCGGAAGATTCAGGACGAGATGGCGTCTCGGGGTGCGCGCGACGCGATGCTCGATCCGGCCTATTCCACATTGCATATCGGCACGCTGCACGGGGGGACGGCACTCAATATTGTGCCCGATCATGCCGAGATGCGCTTCGAAATCCGCCATCTGCCGCAGGATGACCCCTCGGCCCTGATCGGGCGGCTCGGCTATCCGGACCATGTCACCATTACTGAAACGGGTCGCTATCCGGGGCTCGATAGCACGCCTGCCACCCCCGAGATCGCGTGGTTTTGCGAGTGTCTGGACGACCCGCAACCGATCAAAGTGGCCTTCGGCACGGAGGCCGGATATTTTGCGGCGCTCGGCATCCCCACCGTCATTTGCGGACCCGGCACGATGGAGGATGGCCATCAGCCCGATGAATCCATCGAGATCGTGCAGCTCGAGGCCTGTTTCGCGCTCCTTCAACGCGTGTTTGCTCCCGCAGATCAGCGTGCGGGCTAGGCTCTAGCGGCGCGCCTTGCATGCGCGCACGAGCGCCCACAGGCTTCCGGCAAAGGCCACAATTGCCAAGAGGCGGAACGTGCCGCTAAAACTGCCGATCAGGTTGAAGGCCAGCGAGAAGGTGGCGGGACCGACCATCACGCCGATGAAGGTATAGGTCAGAACCTCGCCGGTCAGCGTGCCTTTGCCGGGGCTGGAGTGGGCGGTCTCGGCCAGAAGCACCCCGTTCCAGCCATTGCCGGTAAAGCCTGCCAGTCCGATCAGGGCGAGCCCCAGTGCGGGCAGGTTGCCGATCAGCGAGAAGCCGAGGATCGCGGCGCCTGTGATAAAGCCCACGATGGCCAGAACCGCAAACCCGTTGCGCAACCTGTCGGCGACCAGCCCCCAGAAAATCCGTCCGCCCGCACCGGCGATCTGCACGATAGCGGCGATCCCTGCGGCGGAGACGGGACTCCAGCCGAATTCCTCGATCAGCATCGCCACGGTGAAGGTGGATATGGAGAGCTGCACCGCCGAATAGAAGAAGCCCAAAAAGGCCAATGCCCTGAGATCGGGGTTGGAGAGCACCGTGCGCTGGCCCTGCCAGATGCCGCGTCCGATGGCGATATCGGGCGCGCGCTCGTTATCCCATGCACCGCGTTTCAACTGGTAGACGAGCGCCAGCACCAGCGGGATCAGCGAGAACCCCAGCAGGACAGGCTGCCAGCCGAAGCTCTGGGCCAGCGGCGGAATGGCCAATGCCGCCAGCGCACCGCCCAGAGGCACGCCAGCCTGTTTGACCGAGAAGATCAGATTGCGCCGCGCGGGCGGGGCCAGCCGTGACAGGACATGCGACGACGACGGGTTGTTCAGCGCGTAGCCCACGCCGATCAGCACCGAGGCCAGCGCGATCGTCCACAGATGCCCCGTAGCCATACCCGCAAAGCCGGCAAAGGCGCCAAGCAGCGCAAGTTGGCCCACACGCGCCGGTCCCCAGCGTTTCGCCAGCGCCCCCGCCATCATCGAGAATATCACCCCCGAGGCATAGATCAGACTGACCTGATAGCCGATCATATGCGGCCCGATTCCGAGCGTATTGGCCACCAGCGTGGGGATCGTGGTGAGCGCCAGCACGGAGGAGGTCGCAGCCACCTGCGAGGCGGTGGTCAGCGCAAGCGCCGCGCCCAGCCCGCTCTCCCTCTGCGCCAGATCGGGATGCGCGAGATCGCTTTGCAAGGAGGTATCCGTCATATGTCTGTTCTTTATGGATGCGGCCCGTTTTGCGGAACCGAGGGGCATCAGGTGTGAATATAGCCCCGGACCACAGCATTTCCGGCGCAATCCTGTCAATTCCGGCCCGCTCTAATTTTTCTCATATGTATATGTACAAACTTAAAGTTGACCATTGCCCCCCATCTCACGCCTTCTTGAGCCACGCGCGCCGGAAGAGATCGCTCATGAAAGCGGCCACCGGCGGATGCGGAAACTGTCACCAACGGGGCTATTCACATGACCAAACCGATTTCGATGATCCGCGCGGGGCTTCTGGGGGCGGGGCTTGCATGGTCCGCCCTTCCGGCCCATGCCGAGGCCAATCTGGCTGCCGCCGAGGAGATCCTGAGCGCGCATAGCCAGAAACCCGGTTTCGAGGCACCCGGCAAGCCGTTCGATGCCAAATCCTGCATGGCGGGCAAAAGCATCCTGACCATCCCCACCACCTCCTCGATCCCGTTCAATCAGGGCATTGTCGAGAGCGAGGCCCAGATTGCCAAGGAGGTGGGCTTCAAACACGAGATCTGGCAGAATCAGGGCAACCCGACCCAATGGGTGCAGGGCGTCGAATATGCGATCTCCAACAATTTCACCGCCATCGACCTGATGGGCGGACTGATCCCCGCCTCGCTTGCGCCGCAGCTGGCCGAGGCGCGCAAGAAGGGCATCCGCGTCTATGCCTCGCATTATATGGACGTGACGCAGGAGAAAGATCCCAATGCCGATATCTCGCTGCCGGTGTCCTTTACCGATGTGGGCAAGATCCTCGCGGCCTATGCGGTGACGGAAACTCAAGGCAAGGCCAATGTGCTGGTGATCGGCTCGGATGATATCCTGCCCTCGCAGCCCTATTGGACATCCATCGAGAAGACGCTGGCCGAGCTGTGCCCCGATTGCAAGGCGACCTATGTGAATGTCGCTCTGGCCGATTGGGCGACGCGGATCCAGACCTCGACGCAATCGGCGCTGCTGAAGGATCCGTCGATCAATTTCATCATCCCGATCTACGATTCCATGTCGCAATTCGTGCTGCCGGCGCTGGCGATCACCGGCAAGCGCGGCATGCCGATCGCCACCTTCAACGGCACGCCCTTCGTGCTGGATATGATCCGCAATGGCGATGTGAAGATGGATGTGGGCGAGAGCCTTGGCTGGATCGCGCGGTCGTCGATGGATACCTATATGCGCGATCTGTGTGATGTGGGCGATGTGCCGGCCAATCTCTATGTGCCTTTCTATATCTTCGATAAGAACAATGCGGCCGAAGCTGGCGTGCCTGCGACCTATGATGCGGGTTATGGCGATGCACAGCTTGCAGGCTATCGCAAACTCTGGGGGCTCGAATGAGCCCTGTAAGCCCTGACCGCCTGCCACGGAGCTATCCGGGGCAGGCGCCAGCCCTTCTGGCGCGCCATCTGTCCAAAGTCTTCGGCACGACCAAGGTCCTGGATGATGTCGAGCTGACGGTGATGCCCGGTGAGGTGCACGGGCTTTTGGGGGCCAATGGCTCGGGCAAATCGACGCTGATCAAATGCCTTGCGGGGCTGCATGCGCCCGAAGCCGGAGCCGAGCTGATCCTGCACGGGCGGGAGGCGCGGCTGCCGATGCCCGCAGGGGGCGCAAGGGCCAACGGGATTTCTTTCGTGCATCAGCATCTGGCGCTGATCCCGACGCTGTCGGTGCTGGAAAACATGATGCTCAACGATCTGTCGGTCGAGACGCGCCTGCGCATCAATTGGCGCGCGGCGCGGCGCCATGTGGAGGAGATCTTCGAGAGGTTCGATCTGAAGATCGACCCGGCCGCCCGTGTGGCCGATCTCAGCCAGCCCGATCGTGCGCTTCTGGCGATCGCGCGGGCCTTTGACGAGGTGCAGACCCATGCGGGACAAGGGCAGGGGATCCTGATCCTTGACGAGCCCACGCCCTTCCTGCCGAAATCGGGTGTGGACCAGCTTTTCGGGCTCATGCGCGCCATCGTCGCCGATGGCGCGGCAGTGATCTTTGTGGCCCATGATATCGACGAGATCCGCGAGATCACCGACCGCGCGACCATCCTGCGCGACGGGAAACTGGCGGGCACCGTGGTGTCCGGCGAGGCGAGCCACGACGACTTCATCCGCCATATCGTGGGCGAGAGCGTGGATCTGTTCCAGAACACGCAGGCGCTCCCGCCCGCAGCCCCCGTTGTGGCCAAGGTGCGCGGCCTGACGGCGGGGCAGATCACCGATGTGGGGTTCGATCTACGCGAGGGCGAGATCCTCGGACTTACAGGGCTCATCGGATCGGGCTTCGATGCGGTCCCCGAGGCGCTGTTTGGCGTGCGGCCTGCCACGGGCCAGCTGGAGACGGGTGGCAAGACCCTGCCTGCCGCGCAGCTGACCCCCGCGAAGGCGATGGCGCAGGGCATGGCCTATCTGCCCGCCGACCGCTTGGGACGGGCGGGGGTGGGCTCGCTCACGCTGACCGAGAATATCTCGCTGCCGGTGATGGGGGCGTTCCGCAACTGGTTCGGAATCGACTGGGCGGGCCTGCGCGAGAATTGCGAGGCTTTGGGGCGGCGGTTCGACGTGCGGCCCAACCGCCCCGATCTGACGCTGGGCGCGCTTTCGGGCGGCAATGCGCAGAAGGTGCTGATGGCCAAGTGGCTCCAGACAAAACCCAAGGTGCTGATGCTGGACGAGCCCACGCAGGGTATCGATGTGGGCGCGCGCCAGAAGCTTTTTGTCGAGCTGTCGCGGGCGGCGGGCGGCGGCACTGCGGTGTTGGTGGCCTCGACCGATGCCGAGCAGCTGGCGCAGATCTGCCACCGCGTGCTGGTCTTTGCCAAAGGCCGGATCGTGTCCGAGCTGTCGGGGAGCGCTCTGACCAAGGACAGCATCACCCAAGAAACCCTGCGGGCGCATGGCGCCGCGCCAATTCCGGAGGTCGCATGACCCTGAGCACAAGTGACCACGCGCCTGAAACAGAAAACGCGGCCCGCCGGCAAATCCAGTGGGGCCGCATTGCCGAAAGCTACGCGCTTGTCGCCTCGCTGGTGGTGCTGTTCCTGATCTTTGCAGCCCTCGAGCCGCAGAGCTTCTTCTCATGGGCCAATGTGTCCACGATGCTCGGCTCGCAATCCATCCTCGTCTTCCTGACACTGGCGCTGATCATCCCGCTGACGGCGGGCGATTTCGACCTGTCGGTGGCCGCCGTTCTGACGCTTGCCGCGATGACTGTGGCGGTGCTGAATGCGCGGATGGGGCTCTCGCTGGGGCTGGCCATTCCGGCAGCCCTGCTGGTGGGGGCTGTGGTAGGCGTCATCAACGCCTTCTTCATCCTGACTTTCCGCATTCCCTCGCTGATCGTCACGCTCGGGACCGGCACATTTATCAACGGGATCGTCCTGTGGATGAGCAATTCGGCCACGATCGGCGGGATCGATTTCGCGCTGGTGAACTGGGTAGTGGCGGTGCGGCTCTTCGGCATTCCGCTGGCCTTCTACTATGCGCTGATCATGTGTCTGGTCATCTGGTATGTGTTCGGGTTCACCACGCTGGGGCGCAGGCTCTTGTTTGTGGGGCGCGGGCGCGAGGTGGCGCGGCTTTCGGGAATCGCGGTGGACCGTGTGCGTTTCGGCGCGCTTATGTGCTCGTCGGTAATGGCGGCCCTTGCGGGGGTGATCTATGCGGGCACCATCGGCGCGGCGGATCCCAATTCGGGCAACAGCTTCCTGCTGCCGGCCTTTGCCGCAGCCTTCCTTGGCGCCACGGCCATCACGCCCGGGCGGTTCAACCCGATAGGCTCGCTGGTGGCGGTCTATTTCCTCGTGACGGGGATCACCGGCCTTACGATGATGGGCATGCAATCCTTCGTGCAGAACCTGTTCTATGGCGGCGCGCTGGTGCTGGCAGTGGCCCTGTCGCAACTGGTGCGCAAACGCAGTGCACAGGATTTCTGAGCATTTCTCCTCCCTCGGGCCCGCCCCGCTGCGGGCCCGTTTCCATGAAAGGACATATGATGAAAATGGAAGCCATCGGCACCGATATGGATATCGGCAGTTTCTGGAAAACTCTGGGCGAGCGCGCAATCGGCGCGACCGTCGTGACCACCGACAGCGCCGAGGGTCCCAAGGGCTTTCTGGGCCTCTCGGCCAGCCATGTCTGCGCCAATCCACCCACGATGATCGTCTCGGTCGACAAGAAGACCTCCGCGCTGCAAGGCATTCTGGACAAGGGCCATTTCGCGGTGAATTTCCTGCCCGAGGGCACCGCCCATCTGGCAAATATGTTCGGCGGCAAGGGGGAGAAAACCTTCGATCCGGAGGCATGGGACACGCTCTCGACCGGAGCGCCCACGCTAATATCGGCGCTCGGGGTATTCGACTGCTCGGTCGAAAAGGTCGTCGAGCATGGCGATATCTCCATTATCATCGGCAATGTGCAGGGTGTGCGGGCCGCAGGCGAGGGCGCACCGCTGATCTTCTTCTGCGGCAAATTCCTGAGCGAGTGACCCCCGTCCCGCTAGAGCCTCCGGTTGGCGGTGACATATCCGGAGCCGTGGGACATAAATGAAAGGCTCGCGCTCTGACTGCGCCAGCCTTTTATCTCGAGTGCATTTGCAAATCTCTGCGGAGAGTCTGGATCTGCAGCCAGATCCGAAAAGTTTTTTCGGATTAATGGTGTTCATAATTTTGCAACAGACCCGATGCGGCTCTGCAGTTCTGCTGCGCAGTATCAATCTAGGGCTAACATTCGCTGCCATCACGCGTGACCCGCTCGCGCATGAGACCGTCCAGCTTCTTAAATGAGATCCTGATGCTGGTCATAGCAAGGAGATTGACCAGACTCCGTGCTTTCACCGCCGTGGACCGACCGCCACAATTTCAGCCATCCTTGTAGATTTTATCATAGCTTTGGCCGCATTGGTCGAGCGATGGCCGGCGCGGGATCGCGTTCTGCGCTCCGCCACCATGGAGGCTGGCGATCCCTTACATGCCAATACGGCAACACAATGCGCCCGCACAGCTCGCCGGAATATGGCCCACCAGCACCCGAGAGCCGCGTGCCCGTAGACCGACGGCTGACGGCTGACGGCTGACGCGTGTTGAACGGTCAAAACGGACCATGCAAGTGACATGGCAGACCACATCCCCGAGACGGTGTCTTTGGTCACCGCTGGTTCGGCAAGAGAGGCTCGGCCGAAAACCGGGTTCACGGAACCTGAGCGCTTTTCGTAAGGGCAGGCAATTCACGATGTAAGGGATTGATTTACATGGTGGGCGGTGAGGGCCTGATACAGCACGAAATAACTGTTTAGTTTCAAGGCTTGGTGTCCCATGTTCACTCTTGTTTCTGGGATAACAAAATCAATGCTTTAGAGCGCGGGTGTCCCACGTCTACCAGTCGATACCCCGCAGAGTTTCCAGTGCCTGCTGCGCCAGTTTGGATCTTTCTGCGCCACGCGTATAGACTTCTGAGGTCTTGGCATTGCTATGCCCGTGTACGCTCATGATATGGTATTGGGATGCGCCATTCAGCGCGAGCAGCTCGCCCGCGGCTTTGCGGATGCCGTGAGGTGACCGCGCGAATAAACCGGCCTCGAGGACACGGTCACGAAACCAATTCCCGAGTGCGTCTTTGCTCGCAAACGGCTTGCCCCAGCCCGAAAGCAGGAAGGTCTCGCCAGTTTCGGTGGCTTCGATCGCCTTCGCCAAAGGCGCGAGAATGGGGATCTCGACCGGACTACTGCCTGCTTTCTGGGGTGTCCATTTCAGCCACCGCATTCCGTCCTTCTCGATGATATTTGATGGGCCGAGTTGATAGGCGTCCCCGATCCGGCAGGCCGTAAACATGAAAAGCGTCAACGCTAAGTGAGCTTTCGTTCCCAAAGGGTGCGTCTCTCGGAAGGCTTTCAGATCTTCAAGTGTCCAAGGTGTGGCGCCTTTTCCTTTCGTATTGAGCTTGCGCATATTATCGGTCGGGTTCTCCGTCAGAAAACCGCGATCAATCGCCCACACATACATTGCCCGGACAGATTTGATGAAGTTATCCGCTGCACCGGGGGTGTCGGCTTTCTTGTCTCGCAGCTTAACCAGCGCCTGCCGGGGCATCGCAGCTGATCTTTCGCCGACCTGAGCGCGCATCCAATTCAGGAAGACGGTTCTCTGATGGACCGTGGATTTGTGCAACTGATCACGCGCCAGCATCGCCTCAAGCTCCTTTAGGTACATCTGAACGAGCCAGCCCACCGATCCGGTGATCTCGGTCGGCTTTTTCTCGTCGGCCTCAAGCGCGAGTTGGATACCCTGTCTGGCCGTGTGATAGTGTTCATGAAAACGCGGGTGCTCTGGTCCGATGGCCAAAGTGATACGTTTTCGTTTGTCGCCGGCCAAACGCACTCGATACCGCACTTTCCCGCTCGGAAGTATTTCAGATATCAGTCCTGGAAGGTTGACCTTCATTCGTAATCGTCCCAGCCTTTAGGCTCTCCCGTTCGGAGTTCTTTGACTTGCTCTGACGTTCCGCCGAACATCAACCGGGCCTTTCCGTTTTCAATGATGATCTCGGAAATGGTCAATCCGGAGGACTTCGCCACTTGAATCGACCTTTCCAATTCTGACTTTGTAAAGCCGCGAGGTCTTCCCATTTGTTCCTCCTTCTGGTTCGTTAGGTGACCCCTCAGACTGATGCGAGGGCGTCAGAAATGGCCGCAACTGCAATGGGCTGTTCCCATGGCTGCCTCCTGAATGATCGGATCTGCGCTGCCACCGAGGGTGCTTCTTTCAGATAACGACTTCGGCGGGGTAGTTCTCTTCGCGCAGCTGACGAAGCTCTTCGGCGATCATAGTGCGCATAAGGTTGCCCAAGGCGCGACCATTGATGCCGCGACGGCGGGCTTCCTTGGCGAGGATGATGCTCTGGCGTGGGGCCGTCTCGGGGCGGGCCTCCAGCTTGCTGTTGGGCGCGTCCCAAGGGGCGCGAGGCATAGTGACGACACGGGCGCAAATGTTGGACTGACTAAGGCCATCCGGAATGATGACCGCGCGCTTCTCAATTTTGCGATGCTGATGGGAGGGCATTCTCTGTCCTTTCATAAGGGCCGGCGGACGCGGCAGGCCTCCGAACTGGTTGCCGCATCCGCCTGTCCGGCGCGCGTGGGACACGCCGAATTCCTGAGTTTGGGGCAGGGCCCGATAGGCGCTGGCCGAAGCTCGGGATCTTAGGGCGGCGCTGGTGGGTATTAAGCGCCGCCCCGTATCGGGCCCCGGGAGGAAAGGGGGTGGGGCCGGATGCTGTCAGTCCATCCCGAGCGCCTGCTTGTAGATGTCCATGATCGCCTCTTCCTCGGCGATGTCGTTCTTGTCGTGCTTGCGCAGGGCGATGATCTTTTTGAGGATCTTGGTGTCGTAGCCACGGGCCTTGGCCTCGGCCATCACGTCTTTCTGTTGCCCGGCGATATCCTTCTTCTCGGCCTCGAGGCTCTCGAACTGCTCAATGAACTGGCGCAACTCATCGCCGGTAACCTGATAGGCTTTGTCCTCGGCCACCTTGAAATCCGCGTCGGGTTTGGTCGGCGGCTTGCCCGCATTGGCGCGGCTGATGTTATGGGCCGTGCGGGCGAGGAGCTCGGGCGTCTCTGTGTTTTGGGGAATGGGCGTCATGGCGTTCACGATGGGCTCCTCGAGAAAAGTCCGGGCGGTGTCAGGCAGATCACCGCCCGGCAGTTGGGTTCGAGCAGTTCACAGGCAACCGATCTCAGAAAGCGGTGTTCTCGGCCTGCCATTGGGCGCAGGTCGCTTGCGCGATGGGGTCGAGATAGATCAGCAGGAGGAGGAGAGCCGCGCAGGCGCAGACGATGGCCCCAAGGGGCTTTCGCGAGGGTCTGGCTTGATAAAATGTCTGCATGACGCGGCTCCATCCTGAGAGGCGGCAGGCTCTTGTGTCGCTGCCAATGAAGGTTAGGTAAATGGAAGAAACGTCCAGAGTCAATATAAATATGGAAGATATTTCCAGATCTGTTTTCATAATATCTGGATGAAACATCTAGTAGTTAGGGCTCGCGCGGCTGGCGTGGGTAAGTATCCCGGAAGTGAATTGGGGTGGGGGGAGAATGGAGCTAAGGCTGCTGTGCCGAACATTGCTGGCTTTGCGCAAGAAGTATGGCTCTTTGAATGTTGCGCACGTTCGTTTGGTTCAGAAAACTTATGGTGTGCAAAGTATTCATGGCCTGTCCGTTCGGACGGGGTTGTCCCGCTCTTCGGTGAGAGTGGCGCTGCGTCATCTGTCCAAGTTGGACAGGGAGAAGGCTCAATTATAGAAAATCAGCCGATCTATCATTTGACGCGTCATGAAAGTCACGCGTAGCATGCAGCATTAAGCATGCGTATGGATTTAATTTTTGAATCTTATCGTAATGCTATGATTTTAATGCAGTAAGGCCCGAGGTTGATATGTCTCGGGAGATCGAACTCGGTGCTACTTGATGCGGAATAATTTAGGGGATAGGGCGCTGTTTTGGTTGTCAGATAGGTTAGGCCTGTCGATTGATGCGCTTTATTCCGTCCGGTTTGTAAGGTTTTTTATGAGCTTGCTCTGCAGGCTGGAGTCTATTCTGCTCATGTCGCCGCGGAATAAATAGTCCATCGTAACGCCCCAAATTTCTGCGCATGCAAAAGCATGCTCCGCCTTTAGTGGTTTCGTGCCATTCGCGGTCTTTGTGTAACTGGATGGGTCGTAGCCGAAACTCTTGGCGAAATTGTCACGGGTTAGACCGGTGGTTTCGCGGAGTGCCTCAAGGCGCGCTGCGACTCCCTCGATGTCTATTCGTGGCAAAGCTGGTCGATTACTCATGGGTGTATCTTCGCACTTTTTGAGTAATTTCCCATCGAATATATTTCCACTTCCTTTTTATGGAAGAATCGTCCAGAAAAAGAGAATGGAACAAAACTGCTCAATTTCAGCTCTCATTTCATTGTGGCCCTCTCGTGCCGCGTTCGCTGCTGATGTCGGTGCGAATGTTGCTGCGGTTTATAAGTGGGCTCAGACTGGTCGCATTCCCTCGGATTGGCAGCTGGCCGTAGTAAATGCAGCTACCGCTCGTGGCTTTGGATTTTGCAACCATAAGTGGATGCTCGAGCGTCATGCGCGCGAGGGTGCAGTCCAATGAAGAATGTCGTTTTTCCATGCTCTCCTTGTGACGCAGGTCGCGTCCAGATCCTAGCGAACAGTTTTTCCGGAGGTTCACATGCGCCCTGTTGAGGCCGGTTCGATCCAAGATGTGGTGTCAGATGTTTACGACGTGTTTGGCGGGGTGCGGAAGGCCTCTGCCGCGACGGGGCTCGCGCCTTCGGTTCTGAGCTACGGCACCGAGATGCGCGAGGATCGTCCGGGCGGATTGGGGGTGAACTACCTCGACCGCATGGCGCGGATGGACCCCGCAGCGGCGGCCATTCTTGCAAGCCATTTCGCGGCGCTTGCGGGCGGCGTGTTCCAACCGATCGAGGTGGCTGTGTTGGAGGAGCTCACGAGCGCTTGCGCCGATGCTATCAAAGAAAATGGCGAGGCGATCTTCTACGCTCTGCAGGCCGCGCGGTCTGGCCGGTGGGAAGACGCGCAGATAGCGCTGCCGGAAGTCGATGACTCGATCACCGAGATGACCGGGCTTCGCGCGATCCTGATGCAGACGATCCAGACGAAGGGGGGCAGGTGATGGGCGCCCCGTTTGATGAATGGGCCGCACTGTCGCATTCGGCCAAACCGCAGGACTGGTCCGGCCCGATCGTCTTCGGGGTAGGGCCTTCGGATGTTGTCGGGCGCTCGGGCGGAAAGCCTGTCTATGTGACCTCGACTGTCCGCCTTGATCTTTACCAGGTCACCGAAGCCGACGCGCTCTCGGCGGCGCGGGCCTGTGCCGAGCTGTCGCGCATGGGCATTTGGGCGGTCTCGCCCGTGATCCTCGGGGCGGCGATGCTCGAGGTCGATATGCATCTCAAAATCAACGAGCCGGTCGGCTGGGCCAAACAGGTCGCAGGTCTCCGCAATGCGGCGGGCGCGATCTGGGTGCCTGCCTGCCGTGGATGGGCAAGCTGCCCGCAGATCTGGGCCGATGTGCAATGGGCTGCCTCGCACGGGGTGCCCGTCATGGTCGAAGCGAAAGGGGTGATGTGATGGGTGTTGTTGAACGGGCCTTCACTGTCGTCGATACCGAGGATCTTCTCGAATATCCCTTTGATGAGAATACGCGTCTCGACAGCCATCACTTCATGGCGTGGGAACACGGACGCTGGCTCAATTCCTCCATGCGGGCGAAGGGCACGGCGGAATGCCGGGCGCTGTATTTCGACCTGATCTGCATCTCGATGGAGCAGACGCCGGTCGGCACCTTGCCGGATGATCTGGACGAGCTGGCCTTCCACCTGCGTGTCGACTCGGCGCATTTCAAAGCGCTGTGCCGGATGGATTACGGCCCGCTGCACAAGTGGCAATCGTGCCAGACAAAGGGCGGGGCACGGCGGCTCTATCACCCGCATGTGCTGCTGATGGTCACCGACGCGATCTCGCGTAAGCATGACAATCAGGCCAAGAATGACGCGGCCAACAAGGCCAAGCGCCTGCAGCGTCTGCGTACGACGCTGGCCAGCTATAACGCGAGCCTTGCCGAGCAGGATGGCGCGGTGCTGTGGATCGAGGATTGGCTGTCGGAGCGGTGCTCCGGCTATCGCACCTCTGCCTGGATCGAGCAGGCCCTTGGCGCTTGGTCGGCGCATTCGATGCAGCTGAACCGGACGCGTTCGGCTTTCTGAATTTCTGTCCAAAGTGTCTTCAATCTGTCCGCCAGACAGATTTGGACGAATTCCGGACAGATTTAAAAGTGTCCTGCACGACAGGGACAAAGACAGAGACATAACAGTTACCCGCACCCCGGACGGAAAAGGGCGGTGGCTGTGGATAAGTCGGGATCTGCTGAGAAAGGAGCGGTGACATGGACAGTGTGGAACAGGCGACCGGCGAGAAGCGTGTGCGGGCGGTGCTTTTCGAGCCGCTCATGCGGCTGGGGCTCGGGCGGCCTTCGACCGTGACCAAGGCGGGCTTCGAGGAGATGATCGAGGAGGTGAGCGGCAAGCTCGCCTATATGTCCGGGATCAATCTCGATGCGCTCAAGGAAGAGATCGTCGCGCATCCGGGCGGTGCGCGCGGTGATCGGATCTGGGCGGGCGCGCAGATCCTGAAGAAGGCCGCCGAGATCGATCCGCCCGAAGAGACCGGCAGCCCGCTGATGCGCGCGGTCTTTGCCAGTGCGATGGGGCGCGAGGCGCTGCGCGATGGCTGGGCGCCCGAGCTGCGCCGCGCGGTCAAGGATACCCGCCGCTGGCCAAATGCGTTCGCCGCCAGCCAGCTGCGCGAGAAGGCGCGGGAGAACCTGCGCCGCCTGATGCTGATCGAGGAGAACATGGCCGCCGGCCGGCAGGTCTCGGATGACGACATGGCCTTTCGCCACCGGCGGCAGGTGGCGATGAACCAATGCGAGAAAATCGCGAAGCTGGCAGGGGCAGAGCAATGATGATGACGGATGTGCGGCGGGGCCGGATCGTGGCGGCGGGGCCTCGGGTGATGAGTGTGCGCTCGGCGCTGGAATGGGCCTTCGGGCCGGAGAATGCGCGGATGGATTTCGACCATAGCGGGGCGCATGAGTTTGATCGCGTGGGCGTCTCGCCCGAATGGCGGATGATGCAGCAGGCCAAGCTCGGCTGCCGCGTCGATGGCGGTGGCGCTGGCCTGGCGCCGCATGTGCATCCCGACGCGGCGATGATCGCGGCAGCGGTCGAGGCGCTGGAGCTGAACCCGATGTTCGGGCGCAAGATGGCGGTGCTGGTGGCGACCCATGCGCGTGCAGGGACTGCGCCGGATTGGCGGGGATCTGCGCGCCGTCATGTGGTGCCGGTTGGTTGGGATTTCGACAAAGAGGGCGCATCGATTGCGCTCGAGGCTAAAGGTGATGACTGGTCCTATCGCTCGGCTCGGTCGCGCAACCTGCGGAAGGTTGGCAGTCGATGCTGCCCGATCTCTTTCGTGGGGGGTGGTTCGGAGACAGCAAAGCGCCGTCGAGCCTATCTCGATTGGTGTGGTGCGCTTCTTGAAGTGGCTTCGCAGCTTCGCGTTCCTGGCTATCTCGACACCATCATCGTTACCAGCGCCCAGCCTGTGCTCTCTCCGTGGAGAAATAGGAGTTGACTGCATCAGTCCGATTTGACATTTTGCAGTCACCACACGAGCGCCCGAAGGTTGAAAGACCTTGCGGGCGTTTTCTATTTCCAGACATTGGTGGCGATATGCATAAGGTTGAACGCGTATGGTTCGATCCGTCGGAGGATGGGCGAGGGGTGCGGATGCGCCTCTCCTTCAAGGCTTTGACGGTCGCTCCTGTTGAGACCACGAATGAATGGTGCTGCCGGATGGTCGGACCGGAGGGACCGATCGGCTATCTTGTCCTGCGCTTCTTCGGCTTGATCGGCGGGTGCGCGGTTTTCAATGTCTCGCGCCTCCTGCCAGCCAATGCCGAGCTCGAGGCCGAGGAGGTGATCATCCCGCATTCACCCGAGTGGTTCCGAGATGCCTAACCCCATCCTCGACACCTCCGGCTTCACTACGGCGCTCGACACGCTGGCCAAGCGCGATGTGGTGATCGCCTCGACCTGGGCGCTCAATGACACGGTGGAGGAGGCGCGGGCGCATGTGGCGGAGCGGATGACGGTGGTTTTTGATCGGCCCACGCGGTTCACGCAGAAGGCGTTCCGGGTTCGCAAAGCCCGCACCTCCGATCTGGAGGCTGCGGTCGAGGAGCGGGCGGTGATTGGCCGGCGCCATTACCTGAAGGTGCAGGAAGAGGGCGGGCCAAGGGGCCAGACAGGCTTCGAGAAGCTTCTGGCGCAGAACCTAGCCTTTGAAGGCATTATCCAGTCGGTGATCCCTGCCGAGGGCGCGCGGCTTGATGCCTATGGCAACTGGTCGACGGGCGAGCGCAATCAGGTGCTCTCGGCGCTGAATGCCCAGCGGGACCGCGCGGCCAACGAGACCAAAGCCTCGCGCAAACGTAAACCTAAACGGGCGCGCTACTTCGTGCCCAAAGCGGGGCTCACGCAGGACATCTACAAGCGCGGGCCGTCGGGCATTGCCGAGCGGGTGGCGATCCTGTCGGACAAGGTGCCGGTCTATCAGAAACGGCTGGGCTTCTTCGCCGAGGCCGAGCGGATCTACGAGACGCGGCTGCCCGCCCATCTGGGCCGGACGCTCGCCAAGATGATCGCCAAACGCTTCGGGTAAGCCCACGGGTCCTTCCGGGCCCATGCCCGCATGCGGGTAATTCGCACCCCGTGCCTCTGACATCGTGTTTTTTTGTCGGGGGTATCTGTTTGGGTTGTTGTTGTTATTCAGGGAGTTGATCTGTCATGACCTTCAATCTGGAGGAGGCGCTTGAACTCTATCCTCTGCCAGAGTCGGTCGAGGACGGGATCGTCAACCGCACGCAGCTCGCGCGCGGGCTCAACAAGACCGAGCCGATCATCAGCAAATATCTCGAGCAGGGCATGCCGGTGGTGGCGCGCGGCTCGAACGGGCAATCCTACGCGTTCCGGCTCTCGGAATGCTATGCCTGGAAAATGTGGCGCGATGGCGAGACGCAGCGCCGGTTCGAGGCCAGCGAACGCGCCTCGGCGCAGATGTCGCTTCTTTTCCGCAATGACGAGGATGCCGATCCGAACGAGCAGGTGCTGACAGCGGCGCAGATCGCCGAAGAGGCGGATGCCGATTACAAACGCTCGCGCGCGGCGGAGGCGCGGGGCGATCTGGTGCGCCGTGCCCGGATGCAGGCGATGATCGATGACGTGCTGACCACGTTCCGCAACGCGATGATGTCGCTGCCCGATTTTGCCGAAGTGGAGTTCGGCCTCGCGCCTGCCCAGGTCGACAAGCTGCAAAGCCGCTGTGACGAGGTGCTGGTGCAGGCCGCGCTGCGCATCCGCAAGGACATGTTCGAGACCCCCGCCATCGTGCGGGCGCTGAAGGGAGGCGATCCCGTCCAGCAGGAGGAAGCCTGATGATCGAGATCGATACCACCCGCATGGGCGCGCAGTCCTCCCGTCTGCGCGAGCCGCTGCCGCCCTATACGCGGCCCGAGGAGATCCTCGCCGATGCCATGCCGATCATCGAGACGGTGAACCGGATGAGCGTGACCGATGCCGCCGAGCGCTATGTGCGGGTCGAGACGCAGGGCAACTGGCAGCTGATCGACCGGATGATGACGCCCTATATGGTCGAGCCCGCCGATATGACCGGCTCGCGCCGCTTCAAGGTGGTGGCCTTCGTGGGCCCCTCGCAATCGGGCAAGACGGTGATGCTGCAGACAAGCTGCCTGCACCGCGTGATGTGTGATCCGATGCCGGTGCAGGTGATCCATATGTCGCGCCCCGAGCGCGATAAATGGGTCGAACACAAGCTCGATCCGATCGTGCGCAACAGCCCGCGCATCCATGACCTCTTGGGCAAAGGCCGCGATGACAGCACCTTCTCGCGCAAGCGCTTCCGCGGCACGCGGGTCGAGATCGGCTATCCCACGGCCCAGCAGCTCTCGGGCGGGACCTACGGGCTGGTGGCGATGACGGATTTTGACCACTTTCCGGTGGTGCTCGGCACCAAGGACAGCCCCGAGGGCACGCCCTACCGCATGGCGCGCCAGCGGATCCGGACCTATCTCAGCCGCGGCTGTGTGCTGGTCGAGAGCACGCCCGCCCATCCTTGGGAGGATCCGAGCTGGCATTCGGGGCCCGACACCCCGCATATGCTGCCGCCCACCACGGCGGGCATCGTGAACATCTACAATGAGGGCACGCGGGGGCGGTGGTATTGGGAATGCCCGGACTGCACGGGCCTCTTCGAGCCGCGCTTCGACCGGCTCGTCTATGACGCGGCGCTTGATCCGGGCGATGCAGGCGTCGGGGCCGAGATGGGCTGTCCGCATTGCGGGGCGCTGATCGCGCACCGCCACAAGATCGAGCTGAACCGCCGTGCGCTGATGGGCCATGGCGGCTGGCTCCATGAGGGGCAGGAGGTCGATGAGGCGGGCCGGCGGGCGCTGGTGCCGATCGGCGATAGTGCGGTGCGGCGCACCGATGTGGCGAGCTACTCGCTCGACGGGGCGGCGGCAACCTTTGCCAACTGGCCCGAGCTCGTGGCGAACTTCGAGGCGGCGCGACGCAAGGCGGAGGATCTGAGCGACGAGAGCGAGCTGTCTGGCGTCTATTACACCGAGATCGGCAGGCCCTATCGCGGTGCGTTTGGCAAGGAGGCCGAGATCGGGCTGCAATTCCTCAAGGATCACGCGCAGGCCACGCCGCGCGGGGTGCTGCCCGACTGGGTGCGCTTTGTCACCGTCTCGGTCGATGTGCAGGATAACCGCTTTCCGGTGCAGGTCACCGCCTGGGGCGAGGGGGGACGGGCGCAGGTGGTCGAACGCCATGATCTGGTCACCCCGCCCGAAGGCGCGCCCAATACCGAAGCCGAGCGTTCGGTGCAGCCCGCGCGCTATGGCGAGGACTGGGCAGTGCTCGAGGCGCTCGGCGAGCAGGTCTGGCCGGTCTCGGGTGCGGGCTACGGGCTGCGCGCCATCGCGCTGGTGGTGGACTTCCAGGGCTCGCCCGGGGTGTCGGACAATGCCGAGGCCTTCTGGCGCGGGCGCAAGGCGGCAGGTCTTGCCAAACGCTGGTTCATCTCGCGCGGGCGCGGCGGGTTCAAACTGCCCGCCCGCGTCTGGCTCGATACGCCGGAACGGGGATCAAAAGGCAGAAAGGCCCGCTCGATCAGGATCCTCAATATCGCGACCGACCGGATCAAGGACACGGTGAGTGCGGCGATCGGCAAGGTGAATGGCGATGCGGCAGGCGCCTTCTACACCGCGCTCTGGATGAGCGACGACCAGCTTGGCGAGCTGATCGCCGAGGAGCGCGGCAAGGAGGGCTGGGAGAAGCGGCGCGGCCAGATCCGCAACGAGAGCTTCGATCTCTCGGTGCAGGCGCGGGCATTGGCCGAATATCTCGGCCTCCTGCGCATCCGCGACTGGGAGACAGCCCCCGGCTGGGCGGCGGCGGGCCCTCTCAATTCCATGGCGGTGGCCCTTGCGGAGACGGCCGCTCCGGCCGCCGCTCCAAAGCCCGCGCGCCCGAGGCGCAGGGTCCAGACACTCAACTATCTGCGGAGATGATCGCATGGCCTATACGCAGGACCAGATCGACAAACTGAAGGCGGCGATGGCCAAAGGTGTGACCAGCGTCGAGGTCAATGGCGAGCGGGTGCAGTTCCGCAGCCTCGACGAGATGCAGCGCCAGCTGGGCCGGATGCAGGCGGAGGTGACGGGGGCGGGGCGGGTCTCCACCCTGCGCCAGCTGCGCCCGCGCCTGAGCCGGGGGCTGTGATGGTCGGCCGCAGCAAAGGACCACTGCAGGCCGGTCCGCGTCTTCTCGACCGGATGATCGGCTATCTCGCCCCCGAGGCGGGGCTCTCGCGGATGCTCGCACGCAAGCGGCTCGGCATGCTCATGCATTACGATGCCGCCTCGCGCTCGTCGCGCACCAGCAGCTGGCATGGCACGGGCAGTTCCGCCGATCGGGCGGGGATGGCGCAGGGCGCGCGGATGCGGCTGCGCGGGGTGAGCCGCGATTTTGTGCGCAACCGCCCCTATGCGGCGCGCGGGATCTCGGTGATCACCGGCAATGTGGTGGGCACGGGGATCATTCCCTCGGTCAAGGCCAGCGCCGACCGCACCCGCCAGAAGGCCGAGGCGATCGTGCTCGGGCATCTGGGCAGCACCGATCTCGATGCGATGGGGGTGCTGCATCTGGCGGGCCTTCAGCGGGCTGCGATGAATGCGGTGGTCGAGGATGGCGAGGTGCTGGTGCGCAGGCGTTGGCGGCGGGGGGCACAGGCGCGCCGGTTGAAGCTGCCCTTCCAGATCGAGCTTCTCGAGGCCGATTATCTCTGCCCCTGGGTGACCTCCCACGGCGGCAACGAGGTGATCGACGGGCTGGAGATCGGGCCCGAGGGCAGGGTGGTGGCCTATCACCTCTTCTGCCAGCATCCGGGCACCGCCTCCGCCCGCACCGATCTGTCGGTGATCCGCGTGCCGGCCGAGGATATCCTGCATATCCGCCGGATCGACCGTCCGGGCCAGCTGCGCGGGATCAGCTGGTTTGCGCCCGTGCTCCTGACGCTTGGCGATCTGTCGGATTATCAGGAGGGCGAGATCCTCAAGCAGAAGATGGCCGCCCTCATGGCGGGCTTTGTCGAGCGCGAAGATAATGACGGGCCTGCGTCTTCGTCGGATGCCGAGGAGGAGGCAGAGGCAATGGGGCTCAGCAATGTGGCACCCGGCACGCTGACCGAGCTGCCGCCCGGCACAAAAATCTCGTGGAGCACACCGCCGAAGGTCGATGGCTATGATCCGTTCATGCGCCAGACGCTGGCGGCGGTCGCGATGGGGCTCGGGATCACCTATGAGGCGCTGGCGGGCGATCTGAGCCATGTGAACTTCTCCTCGGGCCGGATGGGGCGGATGGAGATGGACCGCAATGTAGAGACCTGGCAGCAGCAGGTGATGATCGGCCAGCTCTGCGAGGGGCTCGGGCGCTGGACGCTCGAGGCCTGGCAGATGGCCTTCCTGCGCGCGCCGGGCTTTACGCTCGGCTGGACGGCCCCACGCCGTCCGGTGATCGACCCGACCCGCGAGATCCCCGCGAAGATCCGCGAGATCGAGGCGGGGCTGACAAGCCGCCAGCGGGCGCAGCGCGAGATGGGGCTCGATCCGGCGGTAATCCGGCGCGAGCGGATCGAGGATGCGGCGCAAGACGAGAGCGAGGGCGGCGGGCCGGTGCCGCCCGCTCCCAGAACCACGCGACCGCCGACGGCCACGACGACGGCGACACCAGACGCGGCGCAGGCGCAGCCCGCCGCGCGCAAACCCTGAGGACAGTTTTATGCCACAGCCTTTGCTACAGGGCGCAGAGATCGTGCTGACCGGTGCGATCCTGCCGGACCCCTATGTCTATCCCGAGGATGAGGGGGTGTTCAGCCCCGCCATGGTGCGCCGCGCGCTCGAGGCCTGCGCGGGCCAGGCGGCGATCACCATCCGGATCAACTCGCCGGGCGGGGATCCGTCGGCGGCCGAGGATGTGCGGATGATGCTCACCGAAGCCCCGGCGCGGATCACTATGCGGATCATCGGCGAGGCCTCTTCGGCGGCCTCGCTTCTGGTGATGGGCGCGGACCGGATCGAGATGAGCGCGGGCTCGGTGATGATGATCCATGACCCCTCGGTGCTGGCCATGGGCAATGCCGCCGATCACCTTAAGGCCGCCGAGCGGCTCGACAGCGCCGCCCAAGGGTACGCCGCGATCTATGCGGCCCGCGCGCGGATGAGCCCGCAGGAGGCGCGCGCGCTGATGATGGCCGAGACCTGGATGACTGCCGAGGAGGCGGTGGCCAAGGGCTTTGCCGATGCGGTGATCGCGGGCGAGGCGCGCACGGGCCCGCCCGATCAGCGCGCGCCCGCGGAGATGATAGCCGCCGCGCAGCGCCACTATTCCGAGACCTGCGTGTGGATGTCCTCGCTGACCGCCCGCGCGCCGCAACCCTTACAGACACAACCGGCCGAGACGGCCCTCAAGGAGGTATCCATGACCACCCCCACCACCCAGACGACGCCCCAGACCACGGCCACGCCGCCCGCCAGTGAGACGGCCAGCAGCACGCCCGCGGCCCTCGGCATGACCAGCGCAGCGGATGCCAGCACCGCGCCCGCGCCCCAAACCGCGCAGCCGATGCAGATGAGCTCGGAGCAGGCGGTGGTCAATGAGCGCCGCCGCGCCCGCGCGATCCTCTCGGCCGCGCGCCCGCACATGAGCGCGGGCAGCCTCAGCGAGAGCTTTGTCGAGGCGCTGATCGATGAGGGGGTGAGCATCGAGACCGCCTCGCATCGCATGCTGCAGGAAATCTCGGCCGCCCAGCCCGATATCTCGATGGCCCGCTCCGAGCGCGGCTATCAACCCGCCCGCGTGGGCCGCGAGGATCGCGACACGCGCCGCGAGGGCATGACCATGGCGCTCACCTCGCGCATCTCGGGCGAGGCGCCCGCCGATGACCGCGCGCGGCCCTATATGGAGATGTCGATCCACGAGATGGCGGCCGCCTCCATGGGCGCCCGCGCGCCGGGCTTTGGTTCTTATGCCTCGCGCGAGGATGTCATCATGAGCGCGATGCAGAGCGGCTCGGACTTCCCCAATATCCTCTCGCTCTCGGTCAACCGCGTGCTCGAGCAGGGCTATGATCTGGTCGGGCGCACCTTCACGGCGCTCTCGCGGGAGATGGAGTTCAACGACTTCCGCGAGCATAGCGTGGTGCGCCCCGACGAGTTCCCGACGCTGCAGAAGGTCAACGAGACGGGCGAGATCAAGTTCGGCTCGATCGGCGACAGCTCCGAGACGCTGGCGCTCGGCTCCTATGCCACGGGGCTCGCGATCTCGCGCCATGCGCTGGTCAATGACGATATGGGCGCGATCCAGGGGGTGATCGACAATGCCGGCGCGATCGTGCCCGAGTTCGAGGAGAGCCTCTTCTGGCAGATCTTCCTGTCGAACCCCAAGCTGCGCGATGGCAAGCCGGTGTTCCATGCCGATCATGGCAATCTCGGCACGGCGGCGGCGATCTCGGTCAATGCGATCTCGGCAGGCCGCAAGGCGCTGCGCCAGATGAAGGCCGCCGATGGCAAGCGGGTGATCACGATGAATGCGCCCGCGATCCTGCTGGTCGGGCCCGAGAACGAGACGCTGGCCGAGCAGTATATGGCGCAGAACGTGCAGCCCACCAAAGCCACCGATACCAACCCGTTTGCGGGCAAGCTGCGCCCGGTCGTGGTTGAGGCGATCGAGGGCAAGGAATGGTATCTGCTGGTCGATCCGTCGAAGCGTAGCCATTCGTTCAAACATGGCTATCTGCGCGGGCGCAAGGCACCGCGGGTGCGGGTGGACGAGCCCTTCGGCACCCAGGGCATGCGCATGACGCTCGAGCATGATTTTGGCGCGGGCGCCGTGAACTATCGCGGGGCCTACCGCAACCCCGGCCAGTAAGCGGGCAGGCAAAGACCGATGACCTGACGAAAGAGCGCCCCTTGTGGCGCTCTTTGTCGTTTGACCTCTGACCAAAGGAGACAGCCATGAAAGGCTATTACCATAAGGGCGACAGTGTCGCCGTGATTGCCCCCTATGATGTGACGGCCTCCGAGCCGGTGAGGGTGGGCGTGCTCTTCGGCCTGACGGGCTATGCCGCAGCCGAAGGCCAGGAGGTGGAGATCACCCGCCAGATCGCCTGCAACCTGCCCAAGCCCGCAGCGCTCGCGATCGCGGCCGGCGCTGCGCTTTACTGGGATGCGGAAGCGAAAGTGCTGACCACCGAGATCGGGGCCGAGGGGGCGGAGAAGCCGCTGGTGGGGGCGGCTCTGACGGATGCCACGGCGGGCAGTGCCGTGGTCTTCGGCCTCCTCGATGGCACGATCCGGTGAGTTACTTCCTGACGGGGATGGCGGATATCTGTTCCGACCTTCTGGGCGGTCCGGTTCTCTACACCCCCAAGGGCGGGGCCCCGCGCGAGATCCAATCGATCTTCCGCGCCGAGCCGATCGAGGCCGAGGATCAGGACGGCCACCCGATCACCATCATGGCGCCCACATGGCGGGTGCGGCGGGATCTGGTGCCGGATCTCGCCAAGGGCGACCGGATCGACCCGCAGACGGGTGATCTCTATACCATCGCGCTGATCCGGCCCTCGGGCTCGCCCGCCGCCGATGCCTTTATCATCTGCGAGCTCTCCAAGGTGCGGGGATGAGCCGGACGCAGTTCCGCGAACTGGCCAAGGCGGCACTCGCCAGCGCTTCTGACCTTTCGGGCGTCACGCTGGTCTCGGCCTGGGCGGGCAACTTCTCGGCCCATGACCTGCCGGTGATGGGTGTGGCCACCCCGCGCGAGCGGGGGCGTCCGGGCACGCTGGCCTCTTTCGAGCGCGAAGTGCTCCTGCAGGTGGTGATCAAACGTTTGGGCGGCACGGAGATCGAGGATCAGCTCGACCGCGATGCCGAGGCGATCGAGGCGGCGGTGATGGGGGCCTTCGGCACCGAGCGGATCACCCTGACGCCCGAAGAGGTCACCACCACCCTCAATGGCGAGGGCGAGGCGGTGATCGGCACCGCCGTTGTCAGCTTCACCCTCAATTATCTCAAACCCCTGCGCCGGTAAGGCGCGGGGATCTTTCCTCACAGCAAAGGAGCTTCGCGATGCCGAAGGTCAAGAATACCGGGTCGAGCGATCTGACCCTGCCGAGCGGTCATGTCCTGCCTGCGGGCAAAGAGACCGAACTACCTCAGGCGGTGCTCGATCTGATCGATAACCGCAATGTGCTTGGCGGGCGGATCCGCTCGGGCGCGATCATCATTGCAGCGGAGACCAAACCCGCCGCCACCCCCGAGAAGAAAGGCTAAGCCATGACCCAACGCACCTATATCGGCGCCACTGTCGAAGTGGCCGAAGGCAAGCCCGCGACGCTCGATGCAGCGGGCTTTGGCGCCCTCACCGGCTTTTCTGAGGTGGGCGAGATCACCGAGTTCGGCGAGATCGGCGATACCTCGGAGGACACCACCGAGACCACGCTCAAGGGCCGGACGCTGCATGTGAACGGCGCGCTTGATGGCGGCACCTGCGACTTCACCTTCCTCCTCACCGGCGAGACCGATGCGGGGCAGGAGATCCTGAAGGCCAAGTCGAACACCAACGAGGATGTGTCGGTGAAGATCACCGATCCCGATGGCGAGGTGATCTATTTCCACACCAAGGTCGCCAATATCCGCGACCGTTCGCGCACGGCCTCGACCGCCAAGGGCATGACCGGCCAGTTCCGCATCAACTCGGCGCTGGTGCGGGTCGCGGCGGCCTAAGCCAACACAAAGAGATCTCCGGCGCGGGCTTGCGCCGGAGCCGGGCGGTTGCGGGCGTGGTTCACCCGCAGCCGCCCTTTTGCTTGAACCCGAACCCCAAGGATATGACCCATGGACTTCACCAAATTCGACAGCCGCTCGGCCGCAGACAAACCCGCCCGCCTGCATCTCAAAGACCCCGCCTCGGGCGAGGAGCTCTTTGCCGATGAGGCGCGCCTGAAGCCTTGCGTGGTGCTGGTGCGCGGCACCGAGAGCCGCGCCGTGCAATCGGCCCTGCGCGCGGTGCAACGCGCCAAGCTGAAGGACAAACCCAAAAAGGAGAGCGAGGAGGCGCGCACCCTCGAGGATCTCCACACCCAGATGGTCGATGGCGCCGTGCCCCTGATCACCGGCTTCGAGAATATCGCCCGCGGGGAGGCGGCGCTGACCACCTCCGAAGATGATCTGCGCTGGTTCCTGAACCTGCAGATGATCAACGGTCAGGAGGGCGAGAAGAGCTTTGCCGAACAGGTGCTGGCCTTCGCCTCCAAGCGCGAGAGCTATCTGGGAAACGCAAACGCGCGCTGATCGCCTATGCACGCCAGCTGGGCCATCTCCACTCCACGCCCAGATCGTGGAGCGAGACCCGGCTGGCCTTCGCCGAGCGTATGGGGCGGCCTTTGGGGCTGCCCGAACTCGATGCCGGCAGCTATCTGGTCGAGGCGATGATCCGCCTCGATCCGGTCCGCTCCACCGGCCTCGATCTGCGCGCCACCGACTGGCCCGAGATCAGCGCCTTCATGCAGGCCACGGGCCGGATCACCGAAGGCTGGGAGGCCGAGCTGCTCTTCGAGATGTGTGCCGGGTATTTTGCGGCACGGCAGGCGGGGGAGGATCCGTTGGCCGTGGGGGGGTAATATCGTTGGAAAACTTTGAACAGTTTCGAAGTTTGTAAGCAGTATGTTAGTTAGCCTTAAGCGTGCCTATCAAATATCTTTCAAGTTTTCGTTTGTTCTATAAGATGGGCTTTGTTAACCGTTGCTCTTATTTGGGGGATCATCGCAATGTCTTATATTTTGGGTAGTAGTGATGCTGATGACATTCAGCCAGGCTTTGTTGATGAAAACGGAGTAGCGTTTGATTATTCATCGCTGTCGCTTCTCAATTCGTTCGTGAATATTTGGGCTGGGAACGGCAATGACAATGTGAAGGGTGTAAGTTCTCACACCATTGCCCATGGTCAAGGCGGTGAGGATTCGATGGCGGTTTCCAACGTTGTTGAAACGCCTGGTTTGGAAGCCTACCGGCCTGTTCTCTATGGGGGCGATGATGCCGATACACTGCAAGGTGACGGAGACGTTTACCTTAATGGCAATGCCGGCAACGATGTCGTCGATTGGAACGGCCTCGGGTACGCTTCTTTGTCTGGCGAGAACGGCGACGATACCATCACCGCATCAATGACTGCGACGGGCACTGAAGAAGCGCGGATATTCACGGGTAACGGCGCAGATACAGTCAATGTAACGCTGGGCGATGGAGATCGTGCTACCGTTTTTCTTCATGAAGACGAGGCAGCTGCAGATACTGTTTCGATTTATTCGGATATTGATGCGGAAGAGGGTGGCCTTGTTGATCTGGGTCAAGACTTCGACCCTACGCAGGACACACTCGTTGTGAATGGGGTCAGCTACAGCGGAGATGACCTGGCGGCCCTTGGGAAAGATCCAACGGCAATCGATGGTGTTACGATCACGAGTCAGAGCGAGTATTCAGGCGACTTTACCTATCTGGCGTTTGATGGGAATGAAGATGGCGGTGCCGTAACCGTTCGTCTTTCCTCCGATGTCTTCGCGTCGAACGAAACTGATGACGAGGAAACCGACCAAGAAGAGACTACCGACGAAGATCAGAGTGCCGCAGAAGATACCGGCAATGACCGAGTGGAAGGGACCGAAAACGCCGACTTCATTCAGGATGATTACACTGATTCTGACGGTGACTCTACGGAGGATACAGTTCGCATCAATGGCTTTGGCGGCGATGACTACATCCGCATGAAGAATGGTCTTTCTCATATTATCGGTGGTGGCGACGGTAACGACAGCCTTTATGCTGTTAACGGCGAGCATCATGTTGCAGGTGAAGCGGGCGACGATCTCGTGGTAGGTGGCAACGAGAGCTGTCTGCTTGAAGGTGGTAAAGGTAACGATACACTCGTGGGCTATCTCGATCACGGTGCAGATCATGAAATGCATCTTGGCAAGGGGAATGATATTGTCGATTTGCGCGATGCCTCTGATACTGAAACCTCAAATGTGAGCGTCACAGATTTCCGTTTCGGTGAGGATCAGCTGATGTTCGATGGGGTGTCAGTTAACTTTGCTTCTCTGCCCGACGGAGTGACCGGTGCCGACGATGATGACGGAAACCTTGTTCTTTCATTCAACGATGATGATACGGTAACTTTGCACGGACAGTCCGTCTCTTCTATGCAGAGTTATGCTGATACCCTTAACACACAGCAAGAGGATGAAGCCGCGCAGTTGGCAGCTGATTGGACTGACGAAGACAAAGCTGCTGCTATTTCGGACGATGATGAAGCTGAAGCGGATGAAGACGCTTGGAGCCTTCTCGACACAGAGGTAGATGAGGGCAACGGCGATGATCAGGATGTTGCTTCTTCTGATGAGGCATCCTCAGAGGAAGACCTCGATTATCCCACGGTGCCAGTCGACGAGTACGTTGAGACGGCAGAACAGGAAGACGACGAAGATCTGGATTTGATCGCCTAAGGCTACAGCCTAGAAAATATATAATCCCAACCAACCCCCAGGGGCGGACCTCACGGTCTGCCCCTTTTTCCATTCAGAAGAGGTGTGCCATGGCGATGGGCCAGATGGGTGCGATGCAGGCGAAGCTCGGGCTGGACCTGAGCCAGTTCCAGTCCGGGGCGCGGGCGGCGGGTGCCGAGGCGCAGAAGATGGCGGGCAATATCAATCAGGCCTGGGCGGGGGTGCGGGCCTCGGTGGAGGTCAAGGCCGCGCGGTCTTTTGATCAGCTGCGCGCCTCGATCGATCCTGCCTTTGCGGCGACCCAGCGCTATGCGGATGTGCAGCGTCAGGTGGCGGGGTTTTTGGAGAGCGGGGTTGCAAGCCAACGGGCGGCCAATCAGGTGCTCGAGCAGGCGGCGGCCAGGTATCTCGGCGTGGCCACGGCGTCCGATCGCGCGGCACAGGCGGCGCGGGCGGGTGAAGCGGCACAGGCGGAGGCCGCGCGCACGGCCCAGACTGCCGCGCGCAGCTACGAGAGCCTGCGGGCCTCGGTCGATCCGCTCTATGCCAGCTCGCAGCGCTACAAGCAGGCGGTGGAGGTGCTCAATGCCGCGCAGGCGGCAGGGGTGGTCGATGACCGCGCGCGGGCCAATACGCTGCGGCTTCTGGGCGAGCAGCTCTCGGCCACAAGCGGCGTGATGCAGCGCACGGGCGGGATCTCGGGGCGGATGTCCTCGGCCTTTTCCAACGCGTCGTTCCAGGTGCAGGACTTCTTCGTGCAGATCGCGGGCGGCACCGATGTGATGCGGGCCTTCGCCATGCAAGCCCCGCAGCTGCTGGGGGCTTTGGGCTTCTCGGGCAAGCTGGCGATGATCGGGAGCGCCTTGGGCACGCTGGTAGCCGTGGGCGCGGTGGTTCTGCCGATGCTCGGGGATTTGGGCCGCAAGGCGAAGGATATGGGCGAGGCGGTGGGTGACCTCGAAAGCTCGCTCGGCGATCTGCGCGCGGCCCTCGATGTCGCGGCGATCCCGATGGCGGCGCTGCGCAAGGAGTTCGGGCTCAATGCCGAGGCCGCGCGGGAGATGAACCTTGCCATGTTGGATCTGGCCCAGCTGAAGGCGATGAATGACCTTGATGCCTCGACCGAGGCCTTGCGCACCCGCTTTGCCGATCTCGTGGCGCAGGTGGACCGGTTCGATGCGGCGACCCGTCAGGCGGGCGGCGCGCTGCGCGATGACTTCCTGACCATGGCGCAGACCAGCATCCGCCAGCTGCAGAGCCAGTTCGGGCTGACGATTATTCAAGCGCGCGGCGTGGCCGATGCGATGTCTAAGATCAACTCCGGCGATGTCGATCAGGTGGCGGCCGGCGCCAAGGATCTGACACAGGTGCTCATGGCGGTGAAGGATAGCGCGGGCCGCATTCCGCCTGATCTGCAGGAGGCGGCTGAAGCGACCATCAAGACAGGTTTGGCGGCGATGCGGCTGGCGGGCTATACCGAACAGGCCGAGAAGATCGCGGCTAATCTGCCGGTGGGGCTCAACAGCGCGGCCGATGCCGCGCAGCGTCTGGCCTCGGCCATGGCGGCCGCGACCGGCTTTTCGGCCAATCTCGACAATCAGATCGCCATGCTCGATGTGCAGATCGAGGCCACGCGCAACAAGCAGAACGTGGCCAATGCCACGCGGATCGCAGGGCTCGAGCTGGAAGCCCAGGCGCGGCGTGATGCGGCGGTGGCCGCGGGCGAGGATGCGCTAGCGGCCGATGCGCGGCTTGCCATCGATCAGGCACAGATCAAGACGATGTCCGACAAGCTCGCGACGCTCGATCAGCTGACGGCGGCCCAAAAAGCCTCGACCAAGGCGGGTACGGCAGGCGTCAAGGCCGCGCAAAATCTCGCGAAGGCGCAGGCGAAAGAGGCCGAGCGCTGGCGCGATCTGATCGATCCGATGAACCGCTATCGCCGCGAGCTGGGCGAGCTGACGGCTCTGGCGAAGGAAGGCCTTCTGACGCCCGAGGAAGTGCAAAAGGCCATGGCGCAGCTCAATGCCGATCTGGCCGATAGCCTGCCGCTGGTGGGCGACCTCACAGACACGCTGGTCGATGGGCTCTTTACGGGGTTCCGGACCACTTTGGGGAGCATTGGCGATATGTTCAAATCCTGGCTCAAACAGATGATCGCCACGGCGGCCAAAAACCGCATTCTGGTGGCAATGGGGGTCACGGGCGCGACCGGAGTGGCCGGCACGGCAGCGGCGGCTTCAGGTTCTGCGGCGGGCGTCATGCCCGGCGGCAGCCTCGGCTCGATCGCGACCAGCGGGCTGGGGCTCGCGGGTGTCATCGGCACCTCGGTCAATGCCTTCATCTCGGGCGCGGGCGGGCTGGTCACCAGCCTCACCGGCGCGGGCGGTGGCTTGGCGGCGGCCGGCACCTATCTCACCTCCGTTCTGGGCGGGGCGACCTCCGGGATTGCGGGTCTCTCGGCCGCGATCGGGGCCATCGCGCTGCCGGTGGCGGCGGTGGGCTTTCTGATCTCGGGGCTGATCGGCAAGACCAAGGTGCTCGACACGGGCATCCGCGCGCTGATCGGCGGGAGTGATGTGACGGTGCAGACCTATGAACGGATCGAGAAGTCGAAGTTCTGGGGTCTCTCCAAATCGAAGCGCACGACCTACTCGGCGGCGTCCTCAGAGATCGCCGATCCGATCCGCCAGGCCGTCTATGGCGTGCAGGACAGCATTGCCGTCGCGGCTTCGGCTTTGAATATCGGGGCGGAAGCTTTCGATGGCTTTGCTTATGAGCTGAAGTTTTCCACCAAGGGGCTCTCGGAGGACGAGGCGCTGGAGGTGCTGCAGGACAAACTCACAGAGTTGGGCGACGCCTATGCAGGTCAAGTGACGGGGCTCGAGGCATTTTCGGCTTCGGGCGAGGGGGCGATGGAAACGATCAACCGTCTGGCCTCGGCTCTGCAAACCGTCAATGCCGCGATGGATACGCTGGGCAATAGCTTCCGCGCGACGGGGCTGGTGGGGGCTGATATGGCCAGCCAGCTGACGCAGCTCTTTGGCGGCGATGAGGCCTTCGGCACGGCTGTGAGTACCTATTACGAGGCGGTCTATTCCGAGAGCGAGCGGCTCGCCACGCTGACCTGCCAGACGACCGAGGCGCTCGCCGAGATGGGCCTCGCGATGCCCGAGAGCCGCGATCAATACCGCGCGCTGGTCGATGCGATGGATCTGACCAGTGCAGGCGGGCGGGAGCTCTGGGCGACGCTTGTCGGGATGGCGGGGGTCTTTGACGAGATCCTGCCGCAGGTCTCGGCCTTCACCGCGCAGATCGAGGCGCTCTCGGGGCAGGTCTCGACTTCGCTCGATGGCGCGATCACTGCCTATACGGCGGCGCAACAGGCCTCGGCGCAGGCCGCGACCAATTGGTATAAGGCGGCCGACAGTATCGCCGAGTTCGTGGCCGAGATGCGGGGGACGGCTTCGGCAATGACCTCGCCGCAATCGGCGCTGGCCTTCTCGGCCGCGCGCTATCAGAGCACGCTGGCCTCGGCCAAGGCGGGCGATCTCGATGCCACAAGCGGGCTGACCGGTGTGGCGCAGACCTATCTCGATCGAGTGTCTGCCACGGCCACCAGCGCGCTCGATGTGGCCCGCGCCCAGGCGCGGGTGGCGTCTGATCTGGGGCAGGTGGAAGGCATTGCCCAGATCGAGGGGGCGAAGTCCGAAGCGATCGC
Organism: Thioclava sp. 'Guangxiensis'; assembly: GCF_045348365.1. NCBI lineage: Bacteria > Pseudomonadati > Pseudomonadota > Alphaproteobacteria > Rhodobacterales > Paracoccaceae > Thioclava > Thioclava sp. 'Guangxiensis'. The sequence continues at coordinate 365,881 of NZ_CP155823.1, read as the reverse complement.
CAGCCTCACGCAGGCCCAGGTCGATCTGATGACCGAGGCGCGGGACTATCTCGCGGCCGGCAATGCGTTGACCGAGGAGCAGATCACTACGCTCGAGACCCAGCTGGGCAGCCTTGATGACGCGATCCAAGCTGCCGCCGAGATCAACTATGCGAGCCTGCAGAAACAGATCGATCTGGCCATCGATGTGGTCGAGGATGCGAAGATCCCCGATTACCTGAAGGCGATGCTGAGGGACTCGGCCTCGGGCGTGACCCGCTATGTCGACTTCATCACCCGCTCCGACCTCTCGGCTGATCAGAAATGGCTCGCGCTGACAGGCGCCTCGGAACATGTGAAGACGATCAGCCTGATCGCGGATCAGGGGCAGATCAGCGGGGATCTTCTGGATCTGGCACTCACCTCGGCCGATACGCTGGTCAAGACCATCAGCTATATGTCGGGGACGCTGCTGCCGGCGGACCTGCAGGCGCTGGCGCTCGAGGATGCCTCGAGCCTTCTCAAATCGATCCGCTGGGTGGCACAGAGCCTGCCGGCGGATCTGCGGGCGATCGTGTTCAACGATATCGATGCGCTCGACAAGGTGATCAACTTCCGCGTCGGGCAGTCGGTCCCGGGCACGGTGCAGAAGCTGGCCCTGGGCGAGGCGGAAGAGTTCCGCCGGATCCTCGATCTGGTCTCGGGCAAGCTGGTCTCCTCCCGAGTGCAGGCGCTGGCGCTCGACGATCCGACCGGCTTCCGGCGCAGCCTGTCGATCGTGGCAGGTGTGCTGCCCTCGGGGCGGGTGCAGACGCTGGCCCTCGATGCGGCCAAAGCCTTCACGCGTGTGCTCGACTTCCAGCTCGGGCGCACACCGCAGGCGAAAATCTGGTCTCTGGCGCTGGCCACCACCTCCAAGCTGCAGAAGACGGTGAACCTGCTGACGGGCCGCACGCTCGATGCCGAGACCATGCGGGTGGCGCTCGCGGGCAATAGCGAGCTGGCGCGGGTGGTGAATGTGGCGCTGTCTTCGAAAGCCGATGCACGGGCGGTGACGCTCGCGCTCGGTAATCTTGGCGCCTATGCGGTGACGGTGAATGCGGCCTTGGGCAAAGGCATCACCGGCGATCTGCGGCAGCTCGTCTTTGCGGGGCAGGGCAGCTATGCGGCGATGATCGAGGCGGCCTTCTCGAAAGGGCTCACCGCCGATCAACGCCGGATCCTGCTCACCCAGCAGGGCGGCTATATTGCGCGGATCACGGGCGTGCTGGCGGGCAACCAATCGGCGCAGATCAAGGCGCTGCTTCTGAATGCCAACACCTCGGCTGCGCGGGCAATCACCATCCGCGCGGCGTTTGCCAAAGGTCTGAGCTCGGATCAGCGGGCGGCGCTCTCGAGCGCGGCGCTGACCGTCTCGCGCATCATCGCCGGCACGGTGCGGCTGGGCTCGCTCTCGGGCGACCAGATCCGCATGCTCAGGGCCGCAAGCGGGACACTGACCCGCACGCTGAAGGGCACGGTCGATCTCTCGGGGCTGACCGCCCAGCAGCAGAGCCTGCTGGCGGCGGTCTCGGGCAGCACAGCGGGCAAGATCACACTGGGCGGATCCTTCCGCTTTGATCCGAGCTCGGCCTTCGCGAGCCTGATGACCAGCTCGGTCAAGGCGCCGATGGAGGCCGCGCGGGCCAGCATGGTGGGGCTGCGTGCGAGCCTCACCAGTCTTCGCAGCGCAGTGATTGCGCAGAGCGATCTGCTGAAAGCGCAGCAGAAACAGGCGCAGGTGGCTGCCGCACAGGCGAGCTATGACAGCCTGATGGACCAGCTGGCGAACTTCACGCCCGATCAGGCGGTGGGGGCGCCGAGCAAGCTCTCGACATGGTCCTCGGGCGGGCTGGCCGCACTGGCCACCTATCAGGTGGGCAACAAGACCTTCAGCGCGCAGGACACGCAAAAGCAGCTGGTCATGCTCGACCGGAAGGAAGACAGGGCGACCTACAATGCCATCGTCGCGCAGCTCAACACCACAGCCTATGAGCAGGCGATGGCCTATGCCACGCGGCTCAATGATGCGGCGGCCGCGAGCGACCTGAAGGAACAGGCGCTCGAGACCTCGCTGCAGGAGGCGGCCCGCGCGCTGCGCGATCTCGGCGTCGATATCGAGATCCCGCAATTTGCGGCGGGCGGCCATCACGCGGGCGGGCTCAGGCTCGTGGGCGAGAAGGGCCCCGAGATCGAGGCCACGGGCGCCAGCCGGATCTGGTCGGCCGATCAGACCCGCCGGATGCTCTCGGGCGGCGGCGGCGGGCAGGGCGGCGGCGGGCAGGGCAGTGACACGGCGCTCGTCGCAGAGGTGAAGGCGCTGCGCGAGGAGTTGGCCGGTATGCGCAGCGAACAGCGCCAGCTGGGGCTGAGCGGCACCAATGACATGCGCAAGCTGCGCATGATCGAAGAACGGCGGGAGGCCGAGACGCAATGACACAAGCCCTGATGATCATCCCCGTGCCCTTGGGCGCGGGGAATATGCAGGCCTCGAATGTGGCCGAGGATGACTATGGCAATTGGGCCTCTGGCACGGCCTATGCGGTGGGCGATCGGGTGATCCTCACCGCCACCCATCGCATCTATGAGGCGCTCGCGCCCGGATCGGGCGTGCATCCGGTCTCGGGCGCGAATGCCGGAGATTACTGGGTGGAGGTCGGCTCGACCAATCGCTGGCGGGCGTTTGACGCCACGCTGGGGCAGGCCACCACGCGGGGAGAGAGCATCACCTATACGCTGGGGCTGCCCGCGCGGGTCGATGCGATCGCCTTCATCGATCTGGTGGCGATCTCGCTGCAGGTGGTGATCCGCGATGCGGGCGGCGGCGTGGTCTATGACCGCACGGCCGATCTCCTCGACACAAGCCAGATCCAGAGCTGGGCCGACTTCTTCACCTATGAGGACACATTCGACCCGGAGCAGGTCTTTGTCGATCTCGGCGCGCTTTCGGGCTTCACGCTCGAGATCACCATCTCCAATCCGGGCGGCACGGCCTCGGTGGCCGAGATCGTCATGGGGCGGGGCGAATACCTGGGCGATGTGCTCGATGGCTCGCGCTCGGGCTTTACCGATTACTCGCGTCGCGAGACCGATGACTATGGCAATGTCTCGATCGTCAAACGCCCGACGGCCCGCAAGGCCGAATGGCAGCTGGCCTTTGCCTCCTCGGCCAACCGCCGGATCCAGCGCGCGCTCGAGCAGGCGCGCGGGGCGCCGGCTTACTTCTACCCGGGCGATGGCATGACGCCTTTTGCCCTCGCCGTCTACGGCGTGGCCGATGACTTCTTCCCCGCGCTCTCGGGCGGCGGGCGCACGATTGCAACCCTTACCCTGACAGGAGTGGCCTGATGGCAAAACCCACCTATACCCCACCACCCAACGAGGCCCCGATCCTCGGAGATCCGAGCTTTGCCGCCAAAGCCCAAGGGTTCCTCGGCTGGTTCCCCGTCATGGGCGAGTACATGCAGGGCATGGGCGAGTGGATCGAGACGATGATCGGCGATGTGCCCTCGGACAATATCGCGGCCTTCGCGCATCTGGGAGGGGCGGCCAACAAGCTGCCCTACTTCACAGGGGCCGGCGCGATGGCCATGGCGGATCTGACGGCAGACGGGCGCAGCCTGATCGGCCAGAGCGGGGTGCTGAAGGCGTCGGGTGCGCTACTCGCGGGCACCGGTGTCACGCAATCGAACTACGACACGACTGCCAATCGTCTGCTGAAAGTCGGTGATGCCGGAATTCTCGGAAAAGCGTATAATGCAAATGGATTGAGCTCTTCGTTCAATTGCGATGACGCGCCGAGCGGGATGTGGATGTCCATCAGTCCCTCCGCGACTAACTCGCCTTATGTGGGCGGAAGTGGGATGGCTGGGTTCTTATACACCCTCGAGTGGAATACGGGTGTAAAAACCCAGACATTCATCGCGACTTCCCCGGCATCCGTCGCGGGTCGCGAATACCGACGCAGCTATGATGGGAGTGCTTGGAGCGCTTGGAGCGTGGTCTATGGCGGTGATAGCGCAATAACGTCGTCCACAGCGGATGGTGTGCAGCCGCTCTTCCAGCGCGGATCAAACTCCAATGGCGAATATGTGCGCTTTGTCGATGGGACGCAGATTTGCTGGCGGCGCTCTTCTCACAGCGGATATACTTGGACAACTGCCGATGGTGCCCTGTTCATGCAGGGAAGCTCCTCCAACTGGACTTTCCCCGCAGCGTTTTCAGCGATCCCATCGGTTAGTGGCGCTGCAGAGACTGCGGCGGCATCTATCACGGGAGTGGCATTCGGTACTGCGACGACAACCGTGGTGCCTTTCCGGCCATGGAGCTCGACCTCTTTATCGGGGTCGGTTGAGAAATATGTGCACACTTGCGCTGTCGGCCGTTGGAAGTAAGGAGCAGACCTTGAATATCATCTTCTCACCCATCGTCCGCCGTCCGGGCACCGATTACGAACTCCACATGCTGTCCGTGGAGGGCGACACGCTAGCCGTCAACGGCACCGACTACGACCTGACCGCGCTGGTATATAACGAAGACACGGGCCTTGCTGGCTACATCCAGAGCGCCACGCGGGATGCGGCAAGCGGTTGGACCGTCACGCTGCTCCTGCCGATCGGCGACAATGCCTCCGAGGCGCAGCGCTTCCCCGAGCCGGTCACCGTGACCAGCGGGCCGGTGCCGCTGCCGGCGCCGCCCGATCCGGAGCCAGAAGAGACCAGCACAGAAGATGCAGGATGACCCGCCTGAGAGGCGGGATTTTTTATGAGGCGATACATGGATAAGACACAGGCGCGAAAAGCCGGGAAGTTCTTCGGCGACGAGCTGTTGAAGTTCGCCGTGCGCTGGCTGATCGGCGCGCTGGCCGTTGTGGCCGTATGGATATTCACTCCCGTGAAGGAAGGTGTGCTACGGTTCTGGACGCTCCCCGATCGGGTGAACGGGTGGGAGGCAAAGCTCGACAGTCTGACCAAGGCTGTGGCTTCGGCCACAGGGGCGGATCGGGTGATCCGTGAGCCCTTCGGCATGGCCTATATCGAGGAGCCGGTACAGCAAGGACAGAATGTGGTGCTGCACCTCTTCGTGCAGCGAACCGAACTGGGCGAGGACTGCCAGCTGGTGCAGTGGGTGCCGCTGTTCCGGGATGTGACGAATGTAGATCTGCCGGGCATGCGGGCGTCCTCGGCTCCGATCCAGCAGATCGGCACGGATCTTTCGCGCGTCAGGATCGAGTTGGTTCCGCCAGCGGCGCTCTATCCCGGGCGCATCACGGTCCAGCTGCAGCTGCAATATGACTGCGATGGGAAGCTCATTCCCGAAAAGACCAAGCCCGTGGCCTATCGTCTGCTGAAGAAGGGATGAAAAAGGCGCGGCCGTTCGCCCAAGCCGCGCCTTAGTGCTCTCTATGGAATGGTGTAACAAGCTCCGGAGCATCATACGAACTAGGGCACAGCCTTGCCCTGACAAGGAGAGATTCCTGACAAGAACAGATTTCTGCGCATAGAGGTGATGCTGACAGTGGTGGGGCCACGGATATGAGGGATGCATTTCTTACGCCGTCCTAGCCATCATGCTCGGGCTTCTGAATTCCGGGAAATTGCCTGTCTGGCGGATAAGACGATTCCAAGCGAATAGACCGTGCAGGTGAACCTGTTTGTGGAGGGGGAATGGGAGGGCGGTAAAGGGAGGCCATGGCGCAAAATACCGCCCGCGCCTCCCTGCCATGATGTGAGGCATCGATGGGCGATGCGAGTCTAACAAAAAGCATTGCTTGTCGAAACCATAACGCTTCGTCATGAAGAGCTTTCTCGTCGCGTCATATGGTAATGAAAAAGGCGCGGCACCCTGCCCAGGGCCGCGCCTCAGTTGCTCCTCGCGAATGATCCGACGCAATGTACGGAGCATCATACGAGTTAGAACGCCGCGATGCTTTGACAAGATCCGATTTTCTGGCCCGCCATCGAACGGGTCTCTTCATGATGCAATGAGGGATGCAGACCACAGCCCACTTCGCGGCCATCGTGGAGCGCAGAAAAACGGAGGGAGAGGGAAGGGGGAAACGGGCGCGGAGGAATGGTGGTTCGGAACCCGCGCCCGGAACTGGTTACAGCTTGGAGCCTATGCGAGTTCTGTTTAAAATCAATTACAACATGTGCTGACTTTGCGGCATGCGGGCGAGGGGCTGGCGGCTCGGTCCGCAGGCTGGCGCACTACCGGAACGGCGCCCACTGCGCGCTGTCGGGTGAAGCCATTGATCGCATGGGATACATACGGGAAAGGCGCGGGTTCGTGGCAGCTACCCGCGCCTTTGAGCCTGTAGAAACGGCAACTCATGACGCCGCAGATCAACACTAGTTGATGATCAAAAACCCGACAAACCCGAAATACCGGCTGCGCTGCCTGACGCAGAGTCGCTGCCTAATAATTTGGCCGTGAGCGCAGAGCACCCGCGGCTCCCATGCAAAATTCATGACGCCCCGCCACCGTGTGGGGCGTTTTGTTTGCCCCTTTCAGGGGCCGGGGTGCTGTAACACCCCGACCGTGCGAGCCGCGCTAACGAGCCGCACCGACCCAAGCTACTGCAAGACTGGTCGCCTGACCCCCGAGAGGGCGGGCGCCGTATCAAGCAGAATCATATGTATAATCAAGTCAAAAGCGCCCAACCCGTTGCACCGTGGCTGGGCGGCAAGAAACATTTGTCCGCGCGTCTCGTGCAGAAGATCGAGGCGATCGACCATCACGCCTATATCGAGCCCTTCGTGGGCATGGGCGGGGTGTTCCTGCGCCGGCGTTTTAAACCCAAGCTCGAGGTGGCCAACGATATCAATGGCGAGATCGTCAATCTCTTCCGGATCCTGCAGCGCCATTACCCCCAGCTGATGGAGGTGATGAAGTTCCAGATCGTCTCGCGCCGCGAGTTCGAGCGGCTCCGGACACAACCGCCCGAGACCCTGACCGATCTCGAACGGGCGGCGCGTTTCCTCTACCTGCAGCGGCTGGCCTTTGGCGGCCAGTTGGGCGGGGTGTTTGGCGTTGCGACCGATCGGGCGCGGTTCTCGCTCTCGCGGATCGGGCCGCTTCTGGAGGATGCGCATGAGCGCCTCGAGGGCGTGGTCTTCGAGTGTCTCGACTGGTCGGAACTGGTGCGCCGCTATGACAGCGCGGGGAGCCTGTTCTATCTCGATCCGCCCTATTACGGCGGCGAGAATGACTACGGCAAGAACATCTTCGATCGCGCCCAGTTCGCCCGCATGGCCGAGCAGCTCGGCCAGATCAAGGGCAGCTTCGTGCTGTCGATCAATGACACGCCCGAGATCCGCGAGACCTTCGCGGGCTTCGAGTTCGAGGAGGTGGCGCTCAAATACAGCGTCTCGGCCAAAGGCGCGACCGAGGCGCGCGAACTGATCATCTCGAACCGCTCCGAGGCCGGACGCCTCCTCTGAGCCCTGCCTTCGATCCCCCCACCACGCCCCGCCCATCCGGCGGGGCTTTTTCATGGAGAAATGGAATGTTCAAACTCTTGCCCGACTGGCGCGAGGTGCTGCTGCGCGCCTGGTCGATCCGCCTGATCCTGCTGACGGCAGTGCTCTCCGGCCTCGAGGTCGTGGTCTCGCTCCTCGATGCCGATCTTCTCGGCATGCCGTCCGGGGCGTTTGCCGCACTGGCGGGCCTCATCTCGATCGCGGCCACCATCGCGCGGCTGGTCCAGCAATCCGGCATCTGGTCCGAGGATCTCGCCCGAGACGAGAGCGGGGCGCTGCGCAAGCGCCATGCGGCGGGCGTTGCCGGTGTGGCGGCCGCCATCGCGCTCGCCATTACCACGATCGCGCCCTGGGAGGGCAAGGAGCTGCGCGCCTATCGCGACATCATCGGCATACCGACGATCTGTTTTGGCGAAACCGAGGGCGTGAAGATGGGCGATGTGGCGACCGAGGCCGAGTGCCGGACGCAGCTGGCCAAGCGCGTGGCGCAGTTCGAGGCCGAGATCCGCCCCTGTCTGCCCGCGAGCCTGCCGGAGCGGACCCGCGCGGCCTTTATCAGCGCAGCATACAACATCGGGTCACATGGCTTCTGCCGCTCGAGCATGTCGCGCCGAGCCTTGGCGGGCGATCTGCGCGGGGCCTGCGATGCGCTTCTGATGTGGAACAAGGCTGACGGCCGCGTCGTGCGCGGCCTGACCAACCGGCGCAAGGCGGAGCGTGATCTATGCCTGTCCGGTCTGTAATCGCGGGCGCCGTTCTCCTGCTGATCACGGCCGCGAGCTTCGGGGCAGGGTGGTCCGCTCAGGGCTGGCGGCTCGGTGCGCAGCTCTCCGCCAAGCAGGCGGCATCGAATGCGGAGAAGGCGGCGGCGCTGCTCGCAGAGCGCCAGCGCACCGCCCAGGCGATCCAAAAGGCCAACGCCGCCAATGCGGCGCTGGCAGAGGCTGAGCGCGCCCTGACGATCGCGCAGGGTGAACGAGACATAGCCCGAAGGAGGCTTATCGATGAGTTTGAAACAGATCCCGATCTGTCTGGCTCCGGCATTCCTGCTGGCCGCCTGCAGTCAATCCGCGACCACTGGGGCGGTGGTGGCCAATGAAAAGCCGCGCCCGCTGGTGGTCTTGCCCGCTGCGGCCCGCATACCGTGTGCCTCGCCGGCGTCATTGCTGGCGGTAGGTGGGACACTGGCTGATGACGCGGTGAGCATTACGCGGCTTGGGGATGAGTTGATCGCTTGTGATGGGCGGCGGCGCGTGGCGGTAGAGGCGTTTGATGCACGTCCTTAGGCGAAGATAAACGGCCCTATCCGGACATGCATCGGGCCGATCTACGCGGTGATGTAGTTCACTGAACCAGCCGTTCGTGGCACTGTGCAGCACGACTCGGTTGCTCGACGTCCGCAATGCGGACATTGCAAACACAGCCATGATCTGAAAAGCTTCGTGGCATGGAATTGCCTGACCTCCCCCCTGATATGAAATTCACGCGGCTTGGCAGCAATCCCGGCGACATTGCCTTTGCTTTCGAAGCTAAACGAGCGGCCATGGGGCCGCACATAATTAAACGCTGGCCTTGGGATGAAGCATTCCAACTGGCCCTGCACGAGCGCCATTATAGCGAGAAGCCATTTTTCGAGATAAGGCGCTCGGAGCAAAGGCTTGGAACACTATCGCTTCAGAGGCAGCCGGATCACGTGCGCTTCGGAGAGTTCTATCTGTTCCCAGAACATCAAGGCCAGGGTGTCGGCTCGACTATTCTCGCGCACTGTCTCGAAGTGGCCGACAGGCTGCAGTTACCTGTTAAGTTGGAGTACCTGTACTGGAACCCAGTAGGCTCGCTCTACCGGCGGCATGGCTTTAAAGAGATCAGTCGCTCCGAGATCCACTGCTTCATGCAGCGAGAAGCTGTCGAATCGTAGGTGCGATACGGGCTCGAAGCGGTCATGCGGCGGTGCGGCGGCCCCATCACGAGGGCCGCGCCACCCTATCGACGCGATCGGCCCAAAGCGGACATTCATTCTGGCCGTAGCGGATGGCCGCTCCGCAGCCCAAAGCCGCCCTCGGTGCTCGCAGCAGCATGACTTCAACGGCCAGCACGAAGGGTGGAGAGCGGACTTTTTCCGTACACACCGTGATTGTCCTTCTCCTGAAAGGCGGCGTGGGCTGCGAAAAGACAGTCGTTTGCAGAGCCAATGGAGGCATAAAATCGCAACGTAACGAATATGCCTCTTAAGCTTCCCTGTGACCTCCTGACTCTAGCGTCATCGTGATCGTGGTCATGATCCGGTCGGTCTCGGACAGAATCTTCAGGATGCGCTGATAGTGCTGGATGTCTTCGAAGCGGAGCGCGCGGCCTTTGCGGTCCTTTAGCCATTTCTGCGCGGGCTGATAGCCGCCGATCTTGAAATCCCAAGCAGCGGGCGGCACGGCGTCAAAGCCCTGTGTGGCATTGATCCAGACGCGGCTGCCGTCTAGGCGCGGGGCCTCGATCATGTCGTTGCCCTCGCCATTATATGGGTATGGCGTCGGGCCGATGACGGTAGACTGCATCAAGTGCAACTGGCGTAACTCGCTCCCCTTGGCGGCTATATCCCAGAACTCGGCGGGTGAAGCAGGCCAAGGAATGCGCGGGAAGTCGGCTTTCAGAAATTCGGCATAGGTTTCGCGGTAGGCGGGACAATGCAGAACGCCATAGATGTAATCGAAGACGGCCATCTCGTCTGGCTCACCATGCGCGGCGTTTTTCGCCAGAGCGCGCAACTTTTTCCAAAGCTTGGGATCGAGGTTGATACGGCGGGATTGATCGAGGTCTTGCTCGGTGGGGTATAGATAGAGGGGAAAAAGGGCCGATTGAGTGCTACTTTCAGCGCATTTGGTTTCCATCATTTTATCGACGACATAAAAGTGGTCGGGAGATGGATTTTTATTGCTCCGAGCCGTTGCCAGTCCAACGTTCTCTCCACTGAGGAAATTTTGCATTATTTTATCAACGGGCCAACCAACAAAGCCGCGCGAGCGACCTGAATAATAGATATATCTGTTGTCAAAAGGTCGATACGCTATCGGCGCGACAACATATCTATTTTTATTTTCGATAAGATCCTGCTTTGCCCATGAGAACTTCCAGTCCCTCACGTCATCCGGTACCTTGTATAGCGCGCGTACTTGATACTCTGGAAGATTTAGGAAGTCGTCTATCGCCTGTCGAACTCCTTGTTCACTTTCGTGTATTGTCAGCTTATCTCGTTTTGTGACAACACCAGTGCCCCCCACAGGAAATAGATCTCTAACAGAAAATCCCTTGAGGTAGTCATTCTCTACTTCCTTATTCACTGGCTTTAGAACGTAAGCAGGGGCGGTGGGTTGAAGCTCATTAGAAATTAAATTTAGCGTTCCCAAGTTGAGTTGAGAATACTTTGATTCTCGAGTCCCCCATAACTCCGAGTGCCAAACCTTCGCTAGCTCCCTATTGTCACGATTGTTCGATTTTCGCTTTACGCCAATGATGATAGAGACGCCTTGTTTGATATCGAATACATTTCGATCCGGATCGCCATTGGGCGAAATTTCTTTCTTATTGGAATTTCCGTGCAGGTCGAGCACATAAATCTTGTCGAAAGTCTGCATCAAGCGCCAGCGCATCCCCCTAAAAGTGGGATTATCGAGGTAGCCGTGATTTGTGACAAACCCTACAACCCCTTCACCGGTCTTTTCGATCAAGTGCTCAGCGAAACGGATGAACTTGACATAATCGTCATTGATCCATTTCGAATTACGTTCCTTGAGCTTGGTCTTGCCGCCTGGCTCCATTTTGTAGGGGGCGATCAGGTTGGAGGCCCATTGACCTTTGTTGGCGCTTTCGCCCGAATAGGGCGGATTTCCGATCACGCACATGATCGGCATCTGGCGCTTGATCGTATTCGCTTCGCGCGCCTCTCGGGTCAACCATTGCGCCATGAACAAGTCGCGCACGTCGCGCTCTCCCTCCTCGAGCGAGTTGGTCAGGTAAACGCCCAGCCGCGGCGCCTTGTTCGGCCGGTAGCCGAGTTCCGTCAGCACCATGTCGAGCTTCATGTGGCACATCGCATAGGACGCCATCAGTAGTTCGAACCCGTGCAGGCGTGGGATCAAGCTTTCCTCGACATAGCCTGACCATTTGCCCGGCGCGATATTCTGCACTTTCTCGGCGATGCGCGCAATTGCCTCGGCCAGAAAGGTGCCGGTGCCGGTGGCTGGGTCGAGGATCTGCACGCGGTGAAGTTCCTTCCGCATGGTGACGGGCTTACCTTTTTTCGTCTCGCCGGTATCCCAGTCTTGCACTGTGATTTTCGAGGTGTCGGCCAGGCCCAGCGGCAGACCGAATTCGTTTTGTAGCACCTCATCCACGGCGCGGACGATGAATTTCACCACCGGTTCGGGCGTATACCAGACGCCGCGGGATTTGCGCTTGGCAGGGTTATATTCTCTCAGGAAGTCTTCGTAGAAATGGATGAACGGATCTTGCCGCTTGGTGAGCGAGCCAAAGCCCGCCATGACCCGCCGCATGTCGGTGGCCTGAAAGATATCAGCCAGATCGTCGATCACCCAGACAAGGCGGTCGTCAAGCGTTGGGCCTGCAATGTAGACGAAGAGCGCGCGCAGAAAGGGGTTTGACTTCGGCAGCAGATTCAGCGCTTCCTCGCGCGAGAAGTCGCTTGGCGTTTCGTCGTGTAGGCGCGCGGCAAACATGCCATAGGCGATGGTCTCGGCGTAGATATCCGCGAATTCATCGGGCTTGATATCATGCAGGAGCTGTTCTTTGAACGCCTTGTATTGGCCCAAGATGTCGGTCAGACCGGTGCTTTCCTCAGCCTTGATGTCGGCTGTCAGCGACTTGCCGAGGATGTCCTTGATAAGGACAGCCTTGCCCGCCATCAGCTTAGCCAGCGTGGCAGGCGAGCGGATCGTCTGCGGTCGCTGCTTGGCGAAATTGGCCAGCGCATGTTCCAGCGCCGCGAAGGCTTCGGGGATGGGCTGCCAGCCCATCATCTGCTCGCCGATCATCACCTCATGGCGCAACTCGCCGTCGTGATAGAACAGGAAGGTCAGGCCGTTGGTGTAGATCAGGTTGGGCAGCGCCTTGCGGTAGCGGTTGAACTGCTCTTTTCCTTCCTTGGCGATATAGGCCTTAAGGTCGATCACGGGGTCTTTCGCCTCGCAATGGCCGATCACCACATCGCCGCGATGAAACGAAAAATCGGGCGCACCGACATCGGTCAGACGCTTGGGCTCGTTTTGCGACTGTATGTCAGGGTCGATACCGTCGAAAAGCTTTTGCAGGGCGGCGCGGTAGGAATGCTCGGTGGCATTCCCGCGTGCGTGAATCGAGACCAGCTCATTGAAATAATCTAGAATATCCATCGTACCTCTATCGCAATTTGGGCGAGAATGGCCTGTTTCGCGTGGTTTGCCCAGAGGTGCCACTCGGGAAAGACGCAGGACTGTGAAAAAATAGCGAGCCTTGAGCCGTGCTTAAGGTGGGCCAGTGCAATCTATCTGCGCAGAACTGCGCGTTAGTGTTCCGGATCATGCTGCAGGGTGCCGCTTTTGGCCGGTTTGCGGAAAAGCTGCGCCGCCGCGAAGTTAGTCTGCCCCATGACAGCAAATTTGCGCCTAACGGACGTCCGTACAGGTTGCCGCGAACGGCAGCTCTCCGCCGAACCGAGACATTTGTATAAGATGCGGCAAGTCGCCCAAGGCCTACGCTAAGGGCGGATGTTGTTGAAAAAGTCGGTCGAAATCGCCGATTTTGAGGCTCGCCGCCGCCGGGCAAGGCTATTGCGTTCGGGCGATCGCCCGTCGACCCGCCTCAAGGCGGTAATATGGCCGCTCAGCTCATGCTGCGGCCTCCTGTCGGACGCTTCGCGGGCGGAGCTTCGCGAGTTTTCGGAGGTTCTGGGCGATGGCGGCAAGCAGGAATTCGTCCTTGGCGCCGTTTGGCCCACGGAGCCGCAGCCGTGTCAGGCCAAGGATGCGCTTGAGGTGCGCGAAGAGCATCTCGACCTTCTTCCGTTTGTCGCGCGACACTTTGTAGGCCTTGGTCTTGCGGCATTCTCTGGCGAATTCGCGCGCCTCTTCATGGGGCTCGCGCGTGACATATCGCGCATCGGCTTTCGGGCAACAGATCTCTTTGGATAGGCAGGCTTGGCAGGTTGCCTTCAAGCACCGGTATTTCTTTCGTCCGCCGGTATCCTGACCCCGGTTCGGATCGGAATAGTTGCGTCTGAACTGTTTGAGGGCATGGCCTTCAGGGCAGATATACTGATCATTCTTCTCGTCCCACTGGAAGTCCGAGCGGGAGAACGTGCCGTCGGTCCGTTCCGACTTATCGATCACCGGGATGAAGGGAATGATGCTGCGCTTCTCGACCAGCCAGCCCAGGTTCTCGGCATTGCCGTAGGCGGTATCGGCGGCCAGCCAATCCGGTTTGACACCAAAGCGTTTTTCGGTCCTGTCCAGCATCGTGCGCGCAGCTCCGACCTCGGCCTGGCGGATCGCCCTTGTCGCCTCGACATCCATGATCACCGAGCTCTTGGTGTCGATCAGGTAGTTGGTGGCATAGGCGAAGTAGGGGCGGCTCTCCTCCGCACGGGTCCATTGCGCTGCCGGATCAGACTTGGCGACGAACTTGGGTTGCACAGGAGAGGCCGCACCAAAAGCGGCGTCATCCAGTGTCTCCAGATATTCCCGTGCCGCCCTGTTGCCAGCGTCCCGCGCGACCTCGGGGCTCCAGTCTTCCGCCGCGACGGACCGGACCTTATTGGCATCCGCCGGGATAAGGCTGGCATCGACTGCGAAGCCTTCGCCCGACACCAGGTCCTCCTTCAGGCAGCGTTCAACGGTTGCCTCGAAAACCTGCCGCAGCAAGCCACTTTCCCTGAACTTGCCATGGCGATAGCGGGAGAAGGTCGAGTGATCCGGGACATTGCCTTCCAACCCCAACCGGCAGAACCAGCGATAGGCCAAGTTCAGGTGAACCTCATCACAGAGCCGGCGCTCCGAACGGATCCCCATGACATACCCGATCACCAGCATCCGGATGATCAGTTCCGGATCGATCGAGGGGCGACCAAGATGGCTGTAGAATGGGCGCAGCGCCTCGCGCAGAGTGTCACCATTCAGGAACAGGTCGATCTCGCGCAGCATGTGATTGGCCGGGACGTGCCGCTCCAGATCGAAATCGTAAAACAGCTGCGCCGGTGCTTCTTGCCTGCCCATCATGACGAAATCCTCCAATCTCCTCATAGTCGAGTGAATCGAAAGACTTGCCGCAGCGCAACAAAGACTTTTTCAACAGCATCGGCGGAGAGCGGTCATTCGCCGCGGTCGCGAATGCACCCCTGCGGAACCCGCCGAAGCGGACGTTCAGGCGAGGACCAAGGCCGAAGCCCGCTCGATCGACACCAAGGGCGGAATGCGTCATGCAGTTCTGCCAAGCCAGTCATGCGACGCGTCGCAGCTCCGCATGACTGCTCCGAGCCCTAAGTTACATTGAGTACGTGGGGAATCTTCGAAATCCGCCGTACAGAATACAAAGCGATGATAGGCTCATACCGTACAGGTTACGACTT
The DNA here is from genome assembly GCF_045348365.1 of Thioclava sp. 'Guangxiensis'. Taxonomy (NCBI): domain Bacteria; kingdom Pseudomonadati; phylum Pseudomonadota; class Alphaproteobacteria; order Rhodobacterales; family Paracoccaceae; genus Thioclava; species Thioclava sp. 'Guangxiensis'. The sequence continues at coordinate 350,773 of NZ_CP155823.1, read as the reverse complement.
CACGAGCGGGACGATAGCCCTTCACGCGCCGCATCTCAGATGACATTGTCGTGGTGACCGCCTAATCTTCACCGCCGCCGACGGCAAGATGGCAATTTCGATAAAATCAGTTTTGACAATCCTAAAGGAGCTGCAGGAATGACCGACTGGTGCCAGGTGGAAGAGCCAAAAATTTGGATCTCTCGCTTTCCAAGGTTTCTGGATATCGTTTCGTTTGACTGGTCCTGTCATAACGAAAACAAGATCGAATTCATCGATGCTTTCCAGTACTTACACAAAAAAGTAGATGCCAAAGCCAAACCGCAATTCCTCTACTTCAGACGTCATAGGAAAGTGCCATCGGTCGCGCGAGATGCGTTTTTAACAATCGACGGTCTTCAGGTTATTTCTCAGGCGCTGCGGGATGTCCTCGTACAGTTTGATATGACTGGCGTGCAACTATTCGAGGTGCCAATTCTAGCCGACTTGAACGGCGCGCCTTCGGGGCTGCCCAACCACTTTGTCATGAACGTCTATGGGACCAAAGACGCTTTGATACCGGAGTTATCAGAGAATATAGAAAGGCCTATTTTGCGCCGAGAAACCGAGCCACGGCCGGATGCTAAGTGGGAACCTATAAACGATCTTGATGTACCGGCCGTGTCGGCATCTGCTGGTGAAGGGGCGGATATTTGGTGCGATCCGAATCTTGGAAGCACATACTTTTTCAGCGATCGATTAAAATCTGCGATTGATGCTGCGGATTTGAAGGTTAAAGCTCTCAAATTTTCTCAAGCACGAGTATTCGAGGCGGAACGCCAGCTACTTTAACCCCAAGAAGCCTGAAGCGTGATTATAGGGAAAGCTCGGAACTCGTTCTTCCGGCGGAACCCCTCACAATCTCAACACAGATTGAGCCGTCGCAGCTAAACCGCCGCATGACCGCTTCGAGCCCATCCTTATCAACATGCTGCGGAGCGTCGAATGGCTGCTTACTTCAACTGAACCGATTGCGCCAAGTCTCACAGCGTTGCGTATCCCGTTTGTCGTAAGCGTCCAAGGCCTCGGCAGGGCTGAGAACAAACTTCTCTTCACGGTCTTCACCAAGCGCTGTCAGGCGCATTGAGTACCAAGCCGTTACACCACCTCGCGGCGGGGCATTGAATGTCGGGAATTCGGGATCACCGCCCGCATCGCTTAACCACATATTGGCGAGAGACGCGTTCAGCACCATTGCGCGGGCAAGACTGATCGCATCGGCAGACCCATCTACCAAAACTCTTGTTGCTTGATCCCTAGTCTCAAATCCGCCCGTCAGCATGATCGGAATGGACGTAATCTTCTTTGCCTGTTTGGCGAAGTCGATGAAGTAGGGGGCGGAAGAGGACGTCCCTTCTGAGCTTGATGCAGCGCCAGGGAAATAGGTGCCTCCGCTGATATCAATCAGGTCCACAGATGTTTCGTCGAGCAATTGAACGATCTGCAACGCATCGTCCGTCGTCAAGCCACCTTTAAGCTTGTCGGTCGAGTTGATCTTGATGCCGATCGGATAGGCAGGTCCGACTGCCTGTCGAACCGCGTCGATAACCTCATTGATCACGCGGAAACGCCGTTCGACTGTACCGCCATAGGCATCTGCCCGATGGTTGAACAGGGGGGACAGAAACTGGCTGAACAGAAACCCGTGACCGGCATGGATCTGAACGCCGCCAAATCCAGCTTTCTGTGCGAGGCTCGCCGCTTGTGCGTAGGTTTGGGGCAGGTCCTGAATGTCCTCCAATGACATGCCGTCACAGCGAAGTCCTTCGACATCAAGGGGAGAAGGCCCTTTCGGTTCGCTGATTGGCGCATGCGCCAATGCACCCGCGTGACCAAGCTGTGGCCAAATGCTTGAACCATTGACCGATCCGCGCCTCGCCAATGCTTTCAGTGCAGTCAGGTCTGCGTCTGGCACCAGCACGAGATTGCCGGGTTTTTCCGGATAGTGGGAATTTGTCTGCACCTCACCGATCAGCGATAGCGCTGCACCTCCTTCGGCCCATCGTTCATACAAGCGCATTTGCATCTCGGTGGGATTGCCCGCGCCATCACCAAGGGAGTCGGACATGGCAGATTTTACAAGGCGGTTCTTCAGCCGCACACCACAGGGCAGGTCCAGTGGTTGTCCCAACAGATTCTTCGCATCATTGCCAATCTTATTCATGCCCACCTTCAATCGCAATATCTCGATATATGGTTTCACATTGACATGGCTCGACCGGTCAGGTCGCCCTATCTGTAAGCTACGTTTTCAGAAGTTCGTCTTGGACTGCCGCGAGGAACGCTTGAATGTTCTCTTCATCGCGCCGGTAGAACGTCCACTGGCCGTGGCGTTCTGCCTTCACAAATCCAGCTTGTTTCAGCAATCCCATGTAGTTCGAGATTGTGGACTGAGACAGTTTCGCCTTCTCCTGAATGTATGCAACACAAACACCTTCAAGATCTTCGTGGCCCGGTAGCGCGGGAGGGAAGTTGGAACGGTCCTTGAGCCATTCCAGAATCCTGCGGCGCATCGGATTGTTCAGCGCTGAGATTGACTTTTCAATGTCCATATATCGAAATATATAGATATTCTAGACTTTGTCAAGACAGCTTTCACTTTGCCAAAGCAGGCATTGGTTCACCCGCAGCGAAAGATCGCAAAGTCCGCATTGCTGACCTTAGCGTGCCAAGCCTTGCTGCATGATGCCACGGACGGCCGGTTTGGGGAAGCTGCGCTCCAGCGGAGCCAGCTCGGCGAATGTCCGGACAGGGCCGCAAGTGACGGAGCACTCGGGCAGTAGTTCGCCGCGCCGCCGTATGTCCGATATGAGCCAGCGTTGGGGGATTTATGGGGTAATCTGTCGCTCGGGCCTTATCACCCCCACTTCACTCGCTGGGTGATTTGCATTGAAGCAGGGGTTTGTCCTTGATGAGATCGCTCAGGGTAGCGTGCTCGCCCGCCGTCCACCATTCGTACTGCCCGGACATGTAACGGGCGCCTGAGGCTGAAACCACGTTGACGAATACACGACGATCTCCCTCCACGGGCAAGAGCGCTAGCGCGTTGGTTTCTGAAGTGATGTATTGTACGAGGAAAGCCTGCCCATCGTCGCATTCGTATCTTAGCGTACGCATTGATACGTCGTAGGAATCGAGGCCGATTGAAATGGAGACCTCCGCCGAAGCTGCCGGAACGAATGCCAGAAGCATCGCAATAACTGCTAGAAAACGCATGAAATATCCTTCCTGTATGTGGGCGGCGGCTCCAAGCAACAAGCATTTGCTGACGTTTCAGCCCGACTATACGGATACATGGATCGGCAGGAACTCCGCATAGCTGCGCGCGATGGTGGCGAGGATGCCGCCTAACAAGGGGTAGCGGGCGCTTCAAGAAACGACGCCGCGGCAATTGTGCCGCTTATGAGGGTTGGGCTTAGCCCGAACCTACGCAATCAACGGAAGTGTCCCATGCTCGTTTTGTCCGTGGGACACTTAACGACCAAATCTATATATTTATTGACTTTTAGCTGGGAAGTGGTGGGCGGTGAGGGACTCGAACCCCCGACATCTTCGGTGTAAACGAAGCGCTCTACCAACTGAGCTAACCGCCCGCCATGCGCTGCTTCTAGCGGCAGGTTTGCGAAGCTGCAAGAGATATTTTCGATAAACATGCCGTTAAAGCCGGATGAAATATCATCATGTTTTTGAGTGGGTTGCCCAGGAACGATTTCCGCTTTCAGCTCCCTGTCGGGCAAATCCGCTCCATGTTCTGCCGCGTCAGCATCTGCCAAGCGTGATATTGCGAGAGGAAAACCTGCCCGTTCAGCTCCGACAGGAAATGCGCCGTTTTCAACCGGTCCATCACGGGGCCTTTCACCTCGCTCAGATGCAGGCCGATATTGCGGTCTTTCAGCAGGTGGTTGATCGCTTCGAGGCTTTCGAGCGCCGAGAAATCGACGCTGTTGACCGCCGAGAACATCAGAACGACATTGCGGATCCGGGGCGCGCGCGTCAGCCGGTCCTGGATATAATCCTCGAGGAAACGGGCATTCACGAAATAGAGGCTTTCGTCGATGCGCAATGTCAGCAGATCGGGATGGGTGATGACCTCGTGACGATGGATATTGCGGAAATGCTCCGTGCCGGGGACCAGCCCCACCTCGGCGATATGCGGTCTGGATGTATGGAGAAGATGTATGACAATCGACAGGATGACGCCTGTCGCGACGCCGATCTCGACGCCCGCGGCCAGTGTGAGCACGATGGTGACCAGCACAGCGGCGAAATCCTTGCGGGAATAGGCCCATGTCTTTTTGAGGATAGAAATGTCCACGAGGCCGAGCACGGCAACGATGATCGTAGCGGCAAGGGTGGCATCGGGCAGGAAATAGACAAGCGGCGTCAAGGCGATGGCCGCGATCCCGAGGCCGATGGCGGTAAAGGCCCCTGCGGCGGGGGTTTCGGCGCCGGCATCGAAATTCACCACCGAACGCGCGAAGCCGCCCGTGACCGGATAGCCGCCGGTAAAGGCGGCGCCGATATTGGCCGCGCCAAGGCCGATAAGCTCCTGATCGGGGCTGATGCGCTGGCGTTTTTTGGCAGCCAGCGTCTGCGCGACCGAGACCGATTCCACAAAGCCGATGATCGAGATCAGCAGCGCGGGCAGGAGGAGCTGCCCGATCAGCTCGGGCGAGAGGTCGGGCAGGGTCAGCGGCGGCAGGCTTTGCGGGACAGAGCCGACGATCGCCACCCCATGCGCCTTCAGCCCGAGCCCCCATGTGAGCCCCGTTGTCACCACCACGGCCGCGACCGGACCGGCTTTGGTCAGGATATCGGCCATGCGGGGCCCGAGGCCCAGGCGCCGGAGCATGGGCTTCAGCCCCTTGCGGACCCAGAACAGGAAGGCCGTAGTCAGCACGCCGATCGCCAGAGTGACCGGATTGATCTGCCCCAGATGCCCGATGATCGAAAGCACCATTTCCGGCAGGGTCGCTCCGCCCGCCTTGATACCCAGAATATGTTTCAGCTGGCTTGTGGCAATCAGGAGACCGGAGGCGGTGATGAAGCCCGCAATGACCGGATGGCTGAGAAAATTGGCGATAAAGCCCAACCGGAACAGGCCGAGCGCCAGCAGCATCAGTCCCGACAGGAGGGCGAGGGTGAGGGCCGCCGCCGCATAGCCCGCCGTGCCTGTCTGCACGATCTGGCCGATGGCCGCTGCCGTCATCAGCGAGACCACGGCCACGGGCCCCACCGCCAGCGCGCGGCTGGTGCCGAAGATCGCATAGAGGAGGATCGGCGCGATGGAGGCATAGATCCCCGCCTCGGGTGGCAGCCCCGCCAGCATCGCATAGGCCAGCGATTGCGGGATCAGCATGATGGTCACGATGAGCGCGGCGATCAGGTCATTGGAAAATGCGTCGCGGTCATAGCGGCGACCCCAGTCCAAAATCGGCAGATAACGGGAGAGAGAGGGCATGTGCGGGCCTATCCTGAAAGGGGCCACGGGCCGTCTTGCGGCCCGTGATCTGGGCAAGGGTCAATCGGCCTTGGCGGAGGCCGCTTCGGGTTTGGCCATCCATTCATGGCCGCGCAGCATTGCTTTCCAGTAGATCGGCGGCAGCAGGCGTTCCTTCAGAAGCCAGGCCGCACGTGTGGGTTGCGTGCCATCGAGCAGCCATTTCGGGAAGGAGGGTTTGAGCACGCCGCCATATCCGAATTCGGCCAGCACGATCCGGCCACGCTCGACCGTCAGCGGGCAGGAGCCATAGCCGTCATATTGTGCCCGTGCCGATTGGCCCGCGATATCGGCCATGATGTTCTCGGCCACGGTCGGCGCCTGTTTGCGCGCGGCCGCCGCCGTCTTGGCGTTGGGGGCGTTCATCACATCGCCCAAGGACCAGATATTGTCATAGGTCTTATGGCGCAGCGTGGCCTGATCCACATCGACCCAGCCCGCCGCATCCGCCAGAGGCGAGACGCGGATGAAATCCGGCGCGGTTTGCGGCGGCACCACATGGATCATGTCGAAATCGGTGGTGAGGATCTGTTTTTCGCTGTCGGGTCTGATGACCTCGAAGGTGGCCGTTTTGGCGGAGCCGTCGATAGAGACCAGTTTATGGAAGAAATTCAGCGTGGCGTCATATTTCTCGACATATTCCATCAGGGCAGGGACATAGTCCTTCACCCCGAAAAGCACGCCGCCGGCATTCATGAACTGGATGTCGATATTTTTCAGAACGCCGCGTTTGAACCACGCATCGCCCGAAAGATACATCGCCTTTTGCGGCGCTCCGGCGCATTTGATGGGCATCGGGGGCTGGGTGAAAAGCGCGCGCCCCTCGGTCGTCGAGGATACCAGCTGCCATGTATAGGGTGCCAGATCATAGCGGTAATTCGAGGTCACGCCATTGCGGCCAAGGGTCTCTTCGAGCCCCTCGATCCCCGCCCAGTCGAGCTTCAGTCCGGGGCAGACCACAAGGCGGTCATATTTCACAACGCGGCAACCATCGAGAATCACGGCGTTCTTCTCGGGCTCGAAAGCGGCCACGGCGGCCTTGATCCATGTGACGCCTTTGGGGATCAGGCTCCCCATGGTTTTGGCGGTTTTCGAAGGTTCAAAGATACCACCGCCGACCATCGTCCAACCGGGCTGATAGTAATGGATATCGGCGGGGTCGATGATAGCGACCTCAAGGTCGCTGCGCCGCGCCTTCAGGCTTGCCGCAACCGAAAGGCCGCCGGCTCCCGCGCCCACGATCACCACCTGATATTTCGCATCGCCCGTATCGGTGGGCGTCTTGCCGCCATTGGCAATCCGGCGAGCGACGCCGTTCATGTCGTAGCCTGCGGCCTTGGCACGGGCGAGAATATCGGTCAGCGAGCGGTCCTTGGCCTGCGACAGTGACCAGAGCGTGGTCGACCGTGTGCCGGTGCGGCAATAGGCGAAGACGGGGCCGGGCAGGGCGGTCAGCGCTGCGGCAAAGGCACTGGCATCCTCCTGCGTCACCATGCCGGGGGTGACCGACAGATAGCGGAACTCCATCTCCTGCTCCTGTGCCGCGCGGGCGATCTCCTCATGGCCCGGCTGGTCCGCGCCCTCGGCATCAGGGCGGTTGCAGATGATCGAACGGAAACCTGCCGCCGCGAGCGTCTGCACATCGGATATGGTGATCTGCGGACCGACGGACAGACCCGTGGCCAGTTCATGCTTTTCCAAAGCTCTTCCTCCTGGGAGATGGTCTTTAGGGGCGGGTCGGTGCCCGCCCCCTGACTGCGGACCTGCTCAGAGCCCGTTCAGGGGCACTTTCAGGTAGCGCTTGCCATCGGTATCGGCGGGCGGCAGGTCGCCGCCGCGCATATTGACCTGCAGGGAAGGGATGATGAGCTTGGGCATGGCCAACTGTGCGTCGCGCTCGGTGCGGAATTTGACGAACTCCTCCTTCGTCCGGCCCTCCCCAACATGGATGTTATGCGCCCTCTCTTCGGCCACGGTGGTTTCCCAGCGGATCTCGCGGCCATTCGGGCCGTAATCGTGGCACATGAACAGACGCATCTCTGCGGGCAGGGAGAGAACCTTCTGGATACTGTCATAAAGGATGCCCGCATCCCCACCCGGAAAATCGGCACGTGCCGAGCCGCCATCGGGCATGAAGAGCGTATCCCCCACGAAGGCCGCGTTCCCCATTACATGCACCATGCAGGCGGGCGTATGGCCTGGCGTGTGCATGGCGAAACAACGCATGCCGCCGACATGATAGACATCGCCGTCATCGAACAGCCTGTCGAATTGCGAGCCGTCGCGCTGGAACTCGGTGCCTTCATTGAAGACCTTGCCGAACGTATCCTGCACCACGGTGATCTGACGTCCGATGCCCAGCTTGCCGCCCAGTTTCTTCTGGATATAGGGGGCGGCCGACAGGTGGTCGGCATGGACATGGGTCTCGATCAGCCATTCGAGCAGCAGCCCTTCGGCCTCGATATAGGCGATCAGCTCGTCGGCATGGTCATAGCTGATCCGTCCTGCCGCATAGTCGATATCCATCACGCTATCGATGATCGCGCAGGCCATGCTGCCCGGATCTTTGACGATATAGCTGATCGTGTTGGTCGCAGGGTCGAAGAACCCTTTGACCACAGGCTGGACGGACATGTCGGTCGTGTAGATCATGCTCGGAACTCCTTGAGCGAAGGACTGGGGGCTTTCCGCGGGAGGGGCGGATGCCGATGAATATATGGACCGGGCAGAACCCGGTGGCTGGTGTCACACCTAAGACCGGTGCGACGGGGAGGGCGCGCCTCTGCACGATACCAGCAGGCCGCAGGCCGGTGAAGGCGGGAACCGCAGAAAGGCATCAATACCACAGCGTCCTGTATCGTTCGGCATTCTGGTCTCCCGATGGGTCGTGAGAAAGGTTTATACCGGATGGAGGGAGATGCACGGTGACTTCGTCACATACGGGCTATGGTTGGTTTCGCACTCAGAGCAGGCCTGCGGCTTTTACAAGGCGCTCGAGCCCGGTCTTGCCGGTCAGCCGGACCTCGCCGCGCGCCTGCTCTATCCAGCCGCGACGGTGGAATTCCGAGAGGGTGCGCGAGATCACCTCGCGAGCGGTGCCCAGTTCGTTGGCCAGCGCCTGATGGGTGGCGCGGATGGTGTCGCGCTCATCGGCCAGTTCCAGAAGCCGCTGCGCAAGCCGCACATCCATGCGCTGGAAGACGATATCGTTGATCAGTGTGAAGAGATCGGTGATCCGGCGCGAATAGGCCTTAAAGACGAATTCGCGGAAAAGGGGCGAGCGGCCCGCCAGATCATCAAAGGTCGCGCGCGGAATGGCCACCGCTGTGACCTCGGTCTCGGCGACACCATCGGCGGCATAATCCTCGAAAGCCAGCATGCAGGCGGTGGTCAGCACACAGCTCTCGCCTGCATTCACGCGGTAAAGGATCACCTCGCGCCCCGTATCGGATTTCTGCTGGACCCGCACCGTCCCCTCGATCAGCAGCAGAAGATTGTCCGCCGATTGACCGGGAGCGAAAATCTCGGTGCCTTCGGGGACTGTCAGCACCTTGCTACCCGCGACCAGCGCCGTGCGGATGTCATCGGGCAGCTGCTTCAGGCCTTCGAATTTATCAATCCAGCCAGTTGTTTCGGGTGTCATCGGTAAAAGCTCCCCTGCCTTGCTCCGGCCTAGGCCTAGCTCCGGCGGCGGCAAAATGCCAGCCGTGGAGATTTTTACACGGCGTCCGGAACCCTGCGTCATCCAGGCGGTTTGCCTTGCATGATCCGTGCCACGCTCCGCGCCCCGTCCCTGCTGTCCCTTCTTCTGTTCTGGTGTCTGGCGGTCATACCGCCCGGCGCGCAGGCAGAGGAAGCTGCGGCCTCCGAGGAATGGTATCAGGTCGATGCGCTCAATCGCGGGCTGGGCACGACACCCGACAAGATCGACCGCACTACGCCGCGCTCGGCTCTGGAGAGTTTCATCATTCAGGCCAATAACGGCGACTGGCTGGCCGCCGCGCATATGCTGGATCTGTCGGATATCGGCGAGATGGAACAGCGCACCAGAGGCCCCGAGCTTGCAAGGGATTTCAAGACTCTTCTGGACCGTAAGATCATCATCGACTGGTATGCGCTCTATGACCGCCCCGATGGCATGAACGAGCGCGGCGGGGCCGAGACGCCGATGGCGGGCAAGTCGCGCCGGTCGATCCTGCTATGGTATGTCGATCTGGGCGACCGGCCGGTGCCGATCCGCATCAATCGGATCAAGCCGAAAAACAGCGAGCCGGTCTGGGTGGTCTCGCGCCAGACGGTGGATAATCTGCCCGCGCTCGGCGATGCGTTCGCGCCCTCCGCGCTCGAGAAGGCCCTGCCTACGGTTTTGCGGCAGGAAGCGATCTGGGGTCTGCAATGGTGGGAGGCGATCGGTTTGCCTCTGGCGATCGCGATCACGGCCCTTATGGGCTGGGTCACCAAAAAGATCCTGTCGCGCGGCATGCATCGTGACCGCCGTGCCGCCCCCGGTTCCTTCCTCGTGGCGATACGCGGCCCCGTGACCCTTCTGGTCATGACGGCGACGATGGGGCTGATTTCCAACAAGCTCTTTATCTTCTCGGGCCGTATCGACACGATTTTGTCGCCTCTGACCGTCTTCGGGATCGTGGCGGCGGTGCTGTGGCTCATCGTCAATATCGCCGACGTGATCATCGAGAGGCTGGTCTCCTTCGATGGGGGCGAGCTCAGTGCGATCGGCGAGGGGCAGGAACTGCGTCGCGCAATGGCCACCCGGGTCTCGGCGCTCAGGCGCGGGGGGATCGTGCTGATCGCAATGGTGGGCGTGGGGATCGTTCTCAACGAGGCCTCCGTCATGCAATCGCTCGGGATCTCGCTTCTGGCATCGGCGGGGACGATCGGTCTGCTTCTGGCCTTCGCCGCACGCAATATCCTGTCCAATATTCTGGCCTCGCTCCAGATCTCGATGAACCAGTCGGCGCGGATCGGCGACAAGATCCTGTTCCGCGATTATATATGCTCGGTCGAGCGGATCAATTTCACCTATGTCCAGCTGCGCATCTGGACGGGGAAACGGCTCGTGGTGCCGGTGGTCGATTTCGTGGCCGAGCCGTTCGAGAACTGGACGATGCAGGAGCATTTTACCCTGTTCGAGGTTATCCTGCGGCTTGATCACCGGACGGATGTCACGCCGCTCCGGGAATATTATCACCGCCTTCTCGACGAATATGGCCTACGCGATGATCCCGATAGCCGCGGCGTCTATGTGTCCAACCACGATATCTGGGGACAGGAGGTTCTGTTCCTCGTGCCGAGCGACGACCCGAATACCGGTCTTGTGACGGCCAACGAGGTGCGTGAGGCGCTGCTGGCAAAGGCGCGCGAGATCGATTGCGACGCCAGGCCGGTCTTCCCGCGTCATGCGCCGATGGACGCTGATGCGGTGCCTGCACAGAGTTGACCCCTTCATTCCGGCCTGCCATGGCTTGTGCGACCATCCTATCACGGAGACACATGATGACGCCTGCCGAACTCGCCGCCTATATCGATCACACCGCGTTGAAGCCCGATGTCACCACCGCCCAGATCGATGCGCTCTGCGCAGAGGCCGCCAGCCATGGGTTCAAATCGGTCTGTGTGAATTCCATCCATGTCCCGCGCGCGGCCAAGGCGCTTGCAGGCAGCGGGGTTCTGGTCTGCACCGTTGTGGGGTTCCCGCTCGGAGCCTCTCCGAGCGTTGTGAAAGTGGCCGAAACGGAATGGGCAATCGCGCAGGGCGCGACCGAGATCGATATGGTGATCTCCGTAGGCGATCTGATCGACGGGCATCTGGACGCGGTGCGTGCCGATATCGCCGCAGTCAAGGCCGCCTGTGGCGATCTTTGCCTCAAGGTCATTCTCGAGACATGCCTCCTGACCGGAAGCCAGATCGCCACGGGCTGTCATCTGGCCAAGGAGGCAGGGGCGGATTTCGTGAAGACCTCTACCGGTTTCTCGTCGGGCGGCGCGACAATCGAGGCGATCTCGATCATGCGCAAAACGGTCGGTCCGGAGATGGGTGTGAAGGCTTCGGGCGGTGTCTCGACGACGGAGGATGCGCTGGCGATGATCGCGGCGGGAGCCAGCCGGATCGGCGCCTCCAAAAGCCTCGCGATCATTGGCGCTTAATATATTTCGAATCGCTCGCTTTGTGACGAAATTGTGAATGTGCAAATATAAACATTAGCGTGCTGTGTTTCTGTCATTTACGGATGAAACACACAGGCGTAGAGGGACGTCATCAATTAGGCGGCTAATCTTGTTCACTACTGGTTAGCCGTATTCACTTGGAGATGACTATGAAAACCACTCTCGTTGCTGCCGCTATCGTTCTTGCCGCTTCCGCAGGTTTCGCTTCTGCCGAAGGCGCAGGCCACGCGCAACTCGCCGCTCAGCTGGGCCTGAACGGTGCCGATTTCACCACTGCGGAACTGACCAATATCCGTGATGCAAAAATCAACGGTGACGTTCAGGAAGCAAAATACTTCCTGAACCACGAGAACCGTGCAAAAGAAAATACCTCGGTTTCTCAAGGTAAAGCCCAGCTGGCAGAGCAGCTCGGCGTTGATGCATCGAAATACTCGATGGCAGAACTCGTTTCGCTCTCGAGCGCGGATGACGCGAAAGAAGCCCGCTTCATCGAAACCGGCACTTCGCGCAATACCGTCGCGCCGATCGCACGCCCCTATCTTGGCACGGGCCGCTAATTCCGGCTCTGTCATGACCGTTGCACATCACTGATGTGCATCTCCAGTGAGGAAGGGTGATCCGGGTCCGGATTGCCCTTCTTCCAATTTTGCCTACTGTCTAAGCAGCTTGAAAACCCACCCTGAATTAGCGGTTTATTCAACAGCTGACTTATGAACTGCCGTGTCATTTCCGTCTTCTGGCGGGCCCGGCCTACATTGCACATCGCATTTTGCTGCCTATATCCAGTTGGACCGTTCGCATGAGAACCGGAATAGGAAAGAGACGATGGGATATGTAAAAACCGCTATGCTGATGGCTGCCGTCACGGCGCTGTTTCTGGGGCTTGGCTATCTCTTGGGTGGCAGCACGGGGATGGTCATCGCCTTCGTGATTGCTGCGGCGATGAACATCTTCAGCTACTGGAATTCCGACAAGATGGTGCTGCGGATGCATAACGCCCAGCCCATCGGTCCGCGCGATCCGTCCGGCCTGAACGAGATGGTGGCAGAGCTTGCGCGCAACGCCGATCTGCCGATGCCCGCGCTCTATATCATCGACACCCCCCAGCCCAATGCGTTTGCCACGGGGCGTAATCCCGAGAATGCGGCCGTGGCTGTCAGCTCGGGTCTGATGCAGGTGCTCTCGCGCGAGGAACTGGCAGGTGTGATTGCCCACGAACTGGCACATATCAAGAACCGCGATATTCTAATCATGACGATCACCGCGACCTTTGCCGGTGCTATCTCGATGCTGGCGAATTTCGCGCTATTCTTCGGTGGTAACCGAGAGGAGAACCGGCTCGGGATCGTGGGCACATTGGCCATGATGTTCCTCGCGCCTCTCGCGGCCTCGCTGGTGCAGATGGCGATCTCGCGCACGCGCGAATACGCTGCCGACAAGCAGGGGGCGCAGATCTGCGGCCATCCGCTTTGGCTCGCGTCGGCGCTTGAACGCATCCAGCAGGGTGCGGCCCAGGTCGATAATATTGCCGCCGAGCGCAACCCCGCTACGGCACATATGTTCATCATCAATCCGCTGCATGGGGGCGGGCGCGACAAGCTGTTCTCGACGCACCCTGCAACCGAGAACCGCGTGGCGGCGCTGCGCGAACTTGCCGCGCAGATGGGCGATAACGGGACGAAGCGTCCCGCAGCGTCCCGCCGGACCGTCCATGCCCAGCCTTTCCAAACCCCGTCGCACGACGATGATGTCAGCGGCAGCTCGCTTCCCAAAGTGGGCCGCCACCGTGACCGGAACAGCCCCTGGAACTGAAGGGTTTAGCGTTTTACCGCAAAGCGGCGGGCCGCCCATGACGCCATAGGTGGCCCCGCAATCAGCACGACAAACAGCCGCAGGATCTGCAAGGTCATGACAAAGGACATGTCCGAGCCGCTGGAATAGGACAGGGCGGCCACGGCATCGATACTGCCCGGAACGGCAGCCAGCACGCCGCTGAGCGTGTCGACATCCACCGCCCATGCAAGCGCGAAGCCGACCCCGCCGCCCAACAACACCATGACGATGGCCGCCCCGATGATTGCGGGCAGGGCAGCGCCTGCCTGACGCAGGAGCGGGCGGTCGAAGCGCAGACCCACATGCGCGCCGATCACGAGATAGGCCGCCACCAGAAACTCATGCGGCATGATCACATTGACGCCTGCAGATTTCAGCGCAATCGCGGTGATCATCGGCACCATCAATCCGCCCGCCGGAACAAAGCGCATGAACCTCTGCGACAGCGGAGCCAGCAGGATCAGCATACAGGGGATCCAGATGGGCCCATGCGGGCTGACCTTCGCCGCCCCTGCTTGTGCAGGATCGGCAAGCCCCGTCATATGGAGGACCGCCGCCAAAGCGGACATCGACAGGATCACCACCAGAATCCGGATGATCTGGATGATGGCCACCGCCCGCGCATCCATGTTGCGCTCCTCGCTGATGGCGATCACGGCACTGGCCATACCCGGCAGGAAGCCCCAGATCGCCTCCTCTTTCGCGATGCGCCCCATCCGTCCGACAACGACCCCCGCCGCAATCGCGATGACCATCGTGGCAAAGAGGCTGGCCAGCGCCTCGGGCCAGAACTCGCCCAGACGCGCGAGTGTGTCGGGTCGGTAGCTCGAGGCGATGAGAACCCCCGTCGCGCCTTGTGCGAGAGCCCGCAAATCGCGGTTGAAAGCCATTTTGTATCCGGCCAGACCGAAACACATCCCCGCGACGATCGGCCCGATCAGCAAGCCTGCCGGCACCCCGAAATAGGACAGCACTCCGCCCGCTGCGATGCCGCTGATAACGATGGCGAGCCATGATACGATCCGTCTTGCCTGCATGCGGGGCCTGTCCTGACTGGTGGTGTTTCGGAGGTGATGTGGCGCGGGAGTAGGGGAGGTCAAACGGCGAGGGCCGCGCGTCGGGACTGCAGGGCCAGCGCCGCGCCCAGACAGGCGAGCCCGATAACAACCAGCCCGAACCAGAAGAAGGCCGGTGACAGTCCGATCAGGTCGATGAGCCCGCCCATCACGACGGTTGGCACGGCATTCGACAGATAGCCCACTACATAGAAACGCGAGATCCAGTTCGCGCGGGTTTCGGGCGGGGCGGCCTGTGTGGCGATGCCGAGCGCGGAGACAAAGGCGGCGCCATAGAAAAAGCCGCAGACCGGCATCATCGCCAGCATGATCCAGCCATGTTCTCCGGGGAGCGCCAGAAGAAGGATGCTTTGCGCCAGCGCCAGCCCGATCATGCCGATGATCAGGGTCCGCAGGGGCAGTGAACGGCCCCAGAATACCTGACCCACACCACCAAACAGCTGGAACAGCGCCGGAACCATGCCCGCCAGGCCGACGGAGCGGATCGCGTAGGCGCGCTGGCCCAGATCGGTGCCGATCGCCATCAGGAGCGAGCCGAGCATCCACGCGACCGTCAGGCCGAGACAGGCCAGAAGATAGAGCCCGAGTTGTCCGCCCTGCGACGCTCCCGACGCGGCTTTCGCGCCTGCGCCCGTGCGGGGCTCGCGCGGGGACCATGCGGCCAGTTTCAGCCCGACCATCGCCAAGACCGCAAGGCCCACGATGATCACGAAGGGCAGGGAGGTGGCGGCGAGGCCCAGTTCGAGGCAGGTGGCCGTCAGGAGCGGTCCGCCCGCAGCGCCCAGCGTGAAAGCCAGCGTGGCAAACATCGCCGCGCGGCCACGTTTGTCGGGGTGGGACAGCTCGAACAGCGCCGTCGAGGCGGTGCCAGTGATCAGCCCCGTGCCGAAGCCGTTGAGGAACCGCCCCGTCAGCAGCGTCCACAGGCTGTCGGGATGGCTGAAGATCGCCGCCCCCAATGCCGTGATCAGCAACCCCGGCCACAGAACGAAGCGCAGATCGCGGATGCTCGAACCGATCGCGCCCGCCAGAAACAGCGCGCAGAGCGTGCCGACGGCATAGGTGGCGAAAATCGCCGTGCCCATGACCTGCGGCAGGTTCAGATGCGCGATATAGAACGGATAGAGCGGGCTTGGAGCGGTGCTGCCCAGAAGCGCCGAGAACATGGCGAGCATGCAGGCCGCCGGACCCAGCTTGCCCGCAGCAGCGCCTGAAACCGGAGAGAGGGAAGACATTATGAAGGCCTCGAGACAGGAAAAGGCCGCCACCCGTTGCCGGATGGCGGCCTGACGTTACAAGCTAACTAGGCTTATTTTCCTGTCAGAACAAGTGTTCCACCTCGGGGGCGGGCACAAAACGCCAAGCGCGGCGCGGGCCAGCCATCACGTTGAGATAATACATTTCGAACCCGTGCGGTGCGCCACAAGGATGGTGTCCGCGCGGCACACAAACGACATCGCCATCCTTGACCGCCATCACCTCGTCGAGCGAGCCATCATCGGTATAGACGCGCTGGATGCCCCAGCCCTGACCGGGGTTGATGCGGTGGTAATAGGTCTCTTCGAGATAGGTCACACGCGGGAAATCATCCTCGTCATGGCGGTGGCTCGGGAAGGACGACCAGTTACCTGCGGGGGTGAAGACCTCGGTCACCAGCAGGCTGTCGCAGTAATCCTCGGCTTCCATGGCGATATTGTTGATATGGCGCTCGTTCGAGCCCTCGCCGCGCTGGGTCAGGGTAATATTGTCGGGGCCGATCTTGCGCGCCTCGTGGCCGCCCTTGCCGGGGGCAAGGCAGACCGCGATGGTGCAGTCGGTCTCGGCGACAGCCTCCCAATCGGTGCCGTTCGGCAAATAGAGGCAATGCGGCGGGGTCTTCTCGAAGACATTCATCCGCTCGCCCAGCACACCCCAATCCTTGCCCGCACCCTTGATCGCGGCCTTGCCCTCGACCATCACGAGAATGACCTCGTTCGACCCCGTGGCCTCTGCCGCCGTGTCGCCCGCTTTCAGTTTATAGAGCGAAAATCCCACATAGCGCCAACCGGCCAGCGCAGGGGTAATCTCATGTACCTTCCCGCGGGTTCCGAAGGGCTTGTGCTGCAAATTCGTCATGTTCCTCTCCTCTTTCTCGGCTCTTCCGCGCGATGGCGCGGCCTCCTGCCCAATGTAGATCATGCCGCCTGTTTGGCATCAACTGGCGGTGCAAAACCGCAGCCCTGACCTCTCCGCATGCGATCCATGCGTATCGCGCGCCGGATTGCCAATGGTTTATCCTGTGATTTGAGGGGGCTGCGCATTTTCTTTCAAAATGCAATATTCGGGCGCCGCAGGGCATGGCGCCACCACGCCGCCGCATTGCGTCGCTGGCGGCTCGGTGCAGCGGCGCCTTTGACAGTTTCGTGATGGTCCGGTCAGGGATATTCCCTGCGGGTCGTGGCAGAACAACGCCGGACGGCTGAACGCAAAAACCCGGCCGCGAGGCCGGGTTTTCTGTATCGATATGCCTGCGATCGGAAAGCCCGATGCGGCATGTCCGGATCAGGTATCCGGGGTGGTGGTGGTGTCCGACGAATCGTCGTTTGCCGCCACTGCGATGCTGATTGCAACGATGGTCACCATGGTGCCGGCAACGATGATGCCGGTGCCTGCACCAGCAAGCGGGCCAGGAAGGCTGGTCGGGCCGGGTGCTTGTGCGTTTGCTGCGGAAGCAGCAGTGATCAGGGCGAGAGCCGCGAGTACTTTCTTCATTACAAAACTCCAATAGGGGACAGCTATTAGATTTCAACTTAGCAGGCGGTTGTTCACTTTCAATTTCTTTTTCGCGAGCGCAGAAAAATTGCCTTGAAAGTTATTTTATCGATTAGTTCACGATCTGACGGAACCTGACATAGCCCATACGCGGACCCGCCCATTGGCGCGACTGCCACATCACCCCGTCCTGCAGACCGATCCAGTAATCATTGCTGACCTTGTTGCCCTCGGGCGAGGTGCAGGCCTCGATCAGATGCCGTGTAGCATGTGATTTTCCAAGAATTTCAATGGTCTCGTGCCCTGTTGTGCCCAATGTGCAGGTGAGATCCAGTTTGTTTTCCGAGTAGTCGCCCGCGCGCGTCACATAGTGGCGGCTCGCGGAACTGGCCGGACCCATCGCCTGTCCCTTGCTGACGGGAGCCGATGCGGAGAGGAGATCGAAGCCGAAACCGCGTGACGCAATGAGCACACCCTGCCGGAAAGTAAAGCTGCCGTTATCGGAACTTTGCCAAGTTTTGCTCCGACCAAGCGAATCACTCTGCTCGGTCTCGGGGACCAGATAGCCGGTCGCGCCAATACGTTCGACGCTGACCTCCATGACCGGCACGCCCAGCTGTTCGAGCTGCGCGCGGCTCATCTGCGGAGCCGGTTTCTGGCGCGACTGCTTGAGCGCGGCCACGACGGTCCTGGCCACGACTTCCTGACTATTGGGGGCCTCGACCCCCGATGAACAGGCGGCCAGAATGCTCAAGAGGGCCGCGGAGAGAACGACGGAGGTCTTCATTGCCAGAACCCTGCTTTCTGTTGCGTCAGGCTGGTATTGTCCTTGCCGCGGATGTCTTCATAGAGCCGGCCGGGCACATAGACCCGCTGGCCGCCATCACGTTGGGTCGGGCGGATCGTCATGCCATAGCTGCTGCGGTTGGGATCGCCGGTGAGCCATGCGATCGGAACGCTGAAGCGCACGCCCTTGTCGAAGGAGCCCTCGCCGAATTCCTCGGAGGAGACATCGGTAACGGTGGCAAATGCGCCGACCGACCAGCCATTGTCGAAGATGCGGTCCAGTGAGACGGTCGCACCGTAATCGCCCGCCAGATAACGCCCCGCATCGACTTCCAGCAGATAGTCCTCGAAGCGGTAATAGGCCGAGACATGGCCGGTCACGACATCATAATCGCGGAAATCGAAAAGCTGGTCATAGTCGCGCTGTTTGACGTAATTCAGCTCCGCCCCGAAGGCGAGCGGGTTATCCGCCTGCTTCCAGAGCACCTCGCCCGAGATCCCGCCATACATCTCCTCGAAGAGACCGGCGCTCGCACGGGCGTAGATATCGGGGGCCATCTTCCAGTTATGCTGGAGATAGAGGTTCTTGAGGGTCGTATCTTCCTGCGCATAGGCGGTCTGGTCGGTGCGCACATGTGGCAGCACGGAGTTCGAGAGACGTCCGTCCTTGATGTTGCCCCAGACGCGCTGGCGCACGGCCCCTGCCAGTTTCCAGCCCTGCGAGAACTGCCATGTCGCGGCAAGTTGTGCGCCCACATCCAATCGGAACGGTTCCGACGGATCGAAATAGGAGGTCTTGGTATAGGGCGTGAGCGCCCACGAGAATTTCGGATAGAGATCGCCATTGATCTGCGCATCGGCACCGACGGCAGGCGCATCGCCTACGGTCGCACCCGCCCAGACCGCATCGGTCGCGTCCGGCAGATATTCGGTATCCTCCAGCGTCGTGCGGCTGATCGTGACCGCCGAGGCGGCCATTCCGTCGACTATCGGCACAATGCGGAAGGTCTCGACCGTAGCGGGCAGATAGCGGGCGAGGACGCGCGCGATCCGGCCCACGGCCAGTGTATCGGCCTGATAGCGCGGGTTGCGATAGCGGATATCGACGGAGCGCGCATGAAGGGTCAGCGATTCAATCAGGATGCCGTCATCGGCCAGCGCCGTCTTCAGGTCTTCAAACAGCTTGCTGCGCGAGGTCTCGCTCTGCGCCCAAGACGGATCCCAGTCCGATTTCTCTGCCCAGTCGCGGCGCGGCGGCACCGGATCGGGGGCGGCGATCACCAGCGGCGTGATCTCGTGGCGCGGATTGAGCTGGAATTGCGCGCTCACGCCCACGATCGAGCCGTAGAGGTAATAGGCCCCGATGCGGGTTGTATCGGAGACCTGATATTCGGCGCCGAAATTGAACGAACTCTTGCGCTCGAACACATCCGACTTCTCTGTCTCGGTCACATAGGCATCCGAGGAATATTCGGCCTTCAGGCTCCAGTTCTGCCCGCTATCCCACTCGATCCCTGCAAAAGGCGCCACATCTCCGCGGAACCACTGGTCGGCCGAGAGCTGGCCGCCCGAGGAAGAGCTGTCATAGGAGGGGCGGCTGCCGGTCGAGGTGAAGGCTCCCATCGAGCCCAGACGTCCCCAACCCAGACCCGCGGTCACATGCAGTTGACCCTCGCCCGAGGGCGAAAGCCCCGGCGTGGTGAAATGCTTGCCCGCCACGATATATTCCGACGCGTTCAGACCGGTGCCCGCGATGTCCTGCAGTCCCAGCGTGACGGCGGGCGCATAATGGCCCTCCTTCAGAAGGCGCAGGCGCAGATCGAAGCTGCGGTCGTAATAGGTGTCGAACCCGTAGAGATCGAGGTCCTCGATCCCGCTATAGCGGAAGGTCGCAGACAGCCAGGGAAACGCCTGGAAGGTCATGTTATAGCGCGATATTCCGCCCGCATAGGAATAGCTGAAGGCCGCCTGCCCGTCAGGGAGCATCTCTACGGAGGGCATATCCAGCACGCCCGGCACGCCATACATGTTCAGCGAGGGCGCTTGGGGCTGGCTATAGGTAATGTCGCTGCCATCCTGTGCCCAGACAGGGAAACTCGCGCCACACAGAAGCGCGGCCAGAAGAGTGCGGCGCCATGCAGACCGTTGGGAAATACTCACTATGCCTGACCTTGGTTGTCTCAATTGCTCTTCACCATAGAGCACGAAGCCGTCAACAAGCGCAACAGCCCGCACCGCTTTTCGGACCTGCCGGACGAACAGCAGCCCGCAGATGGTTGAATTTGGCAACAAAGCTGACGATATCTGGGCGGATCAGGACAGGAGGCCCGTGAATGACCGTATCAGAGGCAACAATCAACGCTGCAATCGAACATCCGCAAGTGCTGGAGTTCATGAAGACCCGTCGCTCGCGTCCGGCCAAGACGCTGGTAACGCCGGTCCCCGATGATGGCGCCCTGATGCCGATGCTGGAAATCGCGGCCCGCTCCCCCGATCACGGCAAACTCGAGCCGTGGCGTTTCATAGTGCTGCGCCGCTCCGCGCTCGAGCGTCTGGCAAAGGCTGCAACCGAGGGCGCCGCAGCCGACGGGCTGACCGGCGTCGATATCGAGAAGGCCGCCAAGCAGTTCGAGGACAGCCATCTCTGCGTGGCCGTCATCAGCGCCCCCGTGGATAGCCCCAAGATCCCTCTGATCGAGCAGACACTCTCGGCGGGCGCTGTCTGCTACGGGCTTCTCTCGGCGGCGCTGGCATCAGGCTGGGGGGCAAGCTGGCTCTCGGGCTGGGCCGCCCATAACGCGGATTTCGGGCGCGAGGCGCTGGATCTGGCAGAGAGCGAATGGGTCGCGGGCTTTGTCCATATCGGCACTGAAGGCGTCACGCCGCCCGACCGTCCGCGCCCCGATCTGGCACGCATCACCACATTCGTGACCGAATAAGGACGCAGACGCATGATCTTTTCGTCCATCGCCCGTGCGATAGAGGATGTGTTCCGCCCCGGTGCCCTGAAGATCCTCGCGCTGGGGGTCGGATTGTCGGTCGGGCTTTTGCTACTTGTGACCGTGCTGTTCACATGGGGCGTGGGCGCGATCACGCCCGATGATTTCACGCTGCCCTTCACGCAGTATCACATCGGTTTCGTGGATGATATCGCCTCGCTTGCGACCATCGGGCTGATGATGGTTCTGTCGATCTTCCTGATGATCCCTGTGGCCTCGGCTTTCACGGGTCTGTTTCTGGAAGACGTCGCGGCGATGGTCGAGGGCGAGCATTACCCCGATCTGCCGCAGATCCGCACCTTCACGCTGGCCGAGACCATTGCCGAGAGCCTGCGGTTCCTTGGCGTGGTGATCGTGGCGAATCTCATCGCTTTCACGGTCTATTTCTTCATCCTGCCGGTGGCGCCTTTGCTGTTCTTCGGGCTCAACGGCTATCTGCTGGGGCGGGAATATTTCCAGATGGCTGCGCAACGCCGCATCCAGAAAGAGCAGGTGCAGGCGCTCTATTACAAGCATCGCTGGATGATCTGGACGACCGGCGCGCTGATGGCGGTGGTCCTGACCATCCCGGTCGTCAACCTTGTGGTGCCGGTGCTGGGGGCTGCGACCTTCACACATCTCTATCACCGTCTGACGGGACAGGTGCCGCGTCCGCGCGTGATCCGCTCCGCCTGAACCGAAAAAGGCTGTCCTGTAGGGCGGCCTTTTTCTTTGTCCGGTTGTCATTTTCAGAACAGCAGATCACAGTGGCGCCGGATGGGGGGAACGCCCCCTATGGAGGAGAAAGTCATGAAACGACTGGAGGGCAAATCTGCCCTGATCACCGGCTCCGCCCGCGGCATCGGGCGCGGTTTTGCCGAAAGCTATATCCGTGAAGGCGCGCGGGTCGCGATTGCCGATATCAACCTTGCCGCCGCCGAGGCGACCGCGGCCGAGCTGGGCCCGCAGGCCTATGCGGTGGAGCTGGATGTGACCTCGCAGGACAGTATCGATGCCGGCATCGCGCGGGTCGTCGAAGTCGCGGGCAAGCTCGATATCCTGATCAATAACGCAGCGCTTTTTGATGCCGCCGAAACGGTCGATATCACCCGCGAGAGCTATGACAGGCTCTATGCCGTCAATGTGGCGGGGACGCTGTTCACCATGCAGGCCGCAGCCAAGCAGATGATCGCGCAGGGACATGGCGGCAAGATCATCAATATGGCCTCGCAGGCAGGACGTCGGGGCGAGGCGCTGGTGCTCGTCTATTGCTCGACCAAGGCCGCCGTCATCTCGATGACCCAATCGGCGGGTCTGAACCTGATCAAACATGGCATCAACGTCAATGCCATCGCACCGGGTGTGGTGAATGGCGAACATTGGGCGCATGTGGATGCGATGTTCGCAAAGCTCGAAGGCAAGCCGCTTGGCCAGAAAAAGGCCGAGGTCGAGGCGGGCGTTCCCGCAGGGCGTTATGCCGAACCGGCCGATCTGGCGGGGATGGCGGTGTTTCTGGCCTCGAAGGATGCCGATTATATCGTCTCGCAGACCTATAATGTCGATGGCGGCCAGTGGATGAGCTGAGGCTTCTGGGTCGGGCAGTCGCCGCCTGACCCGCACCCCATGCACGCCATCGTGAAGAAAACCAGACCGGCGCTGGTGCGTTACATCCCCGAGACCGTAATTTTCATATTTCATCGGAGGATATCATGACCAAAAAGATCCGTTACGCCGTCGTCGCAGGAGGCCAGATCTCGCAACAGGCTTTCATGCCGGGCATCTCGCGCACCGATAATTCCGAACTCGTCGCCCTTGTGACCGGCGATCCCGCCAAAGCCTCGAAACTGGCAGGGCTCTACGGAATCAGGGCATGGCGCTATGACGAATATGACGCGCTTCTGGCCTCGGGCGAGATCGACGCGGTCTATGTCGCGACGCCCAATTTCCTGCACACCGATTATGTGGTCCGCGCGCTCAATGCAGGTATCCATGTGCTCTGCGAGAAACCGATGGCCGCGAGCCTTGAGGACGGGCGCCGGATCATCGAGGCGGAGGCGCGCTCGAACGCCTATCTGATGATCGCCTATCGCCTGCATAACGAGCCCGCGACGGTGGAGATGTTCACGCGCGCACGCCGTGGCGATTTCGGCAAGCTGATGAGTTTCACCTCGACCTTCACCCAGCAGGTGGCCGAGGCCAATTCGCGTGGCCATAATGGCTACTGGGCGGGCCCCGTGCCAGATATGGGGACCTATCCGCTCAACGCGCTGCGCAACCTCTTTGGCGAGGAACCTGTCAGCGTCTATGCGATCGGCACCCGCGACCCTGACCGCGGCTTCAATTTTGACGATACCGTGGCCGTTACGCTGGGCTTTTCGGGCAATCGTGTGGCGCAGTTCACCTGCAGCTATGCCACGGAGAAATCGGAAAGCTTCACGCTGGTGGGCACGAAGGCCAGCATCCACGCCACGCCTTGCTTCATGTTCGGCCCCGAGGTCGGGATCTCCTATACAGAAACGCGCGCGGACGGGGTGACCGAGCATACTTTCGACCCCGTGGACCAGTTCGGCAACGAGACGCAGTATTTTTCGAACTGCATCCTGACAAAGCAACGTCCCGAAGCGGATGGCCGCGAGGGCTATCTCGACCTGCGCGTGCTGGACGCGGTCGAGCGGTCGTTGGCATCGGGGCAGGTGATCCGGCTCGAGCCGGCAAAGCCTGCTCAGGCGGTCTCGTCCGATCAGGCCTACAGGCTGGCACCGGCGGACGAGCCGGCGCCGGACGAGCTGATCAGCGTGATCCCGCAGCAGCCGATGTCCTGAGAACGGTCGCGAGTGTTCTAAAGGGTCTGCCATTTCGCAGACCCTTTTTTATTTCGGGTTCCACATCGATTTGTGCATATATAAACGTTTAGCGTGCTAATTTTATATATTTCCAATTACGACGAACATACCTAGATAGATCTCCAGAAAGACAAAACGCAGATCGTAACACAGCCCTGCGGGGCACTGGCGAGATGCAACACTAGGAGATAGATCATGAAAAACGCAATTATCGCCGCAATCGCAGCCCTTACCGCAAGCGCAGGCATCGCCTCGGCAGAGGGTGCAGGCCATGCACAACTGGCCCAGCAGCTGAATTTGGATGGGGCGCAATTCACCACTGCCGAACTGACGACGATCGCGGACGCCCGCCGCGACAATGACACGAACACCGCGAATTATTTCATCGAACATGAAAATCGCACCGCAGCGCCGGCTCATGAAGTCACCCCCGGCAAAGCGCAGCTGGCCGCTCAGCTTGGCGTAAATCCTGCCAAATATACGCTGGCTGAACTGGTCACCGTGGATAGCAATCTGCGCAATGACAAT
This sequence comes from Thioclava sp. 'Guangxiensis', assembly GCF_045348365.1. Taxonomy (NCBI): domain Bacteria; kingdom Pseudomonadati; phylum Pseudomonadota; class Alphaproteobacteria; order Rhodobacterales; family Paracoccaceae; genus Thioclava; species Thioclava sp. 'Guangxiensis'. The sequence continues at coordinate 326,274 of NZ_CP155823.1, read as the reverse complement.
GCTCAGGATGCGGCATTCATTCTGTCGGGCGATGCGCGTCAATCTGTTGCACCGCAACCGGCACCCTATTTGGGCCAAGGCCGCGACGAATAAGGTCTCGGGCCCAAACCCCCGCACATCGGGAGATGTGCATCTCCAGTGAAGAAGGGCGGTCCTCGCGGGCCGTCCTTTTTCCGTCTATGCCTGCGGGTTCCCCGATCTGACGTAGCGGAACAGGAAAATGACGGGATTTCGCGCATTCGGTATGAAACCAATCGCTCCGTCGGGTGTTGGGCGAGAGCCAAGGCACGGACGCGAGGAGGCGTCGGCGCCCAAGTCACGTCCAAGGAGAGTATTCATGAAAGATCACGCTGCCGCCAATCAGGGCGCCTGCCCGTTCCGCGGAACTCGTATCGGGGGGGCAGCCGGCTCCGAACCGCAGCTCGATCACTGGTGGCCCAACCGGCTCAAGGTCGAAATCCTGCACCAGAACCCCGTGCAGGCCAGCCCGCTGGGCCCGAACCATGATTACGCCGAGGCGATCAAGGATCTGGATGTCGAGGCGCTGAAGGCGGATGTGCGCGCGCTGCTGCATAGTTCAAAGGAGTGGTGGCCCTCCGATTATGGCCATTACGGGCCGCAGATGGTGCGCATGGCATGGCACTCGGCCGGCACCTACCGGATTGCCGACGGGCGCGGCGGCTCGGCCGAGGGGATGCAGCGCTTTGCGCCGATCAACTCGTGGTGGGATAACGGCAATACCGACAAATCGCGCCGTCTTCTCCTGCCGATCAAACAGAAATATGGCGCCAAGCTTAGCTGGGCCGATCTGATGATGTTGGCCGGCACCATCGCGCTCGAGGATATGGGCCTCCCGATCCAGGGCTTCGCCTTCGGTCGCGTTGACGCATGGGAGGCCGACCGCGCAACCTATTGGGGCCCGGAGGGCTGGAACGGCAAACGCCCGAGCGAGGTGGGGCAAGGCCCGATGGAAGGCCATCCGAACCAGATGGTCACCCGCGATCTGCGCTGGGAAGGTGACGTGCAAGAGGATCACTACGATCTTGAAGCCCCGCTCGCCAATGCCAATCAAGCACTGATCTATGTCGATCCCGAAGGCCCGAACGGCAATGGCAATGCGCAGGACAGTGCACGCGATATCCGTGAGACTTTCGCCCGTATGGCGATGAATGACGAGGAAACCGTGGCGCTGATCGCGGGCGGCCATGCTTTTGGTAAATCGCACGGGATGGTGAGCGCCGAGGAGATCGGCCCCGCGCCCGAAGGTGCGCCCCTTCAGGCTCAGGGGTTGGGCTGGCAGAACCCGAAAGGTCTCGGATTTGCACAATATACCATGACCAACGGGATCGAGGGCAGCTGGACGCCCGATCCGACCATGTGGGACAATTCCTATCTGGAGAACCTGTTCAAATACGAATGGAAACAGGTCAAATCACCCGCTGGTGCCGTCCAGTGGACTCCCGAGGATCCCGATGCGCCCAAGACGCCCGATGCGCATATCGAGGGCCAGATGAACCCGCTGATGATGATGACCTCGGATCTCGCGCTCAAGGTCGACCCCGAATACCGCAAGATCTGCGAACGCTTCCTGTCGGATTTCGACTATTTCACCGAAGCGTTTTCCAAAGCATGGCACAAGCTGGTCCACCGCGATCTGGGCCCGACCTCGCGCTGGCTGGGGCCGCAGATCGGTGGCACTTTCATCTGGCAGGACCCGACGCCGGAGGCCGATTATCCGCAGGTTTCGGACACCGATATCGCTAGCCTGAAAGAGGCCTGCCTTGCCACGGGCGTTCCGCCGCGCGAGCTGATCGCGACCGCTTGGGCATCGGCATCGACCTATCGGGATACCGATAAACGTGGCGGTGCCAATGGCGCGCGTATCCGTCTGGCGCCGCAGAAGGACTGGACGGTAAACAACCCCGCGCAGCTTTCCCGCGTATTGGAAGCGCTCGAGGGCGTAAAGGCCGAGTTCGACGCCAAGGGCGCGGCCAAGGTGTCGATGGCCGATCTCATCGTGCTGGCCGGCTGTGCAGGCGTTGAGGCGGCGGCCAAAGCTGCGGGCTACGAGGTCGACGTGCCATTCGTGGCAGGCCGGACCGATGCGAGCGAGGAATGGACAGATGCCGAGAGCTTCAACTGGCTGCTGCCGGTGGTTGACGGGTTCCGCAATTACCAGCATCCGGGCATCCGCTACCAGATCCCTGCCGAGCACCTCTTCCTCGATCAGGCGGCCAAGCTTGCGTTGACAGCCCCCGAATGGGCAGCTCTGGCCGGTGGCCTGCGCGCGCTCGACCAGAATTACGACGGGAGCGATACGGGCATCTTCACCGAGCGCAAGGGTCAGTTGACCAATGACTATTTCCGCACGCTGGTGTCGATGGATTACGCTTGGCATCCGCAGGAGGGCGAGCAGATGTTCGATATCCGCCCGCGCTCGGGAGAAGGCAAATCCTATACCGCCTCGCGCTGCGATCTGATCTTCGGCTCCAATAGCGAGCTGCGCCAGCTGGCCGAATATTATGCCGCCGATGATGGCGAGGCCTATCTGGTGCGCGATTTCGTCAAGGCATGGCACAAGGTGATGATGCTGGACCGCTTTGACGCCGCCGAGGAACGCCGCAAGGTCATGTCGCCCTGCTGACGGCGGCTCCCCAGATCATGAGAAAGGGGCGCGGAGGTCATCTCCGCGCCCCTTTTCTTTTCGGGTCAGCGTTCCGGCGGCGGCGCCATCATCTTGAGAAAGGCGTCATATTCATGCGGCGAGATCCGGCCATCATGGTTACGGTCCACCATCTTGCCCGAGGGTGCTTTGTCCTCGTGATCCCTCTTGGGCGGCGGAGCGTTCGGGTCACGCGGCGGCGGCGCATCCTCGCGCGCGCGCGGCGGCATCGGATGATGAGCGAAGAAATCATCGAACTCGCGGATGCTCACATGGCCATCATGGTTGTGATCGAGCATCCGGTAGGGCGGGGGGCCGTCATGCGGCCTGTCGGGAGGCGGGGCGCCGTCCTGCGCTTGCGCGATGGCTGCGGTGCAACTCAGGCCCAGCACGATGGCCGGCCCGAGGCTGCGCGACAGAAAAACAGGCTTCCTCATCGGATATTTCCTTTCGATATCCCGCGCCGGCAAACCTGCGGCGCGGTGGGTATGAGCTTGTTACGAGGAGATATTTTTCTTCCGTCAGGCCTGCCATACACGCGGCTTCACGATCAGGAAACCAGCCTGTCACGCACTCGCGAGGCATCGTGAAGTGCAGCCTTTGCAACTTTTGCGCGCGCCCTTCGTGACTGCCATATGCGTCGGGAAAAGACGTGTTTTATTGCAAAAGGAGTTCGATCAATGACCATCAAAACGACCGCTCTCGCGAGCGCCGCCGCTCTTGCCATATTCGCACCGGCCGCCTTTGCCGACCACCATATGGGCGAGAAACCGATTGCCGAAGCCGCTGCCGCCAGCGATGATTTCAAGACCCTTGCCGCTGCCGTTGATGCAGCCGATCTGACCGAGACGCTCAATGGCGATGGTCCCTTTACCGTGTTCGCGCCCACCGATGAAGCCTTTGCAGCCCTTCCCGAAGGCACGGTCGATACGCTTCTCGAGCCCGAGAACAAGGACAAGCTGACCTCCATCCTGACCTGCCATGTGGTCGATAAGGAGGTGATGTCCGCCGCCCTGACCAAGATGATCGACGACAATAACGGCACCGCCGAGATCCCGACGCTGGGCGATTGCACGCTGCAGGCGATGGTACAGGATGGCAAGGTGATGATCGAGGATCCGGCCGGCGATATGGTCGAGGTCACCAAGGCAGATATCGAGGAAAGCAATGGTGTGATCCACGCGATCGACGGCGTGCTGATGCCCGCCGCCAGCTGATAGGGAAACGGCGCAGGGAGTGCCCTGCGCCGTTCCTCTTACCGGCGCTTCAGCAGCAACAGCAGCGCCACCCCGCAGAGGATTGCGGAAAGAATGGCAAACCCGATGCTCAGAGGCGCCAGAGGCGTGACAAGGGTCAGAAGCCCGAACAGCACCACCGGCACCGAGATCGAGACATAGCTGACCACGAAATAGAGCGAGATGACGCGCGCGCGCTGGTCCTCGGGAGCGGCCGCACCGATGGCGCCCAGCCCCGAGCGGAAGGCCAGCCCATGGCCGATCCCCGCAATCAGCGTCGAGACCAGCAGGAAGGTCAGGCTGCGCAGATCGAAGGCCCATGCGATCAGCGCCGCCCCCAGCCCCAGCACGAAACAGCCCAATGGCGCGCGGATCTTTTCGGGCAGGCGGTCCACGATCATCTGACCGAGCGTGGAGGCCAGAAACAGGAAACCGGCCACAAATCCGATCAGGAAATGGCTGTCATGGCCCATTTCCTTCGACAGGAAACCCGGGATCACCGCAGAGTAGAAACCGCAGACCATGAAGCCTGCAATCGCGGCGATGGCCGCAGGGGCGAAGGCTGCGCGCACCTCTTCGGGTAGCGCCAGTTTCTGCGGGGCAAGATCGGGCGAGCGGACCTTCTGCACCTTTTCCGGCACGCGCAGATAAAGGAGTGTGGCCAGCGCGATCAGCACCAGATGCAGGATATAGGGGGTGACCAGCGGATAGGGCAGGGTCTCGGCCACAGCGCCCGCCATGATCGGTCCGAGCCCGAGCCCGCCCATATTCACCGCAGTGGCTGTCAGCACGCCCATCTTCTCGCGCCCTTTTGGCACGAGATCCATCACCGCCGCCGTGGCGGTGGAGGCGAAGAGCCCTGCCGAGAGGCCCGAGATCACCCGCCCGAGCAGGATCAGCCAGAGATTTCCTGCCAGACAGAAGACGATATCGGCAAGGACAGAGCAGGCGATACCTGCGTAAAGCACCGGTTTGCGGCCAATCTGGTCCGACCAGCGTCCGGTGAGGAGAAGCGCTGCGATCACACCTGCCGCATAGACCGCGAAAATCACCGTGATCATGACCTGCGAGAGGTCCAGCTCCTGCGTGTAGATCGTATAAAGCGGCGTGGGTAGAGTGGTGCCCGACATGGCAAAGAAGAAGGTCAGCGCGGTAATCACGAACATGCCGAAGCCCGAACGATCTGCGCCGGTATCATGGGTGGAAGATGCGGACATGAAATTACCTTTTGGCCGAATGGCATTTAAAAGCCTGCCCACGCATGCAGACAGGCCGTTGTTGTAGCGCCGATTTTACGCGAGGCGACCACCGCCATCGATAAAGGAGGTGGTGCCTGTCATATAGGGGTTCTCCATCAGGGCAATGGCCTGAATGGCGATATGTTCGGGTTTGCCGACCTGCCCGACAGGGAGCGTCTCGGCGGCATTGTCGAACATCTTCTTACGGCCATCGCCCTCGAGGCTGTCATACATCTCGGTCATCACAAGACCGGGCGAGATGCAATTGACGCGCACGGGCGCAAGCTCCAGCGCCAGCCCGCGGGTGAGCCCTTCGAGCCCCGCATTGATCGCGCCTTGGATGGCCGCGCCCGGTTTGGGGCGCACTGACAGGAAGCCCGAGACAAGCGTGATCGAGCCGCCCTCTTTGACCTTGGCGAATTTCGTCACGCGGTAGGCACCCCAGAATTTGGAATTTACCGAGGCATAGGCATCTTCCAGCGGCAGCTCGCGCACGGCAGAGACCTTGGTGCTGGCCGCCGAGCAGAAGACATGGTCGAACGCGTCGTGACCCTTGAAAAAGGTCTCTAGCGCCTCGGCATCGCCGGTATCGAGCGAGACACCCTCGGCCCCTTCCAGCTTGGCCAGTGCCGCGTCGATCTTGTCTTGCGAGCGCGAGGCTATGGTGACTTTGGCACCTGCCTTCACAGCCGCCTCCGCCACGCCGAAGCCGATGCCGGAAGACCCCCCGAAGACCAGAACGGATTTGCCGGTTAGATCACTCATCTCACACCTCTTGTGTAGCTCTGCGGGGGTCGGGGATCAGGCGTTCGGACGCCTGCGGGTTGTCATAGGACATCGGCGCGGGAAGCTGTTCGAACTCGATCAGCATGCCCCAAGGGGTAAAGCCGAAGCGCCCGCGATTGCCGCGACCCTCTTCCTGATCGCTCAGATCATAGGGGCCTTCCAGCAGCTCACCGCCCGCCTTGGCAAAGGCGTCGGAGGCCGCGTCGATATCGTCGACCGTCACGCTGATATGGTTGATACCCAGATTGGCGATATTGTCGCGCGGCTGGTCATCGGGCTGATCAATCTCGAAGATCTCCATATTGGCGCCATTGCCGAAGCGCATGGTGGAGACCGCCACGATCTTGCGGCCCGAGCGCAGCCCGTTCTTGGGGCCGAGCGCGCTTGCGGGGAGCGGATCGCGGGATTTGTCGGTCAGCGAGAACATCACTTCGGCGCCGAAAACGTCCTCGAAGAATTTCACTGCCTGCGCGTGGTCGGGGACGGTGATGCCGACATGTTCGATGCCACGGAAATTGGCTTGGCGGGGGGAGGGGGTGCTCATGGGATAACCTTCCTTTCACGAAATTCGTCAATCAGTTTCAAGAACATCGCAGAACTGTCCACCGTGGTTCCAAAGCCTGCCTGACGAATGCGTGTGGTTGACGAGACGACATCCCAATCGCAGTTGAAAATGAAGTCGCCAAAGCCCCATGCGGCGAGCTTCTCGAAGGGCACATCGACCAGACCGTATTTCTCGCGGATGCTGTCCCAGAGCGGGCCCTTGTCGGCCATCATCTCGGCAAGGGAGATCGTCATCGGCTCGCCCGGATCCATATCGAGATGTCTGGCGATGCGCTTCCACAGGTGGTTCCAGCGGAAGATATCACCATTGGTGAGGTTATATTCGCCCTTGGGTGCCTCGGTCGCGGCCCATGCCGAGCCTTGCGCAAGCTGCGTCGCATCGGTCACTTGTGCCAGCTTGCCATAACAGGTGGCCGTGCCCGGAAAACGCAGCGGCAGCCCCAGTTCCTTGCAAATCGCCGCATAGACCGCGATCACCATCGACAGGTTCATCGGGTTGCCGATGGCAAAGCCGCAGACCACATCCGGGCGCAGCACGACGCGGTCCCATGACTTGCCCTCTGCATAGCCCGTCAGCCAGTCCTCTTGGTCATAATAGAACATGGGCGGCATGACGCGGGGATCATCCTCATGGGCGGGCGTCGAGAACGCCCCCAGATGCGCGCCGTAATATTTGGCGCCCTCGTAGAGCACGACGCGTTCCAGATCGGGGGAGGCCGCCTCGACCCCTTTGACGAAGCTCTGCAGCATCGTCAGGTTCGCCTCGACCTGCGTTCTGGGGTCGTCATGTTCCTGATAGGCGGCGTAGAAGGCATGGGTGAAGGGCCCCGCCTCCGCCAGCGCGCGCGCCGCAGCCGTTTCATCGAGGAGGTCTGCGGAGACATAGGTCGCTTTCGTGTCGAAATCGGGGGAGCGGCGGGAGATCGCTGTGACGCGCCAACCAAGCGTGTCGGCCAGATAGGTGACCAGATTGCGCCCGATGACGCCAAGGCCACCGGCCACGATCGCATGGGGAGTAGACATGATACCTCTTCGCATATTCATAGACTCGGGTCGTGGCACCGCGCCGGAGCAAGGCGCCATCCGAGGCAATCTAATGCGGGGCGGGCAGGGGCAATCTACGGATCACAACAGACAGTGTTTCGTGAAGCCGAAGAATGGCGGATCAGAACCACTGGCCCGGTTCGATCAGGCCCAGATCCAGAAGCTGGCGCGAATTCCACTGGAAGGGCACGGCATTATACCAGCGGAAATCCTGAATGGCCCAGCTCGAGCCGGGATTGGTCTTCAGCGCCTTGGCCGCGCGGAACGACAGGATCGCGCCGGTCAGGTTATGGTGCCACGGGCAGGAATAGGTGTTGTATTCTTCGTCGTTGAAGGTGTGGTCCATCCGCAGTTTCAGACCCGGCGCTGCGCTGAACAGCCCGATCCGGTCGATCTTGCGGCGGCTCTCGCGGACATGCTCCTCGAACCGCCAGCGCAACCCGCCGAAGAAGTCGAGCTGCCGGTCCTTGGCACGGTTCTCGTTGGCCGGATCGGGGCGGGCCAGCGCGTAATAGCCCGCGCGGTCCAGCATGGCGTCCTCGCGGCAGACGCCGTTTGGATGGGCGCCCAGATCGGCAGTATAGAGATCGATGACATAGGTCAGCATCGCCGGCCGCCGCTCTTCGGTATGGAAGGCCAACAGCTCGCCCACGCCACGGGTCTCGCTAAAGGGATAGAACAGGTATTCGGCGTTATAGCAGTAATAGAGCCAGACCTTGGGCGGGGCCAGACGGATCGCCAGATTGACGGCCTCGACCGTTGCCCCCGGTTCGTGGGTGTCATGATCGACGCGGTGGACGCGCGTCTCCAGCGCCTCGGGCAGGGCGAGCCCTACCGGCATGAAGGCGATGACCTGCGCGAAGCCGCAAGCCAGATGGTGGAGCAGGGTGCTTTCCAGCTCGACCTCATCCTCGACGAGAATCAATGCGACGGGCCCTGCGGCGAACAGGGATTGGCCCTTGCTGGCAAAGTCTTCGAGGGAGGTGAACTGCATGGATCTTCCGGCCTTTTCCAAGAGATTTTCCCATGCGGCAGCTGAATGCAAGACCGGACGCGCGATGCAGGGGCCGAGGGGCATTCTTGCACCACTGTTACGGCGGCGAAGAGGGTTAGTTTTGGGGAAGCGCATTCACTTTTCCGGGCCCTATGCTTGCCCGAAAGGGCAATCTCGGCTATCGGGCAGGCTGCGCCATCCCCCAAGCCCGTCCGCCAGGAGATTTCCGATATGTCCGACCCCAAGCCCGAGACTGCCGCAGCCCCTGCCGCCGTACCGGTTCTGAAAAAGCTGCATATCAAGACCTATGGTTGCCAGATGAATGTCTATGACAGCGAGCGGATGGCCGAGGCGATGGGGGCCGAGGGCTATGTGCTGACCGATCTGGCCGAAGAGGCCGATATGGTGCTGCTCAACACCTGCCATATCCGCGAGAAAGCCGCCGAGAAGGTCTATCACGAGCTGGGCCGCCTGCGCCCGCTGAAGGACGCGAACCCCGATCTCAAGATCGGGGTGGCGGGCTGTGTGGCGCAGGCCGAGGGACAGGAGATCCGCCGCCGGATGCCGCTGGTGGATCTGGTCGTGGGGTCGCAAAGCTATCACAAGCTGCCCGCGATGGCGCGTGCGGTGGAGCAGGGCAAGAAGCCGGTGGATACCGATTTTCCCGTCGAGGATAAATTCGAGCACCTGCCCGAACGCCCCGTGCAGGCGCGCCCCAGCGCCTTTCTGACGGTGCAAGAAGGCTGCGACAAGTTCTGCGCCTTCTGCGTGGTGCCCTATACCCGCGGGGCCGAGGTCTCGCGACCTGCCGCGCGCATTCTGGGCGAGGCACGCAAGCTGGTCGAGAAGGGGGTACGCGAGATCACGCTTCTGGGCCAGAACGTCAACGCCTATCACGGCGAGGGCGAAGATGGCACATGGTCGCTGGCGCGTCTGGTGCGCGCACTGGCCAAAATCGAGGGGCTGGACCGTATCCGCTACACCACCTCGCATCCCAACGATATGGAAGATGATCTTATCGCTGCTCATGGCGACGAGCCGAAGCTGATGCCCTATCTGCATCTGCCGGTGCAATCGGGCTCGGACCGCATCCTCAAGGCCATGAACCGCAAACATACGGCGGCGGAGTATATCCGCCTGATCGAGCGTATCCGTGCCGCGCGTCCCGATCTGGTGCTGTCGGGCGATTTCATCGTGGGATTCCCCGGCGAGACCGATGCGGATTTCGAGGAGACGATGGAGCTGGTGCGCAAGGTAGGCTATGGCGCGGCCTATACATTCAAATACTCCGCCCGCCCGGGTACGCCCGCGGCCGAACGCAAGGATGCGGTGCCTGCCGAGGTGGCGGAGGCGCGGCTGCGCAGGTTGCAGGAGCTGACCATCAGCCAGCAGCGTGCCACGCAGGATGCGATGGTGGGGCGCGAATGCACGGTGCTCTTCGAGAAGCCCGGCCGCTGGGAGGGCCAGTGGATCGGCAAATCCGACTATCTTCAGGCGGTGTTTGTGAAGGGCGAGGGTCTGGCGCCCGGGATGCTGGCGCGGGTGCGGATTGTCGGCGCTGGTCCCAATTCGCTCGAAGGCGAGCTGATCTGATCCAGCTCCTCCCGTTGGACAGATTCGCGGTAGATGACGTAAGGGGAAACAATTTGCGCTCAGGATGCAGGCTGTTTCCATAATTGCGCCAATGCGCCGCGTCTTTACGCTTCCATTGCGTCACTTTTTTGCTAAGCTGCCGTGAATTAGTGACTTTGCCGCTCTTTGCACGATAGTCCCGTGGCATCGATGGCATATTGGGGGACGAGACGGTGATTGGCACTCTCTTGCAGAAAATGAAGCCGGCGCTCGGCGTCGCTATGGCAGCTGGTATGGTCTTCGCCTCCGGCTTTGCCCCGGTCGAAGCACAACAGACGCGCGCCGAGAAATATATTCCGGGCATCTGGATCGACCCCGACGGATGCGAGCACTGGGTCATGGATGATGGCGCGGAAGGCTATATGGACAACCGCATCACGCGCGACGGTCGCCCGGTCTGCCACCGTAACGTCTGCGGGATCATCCCGACCGATACGCTCTTTGCCACCGACCGCTCGCAGATCTCGGCTTCGGGTCGGGAATATCTGCGCAACTTCTTCCGCACCGCGCAGGCGCGCAGCTTCATCATTACCGGCCATACCGATAGCCGCGCCTCGGACGAGTATAATATGAAGCTCTCCAAGCGCCGTGCCGAAGCCGTGGCAGGTGTTGCGCAGGAAGTCGGTGCGCCGGTGCTGGCGGTCAACTGGTATGGCGAGCGCCAACCGCGATCGACCAATGCGACCCGTGAAGGCATGGCGCAGAACCGTCGTGTCGAAATCATCTGTGTAAAATAAGGGGCCGGTATCATGACTGCCATCAAGACACTCGTGTTGCTGGGACTTGTGGGCGCGATGGGTGCCTGTACCGCCGTCGGTCCCGACAAAAGCCGTGATCGTGGCTGGGGCTCGAAAGATCTGAGCCAGCTGAAAGCCGGTATCTGGATCGATCCCGAAGGCTGTGACCACTGGATCATCGATGACGGTGTGGAGGGGTATCTCTCGGCGCGTCTGGATGATTATGGCAAGCCGATCTGCTCGGGCGCGGGGCCTGCAGCCACGGCCGTTGGTCCGTTCAAATCGGGCTCCGATATTCCCGATCCGACACCGGGCTACTGATTCTCGCGCCAACCGGCCCGAGATCCAAAGACGACATGTTTTCCGGAGCCGTGCGATCAGTCGCGCGGCTCTTTTTCTGTCTGGACGGTAAATTTTCTGCCATCGGGTGATGCCTGCAAAAAGCAAGACTTGCGTAACCCTGATCTTGGGGGCACGATATGTATTAGGAATCCAGCCAGGAGGTAGTATTTGGGCTTTAGTGCGATAACCCCCCCGCCCAGCTCTCAGGATGCCCGCGAGACACTTCTCGAGTTTCCTGATAATAAACTTCTGATCGACCTTTGCGGCGAGTTTGACCGCAATCTCGCACAGGTCGAACAAGCCCTTGCGGTGCATATCCTGCGGCGCGGCAACCAGCTTGCCGTTGTAGGTGCCCCCGAGGCCCAAGCCCAGGCGGCGGCGGTGCTCCAGCATCTCTACCAGCGGTTAGAGGCCCAGAAACCCATCGAAACCGGCGATATCGACGCGGCGCTACGGGCAACCGAGCTCGGTCAGGGTTCGACGAGCTTCGAGGACCAGCTGGAGATGTTCGCCAAGGGGCATTACGAGATCCGCACCCGCAAGAAGCAGGTCGAGCCCCGCACCGAGGCGCAAAAAGCCTATGTGCGTAACCTCTTCGAGAACGAGATGGCCTTCGGTATCGGCCCTGCAGGGACCGGCAAGACCTATCTGGCGGTGGCGGTCGGTGTGACAATGCTGATCTCCGGCGAGGTCGACAAGATCCTGCTGTCGCGTCCGGCGGTCGAGGCGGGCGAGCGTCTGGGCTTCCTGCCTGGCGACATGAAGGACAAGGTCGACCCTTACATGCAGCCGCTCTATGACGCGCTCAACGACTTTCTGCCGCAAAAGCAGCTGGCGAAACTCATGGAGGACAAGCGCATCGAGATCGCACCGCTGGCCTTCATGCGCGGGCGCACGCTCTCGAATGCCTTCGTGGTGCTTGATGAGGCGCAGAACGCCACGACCATGCAGATGAAGATGTTCCTGACCCGTCTGGGCCAGGGCTCGCGCATGGTGATCACCGGCGACCGGTCTCAGGTCGACCTGCCGCGCGGCATGCCCTCTGGCCTTGCCGATGCCGAGCGCATTCTGAACGGGGTGGACGGGATTTCCTTTAACTACTTCACCTCCAAGGATGTCGTGCGTCACCATCTCGTGGCCAAGATCATCAATGCCTACGAAAAAGCCGAAGGCTGATTCAGGCGAGATACTGACCGGAAAGCGGGGCTTCGGCCCCGTTTTCTTTTGCACTCCCCTTATATTTGCCTAATTAATAGTCAATCGCCGCCGCCATATTTCGCAATTTCCCGAAAAAATGGTGCGGTCGGGGGAGATAACGGACGGAACTACTTTTTTTGACTCGCCGATCAACGCAAGCTGATCACAGACTAAGGCACGATCCGACTGTCATGTGAGCGTTAAAAAAACGGCATAACACCAGCTCACGGCGGATCGCGCCATAAACCGATTTCGGGGAGAGAAAAGAGTGACGGTTAAATCGATCAAATGGCTCGCAGGGGCCGCAGCGCTTCTGGCAAGCACCGCAATGGTTCAGGCGCAAGACCTGTCGGAACTGGAAGCGGCAGCCAAGAAGGAAGGCATGCTGACCACCATCGCGCTGCCGCATAGCTGGTGCGGCTATGGCGATGTCATCGCGGGCTTCAAGGCGAAATACCCCGAGATCAATGTTAACGAGCTGAACCCCGATGCGGGCTCGGCAGACGAGCTGGAAGCCGTGCGCGCCAATAAAGGCAATACCGGCCCGCAGGCCCCTGATGTACTGGATGTGGGTCTGTCCTTCGGTCCGCAAGCCAAGGAAGAGGGGCTCTTGCAGCCGTATAAGGTCTCGACCTGGGACGAGATCCCAGATGCGGTCAAAGATGCCGATGGCTACTGGTATGGCGATTATTACGGCGTCATGTCCTTCATGATCAATAAGGACCTGATCGACACCAATCCCGAGGACTGGTCGGACCTGCTGAAGCCCGAATATACGGGCTCGGTGGCGCTGGCGGGCGATCCGCGTGCCTCGAACCAGGCGATCCTCGCCGTTCTGGCAGCCGGTATGGCCGAAGGTGGTGCCGCAGGTAAGGAAGCGGGCGAGAAGGGTCTCGAGTTCTTCAAGAAGATGAACGATGCGGGCAACTTCGTCCCCGTTATCGGCAAGGCGGGCACGCTGGCACAGGGGGCCACCCCGATCACCATCATGTGGGACTATAACGCCTTGGCCGCGCGCGACACGCTCAACGGCAACCCGCCGGTCGAGGTTGTGGTGCCGAAATCGGGCGTGTTGGCAGGCGTCTATGTGCAGGGGATCTCGGCCCATGCGCCGCACCCGAACGCCGCCAAGCTCTGGATGGAATATCTCTATTCGGATGAAGGCCAGAACCTCTGGCTGAAGGGCTATTGCCACCCCGCGCGCTTCACCGCCATGTCCAAGGCGGGCAAGGTGCCGCAGGAACTGCTCGATGCGCTGCCGCCGGCAGAAGCCTATGATCAGGCCTATTTCCCGACGCTCGACGAGCAAGCGGGCAACAAGGACGCCGTGGTTGGCGGCTGGGATAGCGTCGTCGGCTCTAACGTCCAGTAAATGTTGATTTGCGATACCCCTGCGCCCCGGGCGTGGGGGTATCTTGTTTAGTCGAAGCGGAAACCCTGTGGCCGACCTCCCTCCCGTCAAACGCCGGATCAGTCTGACATGGCTTGGGCTCTTGCCCTTCATTGCCTTTATCGTGCTGTTTCTGGTTCTGCCCACGATGAAGATCGTGGTGGGGGCCTTCCAGCGCCCCGATGGCAGCTTCACGCTTGCCAATCTTGCGGGGCTGTTCACGCCCACGATCCTCAGCTCTTACTGGATCTCGATCAAGATCTCGCTGGCCTCCTCGGCCATCGGCTGTTTGGTGGGCTTCCTGATGGCGGCGGGGATGGTGCTGGGCGGCCTGCCCAAAGCGATCCGCTCGCCGCTTCTGACATTCTCGGGGGTTGCCTCGAACTTTGCCGGTGTGCCGCTGGCCTTCGCCTTTCTGGCAACCCTCGGGCCGCTTGGCCTTGTGACCATGTTCCTGCGCCATGAATTCGGCATCAACCTGCGGGCCATGGGGTTCAATATCCTCAGCTTCTGGGGTCTGACGATCACCTATCTCTTCTTCCAGATCCCGCTCATGATCCTGATCATCACGCCCGCACTCGATGGTCTCAAGCGCGAATGGCGCGAGGCGGCCTCCTGCCTTGGCGCGAGTGGCGCGCAATACTGGCGCATCGTCGCGCTGCCGATCCTCTTCCCGACGATCCTTGGCACTTTCGCGCTTCTCTTTGCCAATGCGTTCGGCGCCGTGGCCACCGCCATCGCGCTCACCGGCTCCTCGCTCAATATCGTGCCGATCATGCTTTTCGCGCAGATCCGCGGTGATGTGCTGGGCGACCCTCACTTGGGCTATGCAATGGCCTTCGGGATGATCCTCGTGACGGGGCTCGCCAATGTGATCTATATCCTGCTCAGGATGCGCTCGGAGAGGTGGCTGAAATGACCAAGGCAGCCTCGTGGGCCATCATGATCCTCGGCATCCTCTATTTCGTGTTGCCGCTCTGGGGGATGGTCGAATTCTCGCTTTCGATGCGCCGCGGCGTCTATAGTTTCGATGCCTATACGGCGGTGCTCTCGGACCCGCAATTCCGCCAGACTTTCAGCTATTCGGTGCTGATGGCGCTTCTGACGATCCTCTTCGGCATCCTGCTGGTGGTGCCCACGGCCTTCTGGGTGCAACTCAAACTGCCGCGACTGCGCCCGCTGATCGAGTTCATCACACTGATGCCGCTGGTTATTCCGGCGATCGTGACCGTGTTCGGCTACATCCGGCTTTACAATACATCAAGCTGGCTGCCGCTGACCGGCACCACTTTGGGCACCAATTTCCTTCTGGTGATGGGCTATGCCACGCTGTCGCTGCCCTATATGTATCGTGCGGTCGATACGGGGCTGCGCAGCATCGATGTGGCCACGCTCACCGAGGCCGCGCAATCGCTTGGCGCGGGCTGGGTGCGTATCATCGGACAGATCATCCTGCCCAATGTGCTGGTGGCGGTGCTCTCGGGCTCGTTTGTGACCTTCGCCATTGTCATGGGCGAGTTCACGATGGCGGCACTTCTCAACCGTCCGGCCTTCGGACCATATCTGCAACTCATGGGCGCCAACAAAGCCTATGAGCCCTTCGCATTGGCGACCATCGCCTTTGTCATCACTTGGGCCTGCATGGGGCTGATCCAGCTGGTCACACGTTTCACCAAACATACCAAGGCGGGTCGATGAGTTTCCTGACGATTTCCCATCTGGAGAAAAGCTTCGGCGCGACCCGCGTCGTGAAGGACTTCAATCTCGATATCGAGAAAGGCGAGTTCATCTCGCTCCTCGGTCCTTCGGGCTGTGGCAAGACCACCGTGTTGCGCATGGTGGCGGGGTTCGAACGCCCGTCTGCAGGGTCCATCACCATCGATGGGCGCGAGGTGTCTTCGCTCAAGCCCAACCAGCGTAATATCGGCATGGTGTTTCAGGCCTATGCGCTGTTTCCCAACCTGACGGTGGCCCAGAATGTGGGCTTTGGTCTGAAGGTTCAGGGCACGCCTGCACGCGAGATCGCGCCGCGTGTGGCCGAAATGCTGAAGCTGATCGGCCTGCCGGAGATGGGCGCACGCTATCCCTACCAGCTCTCGGGCGGGCAGCAGCAGCGGGTGGCACTGGCGCGTGCACTTGCGCCCAAGCCGCAGGTCTTGTTGCTCGACGAACCCCTTTCGGCGCTTGATGCCAAGGTGCGGGTCAGTTTGCGTAACGAGATCCGCATGATCCAGAAAGAGCTGGGGATCACCACCATATTCGTGACCCATGATCAGGAGGAGGCGCTGTCGATGTCGGACCGGATCGTGGTCATGCATCAGGGCATCGCCGACCAGATCGGCACGCCGTTCGAGATCTACAACACCCCCGCGACCCGCTTTGTGGCAGGCTTCGTGGGCACGCTCACCACGCTACAGGCACAGGTGATCGACGGGGCTGCGGGCCATGTGCGGATCGGGGCCAATGATCTGTGGATCTACCGTGAGGTCACGGGGCCGGAGATCACGCTCGGTCTGCGTCCGGAGATGCTCCGGCTGGGAATGGCGGATTTTGACGCGGGCGAGGCACAGCTGGGCGGCACTATCCTCGATGTCGATTTTCTGGGCTCCGTCATCCGCCTGAAGGTCGATCTGGGCGGCGAGACGCTGGCGGTAGACCTGTTCAACAACACCCGTGCCGCGCCGCCGGAAGTAGGCAGTCAGGTAAGTCTTGCGCTGCACCCCTCGGATGCGCTGGTGATCGGCGGCTGATCGGAGCCGGACCCGTGGCGGGATGTCCGCCACGGCAGGGCCGCTTGGCATCAGGTCTGGTCGTCGCCTGCCAGAAACCCGCCCGATTGCCGCGCCCAGAGACGGGCATAGATCCCGCCCGCATCCAGCAACTCGGCATGGCTGCCCTGTTCGACGATACGGCCCTGATCCATCACCACCAGCCGGTCCATCGCTGCGATGGTGGATAGCCTGTGGGCGATGGCGATCACCGTCTTGCCTTCCATCAGCACCTCGAGCCGCGACTGGATTGCCGCTTCGACCTCGCTATCGAGGGCACTTGTGGCCTCGTCGAGGATGAGGATCGGGGCATCCTTCAGCGCCACACGCGCGATGGCGATCCGCTGGCGCTGACCGCCCGAGAGTTTGACGCCGCGCTCGCCCACATGGGCGTCGAGCCCGTGGCGGCCCTGCGCATCCGAGAGTTGCGGCACGAAACTGTCGGCTTCGGCCATACGCAGGGCATGGGCGATCTGGTCGTCACTCGCGTCAGGGCGGCCATAGGTGATATTGTCGCGCACAGAGCGGTGCAGAAGCGCGCTATCCTGGGTTACCACCCCGATTGCGGCGCGCAGGCTTTCCTGACCGACCTGCGCCACATCCTGCCCGTCGATGGTGATCCTGCCTTCGGGAATGTCGTGGAAGCGCAGAAGAAGGTTGATAAGCGTGGATTTTCCCGCCCCCGAGCGTCCGACCAGCCCGACTTTCTCGCCCGCGCGGATCGTCAGATCAAGATCATCGAGCACGGCCAGCGGGCGCTGTGCCTCGTCTTGGCCATAGCGGAAGGTGACATGATCGAAGCGCACGGCGCCTGCGGTCACCTCCAGCGGTTTCGCATCGGGCGCATCCTGCACAGCACGCGGCAGCGAAAGGCTCGAGATCCCGTCCCGCACCGTGCCGATATTCTCGAAGAGCGCCGCAAATTCCCACATGATCCAATGCGCCATATTGTTGAGCCGCAAAGCCAGCGGCACGGCAATGGCCACGGCGCCCACGGCCAGCTCGCCCGTGGTCCAGAGCCAGAGCCCGATCCCCGTGACAGCCGCCACGAGCCAGACATTCAGCAGGCTCAGCGTGATATCCTGGATCTGCGAGAGCCGCATCTGCCGGTAGACGGTGCCCAGAAACGCGTCCATGCCTGAGCGCATCCACGCCTCCTCGCGGTCGGAATGCGAGAAAAGTTTGACGGTGGCGATATTGGTGTAGCTATCTACGATGCGCCCCGTCATGGCGGAACGCGCATCGGCCTGTTCCTGTGCCACGCGCCCGAGCCGCGGCACGATCCGGCCCAGCATCAGCCCGTATCCCAGCGCCCAGAGCACGAAGGGCAGAGCTAGCCGCCAGTCCTGAGAGGCCGCCAGCGCCAGTGCGCCGATAAAATAGATCACCACATAGCTGCCCACGTCCATGAGCTTCATCGCCACCTCGCGCACGGCCAGCGCCGTCTGCATCAGCCTCTGCGCGATGCGGCCCGCGAATTCGTCCTGAAAATAGCCCACCGATTGCCGCAGCAGATAACGGTAAGCCAGCCAGCGCACCCGCTGCGGGAAATTGCCCAGAAGCGTCTGGTGCATCAGGAGCCCACCGAAGAGATTGAGCCCGGGCAACACGATCACGAGCCCCAACCCCATCAGCGCGATCCGGCCCCAGTTCTCGGCCCAGAAGCTTTCGCGGGGTGTGTCGGACAAGCGGTTCACCAGATCGCCCAGCCAGCTATAGAGCGAGACCTCGACCAGCGCGATCGCCCCCGAGCTGATCGCCAAGAGGATCAACCAGCCGGTTACCCCGCGGCTGTAATGGCGCATGAAAGCCCAGAAGCCTTTGGGCGGCATCATAGGCTGCTCGGAAGGATAGGGGTCGATGCGGCGTTCGAACCAGGAAAACATGGTGGCTCCTGTCGGGTTGAATGGGTCTAGATAGAGTGCCCGCACCGGATGTCACATATGTGACCGGTCAGCGTCCGGCCTTGCGCAGAGCGCGCTCAAGCGCATCGAGAAACCGCGAACGATCGGCTTTGGTGAAGCCCTTGTTGCGGCCCTGCAGGAACGGGTCGGCGGCGCGCATGTCGGTCATCAGATCGCGCATGGCGAGCGCCTGACCCACATTGTTCTCGGTGAGCGCCTCGCCGTCATGGCGCAGCACCTGTGCGCCCGCCGCTACGCATTTGGCTGCCAGCGGGATATCGTTGGTAATCACGACATCACCGCGGCCCGCGCGCTCGGCAATCCACATATCGGCCACATCGGGACCGGCATCCACGACGATCGTCTCGATCAGCGGGTTCTGCGAGGGCCGGATGCCGCCGTTCGAGACGATCTTCATAGATACGCTGTGGCGGCTGCCGACACGCTCGACCTCCGCCTTGACCGGACAGGCATCGGCATCGACATAGATCGTCATTGGAGGCACTCCGTTATAGCTGGTCGTGCTGTAGCCTAAAGCCGGGCTAGGGCCAAGCGGTGAGCGATAATCAGGTAACTTTGCGGTATTCGGCCTTGGTCAAATCATGCAATTCTTTGTCGTTACCGCGTTGATTTCCAGTTCTTTTACAAATTTCGCATAATGCAAATATGTATGAGCCAAGATCCATAAGGCCTTCCACCGGGTCAATTTGGGGCATGAATCAGTAAATTGTTCAAAGGTATAGTTAATGTCAGTTATCAATGTTGGGCAAAGCGCGGGTGGCACCCCGCTTATTATTTCTTCGGTTCGTGGAATGGCATTTCCGAAGGGCTGGTCCGCATCTCGCACAAATGAGTGGCTGTTGCGATCCAATGAAGGCGACATCGGATTATTGGCCCGGATCCCGCTCGATCCGCTCGGTGATATTTCCATCTATGCGGAGGAGCCGGTCTGCCGGAAGGTCATCCAGTCTGTGGCCGAACAGATCCGCCTTTCCGAGACCATTACCCAAGAAATCTATCGGGTGATGGCGGAAAATACCCATGCAGGTAAAGTCGATTTTACGCTTCCCGCTGACTGGATGTTCCGCAAGCGCGGTTGCTGGCAGCTGGTTGCAAAAGGCACGCGCCCTACCGTTCTGGCGGTTTTCGATATCGAAGATGACGATTCGCTCGTTTACGGGATCGAGGCTCCCGATGCCCGGGGATTCCTGCAGACGATCATTTCGGAGTTCCGTCGCTGCAAAAAACGCGAGCGCAAGATCCTTGATGCGTTTCGGGATTGCCCACTCGCGGAAAAAGCCCTGCAGCGCAAGGTTATCTAGGGTTCGGGCTTGGTTTCGGGGCCGTGACCGGCCCCGAAACTTCGATCATCAGCCTTGCAGACGGTCCAGGATCCGCACCCAGGACCGGATGCCTTTATGGAAGCTCTTCACGTCATATTTCTCGTTGGGGCTATGGATCGCGTCATCCTCGTTGGCAAAGCCGATCAGCATCGCATCCATACCGAGAATCTCCTTGAAATAGCCCGCAATCGGGATCGAGCCCCCCATACCGGTGATCACCGCCTCGCGATCCCATTCGTCGGTCAGCGCAAGGCGCGCTTTCTCGAATTCGGGGCGGGAGGTATCCATGAAGGCGGCCTTTGCGCCATCAAGGCTCGTATCCCAGTGGATCTCGGCATCCTGTGGGACGCGGGCCTCGAGATGTTTGCGCAGCTTGGTGCGCACATCGGCGGGGTCCATATCGCCTACCAGACGGCAAGTGATCTTCACATGCGCCTCGGCGGGGATCACAGTCTTGGAGCCCGTGCCCTGATAGCCGCCCCACAGACCGTTGATCTCGACGGTCGGACGCGACCATTGCTGCTCGAGCGTCGAATAACCCTCTTCGCCATGCGCCTTGGTTAGGCCGACACCGCCCAGATAGGCCGCCTCGTCGAAGCCGCAATTCTTCCACATCTCGAGCTGCTCGGCCGGAACTTCGGGCACGCCTTCGTAGAAGCCCTCGACCGCCACGCGGCCGGTCTCGTCATGCAGCGAGGCGATGAGTTTCGAGATCTCGCGCAACGGGTTCAGCGCGGGGCCGCCATAGAAGCCCGAATGCAGGTCGATGCGCGGGCCCTTGAGGGTGAATTCCTCTTTCAGCATGCCGCGCAAGCTGCCCGCGATGGTGGGCACGCCCGGCGAGACCATGCCGGTATCGCAGATCAGCGCCAGATCGGCGGTCAGTTCGGCGGCGTTCTCTTTCATGAAGGGTACGAGCGAGGGCGAGCCTGATTCTTCCTCGCCCTCGAAGAAGATCGTGATGTTGAACGGCAGCGAGCCCGTCTCGTCCTTATAGGCGCGGCAGGCCTCGATGAAGGTCATCAGCTGACCCTTGTCATCGGAAGCCCCACGGCCACGGATCACCTTACCCTTGGGCGTGTCCTCGATCTGCGGCTCGAAGGGGGGGGTGTTCCACAGATTCAGCGGATCGACGGGCTGCACATCGTAATGGCCGTAAAACAGCAGATGCGGCCCTTGGCCCTCATTGCGGGCCACCACCATCGGATGACCGGGGGTCGGGCGCACTTCTGTTTTAAAACCAATGGATTCAAGGTCTTTCTTTAACCATTCTGCGGCCTTGGTGACCTCGGGCGTATAGGCGGGATCGGTCGAGATCGACTGGATACGCAACAGCTCCATCAGACGGTTCATGGCATTATCGAGATCGGTATCGACCCGGTTGAGGACGGCATCCACTGACATAGTTCACTCCTTGTTTGCGCCAGACCCTAGCAATCTGGCGGGGACTGTCCAGACAGGCGCCGAGGAAAGCCGGTCCGCTATGGTCATGGCGGGGTTGCCCCCGCTGCATGGGCTGCGACCAAGCGCGCATTTGAATTTGTTCCGGAAATGCGTATTTAAGTGGCAAGCAAGTCAAACACGCATCTGTAATTTGACCTTTGTCAATGTGAGGTGTGGTAAAGAGGCCTAGTGCTGACCCAGCGAACGGATGCAAGGACAGAACCCATGAATTACGATCAGGCTTTGGATACGGCGATCAACCGGCTTCACGAGGAAGGCCGTTATCGCGTTTTTATCGACCTGGAGCGTGAGAAGGGCGCCTATCCGAAGGCCGTCTGGACCAAAGAGGATGGGACCAAGAAGGATATCACCATCTGGTGCGGCAATGACTATCTGGGCATGGGGCAACATCCGGTTGTTCTGGCTGCGATGCATGAGGCGCTCGATGCCACCGGCGCCGGTTCGGGCGGAACGCGCAATATCTCGGGCACAACCGTTTACCACAAGCGCCTCGAGGCCGAACTGGCCGATCTGCACCGGACCGAGGCCGCGCTCGTTTTCTCCTCGGCCTACACCGCCAATGACGGCACACTCTCGACCCTGCGCAATATCTTCCCCGGTCTGATCATCTATTCCGACGAGCTGAACCATGCCTCGATGATCGAGGGGATCCGTCGTGGTGGCGGCGCCAAGCGCATCTTCCGCCACAACGATCTGGCCCATCTGCGTGAGCTGCTGCAGGCCGATGATCCGGCAACTCCCAAGCTGATCGCCTTCGAGTCGGTCTATTCGATGGATGGGGATTTCGGTCCGATCAAGGAGATCTGTGATCTGGCGAAGGAATTCAACGCCCTGACCTATCTCGACGAGGTCCATGCCGTGGGTATGTATGGCCCGCGTGGGGCAGGCTATGCCGAAGCCATCGGCGAGACCCGTATCGACATGTTCAATGGCACGCTGGGCAAGGCGTTCGGGGTGTTCGGTGGCTATGTCGCGGCGTCGGCGAAAATGGTGGATGCAATCCGCTCCTACGCGCCGGGCTTCATCTTCACGACCTCTCTGCCACCGGTTGTGGCAGCAGGCGCTGCGGCCTCGATCGCGTTCCTCAAAACCGCCGAGGGTCAGGCACTGCGCGACAAGCAGCAGGAACATGCCCGCATCCTGAAGACCCGCCTGAAGGCGATGGGGCTCCCCTTCATCGACCGTGGCAGCCATATCGTGCCGGTCCACGTCGGAAATCCCAAACATTGCAAGGCTCTGTCGGACATGCTGCTCGAAGAGTTCGGCGTCTATGTGCAGCCGATCAACTACCCGACGGTTCCGCGCGGCACCGAGCGGCTGCGGTTCACACCCTCCCCCGTGCACTCCCTCAAGGAGATCGACGGGCTGGTGCGGGCGCTCGATAAGCTCTGGGCGCGTTGTGAGCTAAATCGTGCCGAAATGGCAGGTTAACCCATAACTACCGGTGTAAACCTCTCTAGCATGTGATAACTTTGCAATAACCAGTTCGGAAAAACCGAATCGGACAACTTTGAGTGCGATAGGGGCAGTGAAGCAATGATCGGTCGAAGGACACCTCCTTCGATGCAGGACGACGTCCAGCCGAAAGGCTTCGAGGATTACGACCTGCGTCTTGGCGATCTGATGCGGGGCGAGCGCGCCACGTTATCTAAGTCGCTTCTGGATGTGCAACGGGAGTTGCGCATCAGGGCCGCTTACATTGCCGGCATCGAGAGTTGTGACCTGTCCGCCTTCGACGCGCCGTCTTTCGTGTCAGGCTATGTGCGCTCCTATGCGCGTTATCTTAACCTTGATCCCGATTGGGCTTTCGAGCGTTTCTGCTTCGAGTCCGGCTTCGTTCCGACACATGGGATGGCCCAGCACGGACAACCCCATAAAGTCTCAGCTAGTGCAGGCAACAAGCCGGTCAATGGTCTGGGCAGCCCCAATCCCGTTTTTCTCCCCAAAACAGATAGTCTCTGGTCGCGGATCGAACCGCGTGCTATCGGCTCGCTTCTGGTGCTGGCGGTTCTGGCAGGCGGGATCGGCTATGGGGGCTGGTCGGTGCTGCAGGAGGTCCAACGTGTCAATCTGACGCCCGTGGACCAGCAGCCCTCGGTCGTAGCACAGCTCGACCCGTTGTCCTCGGTCGAGGGGGGCTCTGCCGATCCGGTGGAAAGCGCTCAGGATACAACGGCGGATGACAGTCTGGACCGTCTCTTCCGTCCCGCCACGCTGGATACGCCCGTGCTGATCGCGCGCGACGGTCCGATTGCCTCCATTGATCCTAACAAGACCGGCGTTCTGGCAGGCCAGACCCAAACCGCCGCAGCTGATATGGCGACGCAGAAGCCGGATGCGCAGTCCGCCATCAATCAGGCCATCGCGCAGGCGATGGGGCAGGGTCAGGCTGTTCCCGCACCTGCGGCGGCCGACGGTAGCGAAGGCGTTCAGGTGACGGCAGCGAATGCGGCCGATGTCGAGATTCTCGCCGTGCGCCCGTCTTGGGTACGGGTGCGTGCGGCGGACGGATCGGTTCTTCTGGAAAAGGTCATGAATGCGGGCGAGCGTTACACCCTGCCCAAACTGGCCGAGCCGCCGACCCTGCGCACGGGTGAATCCGGCGCGATCTATTTTGCCGTCAACGGCGTCGCGCATGGTCCCGTGGGCGCGCGTGGGGCCGTGACCAAGAATATTACCCTCAGCGCCGATGCGCTCTCGCAGCGTTTTGCCGTGGCCGATCCGCAAAAGGACAGTGCGCTCACCAGCATGTTCGCGGTTGCGGATGCGGGTCAGGCCAT
Organism: Thioclava sp. 'Guangxiensis'; assembly: GCF_045348365.1. NCBI lineage: Bacteria > Pseudomonadati > Pseudomonadota > Alphaproteobacteria > Rhodobacterales > Paracoccaceae > Thioclava > Thioclava sp. 'Guangxiensis'. The sequence goes on along the minus strand of NZ_CP155823.1, from coordinate 302,194 downwards.
TGCCGATCCGACCCCCAAGACGGAATAAGTGTCCGCGTCCTGGAACTGTTGTGAGATCAATCCTGATTGACAGCCGTTGCCCTCGGGCGGCGGCTGAACTACTTTGCCCCCGACATGTCCGAAGGAGTCCCCAATGTCCCTGAACCCGGTTCGTCCGTGGCGCAGCGTCGAACGCCGCAAATCCCGTCAGATCATGGTCGGCAATGTGCCGGTTGGCGGGGATGCGCCGATTTCGGTGCAGACGATGACCAATACGGACACCACAGATGTAAAGGCCACGCTGGACCAGATCATCCGTGCCGCGGATGTGGGTGCCGATATCGTGCGGGTCTCGACTCCCGATCAGGCCTCTACGCAGGCGCTGCGCGAGATCTGCCGTGAGAGCCCCGTGCCGATCGTGGCCGATATCCATTTCCACTATAAACGCGCCATCGAGGCCGCCGAGGCCGGCGCCGCCTGCCTGCGGATCAATCCGGGCAATATCGGCGATGCGAGCCGCGTGAAAGAGGTGGTGAAGGCCGCCAAGGATTATGGCTGCTCGATCCGGATCGGGGTGAATGCGGGCTCGCTCGAGAAACATCTTCTGGAGAAATATGGCGAGCCTTGCCCCGATGCGATGGTCGAGTCGGGCCTCGACCACATCAAGCTCCTTCAGGATAACGACTTCCACGAGTTCAAGATTTCCTGCAAGGCATCCGATGTCTTCCTGTCAGCCGCAGCCTATCAGGCGCTGGCCGAGGTCACCGATGCGCCGATCCATCTGGGGATCACCGAGGCCGGTGGCCTGACCGCGGGCACGGTGAAATCGGCCATCGGTCTGGGCAATCTCCTGTGGATGGGCATTGGTGATACGCTGCGCGTGAGCCTTTCGGCCGATCCGGTCGAAGAGGTGAAAGTCGGTTTCGAGATCCTGAAATCGCTCGGCCTGCGCACCCGTGGCGTGCAGATCATCTCCTGCCCGTCCTGCGCCCGTCAGGGCTTCAACGTCATCAAGACGGTGGAAGAGCTGGAAAAACGGCTCGAGCATATCAAGCAGCCCATGTCGCTCTCGATCATCGGCTGCGTAGTGAACGGTCCGGGCGAGGCACTGATGACCGATCTGGGTTTCACGGGCGGCGGCGCAGGCTCGGGCATGATCTATATGGCGGGCAAACAGAGCCATAAGATGTCCAATGAGCAGATGATCGACCATATCGTTGAACTGGTCGAGGAGCGGGCCGAAAAGCTCGACGCCGAACAGAAGGCGGCAGAGGCCGCGGAGTGATGCAAAGGGCGCCATTGGCGCCCTTTTTCACAAGAAGAGATAGGTCAGCACCAGAAGCACGGTCGAGGCCGCGAGCCCGAAAAGCGTGAAGCGCCGGTTGAGATCGAAGGTCACACGGGCAGGGGTGACGCCCAGCTGGCGGCCGGTGATGATCGACATGGCCGAGATGGGCGAGGCCGAGATCGCCATCGCCCAGGCAAGGCACAGCCCCAGACCCAGCGCCAATGGATGCTCCGCCCCCACAGGGCCCGGCCCGAGAAGCTGGGCGATCATGACCACCACGATGGAATGCGGGATCATGAGGCTGGCCGCGAGAGGCACCAGATAGAGGCAGCCCAGGATCAGCGCGATGGCCGGTAGCGCCGCCCCGCCCAGTGCCGCACCCCAACCCAGACTGTTGAAGGCGACCGAGATGCCAGCGCCAATCACGGCGGCGGCCAGAAAGATCGTGGCCTCGTTGGCCATGGAGGCCGAGGCCTTGCCCAATCCGCTTAACCGGTCGGCCCCTTTGAGGGCGGCCCGGATCCCGGGCTCCACAAAGGGCCAGCCCCAAGACAGGACAGGCAGCACCATACAGGCCGCCACGAGGAAGCTGATCTCCAGAAGCCGATGGAGCGCCAGCGTTACCACAATGAGCCCCAGCACCACCGACAGGATAAGGACCAGCGCGCGCCCGCCTTTCATATCCTGCGCGAGATCGGGATCCGGCGTATGATCGCGCGCCGTTTCGCTGCGCAGCACGAACAGGCTGCCAAGCGTGATGACCAGCGCCGAGACGACAGCCAGCATCAGGAAGGCGGCCGGATCGAGCCCCGGAATGGCGGTGGTAACGATGGCAAATCCGACCCCGATCGGGTTCCATATGGTGGCAAGGATGGTGCCACGCAGGGCGCTCAGCGTCATCACACGGGTGTTGATCGGTGTGCGGCCCTGAGCCCTGGCATGGGTGGCGTGGTTCTCGGCGATATCGGACATCATGCCGATGGTGCCGATATTGAACAGCACCGAAAGCCCCTGTGCTCCGAAGGTTACGGCGCTGGCCCGCCTGCTGGCCGAGGCCGCAAAGAGCCGGGCTGCAGCGCGTTCGACCAGTTTCGAGGCCCTCACCGGCCCGCAGATCAGCCCGAGCGAGGTCAGGAACGCCGAGAAGGCTGTGCCCTGAAACAGCGCGCCTTCCATGCGCGGCAAAGCCTCGGGCACAATAATGGCGATAGCGATGGCTATCGCGACCGACAGGACCGCAAAGATCTGCGCCATGCGCTGCACCGCACCGATACGCAGGATTGCCAGCATGATGGCCGCGCCCGCCGCAATCCATGTCACGCCTCCGAGAACGGGAAGGAATTTCTCGCCGACCTGACCGATGATGAGACCGCCGATCATCAGGATCGCCAGAAGGCCGGTGGCTCGGTCCAGACGGGATACAGCTCGGGCAGAAAGAGGCATGGAAAATCTCGGGTCGGAAAGGTTTTGTTTGTTATGTCAGCTTTTCGGGCGGGTGCAATCGTGGGGGGTGCGGCCTTTTGTGCATCACGGCGCAGGGATGCGCGTGAAGGTTTCCGACCAGACATCGGAGAACCGCCGCCGTGTATGGTGGTCAAGCGCCACCAGCAGCGCCGGTGACAGGCCGATGAAGCGCCGCGCGCTTGGCAAAAGGCCGTTTTCCTGCGGATCGTCGGGGAAGATCAGACCGGCGGCGCGGATCGCCTCCTGCCCGTCTGCCGAGAGCAGGAAATCCAGTAGCCGTTTGGCCGTTTCGGGATGGCGCGCACGTTTGGGGATCATATAGGCACGCGAGAGGAAGAGCGTGTAATCCTCGGGCAGCACCATCGCCACATCCGGGCGGGGATGGTTCATGACATAGGAGCCGAGCATGTTATAGGCCAGCGCGAATTTGCCCGAGGACACATCGTCGATGATCTGCGCCGAGCAGCAGGTGACCACCGCGTTGCTGCGGGCAAAACCCTCAAGGAGCGCCCCGAACGTGGTGGCTTCGAGGCTGTCGCTATAGGCGAAGAGATAGCCCAGACCTGACTGCTCGATATCATAGGTCGCAAAGCGGCCCGACCAGCGATCATCCTCGCGGCGCATCATATCCAGCAACTGGAACCGGTCGCGCGGTGCCTGCGCGGGGCGGATCAACCGCTTGTTATAGACAATGACCGAGGGCTCTTCGGTCAACCCCCACAACTCGTCGCGCCAGCGCCGCGCGGCGGGCAGGGCGCGGGTGGCCTCTGACTGGTGCGGCTGCGCGCATCCGCCATTGACCAGCTCGACCATCTGCTGGACCGCCGATGAAAACACCACATCGCCGCCCTGACGCCCGTCACGGCAGGCGGCACTGGCGGCCTCGTAGAGGCCATTGGCCGTCCACTGCTCATACTGCACCGTCACATCCGGATTGGCTTCGGTGAAAGCCTCGATTGCCGGCCCCATGATCGAAAGATCGGTATTGGAGCGGAACAGCAGGGGCTGCGGGCCATGCCCGATCGTGCCGCGCAGCTCGGGTTCGGCATGGGCCATACCGGCACAGAGCCAAACGAGCAGGATCACCAGACGGGTCATTGCGGGGTGCTTTCGGAGGAGGTGGTGTGCAGGTTTGCTGCGGGCAGCACAAGGCTGATGCGGAAGCCATGATCGCTCTGCTCGGTCCGGATACCGCCCCCGAACGCATGGGCCACCGCATAGACGATCGACAGCCCGATACCCGAGCCGCCCTCGGCCGAGCCATGCGAACGGGCAAAGCGCTGGCCCAGCCTGTCGGTCAGATCCTCTGCCGGTCCCGGTCCGGCATCGGCGACCCACAGGCAGGCGAGGGAGCCCTCCAATGCGGTGCCGATGGTCACCGGCGCCTTGCCATGGGTCAGCGCGTTCGACACCAGATTACCAAGCGCCTGTTCCAAAGAGAAGGCATCGGCGGCCACCACGACAGGGTCGGGGCCGATCTCGAAGCGCAGATCCAGCTCGGGCCGGTGGTCATGGTGTTCCAGCACCTCGAGCGCCACATCCCGTAGATCGAGCGGTGCGCGGGGGATGCTGTCGGTGCGATGGGTGACCATGGCGCGTGACAGTAGCTGGTCGAGGAGCCGCCCCAGAGAGCGCGTGCGCCGTGTGAGCCGCTCGATCTGGCGCTGGCGCAGCTCGGGATCGGTGGTCTCATGGATGGCCTCGGCCTGCGCACGGATCGCGGCGACGGGCGTGCGCAGCTGATGGGCGCTATCGGAGATCAGGTTGCGCATCATTTCGAGTTGTCGCTCGAGACGCGCCATGAAACGGTTGACGCCTGCCAGCATCACCTCGATCTCGGCGGGGACATTCTCTGTGGGCACAGGCGTCAGGTCATAGGGGTCGCGGGTGGCCAGATCAGCGGCGATCTTCTCCACGGGACGCAGCGCGACATGGATGATGACATAGGCCGAGACCAGCAGCAGCACCCCCGCAATCGCCGCAGGCCAGAGCGCATCGGTGACCAGATGCAGCGTCATGTCCTTGCGCGCGCGCAGGGTCTGTCCCACGGAGATATGCACAGCCCCCGAGAAATTCCGCTCGGCAAAGAGGCGGGTGATCTCGACATAGCGCGCCGGCTCGCCCTGCATAGGCGCATCGAAAAGCTGCTCTCCGTTGCGGTTAGGCCGCGTATCCGCAGCAAAAGGCGTATCGGCATAGCCGGTGATCAGCTGGTGATGCGGCCCGCGCACGGCATAAGCGATCCGGTCGTCGCGCGCCTGCGCCAGCAGCTCGAAGGCTGACACCGGCAGATCGACGACGGGGTGTCCATTCTGGATAAAGATCGATTCCGCGATGTCATTGGCGGCGCCGAGCAAGAGACGGTCATAACTGTCCCATGCCGCCTGTCGGCCGTTGATCCAGACGGTCGCGGCCACGAGCACCATACCCAGAAGCATGAGCGACATCACCGCCCGTAAAATACGCCCCTGCAGCGAGCCAGTGGAGCGGTGGAGCGGCCTATCCATCCAGCGTGATCCGGTAGCCGATACCGCGTTCGGTGGCGATCGCCACGCCACTGCCTGCCAGCTTGCGCCGCAGCCGCGCGACGTAAAGCTCGATCGCATTCAGCCCTACATCGGCATCCTCCAGCGTAAAGAGCCCGTCATAGAGGCGCTCCTTCCCAAGGATCTGGTCAGGATGGCGCAGGAATATACCCAGAAGCGTGGCCTCGCGCCGTGTGAGGGCAAGGCGCTGACCATTCAGCGTGCCACTCATCTGCGCCGAGGAATAATGGAGCGGGCCAAACCGGATCGCATCCGATTTCTGCTCGGTCTCGCGGCGCATCAGGGCGCGAAGCCGGGCCTCCAGCTCGCGCTGATCAAACGGTTTGACCAGATAGTCATCGGCGCCGAGATCGAGCGTATTCACCCGGTCATCCACCGAATAAAGCGCGGTCAACACCAGAACGGGCAGGCGGTCGCCGCGCCCACGCAGGCTGCGCAGCAACGACTGACCGGACCCGTCGGGCAGGTTGAGGTCAAGCACCATTGCATCATAGCGCTGCACACGCAGGAAATCCTGCGCATCGCCCAATGTCGGCGCATGATCACAGGCAATACCGGATTTGGCAAAGCGCGTGACGACGGTTTCCGCCAGATCTTCGGTGTCTTCGACCATCAACACGCGCATGTTTCCGCTAAACCTTTTTATTCGTGGCTGTCATTTCCTGTCGTAGGCCCCACGCAATGACAGGTTCGTGACAGGTTCGATTGCTAGTCTCCTTCTACCCCCGAGAGGAGGGGTCTGCAAAGCGCAGACTCACGGGGAATGCGGATGACCGGGCTGGAGGGCCTGCCCGCATAGGAATCTGGAGGAAATCATATGTTTAAGGCAACCCGCCTGACCCTTGCTGCCGCCGTGCTCGGTGCATCGACTTTCGCCGCTGGCGCACAGGACTTCCAACCCGAAGCCCCCGAATGCATCGCCCCCGCAAATCCGGGCGGCGGCTGGGACTTCACCTGCCGTCAGGTCGGCAAGACCCTGCAGGATCTGGGCCTGATCAACAAGACCATGCAGGTCGTCAACCTCGCCGGTGGCGGCGGTGGTGTGGCCTTTGCCGAAGTCGTCAACAAACGCGCGACCTCGGATGACCTGATCACTGCAGCCTCTTCGGCCACCGCGACCCGTCTGGCGCAGGGCGCCTATCCGGGCAATACCGTCGATCAGGTCCGCTGGGTCGGCTCGATCGGTGCCGATTACGGCGTGATCGCTGTGGCCAAAAATAGCGACATCAAAGACCTGCCGCAACTTCTTGATATGATAAAAGAAGATCCGCGCAGCATTTCGGTTGCCGGTGGTTCTGCTGTGGGCGGCTGGGATCACCTCAAGGTGCTGATCGCGGCCGATGCCTATGGCATCGAGGATGTCCGCAAGGTCAAATATATCGCCTTCGATGGCGGTGGCGAGGCTGTGACCCAGCTTCTGGCAGGATCGGTCCAAGCCTTCACCGGCGATCTTTCCGAGGCCAAGGGCTTCGTCGAATCAGGCGATATCCGCGTGATCGCCGTGCTGGCTCCCGAGCGTCTGGAAGGCGAATTTGCCGATTATCCCACCGCGAAAGAGCAGGGCGTGGATGCGATCGGTGCCAACTGGCGCGGGTTCTACGCACCGGGTGGCATGTCGGACGAGGCCTATAACGGCTGGGTGAAAAAAGTCGGTGAGATGTATGCCTCCGACGAGTGGAAAACCACGATGGAAGCCAACGGCATCGCACCGCTCGATCTGCAAGGCGCGGAGTTCGACGCGTTCGTCAAAGAGAACGTCGCCGAGATCCAGGAGATCTCGCGCAAGATCGGGATCATCAAGTAATCCTCCCAGGGTCGTTTCCGACCCTGTCCTCCCGGGCGCCGCTTCCACGCGGCGCCCGTCTCCCAATTCATGTCTGTTTGCAAGGAGATCGTCATGAGTGACCGCATCTTCGGCATCTTCGGCCTGCTTCTGGCGATCGGCTTTGCCTATTCGGCAACCCTGATCGAGGAAAGCTTCCTGTCGGATGTCGTAGGCCCCAAGGCCTTCCCGCTGATCATTGCCGCGATCCTCGGCATCTCGAGCGCCGTCATCGCGTTCAAGCCCGATCCCGATCCGGCATGGCCGAACTTCGCGCGTATCGCCGAGATTGCCGCCGCTGTCGTTGTCATGGTGCTCTATGCCGAGTTGCTGCCGGTCATCGGTTTCGTCTTTGCCACCGCTTTTGCAGCTGCCTATCTCAGTTGGCGTCTTGGCAATGCGATCCTCTGGGCCGTGCTCACGGGGATCGGAACCTCGGTCGGTATCTATGTGATCTTCCATCTTGTGCTCGGCCTGTCGCTCGCGCGCGGCCCGCTCGGTTTCTGAGGAGCCACCTATGGATCTTCTTTCCCAACTCGGCGACGGTTTTGCAGTCGCTCTCACATGGCAGAACCTCGCGCTTGCGCTGATGGGCTGCTTCCTCGGCACGATCATGGGCGCGCTACCCGGTCTTGGCCCGTCGAATGGCGTGGCGATCCTGATCCCGCTGGCCTTCACGCTGGGCCTCGGGGCCACGCCCTCGCTGATCCTGCTGACCTCGGTCTATTACGGGGCGATGTATGGCGGGCGGATCTCGTCCATCTTGCTGAATATCCCGGGCGACGAGCCTGCGATGATGACCTGTCTCGACGGACACCCGATGGCCAAGAAAGGCATGGCGGGCGAGGCACTCTCGATTTCGGGCATCGCCTCCTTCGTGGGCTCTTTCTTCGCAACATGGGGCCTCATCGTGCTGGCACCGCAGCTGGTGAAGATCGCGCTGCTGTTCGGCCCTGCCGAATATTTCGCGCTCTTCGCGCTGGCCTTCATGACGCTCGGTGGTGTCAGCTCGACCAATCAGGCGAAATCCGCTTTTGCCGCGGCCCTAGGCCTTGGCCTTGCCATGATCGGCGTGGATACCCAAACGGGTGTGCCGCGCTTTACCTTCGGCGAGGTCCATCTCTATGACGGGCTCGATTTTCTCGTGGCAATCGTGGGTCTTTTCGCACTTTCGGAAGTGTTCATCTTCCTCGAAGAGCGTCACGGTGGTTCGGATGCAAAAGGCAAAGCCCTGAAAATCGGTCGCATCCTGCCGCCGATGAAGATGGTCAAGGAAACCACCCCGACCATGCTGCGCTCGACCTTCCTGGGCTTCCTCGCGGGCGTTCTGCCGGGGGCGGGTGCCTCGCTGGGCTCCTTCCTTGCCTATTCGCTCGAAAAGCGGATGTCGGATAAGAACAAGACGTTCGGTAAAGGCGATCCGCGCGGTGTGGCAGCGCCCGAGGCTGGCAACAATGCCGCAGCCGGTGGTGCGCTGGTGCCGATGCTGGCGCTGGGTGTGCCCGGCTCGGGGACGACCGCCGTGCTTCTGGCCGTGCTTCTGTCGCTCAACATCACCCCGGGTCCGCTACTATTTGCCAACAATCCCGATGTCGTCTGGGGCCTGATCGCTGCGCTCTTCATCGCGAACTTCATGCTTCTTGCACTGAATATCCCGATGGTGGGCCTGTTCACCCGTCTGCTGCTGATCCCGCCAAAGGTCCTGATGCCGGTTGTGGCTATGGTGTCCTTCGTGGGGATCTACGGGATCTCCGGCTCCAGTTTCGACCTTCTGGTAATGATCGGCTTCGGCGTGGCAGGCTGGATCCTGCGCAAGCTCGACATCCCGCTGGTCCCGATCATCCTCGGCACGCTTCTGGGAAATGCGATGGAAAATAACCTGCGCCGTGCCGTGGAAATCGACAATGGCAACTGGTTCACCCTGATCGACAGCCCTCTCTCGATCGCGCTTTGGGTGATCGCGCTCATCGGTTTCGCAATGCCGATCATCGTGGGGCGCAAGGTCAAGGCCGGTATCCACGAGCGCAAGGACGAGATCGGTTCGATCAAGGACTGACCACCGCGCGACGAGGGTCACCGGAGCGATCCGGTGGCCCTTATTCTATCCGGCGTTCACTCCGGATGCGGCCCGTTGATCAGAGCCAGAAGATCGGTGGCGGTCGTTTTGGCATTGGCACGGGGCGGGAGCGCAAGGAAAAGCGGCTCCCAATCAGGAGAGAACTGCTCCAGACGCTGGCGCAGGCGAGCCATTTCCTCGAATGAAACGCCATGACGGGCGATGAATGCGCCGAGCCGGTTGGACAGGCGCACACCGCGCGGCGTCTCAAGCCCCGACAGGGCCACGGTACCGAGAAGGACACTCTGATATCCTTCGGCCTTGCAATGGAGACAGAGGCCCGTCAGCAGGAAGGTCGTGAAATCGCCATCGTATTCGGGAAGATAGCGGATCAGATCGACCGAGGCGCGCGATCTGGCCGAAGTCGTCCAGAACACGGCAAAGCCCACGATCCTGCCGCCCGACGAGACAAGCGCAAGCGGCATCCTGTTGAGGTAATCCGAGGAGAAATACCCAACCGAGAACCGCTTTCCGAGGCTGACGCGGCACGCGCCCCAGGCATCAGAAATCTCCCGCAACCGGGCAAGGCGCTCGGGGGAATGGGGCGGGCTGACGATCTCGAACGAGAGGCCGCTGGCGCAGGCGCGGTGATAAGCCTCACGCAATCCATGATAACGCTCCGCCTCTAGGTCGAAGCGGGAAAGGGGCAGGACGGCCTCTTCCCCCAGCCTGTGCATCGCAAGCCCCATATCCGGCCAGCGCGGCGCGGAGTTTTCACGCACCCCGTAGAAAAGAGGTTGCGCCCCTGCTGCATGGGCCGCGTCCTGGAAGGCCCAAAGCAATCCCGATATCTCGTCTTCAGGACCCACGGGTTCGTGTAACGCCACCCAGCTCCCCCTCTGAATGCGATACATTAAGAAACTATTAAAGCTATCTGAAAACATTAAGTATTTATCATTACTTAATGCGATATTGGCTTTGGGGTCCGCTTGGCCGTCGATGATCTCGGCAGCACGTGCGAGTTCGCTACGGCCAGGTAAACCATGCTGCAGGCGGCCAGGTCTGAGGGCATAGCCAACGACCAGCAGCGCCATAACGAGAAAACTGATGAAAGCGGCACGCAAGGCGCGTGCGGCTTCTGGGACGGTCGCCCAGTCCCACCATCTGTCGCCCCCGGCGGCGCCGCTTTCATGGGCAAGGAACAGGGTCATCACGAGTGTAAGGGCAAGGCAGAACATCAGGATGCACCAGCGGGGCCCCAGAATATCCTGCGTGAGCCGCGTGCGGCGGTGGAACTCCCTCCGCGTGGCCAGCAGGATGGCGCAGGCCGCCACGAGCACCAGCGACGGACCATAATGACCGCGATGGGGCAGGCTGGCCAGCAGCGCCACCAGCAAGGCCGCCTGTGTCATCCACCAAGCGCCCGATAGGCGGCGGAGTAGCCCATGTGCCAGCACCACGAGACAGGCGCCGATCGCGCTTGAAATCAATACGCCACCTTCGAGGAAGATCCGCGGCAGCATATTGGCCAAATCATCGACCATTGGCGCGGCGGGTGGCAGGAGAGGCAAGATCATCAACACCCCGCCAATCACAAAGGTCATGGCAGAGATTGCCAGCGGCGTCAGCGCACGACCTACCTGAAAAAGCGGCACCAGCGGCCCTGTGATCTTGTGCCGGACAAAGCGGAGTTCGCCAAGCGCCAACATCGCGAGGGCGAGCGTGAAGGGAAGGATATAATAGATGAAGCGGTAAAGAAGCAGGCCCGCCGCGATCTCCTGTGGCGGGATGGCATGGGGCAGGGCTGCCACGATGACCGTCTCGAAAACCCCCACTCCGCCCGGCACATGGGAAAGCACGCCCGCCATGACTGCCGCCGAGAAGACCGCAAGGAAAGTGGCGAAGCCGATCTGGTCCGCGGGCAGCAGGATATAGAGTGTGGCTGCCGAAAGGATTGTCTCTGCAGCCGTGAAGAAAAACTGACCGAGGGACAGTGCCGGTCCGGGCATCTGAAGCGATATGCCCCGCAGATTCACACCGGATCTGCGCCATGCCATGATGGTCAGAATGACCAGCGAGAACAGCACGAAGGCGATAGCGCCCCAGCGGATCCAGTGCGCCGGCACGGCAATCACCGCACCGAGTGCATGCGGGTGCCATGCCAAGGCGCCGAGCCCGAGCAATGTAGCACCAATCCCGAAGGAGAGTGAGCAGAAGAGCGAAATCCCCGCAATGTCGAAGGCCGAGAGCCCCATGGCGGAATAGATGCGATAGCGCACGGCACCACCCGTCACGGGACCGGCGCCGACTGTATTACCGATCGAATAGCCAAGAAAGCTTCCGGCCAACACGATAGGCAGCGGAAGCTTGCGGCCAATAAACCGTAAAGCCGACCAGTCATATCCCGCAAGCGCCGCATAGCCACCGACCGTGCATAGAAGCGCCAGCAGGATATGTGATTTGGGTGTGGCGCGGATCAGGTGTCCGACCTCGGCCATGCTGACATGTGACAGGAGTCGGTAAAGCGCGAAGGCACCTAAAGTGAACAAGGCCGCTGTAACGATATAGGGCATCGCCCCGCGCAGCCGCTTCAGCATCATCGGCATTTGCCTTCATCCGTTTGTCGTCAAGTGATGTGCCACATAAACGGCGTATGGATCAATGCCTGAAATTTCTCGAGTTAAATTACATAACTTCGGTTACCAGCAAATACCGTGGCGGTGGCCGGGGCCTCGAAAGCGGCCTGTATTCGGCCCCGTTCAGGACCCGAATACAGGCTTCTTACATCTTAAACCAGAGCCTTATAGGCCGCAGCGACATCGGCAATCTGACTGGAGCTGAACGCATCCAGTTGCGTATTTGTGAAGGATTGCAGCTGCGTATAGGATAAAGCTGCAAGATTGGTTGCAGAAAGGCCCGCAAGCCCGTCGGTGCTGATCGACGAGACATCATCTGTCGAGAATGTCGCTAAGGCGGTGTTTTTGAAAGCCGCGACCTGTTCTGCGCTGAGTTCGGCCACCTGCTCCGGTGTCAGAGCTTCTGCCTGCTCCGAAGTGAGATTGGCAATCTGCTTGGTCGACAGCCCGGCGATGGCCGAAGGATCGATGGCTGCAATCTGAGCGGTGCTCAATGCAGCGGTCTTCTCTGTCCCGAGTGCTGCGATCTGAAGTGCGTTCAGAGCCGAGATCTGGGTTGTCTCGAGTGCCGCGACCTGATCGGTTCCGAGCCCCGCAACCTGATAGAAACTCAGCCCGCCGATCTGCGCCGAAGTGAGGGCGCCGATCTGCTCGTTATCGAAACTAGCAATCACGCTTGTCGGCAATCCCGAGATAGCACTTGCCGAAATCGATGCGATATCCTCACTCGACAGCGTGCCAAGCTGGTCTGATGTCAGTGCAGACATCTGGGTGGCCGTGAGATTGGCAAGCTGCTCGGCCGTGAAGGCATCAAACTGCGCGGTGCTCAAAGACGTGATCTGGGTCGTGGTAAATCCGGCCACTGCGGTCGCCTTGAGCGCCCCGATCTGATCAGTGGAGATTGCGGCGAGCGCCGAGAGGGACAGATCATCAAGCTGGGTCGAGCTGAACGCCGCCAGCTGCTCGTCCGACATTTGCGGAATCTGCGTCTCGGTGAGTGCAGCCACCTGTTTTGCGCTCATGGCCGAAATATGTGCAGTCGTCAGGTTCTCGATCTCGTCGGAGGACAGCGCCGAGATCGTGCTTGCGGGAATACCCGAGAAGGCCGTGCTGCTGATCGCAGCGATCTTGTCGCTATCGAATGTCGCGAAACCTTCGGAGCTGATGGCACCGATCTGGCTGGCACTCATTGCTGCAATCTGGGTTTCGGTCAACCCCTCGATCTGGTCCGCCTCAAGACCCGAGATCTGCGTGGCAGTCAGCCCAGAGATCGCGCTGGTACTCAGTGCTTCGATCTGGTCCGCCGTCAACGGGTCAAACGCCGAGGCATCCATTCCGCCAATTTGCGTCGAGGTCAGCGCGGCAATTTGGGTTGTGCTCAGCCCGCTGATCTGGTCGTCACGCATCGCATTCAGCTGTGCCGATTTGAGCCCTGCAATCTGCGTGGCGCTAAGACTGTCCATCTGGCTCTGGCTGAACAGCGCAATCGCATCCGTGTTGATGCCTGAGATCGCGCTCGCACTCAGCGCCTCGATCTGGTCGGCAGAGAACTGCTGTAAAGCACCGTCGCTGATCGCGCTCACCTGATCGGCTGTCAGGCCAGAGATCTGTGTCGTCGTGAGGGCCAGAATGCTTGAATCCTCCAGCGCGGCAATCTGATCCTCTCCCAACCCCCCTATTGCGGCCGCGCTCAAGGCGCCCACCTGCTCGATGCTCAGCGAGCCCACAACTTCTTCCGTTAGCCCCGATGCCTGAATCGCGCCAAAAGCGGCCATCTGCGTCGTCGACAGCGCGGAAACCTGTGCGCTTGACAGGGCAGCGACCTGCTTGGCGGTCAAGGCACCGATCTGGGTTGTGGTCAGTGCATCCATCTTGGCACTGTCGAAGGCCTCGATCGCATCGGTCGAAAGGGCGGTGATCGCGGCGGCGCTCAACCCGCCGATCGCATCATCCGACATCGCCTCGATCATGCCTGCCGTCAGCGCACCCGCCTGGGTTGCGGTAAAAGCCGCGACCTGATCGTCGCTGAAGGCTGCAATCTGGTCGATGGATAGAGCCTCGACCTGATCCGCCGTAAGCCCCGATACGGCAGCGGAATCGATCGCCGCAATCTGGTCGGTGCTGAAGCCTGACAACCCTTCGGCGGTAAACGCACCCATCTGGGTGGCAGAAAGCGCCTCAATCTGGTCGGCGGTCAGCGCCTCGATCTGGCTGGCCGATAGGGCCGCGATATGGGTGGCTTTCAGTGCCGCGACCTGCTTGGTGGTCAACGCTTCGACCTGCTCGCCGGTCAGCGATTGCAGCTGATCGGTGGACATCCCCGCAAGCGATGCGGCCTTGATGGACGAAATTGTCTCAGGCGATAGCGCCGCGAGGCTCTCACCGCTCAAGGCCGCGACCTGCGTGGCGCTGATGGCCGCAAGCTGACTGCTGGTCAGCGCCTTGACCTGCGTCTCGTTCAGCCCCTCGATCTGGTCCGCCGTGAAACCGGCGATCGCCGAGGCGCTGATCGCGGCAATCTGGTCTGCCGAAAGCGCCTGCACCACATCCTCGTCCAGCGCGGCGATCTGACCAGAGGTCAGGGCACCGATCTGGTCTTCCGACAGCGCGGCGATCTGGGCGGTGCTGAGTGCCGCGATCTGGGTGGTTTTCAACCCTTTGATCTGGGTCGTGCTCAGGGCGCCAAGCTGGGTCTCATCAAGGCTCGCGATCGCTTCGGTGGACAGACCCGAAATCCCGGCCGCGCTGATCGACGAGAGCGCATCGGCGCCAAGGGATTGCACTGCCTCTGTCGAGAGAGCCGCGGTCTGGGTCGCAGTCAGCTTCGAGAGCTGCGTCTCGGTAAAGGCCGCCAGCTGGTCGGTAGACAGCGCCTCGATCTGCTCCACGCTAAGCCCAGCAATTCCTTTTGCCGACAAAGCCGCGATCTGGGTTCCGCTCAGCTGGCCGATCATTTCCGCCGAAAGCGCCCCGACCTGCGTGCCGGTCAACGCCGCGACCTGGGTCTCGCCCAGTGCCGCGACCTGATCACCGGTGAGCGCGGCGATCTGGGTCGATTTCATCGCCGCCGTCTGCGCCGCGGTCAACGCGGAGATGTGATCAGTGCTGAGGGCCGCAACCTGATCGGTGCTGAGGCCCGCAATCGCGACATTGGACAGAGCGGCGAAGCTGTCGGTGGACAGCGCTGCAAGGGTGTCCGTCGAGATATTGGCGACCTGCGCCGACGTCAGTTTCTTTAACTGCGAGTTGCTAAGTGATTCGAGTTGATCCGTGCTCACGACCTGCATCTGGGCGCTGGTCAGGCCGCTGATCGCCCCCAGAGCGACGCCGGAGAACTGTTCCGCGCTCAGAGCGGAGACGGCCTCTGTCGAGAGTGCTGCCACCTGCTTTGCCCCCAGCGCCGCGATCTGCGAACTGCCGAGCGCGCCGATCTGCTCGGTCGCGAGGCTCGAGATCTGCGTCGTGTGCAGAGCTGCGATCTGCTTCGAGGTCAGGGACTGGATCTGGTCGGTGGTCAGGGACTGGAGCTGGTCCTCGGAAAGGCTCGTCAGCGAGGTCGATTTGATCGACGCGATGGCGCTCGTGGAGAGCGCGGACAGGGTCTCGGAGGGGATGGCCGCAACCTGAGAGGCGCTCAGCTTCGAGATCTGCGTGATCGTCAGCGACTGGATCTGCTCCGTGCTCATGACCCCGATCTGTGAGGTCTTCAGGCCGGAAATCGAGCCGCTCGCAATGGAGGCGACCTGACTTGTGGACATCACGGCGATGCTGTCTTGCGGCAAAGCGCTGATCTGCTTGCTCGACAGGCTCTTGATGAAGCTCGTGGGCATCGAGGCCACCTGATCGGTGGTGAAGGACGCGACCTGCGTGGTGCTCATGGCCGCGATCTGGGCGGATTTGAAGCTGCCCATCTGCTCGGCGGTCAGCGCCGAGACCGCATCCGTTTTCAACCCCGAGATGGAGGTAGTCTTGATTGCTTTCAGCGCGTTGGTCGACAGCGACGTCGCGTTGACGCCAAGCGCGCCGATCTGTGTACTGCTGAGGGTGGCCACCTGCCCTGCGGTCAGCGCGCCGATCTGGTCGGTCGTCAGATTGGAAAACTGGTCACTGCTCAGGCCGGTGATTGCGCTGGCGGAGATATTGGCGATCTGGTCGGTGCTGAAGCCTGCAAGGATTTCTGTCGAGACGGAGCGCAGCTGTGATGCGGTCAGCGCGCTCATCCGGGCCGGATCCATCGCGGCCCATTGCTCGGCACTGAGGGCCGCGATCTGCGCGGGTTTCATCGCACGGAGTTGGGTCGCGCCGAAAGAGGCGACCTGATCGGTCGACAGGCTCTCGATCGCATCAGTGCTGATCCCGCTGACCGAGGCGTAATTCAGCGCCGCGATATCCTCGGTCGAGAACGAGGCGATGGCCTCTGCGGACATCGCGGAGAGCTGCTTGGCGGTGGCACCCGCCAGCTGCGTGGGTGTCAGGGCCTCGATCTGGTCGGTGGTCATGCCGGCGATCTGGTCGCTCGACATGGCGGCGAATTGCGAGCGGGTGAAACCCGTCATCTGCTCGTCCGAGAGACTCGAGATCTGGGCAAGCGTCATACCCGACATGGCCGTCGAGGAGATATAGGAGAGCTGCTGGGTGCTGAGATTGGACACGACCTCCTCGCTCAACGCCGAGAGCTGGGTCGCCGAGAACGCGCTTAGTTGCGATTTCGTCAGGCTGGAGGCTACCGAACTGTCCCACGTCTTCAGGGTATCACTCGACAGAGAGCGGATCTGCGTTGCGGTCAGGGTGGAAGAATATCCGATAGCGGCCATACTGGTCTCCTCTTTTTCACGGAGACTATCGCGCAACGTACTTAAGGAGTGGTGAACCGCCGCCTTCAAATATCCTTTAGGTTTTAGAGATTTCCGATGTCTTCTTCTGATGGGATTCGCGACGGAAAGAGGCCGGACAAACGATACAAGTCCCTTGGGGCACAACCTTAACGAGATAAATCTTGGTGAACGGGGGTGTCTGTGCGACCCTGACTGCGGGGGTGGACAGCCCGAACGGGAGGTTCTCGCAATGCACACCGCGTTTCTTGCCACGATTGCGCTCTGTCTGACGACACTCTGTCTCGCGAAACCTGCGGGCGCGGGCCCGTGGATGCGCGAGAAAGGCACCGCTTTTCTGTCCTTCGGACATGAATTCGCAGGGCGGGAGGCACAATGGACCAGCCTTTATGCCGAATATGGGCTAAGCGCGCGCAATACGCTCGTGCTCGAGTACGGGCGTGGCGAGAAATCCGAGGAGATCTGGCTGGGATGGCAGATCCCGCTCCTGCCGCCCGAGAGGCATCAGAAGCTGTCTCTTGGCACATGGATCGGCGAGCGAAAGCTCGATGGCGAGGGCGTTCAGATGTATGGGGTCGGGCTCAACTGGGGGATGGGCTTCACCGATCCGCTCTGGCGCAAGAATGGCTGGCTGGCCGCCGAGTTCCGCCATATGCGCGCGCCCGAGACTGTCACCTATGACCCCGCTGCCGAAGGGATCGACCCGATGACGCTCCCCGACCCGAGCCACCTGCACTCGCAGAGCTTCTCCAAGCTTGATCTGACGGTCGGGTGGCATCTACGGCAGGACTGGATGGGGTTCGGGCAACTCCTGCTTTACAAGCCCGATAATGACGATCTCTCGAGCAGCCTTGCCGTGTCTCTGGTGAAAGACTTCCGGCGCGCCCAGTTGCAGATCGGCATGGTGGCGCCGCTGGCTGATGGGCAGGAGCCAAGATTGAAACTTGCGCTCTGGTCCACATTCTAGGTGCTGGACGTTTTGCGTCTGTGTGCCTAGATCCGTCCTATGGGCGATACGGTTATTCTCATTCTCGGTGCCGCGGTCTGGGATGGCGGACAGGCCTCTCCCGCGCTGCGCAGGCGGGTGCTGCACGGACTGGCGCTCTGGCGGGAGGATCCCGCGCGCCGGATCATCTGCTGCGGCGGCCTCGGGCGCCATGCTCCGAGCGAGGCCGATGTCATGGCGCAGATCCTGCGCGCCCATGGCGTGCCGCGCGGGCGCATCACGCTCGAGGCGCGCTCGACCGATACGATCAGCAATATCGGCAACGCGCTGGCGCTCGATCCCGATCTCGCGCAGGCGCGTGTAATCGTGGTGAGCGACCGCTACCACTGCCTGCGGGCGGGGCTGATCGCACGTGGTTACGGGCTGGATGTCACCACCAGCAGCCCCGACCCTTCCGCCATCAGCCGCCGCAGCTATGCGCGGGCCTGGGCGCGCGACCGCTTCGCGCTGCTGAAAACCGGCTGGTGGTTGCTCGGGCGCCTCAGGAAGCGATGCTGAGCTCTTCCAGCAGAGCCGTAATTTCGTCCCATGCAGGGCTACGCTTGACCTCCACCACCGACAGCCCCTGCCCCAGGGTCTCGGCATAGACCACACGGTTGGCCAGCGTCGCGCCCATCAGTTGCGCCTCCAGTTCGGAGGCGGCCTGTGCGACCTCCAGCCCCAGCCGGGTGTTGCTTTTCACGCGGTTGAGCAGGATACGGGGGCTTTTCCCGCAGCGGCGTGCAAGATCAAGCACACCCTCTGTAGCCCAGAGATCGACATGGCTGCCCGCCACCGGCACGAGGATCTCGTCCGCCTCGCGCAACGCCGGACGCAGGTCGCTATCGACCTTGGGCGGCGTGTCGACGATCACCACGTCATATTCGCGTTTCAGCTTCTCGCATTCATAGCTGACACCCCAAGAGGACGAGGTTCCGAACCCCACCTGCGGGTCCTCCAACGCCTCGCGCCGTGTCATGAACCAGCGACCAAGCGAGCCTTGCGGATCGGTATCCAGAAGGGCCACACGATACCCAGCACGCACCAGTCCGATCGCCAGATTGACCGCAACGGTCGTCTTGCCTGCCCCGCCTTTTTGTTGCGCGACCGTAATCACCTTACCCAAAACGAACCTCCCCCTTGGCATCGTTCAGGCCCCATGGCCATGATGCGCCTCACAGCCTCAGGTTAAGTCCGCAGCAATCCCGGTTGCAATCGCGAAAGCAAAGGATGGCCCCTAGAACACTGCGCCAAAATGAAAAACGCCGGAAAGCTGAGCTTTCCGGCGTTTTCCATGAAATCAGTCGAACTGATTAGTCAGCCGCAGCAACTGCGATACCGACCAGCAGCAGAACCGGGATCAGGATCGCGGCGTTGGACGACGAACCTTTTTCAACAACAACCGGCTCCGGCTCAACGACCGGTGCGGTGTAGCCGCCTGCAAAAGCGGTGGAAGCCGAGAGACCGGCGACGAGTGCGAGGGTAGCGATTTTTTTCATAGTAATCTCCGTCATTACCGTAGAGAGCCGCCAAAAATGCAGCATCGTTGGCGACGATTGCACAGGCTCACGAAATTGCAAAGGGGGAATCTCAAGCCCTCCACGCGCGACTGTGATATGTGTTGCACTTTAGCACGGTTTTTTAAGGTTTTCGGCCACACCAGCCTTACCACATTGGGTATAAGGCGCGCAGTATGTTGTTTAGGCTCGAAAAACTGAAGTTTTTCACGAGAATCAGGGAACCCGATCTCTCACGGTGACGTTCATGCGATCACGCCGAGCTCCGACAGGCTGCAAATGTCTGGCATTTACCCGACTCGGCGCGAAAAACGACTCAGTCGCGGCGTCCGAAGAGCAGAATCACCACGAAAAACAGCGCCCCGCTGACTACGATCGAGGGCCCCGCAGGGGTGTCCCAAGTCATCGAGCCCCAGATACCGCCCCCGACAGAAGCCATGCCGATGCCGGTCGCGAAGAGCGCCATCGACTCGGGACTGCGCGAAATCCGCCGCCCGGCGGCGGCCGGAATGATCAGGAGCGCAGCAATCAGGAGTGCCCCTACAATCTTGATCGCCACTGCCACCGTCAGCGCCAGCGCGACCGTCAGGACCAGTTGTTCCTTACGGGCATCGATACCGGTGGATTTGGCCAGAGCCTCGCTGACAGTGGCGGTCAGCAGGTTCTGCCAGCGCCAGACCAGAAGCCCCAGCACCACGAGGCTGCCGCCCCAGATGACCGCCAGATCCATGCGCGAGACGGCGAGGATATCGCCAAAGAGCCATGCCGACAGATCGACGCGCAGCCCGCTGATAAAGGACGCCGCCACCAGACCTATGGCCAGTGCCGCGTGGGCCAGCACGCCCAGAATGGTATCGGCGGCATAGCCACGCCCCGAGAGCCGCGCCACGGTCAGCGCCATCAAGAGCGCCATGCCCAAAGTGCCGGCATAGACCGAAATACCGAAACCCAGACTGATCGCCACACCAAGGATCGCCGCATGCGATGTCGCATCGCCGAAATAGGCCATACGCCGCCAGACGACGAATGCGCCCAGAGGGCCTGTGGCAAGACAGAGCCCCACCCCTGCCAGCACCGAGCGCAGCAGGAAATCATCAAAAATCGCCATCATCTTATGTGCTGCTCTCTGTCAGGTGGTCATGCGCGGGATGGGCCATGCAATGCCCATCCGCATCATGGTCGTGATCGTGATGGTGCTGGTAGAGCGCGAAGGCCCCGCCGGTGCCCAATCCGAACAATGCGCGGTATTCGGGCGCCTCGGAGACAATCGCGGGTGTGCCCTGACAGCAGATATGCCCGTTCAGGCAGATCACCCGATCAGAGGCGGACATCACCACATGCAGATCATGGCTGACGAGCAATACGGCACAGCCGGTCTCTCGGCGCACCTCCTCGATCAGCCTGTAGAAGGCCGCGGTCCCCGGCTGGTCGAGCCCCTGGGTCGGCTCGTCAAGGATCAGCACATCGGGCTTGGCCAGAAGCGCCCGCGCCAGAAGAACGCGCTGCAGCTGCCCGCCCGAGAGCCCCGAAAGCGGGCGCTTGCCGATATCCTCGACACCCACGCGGGCCAGAGCGGCCTGCGCGCGCGCGTTGCTGATCCGTTTGGGCAACGACAGGAAACGGCGCACAGTCAGCGGCAGGGTCGCATCGATATGCAGCTTCTGCGGCACATAGCCGATCACCAGATCCGCGGCCTTTACCACCTGCCCTGTGGCCAGCGGTGCCAGCCCGATCAGCGCTTTCACCAATGTGGATTTTCCCGAGCCGTTCGGCCCGACCACCGTGACGATCTCGCCGCGTTGAATTGTGAAATCAACCGCTTGCAGGACAAACTCATCCCCGTGCCGCACGCCCACATTCTCGGCGCGGATCAGACTGTCAGGCCGCATCGTCGGGCGCTTTCTGGGCACAGCGCGGGCACAGCCCCACCGCCTCGAGAGAGGCGCGCTCGACCTTGAAGCCGATCCCCGCCGCCGCCCTGTCCAGCTCCGCACGCACCGCCATGCCCGGAGCCTCGGCTACGGCATCGCAGCTCTCGCAGATCAGGAACACCGGCGCATGCTCCTCGCCCGCATGCAGGCAGGCGATGAAGGCATTGAGCCTGCGTATCCGGTGCACCAACCCGCTGTCACATAGGAAATCGAGCGCCCGATAGGCCACGGGCGGCTGTTTGCCATAGCCCTCATCCGCCAGACGCTCGAGCACCTCATAGGCGCCCATTGCGCGATGTTCCTCGAGCAGGATCTCCAGAACCCGCCGCCGCACGGGGGTCAGGCGCAGCTTCTGCTCGCTGACCAGCGCCTCGGCGCGCGACATCGCATGGCCGGCGCAATGGTGGTGGTCATGGGCCTCGAAAGCATTGGCGGTCTCGTTGTGCGGATGGGGCATGTTATAGCATCACATTCCTGCTTGACTTGTTAGGCTATTACATAAACAACACGGCCCGTGAAAACAAGTTTGTCCGGAAGGAACCACCCATGACCCGTATGACGCTTCGCTTGGCCGCGACCCTTGGTGCCGTGACGGTCCTGCCCGCATTGGCGCAGGCCGATGTCCCTGCCGTCGTGACCGGCACACCGGTCGTCCAATCGCTTGTGGCGCAGGTCATGGGAGATCTGGGCGCGCCGGATGTGCTGCTCGACAAGGGCGCCGATCCGCATAGCTTCCAGCTGCGCCCGAGTCAGGCCCGCAGCCTGCAGAATGCCGATCTGGTGTTCTGGATCGGGCCGGAGCTGACCCCGTGGCTGGACCGCGCCATCGACACTCTGGGCAGCGCGACCGCAATTTCGCTCCTACATGCCGACGGCACGATCCAGCAGCAATTCGCAACCCCGGAACTGGTGCCGGATGAGGACGCGCATGATCACGACGCGGAGCATGGCGACGAGGCGCACGATCACGAAGACCATGACCACGACCATGATGCGGCCCATGCAGAGCATGAGCATGCGGACGAACACGGGGAAGAGCATCACCATCATTCCGGCCTCGATCCCCATGCGTGGCTGAACCCCGATAATGCCGAGATCTGGCTGGATATCATCGCCAAGGACCTGTCTGAACAGGACCCCGAAAACGCCCAGACCTATGCCGCCAATGCCAAGGCGGCGATCGCAAGGCTCAAAGAGCTTGATGCGGATCTGGCCAACCAGCTTGCGCCCGCCAAAGACAAACCCTTTGTCGTTTTTCATGCCGCTTATGGCTATCTGGCCCAGCATTACGGGCTCGAAATCGCGGGCAGCGTCAATGCGGGTGATGCCGCAACCTCGGGGGCCGCGCATCTGCAGGAGTTGCACGACGCCTTTGCCGCAGGTCATATCACCTGCGCCTTCCCCGAAGCGCAGCATGACCCCAAGCAGATCCAGATCCTGCTTGATGGCACGGATGTGAAGCTTGGTGGTGCGCTCGACCCGTCGGGCAGCTCGCTCAATTACGGTCCGGATCTCTATGCCACCCTGATGTCGGATCTGGCGGATAAGCTGAGCGATTGCCTCGTGGCGGAGTAAGGCCTTGCCCCCGCGTCCTGCCCATGTTTTCTAGGGCAGGATCAAGGAGGACGGTATGACGGCATGGCTGGCGGGCGCATTGGATGGCGCCCGACTACATCTTTGGGACGATCAGGCCCAGACACCGCGGATCAGGGCGCTCGACGGTGCCGATGCGCAAACGGTGATCGCGCAGGAAATGGACCGGCTCGGGGCCGAGCGGGCGGCGCTTGCGGGCGCGGAGGGGGCGGTGCTGCGCATCCCGTGCAAACCCGCGCGGCCCGAGGGACCGGCCCATCAGTTGCGGCTCCTCCCCAAGCTGGTGCAGGACCATCCCGCCTGCGAGGTCACGCCGCGCGAGGTCGCGCTGATTGCTGGCCTTCTGAAAGCGCGTCCGCAATTCGACGGGGTTGTCGCCATCACCGGAGAGACCACGCTCTGGGCGCAGATCTCGGCGGAAGAGGTGGTTTCGATCACCCGCACCGCGACGGGACGGCTTTTCGCGGCGCTTGGCGGGGGCCACCCCCTGCCCCCCGATGCCGCGTTCGAGACCGCACTCTCCGAGACCCGTGCCCGCCCCGAGCGACTGATGCGCGAGCTGGCGCAGCCCATGCCCAAGGCGCAAAGCCTGCTGGGCGCGCTGATCGGCGCCGAGCTGTGCGATACCAAACCATGGTGGCTCGGGCAGCAGGTTCTGGCCTTCGGGCCTTTCGCAACCGCGCTGAGTCATGCATTGTCGCTACAGGGTGTCGCCGCCACCGAAGGAGCCGCCGAACAGGCGGTTCTGGCAGGGCTGCGTAGCTATCTGGAATGAACGGATCCCCGAAATGACAACCTTGCCGCCGCTGGCGCGTATCCTGTCCGAGAATGCCGCCCAGTTGGGGCTCAGCCGTCCTGCGGCGCTCTGTCTGGGCGCAATCTGGCGCGCGGCGCAGAACCCTTCGGCGGAGGATCTGGTGACCATGCTCGGGATCTCGCGCTCCAATGTCTCGACCGCGCTGAAGGAGCTGCGCGAGATCGGGCTGGTTCAGCAGGCCCGTAGCCCCGGTTCGCGCAGGGATTTCTATGTGGCCGATGCTGATCCTTGGGCGCTTCTGCGCAAGATGATGATCGAGCGCCAGCGCAAGACCTTCGAGCCGCTGGCCGAAGCACTGACTGCCGCTTCAGGCGAGGATATGCGCCTGCCGGAACTTGCCGGGGTTGCTGCACAGATGAACGCCTGGCTGCGCAAGCTGACCGCACTCGACCCCGAGATGCTGTCCAAAGTCACAGCAGCCGATCCCGAAAAGGCGCTGAAGAAAAAGAAGAAATCTTGATCGGCTCAGCCATTTAATAGGTGCCGAAATCATTATAGGGAGTGTCAAGCGCGATACAGGCATAAGCCTCGAGAAGCGCCTGACGCGTCTGGTCCGTTTCTTCGACAAAGCGGAAGTCCATTGCCCGTATACGGGCCTTCGCCGCGCTGAAGGCCTCTGCATAATCGGGCCGCAAGATCAGATCCGCACGACCTTCGCCTTTGCGGTAGCTGGCTTTGTGCCCGACCGATTCAGCCATCAATTTCCATGCAAAAGAAGCTTGGTTATGGCGTGCAGCTGGCCCGCAATGAAGACGATATCGATACGATATACGGTTCGAGCGCCCAACATATAGCGGACGATCGGCTTCGCTGAATAGGTAAACACCACTGCGCGGCGTACCCTGATGAGACGGGGCGACACCCCGCAGGGGCTGCATCGCCATCAGTCGTTCAAAAGACGGATGCAGTTCCTCGATAGCAGAAGAAAATCGTGGATGCATCGCTATCTCCTCCGCGCTTTACATAAAGCGACGGGGCCACGCGGGCCCCGTCTTGATCAGCGGTCGGTCTGGATATCGAAGCCCAGATGTTTCGCCACGGCGAAGATGTCCTTATCGCCACGCCCGCACATATTCATCACGATGATATGGTCCTTGGGCAGGGTCGGTGCGAGCTTGATCACATGACCCAAAGCGTGGCTGGGCTCAAGTGCGGGGATGATCCCTTCGGTCCGGCAGGAGAACTGGAACGCCTCGAGCGCCTCCTTGTCGGTGATCGAGACATATTTCGCGCGGCCGATATCATGCAGCCAGGCATGTTCCGGACCGATGCCCGGATAGTCCAGCCCTGCCGAGATCGAATGGCCCTCGAGGATCTGGCCATCATCATCCTGCAAAAGATAGGTGCGGTTGCCATGCAGCACGCCCGGACGTCCGCCGGTGAGCGAGGCGCAATGCTCCATCTTCTCGTCAACGCCATGGCCACCGGCCTCGACGCCGATGATATTGACCGATGCGTCATCAAGGAAGGGGTAGAACAGGCCCATCGCGTTCGAGCCACCGCCAATGGCCGCGATCACGGTATCGGGCAGACGGCCCTCGCCCTCCTGCTCGGGCAGTTGCCAACGCACTTCCTTACCGATGATGGACTGGAAATCGCGTACCATCGCGGGATAGGGATGCGGGCCAGCGACGGTGCCAATGCAATAGAACGTGTCGCGCACATTGGTCACCCAGTCGCGCAGTGCATCGTTCATCGCGTCTTTCAGCGTGCCGCGGCCCGAGGTGACGGGGACCACTTCGGCCCCCAGAAGACGCATACGGAAGACGTTGGGTGCCTGACGCTCGACATCGGTCGCGCCCATGTAAACGACGCATTTCAGGCCGAATTTGGCGCAGACCGTGGCCGTTGCCACACCATGCTGACCGGCACCCGTTTCCGCAATAATACGGGTCTTGCCCATGCGGCGCGCCAGAAGGATCTGGCCCAGCACGTTGTTGATCTTATGCGCGCCGGTATGGTTCAGCTCGTCGCGTTTGAGGTAGATCTTCGCGCCGCCCAGCTCTTCGGTCATGCGGGGCGCGAAATAGAGAGGCGACGGGCGGCCAACGTAATTCTTCCACAGATCGTCCATCTCGGCCCAGAAGGTCGGGTCCACCTTGGCACGCTCGTATTCGGCCTCGAGATCGAGGATCAGCGGCATCAGCGTCTCGGACACGAAGCGCCCGCCGAAAATTCCGAACCGGCCATTGTCATCCGGCACATTCATGAAGCTGTTGATCAGATCGTCGGCCATGGACCTCTCCCTTATGTTTGCTCCCGTTTAGCGCCGGATGGCGCGAAGATAAAGCGCCGCGTGACATGGGCAATAAAAACGGCGCGAGGTTGCCCCCGCGCCGCTTGTTTGTGGATGCTGTCGGATCACTTCTGATCGGGCAGCGCGTAGGCGATCACATAATCCCCGCGGTCAGGCGACTGGCGTGCGCCACCGGCCGAGATGAGGATATATTGCTTGCCGGTCTCGGGCGAGACATAGGAGATCGGGGTTCCCTGGCTGCCAACGGGCATACGGGCTTTCCAGATTTCCTTACCCGTCGCGCTGTCAAATGCGCGCAGATAGTAATCCTGCGTGGCGGCAAAGAACACGAGGCCGCCTTGGGTCGTCAGTGAGCCACCGATGGTCGGCATGCCGATGGGCATGGGCATGCCCATCTTCATCCCGAAGAGCACGGTGTCCTTGACGGTGCCCAGCGGCACTTCCCAGTTCACTTTCTGGGTCTTCATATCGACCGAGGTGAGCGAACCGAAGGGCGGCTCCTGACACGGAATCCCCAGAGGCGAGAGGAAGCGGTTCTTCATCACCGAATAGGGAGTGCCCTTGAGCGGCACGGCACCCATGCCCGCATTCACGGCTTCCGAGCCGTTCGACGCCGCCGCCTGACGTTCCTGCGGCTCCATATGGACCCAGAGACCCAGACGCATGTCGTTGATATACATAGTGTCTGCGGTCGGATCATAGGAGACGCCGCCCCAGTTCATGCCACCCAGCGATCCCGGGAAAGACAGCGAATAATCGGTGCCCGGCGCGGTAAAGAGACCCTCGTAGCGATAGCCCTTAAAGATATAGCGGCACATCAGCTGGTCGAAGGGGGTAGCGCCCCACATATCGGCCTCGGTCAGGGTCTGCGCCCCGATCTGCGGCATGCCCGAAGACACTGGCTGTTCCAGCGCATAGGGCTCGTCGGGGATGCCTGCGCCCTTCACGGTTTTGGTGGTGACATCGGTCAGCGGCTTGCCGGTTGCACGGTCAAGCACCCAGATCTGGCCCGCTTTGGTCCCGAAGGTCAGCGCGGGCGTGCCCTTGAAGTCGATCAGCGTCGGCTGCATCGGCACGTCGAAATCCCACAGGTCGTGATGGACGGTCTGATAGACCCATTTCTCGGCACCGGTGGTCGCATCGAGCGCCAGCATGGAGGCGCCGTATTTCTCGTCTTCCGGCGTGCGTTCCACACCCCAGAGGTCGATTGCGGCATTGCCCACCGGCATAAAGACGGTGTTCGAGGACGCATCATAGGTCATCGGCGCCCAGACGTTGGGGGTCGAACGGGTGAAGGCGGTTTCATCCGTCATCGGCCCTTCGATGGTCTGTCCCTTGGCACCCGGGTCAAAGGCCCAACGCATCGCACCCGTCATGACGTCGAAGCCACGCATCACACCGCCCGGCATGTCGATGGCGACGTTATCGGCCACACGGCCCCCGACCACGATGGTCGTGCCCGCGATCACCGGCGGCGAGGTCAGCGAGTAGAGCGGGCCCTGTGCCGCGCCCAGACCCTGCTTCAGATCGACCTTACCCTCGGTGCCGAAGCCCTCGCAGAGCGCGCCCGTATCGGCATCAAGCGCCACCAGAACCGCGTCGATCGTGTTCATCACGATGCGGCGCTGGCAGTTGGTGGCCCCCTCCGGCAGAACGGCCGGCAGAATCTGCGTCGCGTTCGGTGCGGTCGGCTGCTGGATCGGCGCGGTGGCGTCGAAATAGCCCAGGCCACGGCAGCGCACCCAGGTGCGGGTATCGGTCGGGAATTCGTGGCGCCAGTTTTCCTCACCCGTATCGACATTGACCGAAATCACGGTATTGGAGGCGGTGCACAGATAGATCTGGTCCCCGATCTGCAAGGGCGTGTTCTGGTCTTCCAGACCACCACCATTGGGGCTATTGGGGATTTCACCGGTACGGAAGGTCCACGCAACCTGCAGGTCTTTCACGTTGTCGCGGTTGATCTGGTCGAGTGACGCGAAGCGGTCCTCGTTGCCATCCGAACCATAGCTGGACCAGTCGAGCTGACGGGTAGCATCTGTCACCGGCACCTGACCGGTCGCGGCCACCGAATTATGGATGCCATGCGGCTGGAACATGCCCCAGACCAGACCGATGATCGCGATCAGCGCGACCACGGCCACACCCAGATTGGGCGCGGTCAGCGGTTTGCGGCCCGCGCGTTTCAGCGCCAGCGGTTGCACCAGCATCAGCACGAAGAAGGCGCAGAGGAAGGTGAAGATACGCGCATGCAGCGCCCAGAAATCAACGCCGGCTTCCCAGAAAGCCCAGAGGATGGTCAGGGCGAAGGCGATGGTATAGACCAGTGCGCCTTTCGAGCCGCCACGCGCCAGTTCGATACCGGTAACGAGGACGGCCAGACCCATGAGGAGATAGTACCAGCTGCCGCCGCGCGAGATCAGCATGCCGCCACCGATGGCAAGGCCAAGGCCCGCGACGGCGAATGCAACCCCGAGAACGATCAGTAGGGCCTTGGCCCAAGCCGATACGGAGGTGTTCGAGTCAGTCATTGATCAGGTTTCCCTTAGGAGGAGGTCGGAACCCGCGCGCCCTTCCCGTCTTCCCACCAGCCCCGATGAAAGCTGTGACAAAATGCCATCGTGCAAATCCGCGAAAGATCACGCTGTGTAACAATGGCGCTAGTTAACAGCTTTGTGCATCCGGTCCAGATTTGTTATCCGATGAAACAATTCGGATAATCCGATCAATCTGTCAGCGCCTTGACACCTTCATAGAGCAGATCACTCAGCGCCTTGGCCTCGACGGGCGGGTGGTCGACATTGCCCAGCATCAGATCGAGCCGCACATAGCGGCGGTGATCGACCTCTGTTTCGAGCGCGATCAGGCGCTTGGCCGCCAGTTCCTCTTGCACCTTGTGCAGCGGCAACCAGCCGAAACAGACCCCCTGCCGCACCGCCTCGATCGCACTTTCCACCCCCGAGACATACCAGATCCGGCCTTCGGTCACTGGAGGCTCGGGGCGTTCGTTATCGCGTTCACGCACGATCACCCGCAAATAGCGCACAAGATCGTTGTGGCGCAGGGCACCTTTAGCCTGCGCCAGAGGATGGTCTGGCCGGGCCACGGGTGCCATCAGCACCTCGTAGAGCGGGCGCCCTTCCATGCGGCGCGGATCGGGCAGACAGATCGCCAGATCGAACCTCTGATCCTCGAGCGCCGAGGCATAGGTCCGCTCGACCTCGCGCAGATCGATCCGCGTTTCGGGATAGCGCGCGATCACCTGCGAGATGGCCTGCATCAGGAGCGGCTTTGGGAAAAGGCTATCGACAACGATGCGCAGATCACGCTCCGCTTTGCCCGCGATCTCGGCCGCGCGGGCCTCGATCCGGCGCATATCCTCCAGCACCGGCAGGATCTCGGCCAGCAGCACCTTGCCGGTCTGTGTCAGCACGGCCCGCCTGCCCTGCACCTCCATGATTGTCACGCCCAGATTGTCCTGCAGCTTCGAGATGGCATAGCTGACCGAAGACTGGCTGCGTGACAGGATATGCGCGGCATCGGCAAAATTCCCGCATTTCACAACGGTTTGGAGAACGCTCCATTGCTCGAGCGTTGAACGCGGGATGGAATAGCTCATGCGGGGCCTGCTGGTTGCGCGGTCGACATGCCGCCGGACTGTCGCGACGGCAATCTAGCGTCCTCTGGCCGGATCGCAAGACCGGTTTCAGCACGCATGACGCCCATCAAAAAGCCCCCGCTTTCTGGAAAGCGGGGGCGGGATGACGTGCGGGCGGTTAGCGCAGGATGCGGCCGATCCGCGCGATGCCCTCGTCGATCTGTTCGTCGCTGGCACAGGAATAGCTCAGCCGCAGCGTGTTCTGGCCTGAACCATCGGCATGGAACGCCCCGCCCGGAACAAAGGCCACCTTCTCGTCGCGCACGGCTTTCGCCAGAAGCTCGGCGCCGTTCAGCTTGGGGTCGAATGTCAGCCAGATGAACATACCGCCCTCGGGGCGGGTGAAGCTGACCGAAGCCGGCATCTCGCGCTCGAGCGCGGCAATCATCCGGTCGCGGCGGGAGGCATAGACTGCTTTGATCTTGGCCACATGCTCGTGGAAGATCGCGCGGGCAACATGGTTGGTCACGATCTGGTTGAGGGTCGGCGAATGCAGATCGGCGGCCTGTTTCATCAGCACCAACCGGTCGATCACGGGCTTGGCCGCCACGACCCAGCCCACCCGCAGGCCCGGTGCCAGGGTCTTCGAGAAGGAACCGCAATAGATCGTACGGGTATTCTCGATGCCGCCTTTACGCTCGATATCGAGTGCGAGAATCGGAGGGATCGCCTCGCCATCGAAGCGCAGGTTCTGATAAGCGCCATCCTCGATGATCGCGCAATCGAGCGCCTCGGCCTGATCGAGCACACGCTCGCGGCCCTCGCGCGGGATGGTCTCGCCAGTGGGGTTGGCGAAATCGGCCGAGAGATAGGCGAACTTCACCTCGCCGCCGGCGGCTTTGGCCTCGGCTTTCAGCGTCTCGGGGTCGATATTCGACATCGGATCGAGCGGGATGTAGCGCGGCTCATAGGCATTGAACGCACCCAGAGCACCCAGATAGGTCGGGCGCATCACGGCGGCAGTATCGTTCTCGGTCAGCATCAGCTTGCCAAGATAGTCGAGCGCCTGCTGCGAGCCGGAGGTGATCATGATATTATCGACCGCGCAAGGCACGCCGATCTTTTCCATCTCGCCCACCAGCCATTCGCGTAGCGGACGGTAACCTTCGGAGACCGAATATTGCAGCGCCGCATGGCCGTTATTATCGGCCATCGTCGCGGCAAAGGCGTCGGAATAGGCCGTGCTCGGGAACAGGGTCGGGTCGGGAATGCCGCCCGCGAAGGAAATGATATCGGGCTGGTCGAGAAGTTTCAGCAGCTCCCGGATCTCCGAGGCTTTCATCCGGCCCGCGCGGCGTGCGAGCACTTTCGTCCAGTCCATTTTACGTCTCCTGCGTCTCGTCCGGGCGCGCACTGCCCTTACAGGCCGCCCTTTTTCACTTAATACCCTTCGGGTCCGTGCAGCGTTAGCGCCTAACGTAACCCTTCGCAAGACGGGCAAAGGTGAGATGATGCACAGAAAACCTACGCATCGGTCATAAAAACGAGAGCAATATTACAAACAGGGCGCCACGGACGCAAAATAATTTCCACGTCCGCAGCTTTGGGTTGATCAGGCCTCGCTTGGCTCGGGGATATAGAGCGCCCCGCCCTCGCGGAATTTCTCGGCCATTTTGTCCATGCCCTCCTGCCGCTGCGCCTCGGCGCGGATGTCATGGCTGATCTTCATCGAACAGAATTTCGGCCCGCACATCGAGCAGAAATGCGCGACCTTATGGGCCTCGGCCGGCATGGTCTCGTCATGCATGGACCGCGCGGTATCGGGATCGAGCCCGATATTGAACTGGTCCTCCCAGCGGAACTCGAAGCGCGCACGGCTGATCGCGTCATCGCGCCGCTGCGCACCCGGATGGCCCTTGGCAAGGTCCGCCGCATGAGCGGCCAGCTTATAGGTGATCACGCCCGTTTTCACATCGTCACGGTCGGGCAGGCCCAGATGCTCTTTCGGCGTCACATAGCACAGCATCGCGGTGCCGAACCAACCGATCATCGCCGCACCAATCGCCGAGGTGATATGGTCATATCCCGGCGCGATATCGGTAGTCAGCGGTCCGAGCGTGTAGAAAGGCGCCTCGTGGCAGTGCTTGAGCTGCTCGTCCATATTTGCCTTGATCTTGTGCATGGCCACATGGCCCGGCCCCTCGATCATCACCTGACAGTCCTTGGCCCATGCGATCTTGGTGAGTTCCCCCAGCGTGCGCAGCTCGGCGAATTGCGCCTCGTCATTGGCATCGGCAATCGAGCCTGGGCGCAGGCCGTCCCCCAGCGAGAAACTCACATCATAGCGGCGGCAGATATCGCAGATCTCGTCGAAATGCTCGTAGAGGAAGCTCTCGCGGTGATGGTGCAGACACCATTTCGCCATGATCGAGCCGCCGCGCGAGACGATGCCGGTAACGCGTTTGGCGGTCATCGGGATCATATGCAGACGCACGCCCGCATGGATGGTGAAGTAGTCCACCCCCTGCTCGGCCTGCTCGATCAGCGTGTCGCGGAAGATCTCCCAAGTGAGATCCTCGGCCACGCCGCCCACCTTTTCCAGCGCCTGATAGAGCGGCACCGTGCCGATCGGCACCGGAGAGTTGCGGATGATCCAGTCGCGGATATTGTGGATATTGCGGCCCGTCGAGAGGTCCATCACCGTGTCCCCGCCCCAGCGGATCGCCCAGACCATCTTCTCGACCTCTTCCTCCATCGAGGAGGTCACCGCCGAATTGCCGATATTGGCGTTGATCTTCACCTTGAAGTTACGCCCGATGATCATCGGTTCCAGCTCGCGGTGGTTAATATTGGCGGGGATAATCGCGCGGCCCTCGGCAATCTCGGTCCGCACGAATTCGGGCGTCACCAGATCGGGGAGGGTCGCGCCCATCGGGTCACCGTCGCGCGTATAAGCGGCCATACGGCCCTCGTTCTCGCGGATCGCCACAAACTCCATCTCGGGAGTGATGATCCCTGCGCGCGCATATGCCAGCTGCGTCACCGCGCGGTCACCCACGGCCCGCAGCGGCGGGCGCTGCACGGGGAACGGCGCTACCAGACGGTCGCCCTTGGCGAAACCGTTATCGGCATCGGTAATGGCGCGGCCCTCGTATTCCTCGATCTCGCCGCGTGCCTGCAGCCAGCCGCCACGGGTCTCGGGCAGGCCTTTGGCGATGTCGATCCGGGCGGCCGGATCGGTATAGGGCCCCGAACTGTCATAGACACAGAGCGCCTCTTCATTCGAGATCTCGATCTCGCGCATGGGCACGCGCAGCGCGTGGATATTACCTTCCTTATGCACCTTGCGCGAACCAATCAACGCGCCTGTGGTGATGGTCGGGATGATGTCTTTCATGTCGGTCTCCTCTTACGAAAAGACCCAACCAAAAACTGCGAGGGAATAGGCCACAGCTGACCCGGAAATGGGCCGGAGCGGCCCGAAAGGACCGCCCATGAGACATGGATGCGGAATTGCCCTTCGGTCTTCCTACGCCAGCATCAACTGGGTCAGGTTCAAAGGGTCGCGTCACCGGAATTACTTCCAATCAGCCTCTCAGTCCCTTGGGCGGGACTCCCCTGACGTGGGTGCAGACTTGCCGAAAATCGAGGCGGCGTCAATGGGCCTCTGCGGGGACCTTGCGGGTTTCCCCGCCGCGAAATGGACCAGTGCGGCGGGGAAAGGGGTCAGACCTGTGCCAGAGGGCGCGCGGTCCGCGGACTGTTCTGTCCGAAATGTTCGGCCAGGGCATCGACAACATAATCGGCCATCGCCTGACGGGTCTCCTCGGTGCCCGAGCCCAGATGCGGGGTCAGGATCAGGCGCGGATCATCGATAAAGGCCTGCGGCACCTGCGGCTCGTGCTCGAACACATCAAGTGCGGCCCCCGCCAGCCCGTCGCGGGCCATGGCCTCCAGAAGGGCCGCCTCATCGACCACCGGCCCCCGCGCCACATTGACGAGGAACCCGCGCGGCCCCAGCGCCGCGATCTCCGCGGCCCCGAAAGAATGGCGGGTGGCCTCGGTCAGCGGGCAGGTCAGGATCACCAGATCGCAGGCCTCGGCCAGCGACACCGCGCTTGTGTGATAGGTATACTCCACAGGCTTGCGGTTCGGGCCCTGGTAATGGATCCGTGCGCCCATGGCCTCCAGCCTGCGCGCTAGCGCCTTGCCGATCGTGCCGAGCCCGACAATTCCTACATCCATTTGCGAGATCGAACGTCCGAGTTTGTATTGCGGCTGCTCGGGCCATTTTCCTGTCCGCACGAAGCCATCCGCCTGCACCAGATCACGGGTGACCGCCAGCGCCAGCCCGAGCGCGGCATTGGCCACATCTTCGGCCAGAATATGCGAGGTATTCAGGAGTTTGATGCCACGCGCCTTGACGGCCGGCACATCGACATTGTCGAGCCCCGCGCTATAGCTTGCGATGACCTCCAGATCGGGCAGCGCATCGAGAAGCGCCTGATCTACGATGGTCTTACGCAGCGCAAGCCCCCGCACGCCCTTGCCGTTTTGCGCAAGCCATGCCGCAGGATCACTCTCCGGCAGAATGCGCAGATCGAACAGCTCTTCCAGCTCGGCGCCGGTGGTCTGTGGCAGTTTGGCAGCTTTCAACACAACAGGTTTGGTCATCATAATCTCCATGGACGAAGGGGCCCGCAGCATCCCGCAGGCCCTTTTGTAAATGCTCTCAGCCCTGCGCGCCGCTCTCGACACGTTTGATCGGGCCCATCACGAAGGCAAAGAGGATCGCTGCCACAAGGCAATGCGCGGCCACGAAATAGAGCCCCACGGTATAGCCGCCCGTCACCTGCACGGTGTAACCGAAGACGATGGGGGTGATAATGCCTCCCACATTGCCGATGCAGTTGAAGATCGCACCGGCCAGACCCAC
Source organism: Thioclava sp. 'Guangxiensis' (assembly GCF_045348365.1). Classification (NCBI taxonomy): domain Bacteria; kingdom Pseudomonadati; phylum Pseudomonadota; class Alphaproteobacteria; order Rhodobacterales; family Paracoccaceae; genus Thioclava; species Thioclava sp. 'Guangxiensis'. Next base: position 267,937 of record NZ_CP155823.1, on the reverse strand, counting down.
AGCCTCACGCGGCGCAGTATCCGAGATCACGGCCCATGTGCCCGAGCCTGCGGCCATGCCCTTGCCGAAGAAGGCAAGCCCCATCAGCGCCACGATCATGATGTTGGAGTTGCTGAACGCCGCCAGAACGATAGAACACCCGATCAGCATACCCAGCACATAGGGCGTCTTGCGGCCCCGCGACACGCTCCAGCCATTGCGGATCAGCGCATCCGATACCGAGCCGCCCGTGATGCCGCCGATAAAGCCCGCGATGGCCGGAAGCATGGTGGCAAAGCCCGCCTCCATGATGTTCATGCCCCGCGCCTGCACCAGATAGATCGGGAACCATGTGATGAAGAAATAGCTCAATGCGATGGTGCAATATTGCCCGATATAGGCGCACCAGAGCATGCGGTTGCTCAGCAGCAGCCCGAACATCTTGGCCGAGGCCTTGGGGCGGTTGGTCAGCTCGCGCTGGCTGTCGATATCGACCATCGCGCCGCCCGCTTCCATCAGCTCCAGCTCGGCGGCATTCACGCCCCGATGCTCGCGCGGCGGCTTCATGAATTTGAACCACACGACCGCGGCCAGAAGACCCACCACACCCAGCGTGAAGAAGGGCACAGGCCAGCCGAAGCTCTGCACCAGCCAGCCCGAGATCGGCGAATAGATCGCGACCGCGAAATAGGAGGCCGAGGCAAAGAGCGAGGTGGCAAGCCCCCGCTCCCCGCGCGGAAACCACATCACCGCGACACGGGCATTCGCCGGAAAACTCGGCGCCTCGATCAATCCCAAGGCGAAGCGCAGCACGAAAAGGAGCCCCAGCGCAACCGATAGTTCGGTGGTCACCTCGCCGACCAACCCCACAAGGAAGGTGGCGATGGACCACAGGACCAGTGCTACGCCATAGATCATCTTGGTGCCGAATTTATCCAGCAGCATCCCGCCCGGGATCTGACCGATCACATAGGCCCAGCTGAAGGCCGATAACACATAACCCAGTTGCATCGGGCTGAGACCGAACTCCGCCTTGATGCCCGAGCCCGCGATCGACAGGATTGAGCGGTCGGCATAGGCGGTCGTCGCCAGAAACAGGATCAACCCCAGCATGTAGTAACGGGTATGCGTCGGGCGCGCGGCGTCTACGGCCACGTGCTCCGTAGAGCTCGAATACGTCATTGATGTCCTCCCGTGCGGCCCCGCAATGTGACCGCTCTCCAAACCGGCCGCAGGGTGTAGCGTAAAAGCTACGGGAAGCAGGCATCCTCATACCTGCGTCCCATCCTGCGGACCATCCTCCGAACCGGGCGTCCCCTCCTGCCCGTTCATTGCAGATAAACTGCGCCCTTGCCAAGCATGGGTCAACATTGATTAATATCGTCAATATGAAAAACTGGATGACACAAGAGGAAGCCAGCAACGCGCTGGGGGTCCGGCGGCAGACGCTTTACGCCTATGTCAGCCGCGGCCAGATCACGGTCCGCCCTGACCCTGAGACATCGGGGCGAAACCTTTATAATGGCGAGGATATTTCGGCTCTTCTCAACCGTCGGAGCCGCGGGCGCGGGCGGGCAAGTATCGCCACAAGTACCATGTCATGGGGCGAACCTATCATCTCGACGATGATCTCGACCACCGCGCAGGGCCGATTGTATTACCGTGGGGTCAATGTCGGAACATTGGCCGAGTCGGCGTCTCTGGAGGAGACGGCGCGGCTCCTCTGGGCGATGGACCGGCTGCCCGAATTCCCCGCAATACCCTCATATCCGGGCAATGCCGGTCGTGCGCGGGTTTTTCAGGCATTGGCGGCAGAGGCGGCCCATGCCATCCCCTCGGGCAGTCTTTCGCGCGATGCGCGGCACCGGACCATGGCACGGATCGTCGGGCTGGTGGCCGGAAACTTCGCCGATCTTCCGCAGGGCCCCGCGCCCCTGCACCTGCGGCTGGCTCAGGCATGGAACTGTGCCGACAAGGCCGACCTGATCCGGCGCACGCTGGTTTCGCTTGCCGATCAGGAGCTGACCAGCTCCGCCTTTGCCGCCCGCGTGACCGCCTCGACAGGGGCCTCCTTCGAGGCAGCGGCACTCTCGGGGCTGGCCGCGCTTTCAGGCCCGTTGCATGGGGATATGACATTGCGGGTGAAAGCCGTGCTCGAAGATGCCCTGCATCTGGGGATCGTCCCTGCCGTGAACCGCTGGATGAGCACCGGCGAGCCGCTGCCCGGGTTTGGTCACAAGCTCTATCCCCAAGGCGATCCGCGTGCGCGCGCCCTTCTGGGCTGTTTCCGTCCCAGCCCCGCGATCACCGGCCTGATCGCTCATGTGCGCGAGCGAACCGGTCAGGAGCCCACAATCGATGTGGCGCTCGCAGCACTTGCCGATCATTGCGCGTTGCCCGGTGATGCGCCTTTTGCGCTATTCGCGATTGCGCGGTCACTGGGCTGGCTCGCCCACGCGCTGGAACAGATCGAGACGGGCAGCCTGATCCGGCCGCGGGCGCATTATACAGGCCCCGCCCTGCCGATAGAAAAAGGCGCGCCGTAGCGCGCCTTTGGAAGGTCAGGCCTTATGCGAGGCCACATCGTCCGGTACAGGCTCCGTTTTGGCGACGATGTCGCTGCCCATCACGCGGGTCGAGGCCAGAGCCAGTGCCCCGAGGAAGCCCACCAGCGCAAAAGCATAGAAGCCCCACGGGTAACCGATCCCCATCGAAACCAGCATCCCGCCCGCCAGCGGTCCGAGGATCGCGCCGATCCGGCCTACACCTGCAGACATACCGATCGCCGTGGCCCGGATGCCCGGCGGGTGATTGGCGGCGGTGAAGGCATAAACCAGCACCTGCGCCGAAAACACGAAACAGCCGGTAACAAAGACAACCGGATAAAGCAGCACACCCGGCATCTTGACCGACAGCAGTGCCAGAAGCACCGCGCCACAGATGAACCATGTGAAGGCCGCGGTTTTCAGGCCAATCCGGTCGCCTACCTGCCCGGCCAGCAACAGCCCGCACACGGCGCCGGCATTCAGCAGCAGCAGCAGCCACAGGCCACCCGTCAGGCTGTAGCCCGCCGAGACCATCAGCTTGGGCAACCATGTATTCAGGCCGTAGACAAGGATCAGCCCCATGAAGGACGTGACCCAGATCGCAATGGAATTGCGCAGGAAGGGCGCGCGGAAAAGCGTGCCGATGGACGCCTTCTCGACCGGCGCCTCTGCTTTGGGAGCCGCAAGCGTCAGCCCATAGCGATCGGCAATCTCGCGCGCCTCGGTCATGCGGCCCTGCGACATCAGATAGGCCGGAGATTCGGGGAGGTTTTTCCACATCAGCGGCAGCAGGATAAGCCCCGGAACGGCGCCCAGCACGAACATCGCATGCCAGCTGAGATAGGGCAGGATCACCAGACCCAGAAGCGCGGTGGAGACCGCGCCCACATGATAGCCGGTCATCACGGTCGTAGAGGCCTTGCCCGCCCGGCCGCGCGAGAATTCGGTGACCATGGCGATGGCAGTGGGCAAACACCCGCCAAGCCCGACCCCCGCGAGAAAGCGGAAGAGCCCCATCTGCCAGTAGCTCCCCGAAACCGCGCAAAGCAGCGTCATCACCGAGAAGCTGCCGACCGCCCAGAGCATCGCCTTGCGCCGACCCAGCGTGTCGGTGACCACCCCGATCAGGAGCGCGCCGATGGTCATGCCGACGAGGCTGATGGTCGAGACGAACGTGGCCTGCTCCGTTGTCATCCACGGGGTCTCGCCGCCCGTCAATGTGGGGATCAACGCCCCCAGTACCACAAGATCGAACCCGTCGAGAATGACGGCGATCCAGCACAGAATGGCCACAGTGCGGATGGATGTTCCCGCAACCTTGTTTGACATGATGTCCTCCCTTATCCCCGCCTTTGGCCGAAGCCAAAGCCGGACAGGACCCTTGCCACCTCACAAGAGCCTGAAATACATGAAATAAGCCCCATGAGGGCAATCTGTTCGAAGCTATGGATGTGATCGACGCGGCAGGCCGCATGGGCCGTTCCTGCGTCGGAGCCTCCCTCTCCTCGGAATGGAGTGTTTCAGAGAAACGGGGAAAAGAAAAATAGTAAACCAGCTTATATCTATAGCTGCAGGGTTATGAATGAGCCGCCGCAGCGACGAAAGCCCGCACGAGGGCATCGTCTTTCTGTCCCGGGGCGGCCTCCACACCCGAGGACACATCCACCTGAGTGGCACCGGTTTTCTCGATGGCCAGCGCGACGTTCTCGGGGGTCAGACCACCCGCAAGCATCCACGGCTTGGACCATTTCCGATCCGCAATCAGCGTCCAGTCGAAGGAAAGCCCATTTCCACCCGGAAGATCGGCACCTTTAGGCGCCTTGGCATCCACGAGGATCTGGTCGGCGACGGCCTCAAAGGCGGCGAGCTGGTCCAGATCAGCAGCGTCGGCCACACCCACGGCCTTCATGACCGGCAGGCCATAGCGCGCGCGGATCTCGGCCACGCGCGCGGGGCTTTCCTTACCGTGGAGCTGGAGCATATCGAGAGGCACTTCGGCCAGAATGGCGTCCAGCTCGTCATTGGTGGCATTCACCACCAACCCGACCTTCGCCACACCCGGCTTGAGAGTAAGCGCCAGATCGCGCGCCTGCGCGATGGAAACGTTGCGGGGCGATTTGGCAAAGAACACGAAACCCGCATAGGCCGCGCCGCTCTCGGCAACGGCCTGCACATGCGCGGGCCGGGTCAGCCCGCAAATTTTAACGCGCGCGGTCATAAGTTCTCAGCGCGACGCGGGAGCGCGTTCCAGAACGGCCAGGACATCATCCTGCGGACCTTCATGGCGGGTCTTCAGATGCCCCAGTTCGCGTTCAAGAGCCTTGGCCTTGCGCGCCTGCTGTGCACCGCGTGCACGGATGCGGTATTCGCGCGTCCATTCCCAGATGAAGCCGATCAGGAGACCCAGCAGAACGAAGGCGATGAGCGCCACAAAGAGCGGCACCTGAATCGACCAGTCAAAACCCAACAGCCCCGCCGTCTCTTGCGGCAACAGTCGCAACGTCACCATCTGGGTGTTCGACAGCGCCAGCACGATCAACACGATCGCGATAATGGCAAGGACGGCATAGCGTAGGGCTCGGATCATTCTTCGGTTCCTTCCAGACCGTTCAACCGGTCGCGTAACAACTTACCGGTTTTGAAGAACGGAACATGTTTCTCGTCCACATCAACGGAATCCCCCGTGCGCGGGTTCCGTCCGGTTCGCGCATCGCGCTTCTTGACGGAGAACGCGCCGAAACCACGTAGCTCGACCCGATCACCGCGGGCCATGGCTTCGATGATTTCCTCGAAGATCGTATTCACGATCTTCTCCACGTCACGCTGGAACAAATGCGGATTTTCTTCGGCAATCTTTGCGATCAGCTCGGACCGGATCATAGGTGAATTCCCCCCTGCGAGAATTGGCGGTGCTGAACCGACTATAGGCAGAAATTCCGGCATGACAAACAGCAAAGCACTGTAATAACTACCGGATTACGATTGACGGGGGGACTTACGCGAAAAATCACCTCTCTCCATACCGTCAAATGCCTCTTCATTGTGCAAAATCACGTTTTATTAAGCCTGCTCAATAGAAAACCCCGCCCGGAGAAACCGGACGGGGCTGATGTTTTCAAAGCGCCTGAGGCGTGACGATTACTCGTCGCCCTTCAGAGCTGCGCTGAGGATGTCGCCCAGCGATGCGCCCGAATCGGACGAACCGTATTGTTCGACAGCTTCTTTTTCTTCTGCGATCTCGCGGGCTTTGATCGAGACGCCCAGACGGCGCGACTTCGAGTCCACATTGGTCACACGCACATCGACGTGGTCACCAACTTGGAAACGCTCGGGGCGCTGGTCTGCGCGGTCGCGTGCGAGGTCCGAACGGCGGATGAAGGACTTCATGCCGTTGTATTCGCACTCGATGCCGCCATCTTCGATCGCGGTGACGGTCACGGTGATGACCGAGCCACGCTTCACGCCGTCAACGGCGTCGGAGAAGGTGTCTGCGTCCAGAGCTTTGATCGAGAGCGAGATACGCTCTTTCTCGATGTCCACTTCGGTGACAACGGCCGAAACCATGTCGCCTTTGCGGTAGTTCTGGATCGCGTCTTCGCCGCGCTGTTCCCAGCTGAGGTCGGAGAGGTGAACCATGCCGTCGATGTCGTTGTCGAGGCCGATGAACAGACCGAATTCGGTGATGTTCTTGACTTCGCCTTCGATCTGGGTGCCGACCGGATGGGTCTCAGCGAAGACTTCCCACGGGTTACGCATGGTTTGCTTGAGGCCAAGCGAAACGCGGCGCTTCTGGGTGTCGATTTCCAGAACCATGACGTCGACTTCCTGGCTCGTCGAAACGATTTTGCCGGGGTGGACGTTTTTCTTGGTCCAGGACATCTCGGAGACGTGGACCAGACCTTCGACGCCTGCTTCCAGCTCGACGAATGCACCGTAATCGGTGATGTTGGTCACGCGGCCAGCATGGACCGAACCCAGCGGGAACTTCGACTCGACCGAATCCCACGGATCGGCTTGAAGCTGCTTCATGCCGAGCGAGATGCGGTGGGTGTCTTTGTTGATCTTGACGACTTGGACCTTAACGGTCTCGCCAATCGTCAGGATCTCCGACGGGTGGTTCACACGGCGCCATGCCATGTCGGTGACGTGCAGCAGGCCGTCAACGCCGCCCAGATCAACGAACGCACCGTATTCGGTGATGTTCTTGACCACGCCTTCGACAACCTGACCTTCGGTGAGGTTCGCGATGACTTCGGCACGCTGTTCAGCACGCGATTCTTCGAGGATCGCACGGCGCGACACAACGATGTTGCCACGACGACGGTCCATTTTCAGGATTTGGAAGGGCTGCTTCAGGCCCATCAGCGGGCCGGCATCGCGCACGGGGCGCACATCGACCTGAGAGCCCGGAAGGAACGCAACTGCGCCGCCCAGATCCACGGTGAAACCGCCTTTGACGCGACCGAAGATAGCGCCTTCGACGCGCTCTTCTTTTGCGTAGGCTGCTTCGAGACGATCCCAAGCTGCTTCGCGGCGAGCCTTGTCGCGCGAGATAACAGCTTCACCACGCGCGTTTTCAACGCGATCGAGGAAGACTTCGACTTCGTCGCCGACTTCGATCTGCGGAGCTTCGCCCGGGTTTGCGAATTCTTTAAGATCAACGCGGCCTTCCATTTTGTAGCCGACGTCGATGATGGCTTGGCCCGCTTCGATTGCGATGACCTTACCTTTAACAACCGAACCTTCGTTCGGGGTGTCGATTTCGAGGCTTTCGTTAAGAAGCGCTTCGAATTCGTCCATGGATGCGTTTTGCGACATGCGTTTAGAGTTTCCTTTACATCTACTATTCAGGCCTGGTGGTTGGCTCCACCGGTCTTGTCGTTGGATAGTCAAAAAGGGGCGCGATAGACTCGCCCCCCATCTCGGACGCGCTCATATAAGCGCATTTTCCCTATTAGACAAGCCTGAATACGCCCGCGCAGCGCCCGGAGGCCTTCCCGCTCAGCCGCGCAACGCCCGTTCGATATCGTGGCGCATAGTATCCGACATTGGCGCATCGGATGACCGGTAGGTATGCAGCACCGCGCCACCGCGGCCCAGAAGCACCTTGTTGAAATTCCAGTCCGGCTCGAAATCATAGCTATCACGGAGCCATGCGTAAAACGGATGCGCGCGCTCGCCGGTCACATCGGTGATCTCGGCCATCGGCATATCCTCGATCCCGAACGCCATCACGCAATAACGCCTCACCTCGGCGTTGGTGGGAAGTTCCTGCCGGAAATTATCCGAAGGGACCGCCAGAACGATCAATCCCTCGTCATAATAGCGGTCAAGCAGGTCCTGCATTTCCTCGAACTGTCCCGCATAGCCGCAAAGCGAGGCCGTGTTGACCACCAGCACGACCTTGTCGGACCAGTCCGCCAGCCGGAACCGCTCGCCCTCGATCCCGTCGAAGGTCACATCCGGCATGGAGCTGCGGCTACTGGCCAGCACTGTCGTGACAAGCCCGACCATGATCATAAGGGCAATCACACCGGAAACAAACTTGCGCATCTAACGATCTCCTTCGACGGTTAACGCAAAAGCTCACGTTTGGTTCACTCTAATGTGATAATATTTTCACTCGCAGATATGTTTGTAACTCTTCAATTTCGGCCATGGGCCGTCATCGGCGGCATTCCGCCTATTTAGGTTGTGATTTATACCCGCCGATCCCCCTGAGGTTGCGCCTGCCCCCGCGAATGGCGGGCGCGGCGCATAGGGCCTGGTTTGCAGCACATAGCTCTGGCAGATCGCCACCGAACGGCTGGTCTCGGGATTGGCCAGATCGACGATCCAGCCTTCCTTTCGGGCATAGCCCTCGACGCTGAATTCCAGCGCGCCGGACAGGTCAGTCTCCGTCGTCTCCTTGCCGAAGAGCTTGTCCTCGCCCTGCCAGTCCTGCCCGCTAAACGCCCGGATATGGTAGGATCCGGGGGGCACCAGAACGCGGAAGGGCTGGCCTGCGCGGGCATAGGCGGTCAGGACCGGATGATCGCCCCCCTCTGCCCAGAGTTCCAGATAGGCATCGCGATCGGCCGCCGTCTTGACGATCAGCGGAAAGGTGCGGGGCAGCGTGCTGTGATACTGCACCAACCCTTCGGGGCGCTGCAGATCCGCGGCCCATGAAGGGCTCACCATCAGTAAGAAAAGAAGGAATGCACGCATGACACAAGGATGGGCCATGACAGCCCATCCGGCAAGGGGGCTCAGCCGCGCTTTGCCGCGATCAGGTCAATGGCCTGCGCGACCGCCTCGTCGATGCTCAGCTCGGACGTGTCCAGAAGATGCGCGTCAGGGGCCGGGCGCAAAGGCGCATCGGCGCGGTTCATGTCGCGCTCGTCGCGCTCGCGGACCTCGGCCAACACCTGCGCCTCGTCCCCGCCCACTTCCAGCCAGCGGCGATGGGCGCGCACCTCGGCTGACGCCGTCACGAACAGCTTCACCTCGGCCTGCGGACAGATCACCGTGCCGATATCGCGCCCATCGAGCACCGCCCCTTCGGGGGCCAGTGCGAAGCGGCGCTGGAAATCGACCAGAGCCACCCGCACGCTCGGCAGAGCCGCTACGCGCGAGGCCGCCTGCCCTGCGCCCAGCGTGCGCAGGTCGGGGCGCAACAGGTCCTCGGGCACCAGCTCCTCGGCGGCGCGGAACGGGTCCTGCCCCTCCGCGACCTTAGCGCCCACGGCACGATAGAGAAGTCCGGTATCCAGATGGGCAAAGCCGAAATGTTTGGACACGGCCTTGGACAACGTGCCTTTGCCGGCGGCGGCGGGGCCATCAATGGCAACGGTAAAGCTCATCTGTCAGTCCCGCGTGATCTTGGCGCCAAGGCCGTTGAGCAGAGGCTCGAAGATCGGGAAAGAGGTCGCAATAGGCGAGCCGTCATCGACCGAGACCGGCTTTTGCGCCGCAAGCCCCATGATCATGAAGCTCATCGCGATCCGGTGGTCGAGATGGGTCGCAGCCACACCGCCCCCCGGCACGCCGTCCTGCCCCATGCCATGCACGATCAGCGTATCTTCATCTTCCTCGATGCTCACGCCATTGGCCTCGAGCCCGCGCGCCATCGCATCGATCCGGTCGCTTTCCTTCACGCGCAGCTCATGCACACCCTTCATCACCGTGGTGCCGGTGGCAAAGGCCGCCACCACCGAGAGCACGGGATATTCGTCGATCATCGAGGCCGCGCGCTCTTCGGGCACCTCGATGCCATGCAGCGCCGAATGGCGCACACGCAGATCGGCCACCGGCTCGCCACCCTCCTCGCGCTCGTTGAGGAACTCGATATCGCCGCCCATCTCCTTGAGCGTGGTGAACAGCCCGTTGCGAGTCGGGTTCTGGCTGACGCCCGGCACCATGATATCGGAGCCCGGCACGATGAGCGCCGCACAGACCGGAAACGCTGCCGAGGACGGATCGCGCGGCACGGCCACGGTCTGCGCCACAAGCTCTGGGCGGCCCTGCAGGGTGATCTTGTGGCCTTCGGGCGTATCCTCGACGGTCACGTCCGCGCCAAAGCCGCGCAGCATGCGCTCGGTATGATCGCGGGTTGCGACCTTCTCGATCACCACGGTCTGGCCGGGCGCATTGAGCCCTGCCAAGAGCACCGCCGATTTCACCTGCGCCGAGGCCATCGGCGTTGTGTAGGTCACAGGGGCCGGATCGGCCGCGCCCACCACCGTCATCGGCAGACGCCCGCCCTGACGGCCATAGGATTGCGCGCCAAACAGCGCGATCGGGTCGGTCACACGGCCCATCGGACGTTTGCGCAAGCTTCCATCGCCCGTGAAGGTCGCCGTGATGTCCGAAGTCGCCATACACCCCATGATGAGGCGCACACCAGTGCCCGAGTTACCGCAATCAATCACTTGCTCGGGCTCGGCAAAACCGCCAACCCCCACGCCCTGCACCGACCATTCACCGGCCCCATGCTGGGTCACGGTCGCGCCGAATGCGCGCATCGCCTTGGCGGTATCCAGAACGTCCTCGCCTTCCAGAAGACCTGTGATCTTCGTCTCGCCGACCGAAAGCGCGCCAAGGATCAGCGCGCGATGGCTGATCGACTTGTCGCCGGGCACCTCGGCCACACCAGAAAGCGGCCCGCATTTCTGCGAGCTCATACGGATCGGATCACCATGGCCGGACATACGGACCTCCCTTATTCTGTCGCCCCTCTGCTAGCGCATGACAGGGCGGCAGGCAACGGGTTTGGCCCCAATGTCCGCAGGCTTATTCGGCGGGCCCTAGGCGGCAGGTTTGCGATAGGTCAGGTAATGCGGCTTGCGGCCCTCGCGCAGCGCCTTCTGCTCGTAGCGCGTCGAGAGCCAGTCCTCCCAGGGCGTATCCCAATCGCCCGAGACTTCCTGCGGATCGTCATAATCGAAGGCCGCAGGCACCTCGAACTCGGCCACGAAGCCCGCTTTCGGGACTTCCTGCACCGCCTGACGGACATAATCGCAGATATCAGTGGCGATACGGAACTCGGAGCCCGGCTTCAGCGCGCGGAAGAGCGGCACCAGATGCTCCTGCGTGACAAAGCGGCGGCGGTGATGGCGGGTCTTGGGCCACGGATCGGGATAGTTGAGGAAGGCTTTCGACAGGCTCGCCTCGGGCAGGATATCCATCAGATCGCGCGCATCGCCCGGATGGACGGCCACGTTTTGCGAGCCCAGGCGGCGGATCTTGCCCAGGAGCATCGCCACGCCGTTGATATAGGGCTCGCAGCCGATGATCTCGACCTGCGGGTAGCGCTCGGCCATATGGATCATATGCTCGCCACCGCCAAAGCCCACCTCGAGCCAGACCGGCTTGCCCTTGAAACGGGCTGCCATATCGATTGGCGTGCGGTCGGGATTGCTGTCCCAATCCACGGCGCCCGGCGACAGCGCGTCGAGATCCTCGTCCAGATAATCCTTCTGGGCCTTGTTCAGCGTGGGACCGTGGCGGCGACCATAAAAGTTGCGCCAGCCGCGTTCGGGGTGATCCGGGGTTTTAATATCATCGCTCATGGGCGTGGCGAATAGCGCCACTTTGCCCGAGCGGTCAAGATGGAATGAGAAAGGGGGCGCAAGCGCCCCCTCTCCGGTTGTCTGCCTGCTCCGATCAAACGGCTTTTTTCAGCGCGTCGACAAGGTCGGTCTTCTCCCAGGAGAAGCCGCCATCGGCCTCCGGCGCACGGCCGAAATGGCCATAGGCGGAGGTGCGGGCATAGATCGGCTTGCACAGATCCAGATGGGTGCGGATGCCCAGAGGCGTCAGATCCATACATTGTGCAACCGCGCGCTCGATGGCCTCGTCATCAACCTGACCGGTGCCGAAAGTATCGACATAGACCGAAAGCGGCTTGGCCACACCGATCGCATAGCTGAGCTGGATCGTGCATTTCCGCGCAAGCCCCGCAGCCACCACGTTTTTCGCCAGATAGCGCGCGGCATAGGCGGCCGAACGGTCCACCTTGGTCGGATCTTTCCCCGAGAAGGCACCGCCGCCATGGGGTGCGGCACCGCCATAGGTATCGACGATGATCTTGCGGCCCGTCAGACCCGCATCCCCGTCGGGACCGCCGATCACGAAGGTGCCGGTCGGGTTGACCCACCATTCGGTCTCGGGCGTGATCCAGCCCGAGGGCAGGACTTCGCGGATATAGGGCTCGACGATGGCGCGGATGTCATCCGAGGTCTGGCTCTCGCTCTCGTGCTGGGTCGAGAGCACGATCGATGTCACGCCCACCGGCTTGCCATTCTCATAGCGCACCGAAAGCTGCGATTTGGCATCGGGACGCAGGGTGGGCTCGGCGCCCGATTTGCGCGCCTCGGCCAGACGGCGCAGGATCGCGTGGCTGTAATGGATCGGCGCGGGCATCAGCTCGGGGGTCTCGTCGACCGCATGGCCGAACATGATCCCCTGATCGCCGGCCCCGTCCTTATCCACGCCCTGCGCGATATGCGCCGATTGCGGATGCAGGAAATTGGCGACTTTCAGAGTGGCCCAGTGGAACTCGTCCTGTTCATAGCCGATGTCTTTCACGCAATCGCGCACGAGACCATCGACCTTTTCCATATAGAGCGCCAGTTTGGCTTTGTCGGTCAGACCGACCTCGCCGCCAACCACGATCTGGTTGGTGGTTGCGAAGGTTTCGCAGGCGACCCGGGCGTTTTTCTCTTCGGAAAGGAAAGCGTCGAGGATGGCATCGGAAATGCGATCGCAGACTTTATCCGGGTGGCCTTCGGAGACCGACTCGGACGTGAAAATATAGTTCTTACGTGTCATGAAAGACGTGCTCCGTTGGTTATATCCCCGTCACGCCAGGAAGCCGTTGTGACGGTTCGATACTTGTTGCCTAGACCTCCACACGAGGCCGGTCAACGGTATTTAGGGCAAAAAGGCTTAAGACCAGTAAAGATATGAGCATAGCTGCTATGACGGGCCAGTCTCCGGTCCGGGCATAAAGGGTTTCCGGCAGGGCCTGCGGCACCGGAAGATCCAGATGGCCTTGCGTGTTCATCCCGATCCTTGCCACCAAACGGCCGTATGGGTCGATTATCCCCGAAATGCCGGTATTGGCGGCGCGGGCCAGTGGCAGGCCGAATTCGATGGCGCGCATCTGCGACAGGCTCAGGTGCTGGCGCGGGCCGGAGAGCTGGCCGAACCAAGCGTCATTGGTCACTTGCATGATCCAGTCGGGGCGCGAGGGCGCGCGGCGGATATCTTGCGGGAAGACCGCCTCGTAGCAGATCAGCGGCTGGACCTTGCCTGCCGTCCCCAGATCGAGCACCGTCTCGGCCTTGCCTGCCGAGTAGCCATTGCCTTGCTGTGCGGCAAAGGCGCCGATCCCAATCTTGCCCAAAGCGTCTCCGAAGGGGATATATTCCCCGAAAGGCACCAGATGGACCTTGTCATAAAGCGCCGTGACCTGCGCGTTTTTATCGAGCACTGCCAGAGAGTTGTAATAGCGATCGCCCTCGCTGCGCTGGATGCCCAGAGCAATCGGCACGCCCTGCCCCGATTGCGCGATCACATTGAGCCCATCGCCCGCCCAGTTGAGCAGGAAAGGCACCGAGGTTTCGGGCCAGATAATGAGATCGAGCGGCGTTTTGACGGGGGCGGAGGACTGGTCCAGCAGGCGTTTGAAGAACATATCGCGATATTGCGGCAGCCATTTCAGCTTCTGCTCGGCATTGGGCTGGACGATGCGGATCTCGACAGGTTTGGCCGGATAGGCCACGGGCGCGGCCAGACGCGTCTGCCCCCAAAGCCAGACCCCCGCGCCCCCTGCCCACAGGACCACCCCCGCCACAAGGGCGCGTTTGCCGGTAAAGGCCAGAGTGACCGCCAGAAGCAGGGTCAGACAGCTGAGCCCGAGCTGGCCGGTGACCGAGGCCAGCTGCGCCACCGGTGTACCGATCCAGATATGACCGAAAAGCACCCAGGGGAAACCGGTAAAGGCATAGCTGCGGATGGCATCGGTCAGAACGAGCCCCAGCGCGATACCGAGCGCACGCGTTACAGGCCCGCGCCCCAGACGCGCGCCAAGCCCCGCCCCCGCGGCCCAGAACGCGCCAAAGCCCGCGCCCATCAGCAGGAGCGCAAAAGGCGCCATCCAGCCGTAGATCTCGGGTTCGACAAAGAACGGCTCGGTGATCCAGTACATCGACACAAAGGTATGCCCCATACCCGCCATGAAGGAGCACCATGAGATATGGGCGGGACGCAGAGCCGAAGTGAAGCGGATGAAGAGCCCCAGCGCGAGGATCGCCACGGGCCAGAGGCTCACTGGCACCTGTCCCAGACCGATTGCGCCCCCCGCCAGAAGCGAGAGGCCCAAAACTTTCCAGACCGGTCGGGTCGGAGATTTCAAGAAACCGGGAATACGCAAGAAATCCTGACCTTACCTGACGCTCTTAACGTAGTCTTACTCTGCCGGAGCGACCCCGGGCAAGCGTACTCGCAGACGTTTGATCCGCCGAGGATCGGCATCGAGCACCTCGAATTCGATCCCGTTCTCGGCCACGATCACCTCGCCGCGCGCGGGGACACGTCCGATCTGCATAAAGACCACCCCCCCCACAGAGTCGATCTCGTGTTCCTCTTCGGGATCTGCGAGCATGTGCCCGATCTCGGCTTCGAAATCGCTCAGCGGTGCACGGGCCAGCACGACCCACTGGCCGGGCTTTTCCTGCCGCCAAAGACCACCCTCGACCTCGTCATGCTCGTCCTCGATCTCGCCGATGACCTGCTCGATGAGGTCTTCCAACGTCAGAAGACCATCGACCCCGCCATATTCATCAATGACGAGAGCCATGTGGATGCGCTGCACCTGCATCTTCTGCAAGAGCACGCCGATCGGCATCGATGGCGGCACATAAAGCAGCGGACGCATGAGATCCTGCATCACGAGCTGGTCCGGCTTGTGGTCGTTGAACCCGTATTGTAGCGCAAGATCCTTGAGGTGGATCAGGCCGAGCGGCTGATCCAGAGTCTCGTGGAAAACCGGCAAACGGGAATATCCGTGTTCACGGAAGACATCGACCAGTTCAGCGGGCGAGATATCGTCCGGAACCGCCACGATTTCCACCTTCGGAATGGAAATCTCGCCCACTCGCATGCGGCGGAGATTGCCCAAGCCCGGTGGGGCGTTCGGCGAGCTCGGCTCGGGGTCTTCGTTGGCCGGGTCTTCCACCCCGCCATTGGTCCCGAATAAGCGTCCAAGAAATCCCCGCGATCGGGGTTCGGAATTGTCTCCCGCTTCCTCTTCGGAAGCCGGGCTCTCGGCGGAGAGAGCTCCGTCAGCAGCCTGTCCCATTTGTCCTTTCCAGCGTTACACCGCGCAAGGCGGCCTCAATAGTCATATGGGTTCGCGATACCCTGCTTTTCAAGGATGCGGATTTCCAACGCCTCCATCAAGCCTGCATCGCCGTCCCTCACGTGATCGTAGCCCAAAAGATGCAAGATCCCGTGAATAATTAAATGGAGAATATGATCCTTGGCGGATTTTTGCTGTTCTGTGGCCTCGCGGATGCAGGTTTCGTAGGCAAGGGCCAGATCGCCAAGCGTGATCGCCCCGAACATATCGGGCTCGGGCAGCGCGGGCACCTCGCCATCTTCCTCCGCGCCACGCTCCTCGGCAGGCCAGCTGAGCACGTTGGTGGCCTTGTCCTTCTCGCGGAATTCGGCGTTCAGTTCCCGGATCCGCGCATCATCACAGCCCAACACCGACAGCTCGCACAGATCGGCCTCCAGTCCCAATGCCTCGCAGACCAGCGCCCCTGCCGTCTCGCACAGCGCCTCAAGCTCCAGGTCCGCCCAGCGGGAATCGTCAATATCAATATCGATCTGCATGTTCGATCGCTACAATGCGGCCTGCCCAGCGGCAAGGGATTTCGGCAGTGACCGCAGTTCCGGCCGATATGGCGGGCGCCAGACAGCCGGGCTCAGGCACTTTCACGCCGCACGATCCGGAATCCCAGATCGTTACAGGGCGCAGCGACCTCCTCGTCGCGTAGCCGCGCCAGAAGCGCATCCGCAGCGACCCGCCCCAATGCAGGCCGATCCACACGCACTGTCGTAAGTGAAGGCACGAGATGTTCTGCGAAATCCTGATCGCCAAAGCCCATCACAGCCAGATCCTCGGGAACTTTCAATCCACGCTTGCGTGCCTCGATCATAACCCCATGCGCCAGCATGTCAGACGAACAGGCGATGAGCCCGCCTTCGAAGCCATGCTCGTCGATCAGCCTGCGCAGGGAATCCCGCCCGCCGGCCAAGGATGCGGTGGCGGCCCATGTGACCGAGGGCACGTCCTGTCCGGTCAACTCGGCATAGCGCTTGGAAAAGGCCGCGCGACGGCGTTGGGCGCGCTCGTCATTGGCAGAGACCGTCGCGACCCTGTCATAGCCTTCCTGCACCGCGAATTCGGCCATAGCCCGTCCGGCCTCGCTATGGCTGAAGCCCACGCAGAGATCGATCGGCGTATCGGTCAGATCCCAGACCTCCACCACCGGAATATCGGCGCTCAGGAGCATTTTGCGGGTCTGGGGGGTATGATGTATGCCGGTCAGATAGATAGCATCGGGACGGCGCGAAAGGTGGGTGGCCACCAGCTTCTCCTCGTCCTGAGCCGAGAAACCGGTCTCGGACAGAAGGATCTCGTATCCCTGTTCGCGCATGATCTGGCTGAAACCCTGCACCATCGCGGCATGCACGACATTGGTGATCGAGGGCACGATGGCCGAGATCAGATGCGATTTTTGCGAGGCCAGCGCACCAGCGACGGCATTGGGCACAAAGCCCGTCATCTCGATCGCCTCGCGGATGCGTGCCATCGTCTCGGGCGACACTTTCGACGGGTCCGAGAGTGCACGCGACACGGTCACTTGCGAGACCCCCGCCAGCTTGCCGATCGTGGTCATGGTCACGCGCGCCCCGGATTTCCGACCCGCGGCGCGCTTTTTTACTGTGTCAGGCTCTTTATCCATACCGGCTATATTCCTACGCGGAGAAGAGCGCTGCAATGGGGATCAGTGATCCTTGTTCTCGAGTTCGGCTTTCTTCTTGGATGCGGAGCGGTTGAGCCACACCGAGCCTGCAATCGAGCCGATAATCATCAACCAGAGCACAACCGCAATCGGGCTTTTGGTGAAGAAGATCGTCACATCGCCAAAGCTCTCGAGCGTCTTGACGAAATAGACCTCTGCCGACGGACCGAGGATGAAGCCGATGATGAACGGAGCCACCTCCAGTTTGAGCCGGGACATCAGCCAGCCGAAGATGCCGAAGATCAGCAGCGTCCAGACGTCGAACATGATGCCGTAATTGATGGTATAGGCGCCCACCACGCACATCATCAGGATGATCGGGAACAGGATATGTTTCGGGATCATCACGACTTTTGCGAAATAGCGGATCGCGAAATACATCATCACGAACATCGCGATATTGGCAATGAGCATTGCCCAGATGATCGCATCCCATGTCTGGGGGTTGTTGCCGATAAAGAGCGGCCCGACCTGAATGCCCTGAAGCGTGAAGGCACCGATCAGCAGCGCGGTCGTGCTGTCACCGGGGATCCCGAGCGACAGGAGCGGCACCAGAGCCCCGCCGGTGAGGCCGTTATTACCCGATTCGGAAGCGATCACGCCCGCAGGCTCGCCCTTGCCGAAACGCTCTGGATGCTTCGAGAAGGTCTTGGCGTTGGAATAACTCAGGATCGAGGCCGCAGATCCGCCGACACCGGGAAGAATGCCAACGAAAGTCCCGATACATCCCGACCGGATCAGATTGACCCACTGACCATTGAACACCTTGAGCGAGAACCGCTCGCGCTTGCCTACATCGACATTGCTGCCCTTGAGGCCCGGCGGCACACCGATCTGCGCCTCCTCGAGGATCGCTGCCAGACCGAACAGCCCGATCAGCACGGGCAGGAGCGAGAAACCGTCCTGAAGCCAGTATTCTGTGCCCGGCGGGATCAGGCGCCAGTGGCCATTGCCACCATTGGTCACGTCATAGGTGCCGATCAACGAGATGAAGATGCCCAGAACGCCCGAGAAAATGCCCATCAGCATATCCGAGCTGAGCGCGGCCATCACGGTCAGCGCGAAGAAGATGATCAGGAACTTCTCGACATAGGAGAATTTAATCGCGAAATTCGCAAGTGTCGGGGCGAAGAAGTTGAGGATCACAAGAGAGACGAGACCGCCCACCAGCGAAGCGCAGATCCCGATCTTCAGCGCTTTTTCCGCATGTCCCTGCTGGGCCATCGGATAACCGTCGAGCGTTGTCGTAATCGAGGAAGGTGTGCCGGGGATGCCAAGTAGGATGGCAGGCACCAGACCGCCCGAAATACCCCCCACATAGAGCCCCAGAAGGAGCGCCATACCGTTATTGAGGCCGAGCGAATAGGTGATCGGCAGGCAGACGGCCACCGCCATGGTTGCCGTCATACCGGGGATGGACCCGAAGATGATCCCCACAAACACGCCGCCCAAGATCAGCAGGACGAAGAGCGGGGTAAGAAACTGGAATATATCCGACATTTATGCCTCCAGAACTCAGGGCAGCGTCAGGAAGAAGAGATTGGTGAAAAGCCACCAGACGATGGTCGGGGCCAGCACGGCCACGATCAGCACGGGGATCATGGGGCGCAGCGAACGGTCATGCATGAACAACAGACCGGTAAGCGCGACATAGGGGATCGAACAGAGCAGGAAGCCAAGCCCCGTATTCGGCCACAGATTTCCCACCGGAACCATGGTCGAAAAATAGATCACCGTCAGGACAATCGTGCCCAAAAAGCGGAACTTGTCCATCGAGCAGGCGATCCGGCGCCAGTAGGTTCCCGACGCCAGAATGGCCTTGTGATCACGGATCACGATCGCCAGCCCCAGAAGGCCGAGAATGATCCCGATGAGCGTCGGAAAGATCAGATGCGATGTTTCGAAGTTGATTTTGACATGTGTCAGGTCGCCCATGAGAACCTCCTAATCCCGATAGCCTGTCGCCTGCGCGACCAGTGCCCAAGCGACACGAAAGGAACCGGACCCCTCCATGAAGGATCCGGTCGATGCAGCACGGAAAGGCTCAGTTCGAGATGTCGTTGATGACTTTACCGTAAAGCTCGCGCTTCTTCTCGAGCTCTTCACGCGCTTGCGCGGAGGGCTTGAAATCGGGGATGAAGAAGGCTTCGGTTTCTTTCTTCTGCAGCTCGCCCTCGTCGTAGATCTCCTTGAGCGCCGCATCGATGGCATCGATCATCGCCGGATCGGTGTCTTTGTTGTAAATGAAGAAGAACTCCTTGTCGAAGATGAAGTCCTCGTTCTCGTTGAGCGGCACATGCGTCTGGGGCGAGGCATATTTGAGCATGTCGTCACGGGTCAGCTTGCCCATCCCTTCTTCGGGCGCCTGCGCCAGCGTGTCGGGCGCGGAGGTCAGCCAGATGAAGCGCATGGCTTTCTGGTCATCGGCGGGCAGCTGGGTGAACTGCTCGTTCGACTGGATCGAGCCATTGATCACATCCGCAAGACCATCCCACATTGCCTGATTCTTGTCCGACTGCGAACCCGTGTTGACCGCGACGATATTATCGCCCGCGCCCGCCTTCATCACATTGGCTGCGTTCTTCATAGCCGAGAAGCCCAGCTCGGATACACCACCCGGCTGGATCGCCACACGGATACGGGTGCCATCGACGGCCGCTTTCAGGATATCATCCATGCTCTGATAGGGCGAATTCTTCGCCACGAGATAGGCGTTGGCGGGGTTGATCGCCACGGTCGGGCCGATAGCGAAGTGGGTGAAGGGATTGACGAACCCCTGACCTTTATAAAGCTCTCCCAGATAGGCGAAGTCGTGGAACATCATGATGGTGGTGCCACGCTTGTCGCGCTCCAGCGCCTTGAAGGCCGCCGTTGCGCCCACGGCGTCAACCTTGACGTTCACACCCAGCTTTTCTGACAGGGCATCCGCGACCATCGCCGAGATCTGATAGGTATCGCCGCCCGTCGATTTCGAGCCGATCACCATGCGGATATTCTTCGGCAGGTTCTGCGCCGATGCGATGATCGGCTGGGTCAGCAGGGCCGTCGCGCTCAGCGCGCCGATCATCAGTCTGCGTGTCAGTTTCATATAATCCTCCCAGACCGCGTCATGGCGGCCCTCTCCGGTTTGATCTTTTCCAGTTGGGCGACCTGCCGGTCTCCTCAGGCGGCAGGTTCGAGCGTATGTATACGCATACATATAGCTTCATCATATTTTCCCCCATCCTGTCAAGCATCAGAATCCAGCAATCTATCTGTGAATAAATTATCGCCCAAATTGATTGACATCGTCAAATGTATGCGCATACATAACCTCAAATAGGAGGATTGGAGGATACTCATGTCGACTCGTAAGAAGTCACCGGATGACCTACGTTCGTCGCGCTGGTTCGGGCCGGACGATCTGCGCAGCTTTGGCCACCGTTCGCGGATGATGCAGCTGGGCTACTCGGAGGAGGAGTTTCGCGGCAAGCCCATCATCGGCATTCTGAACACCTGGTCCGAGCTGAATTCCTGCCACTCGCATTTCAAGGAACGCGTGGTGGATGTGAAACGCGGCGTGCTGCAGGCGGGCGGGTTCCCCGTCGAGATGCCCTCGCTCTCGGTGGACGAATCGTTCAACAAACCGACCTCGATGCTCTATCGCAACCTTCTGGCTATCGAGACCGAGGAGCAGATCCGCGCGCATCCGCTTGATGGCGTCGTGCTGATGGGCGGCTGCGATAAAACCACGCCCGGCCTCGTGATGGGCGCCATCACCGCAGGTGTGCCGATGATCTATCTGCCCGCCGGCCCCATGCTGCGCGGCAATTACGCGGGCAAGATCCTGGGCTCCGGTTCGGATGCATGGAAATACTGGGACGAGCGCCGCGCCGGCAATATCTCGGATCAGGAATGGCTCGGCATTCAGGGTGGCATTGCGCGCTCGGCCGGGACCTGCATGACCATGGGCACCGCCTCGACCATGACGGCGATCACCGATGCGATGGGCCTCACCCTGCCCGGCGCCTCGTCCATTCCGGCGGTCGATTCCAATCACCAGCGCATGGGGGCCGATTGTGGGCGCCGCATCGTGGACATGGTCTGGGAAGACCTGACGCCCGACCAGATCATCACCGAAGGGTCCGTGCGCAACGCAGCCATCATCGCAATGGCCACCGGCTGCTCGACCAATGCCGTGGTGCACCTGATCGCGATGGCGCGCCGCGCGGGCGTCGATCTGACGCTCGACGATCTGGATGCGCTGGGGCGCAACACGCCGCTCATCGCCAATGTCCGCCCCTCGGGCAAGGACTATCTGATGGAAGATTTCTTCTATGCCGGCGGTCTGCGCGCCTTGATGAAACAGATGGAGGACCGTCTCGACTGCTCGGCCATGACCGTCACCGGCAAGACGATGGGCGAGAATCTCGAGGGCGCGCAGGTCTATAATGACGATGTGATCCGTCCGCTGTCGAACCCCGTCTACAAAGAAGGCTCGCTGGCCGTCCTGCGCGGCAATCTCTGCCCGGATGGTGCGGTGATCAAGCCCGCGGCCTGCGATCCGAAATATTATCACCATGAAGGTCCGGCGCTGGTCTTCGACAGCTATCCCGAAATGAAGAAAGCCGTCGATGACGAGAACCTCGAGGTGACCCCCGACACGGTCATGGTGCTGCGCAATGCAGGCCCTCTGGGCGGACCGGGCTTCCCCGAATGGGGCATGCTGCCGATCCCCAAGGCGCTGATCAAACAGGGCCACCGCGATATGCTGCGGATCTCGGATGCGCGGATGTCGGGCACCTCCTATGGCGCCTGCGTGCTGCATGTGGCGCCCGAATCCTATGTCGGCGGTCCATTGGCGCTTCTGAAGACCGGCGATATCGTGCGGATGGACCTGGAGAACCGCCGCCTCGATATGCTGGTGGACGAGGAAGAGATCGCCCGCCGCCGTGCCGAATGGACCCCGCCCGCTCCCCGCTACGAGCGCGGTTATGGCTATATGTTCTCCAAACATGTGACCCAGGCCGATAAGGGCTGCGATTTCGACTATCTGCAACGCGATTTCGGTGCCACCGCGCCCGAGCCGGATATCTTCTGAGGAGTCACCCATGAAACACGATCTGGACAAAGCTCTGGGCGGGATCTCGGGGATTCTCGTGACCCCCTACGATGACAAGGGCGACATCGCGCCCGCCAAACTTGAACCGATACTCGATCGGGCGCTGGAGGCAGGTGTGCACATGCCGGTCGTCAACGGCAATACCGGCGAGTTCTACGCGCTGACCACCGACGAGGCCTGCACCATGGTGGCCGAGGTATCCCAGCTGATCGGCGACCGCGCACCGCTTCTGGCGGGCGTGGGGCGCGGGATCAAGGATGCCTGCCGTCTGGCCGAAGCCTCCGCCAAGGCAGGCGCCTCGGCGCTGATGGTGCACCAGCCGCCAGACCCGTTTGTCTCGCCACGCGGCACGGTGGACTATGTGCGTCAGGTTTCGGAGGCCTCGGGCGGGCTTCCCCTGATGCTCTATCTGCGCAATGATGCGATCGGCACCGATGGCATCAAGGCGCTGTGCGACCTGCCGGGCGTGAAGGGTGTGAAATGGGCCACGCCCAACCCGATGAAGATGGCTGCGGCCATCGAGGCCTGCGATCCGTCGATCACATGGGTCTGCGGTTTGGCCGAAGTCTGGGCACCGCCGCTCTATGCGCTCGGGGCCCGCGGCTTCACCTCCGGGCTCATCAATATCTGGCCCGAGCGCTCGATGGCGATCCATGCCGCTTTGGAGGCAGGCGATTACCCCAAGGCCAATGCGCTGATCAACGAGATGAAGCCCTTCGAGGACATCCGTGCCGAAGAACTGAACGGGACCAATGTCACGGGCGTGAAGGCGGCGCTGCAGGCTCTGGGGCGCGATTGCGGCCCGACCCGCGCGCCCTCCGCATGGCCCCTGACCGAGACACAACAGGCCAAGATGCGTGGCTTCCTCAGCGCCAACGGCCTTCTTTAACTCTAGCCACCAAAGGAGAATTCCAATGGACGGACAAGCAGTCTTCAAACCCCATGGCCGCCACCTGATCGCGGGCGAGTGGGTCGCCACCGAAAACACTTTTACTTCCGAGCCGGCCCACGGCCCCGCGCATGAGTTCAGCACCGGCACCGTCGAGCTGGTCGGTCAGGCCTGCAAAGCCGCCGAAGAGGCGTTCTGGACCTATGCCTATCTGACCCGCGAGGAACGCGCCAAGTTCCTCGACACCATCGCCGACGAGATCAATGCCCGCGGCGATGCGGTCACCGAGATCGGCACGCAGGAAACCGGCCTGCCCGCAGGCCGCCTCGAGGGCGAGCGGGGCCGGACCACTGGCCAGCTGAAGATGTTTGCCGAGCATATCCGCAAGGGCGACTATCTCGATATCCGCCACGATAAGGCCCTGCCCGACCGCCAGCCGCTGCCGCGCCCCGATCTGCGCCTGATCCAGCGTCCGATCGGTCCGGTGGCCGTGTTCGGCGCCTCGAACTTCCCGCTGGCCTTCTCGACCGCAGGCGGGGATACCGCCGCGGCACTGGCCGCAGGCTGCCCCGTCGTGGTCAAGGGCCACTCGGCGCATCCGGGCACCGGCGAGATCATCGCAGAGGCGATCCTAGCCGCCGTCGAGAAATGTGGCCTGCCCAAGGGCGTCTTCAGCCTGATCCAGGGCGGCAACCGTCAGGTGGGCTCGGCGCTGGTGCAGCATCCCGACATCAAGGCCGTGGGCTTCACCGGCTCGCTTGGTGGGGGCCGTGCGCTCTTCGACCTCTGCGCCCAACGTCCCGAGCCGATCCCCTTCTTCGGCGAGCTGGGCTCGGTCAACCCGATGTTCGTCCTGCCCGAGGCCGCAAAAGCCCGTGGCGAGGCGATCGGCACCGGCTGGGCGGGCTCGCTCACCATGGGCGCGGGCCAGTTCTGCACCAATCCCGGTATTGCCGTGGTGGAAAAGGGTGCTGATGGCGATGCGTTTGTCGCCGCTGCCGTCAAGGCGCTGAAGGAAGTCGGCCCGCAGATCATGCTGACCGAAGGCATCGCCAAAGCCTATCGCGATGGCCAGTCGCGCTTCGAGGGCCGCAATGCCGTGCGTCCGCTGGTCGAGAACGAGAATGCGGGCCGCGAAGCCAAGCCCCTTCTCTTCGAGACCGATGCCGAGACCTATCTGCAGGATCACGCGCTTGGCGAAGAGGTCTTCGGGCCGCTGGGTCTGGTGGTGCGCGTGGATAGCGCCGAGGAGATGCTGGGCCTTGCCCGCGGCTTCGAGGGGCAACTGACCGCGACCATGCAGCTTGATGCGGGCGATGCCGCCCTTGGCCGCCGTCTGCTGCCGATCCTCGAGCGCAAGGCGGGCCGTGTCATGGCGAACGGCTTCCCGACCGGCGTCGAGGTCTGCGATGCGATGGTCCATGGCGGCCCCTATCCGGCCTCGACCAATTTCGGCGCAACCTCGGTGGGCACGATGTCGATCCGTCGCTTCCTGCGCCCTGTCTGCTTCCAGAACATCCCCGAGGGCGTCCTGCCCGAAGATCTGGACCTCTGAGATCTCTTGCGGGGCGGCGTAGAGGAGGAGCCACGCCGCCCCGCACCATCATCCGAACCTGAGGAGGAGCAAGGATGACCCACCCTACCCGTAGAACGGCCCTGACCGGAGGCCTGAGCCTTGCGGCAACGCTGATGACAAGCCGCGCATTTGCCGGCGACTGGAGCCCGTCGCTGCGTTATCCGGATCCGGCAGTCGAGATCCTCGACCCCGAATTTTCCAAATACCGTATTTTCAATTCGTCCGTCGAACGTCTGGCGACCGGCTTCGGCTGGATGGAAGGCCCCGTCTGGGTGGCTGACGGGCGCTATCTTCTGGTCAGCGATATTCCCAATAACCGACTGATCCGCTGGGACGAGGTCACCGGGCAGGCCTCGACATTCCGTCAGCCTTCCGGCTGGTCGAATGGCAATGCGCGCGATCTCGAAGGACGGCTGATCACCTGCGAAGGCGGTATGCGTCGCGTGACCCGCACCGAGCATGACGGCACGATCACTGTTCTGGCAGACAGTTACGAGGGCAAGAAACTCAATTCGCCCAATGATCTGGCCGTGAGCGCCGATGGCAGTGTCTGGTTTACCGACCCGCCGTTCCAGATCTCGAATTACTACGAGGGCGAGAAGGCCGAGCAGGAACAACCCCATCACGGCGTCTACCGGATTGCGCCCGACGGCTCCCTCAGCCTCGCACTCTCCGATCTGCAGGGCCCCAACGGCATCACCTTCGCGCCGGGAGGCACGGTTGTCTATATCGTCGAGGGCCGTGCCAAGCCGGATCGTCTTGTCTGGGCCTATGACCTTCAGGACGGAACGCTTGCAAACAAGCGGCTCCATATCACCGCACTCACCGCAGGGGCGCTGGATGGCATCGCCTGTGACGAGGATGGAAACCTGTGGTGCGGCTGGGGCAGCACCGGAGGCGAGGGTGGCAATTCGGAAGCACAGGACGGGGTGATGGTCTTCAACCCCTCAGGCAAGCCCATCGGCCATATCCATCTGCCCGAACGCTGCGCCAATCTCTGTTTCGGCGGCACATACGGCAACCGCCTGTTCATGGCCTCGAGCCATTCGATCTACGCCGTCTACGTGAATACACGGTCGGCCCAACCGCTTTAAGCATCTTCCGGAAAGGAACCCAATCATGAAAGAAGAAACCCGTGAGAAACTGATGGGCGTCTCGGTGGCCACCCTTGCCACGGCGCTTTTCAAGCGCGGCCTGCGCAATCAGGTCATCCAGGGCGTGCATCCGGTCGGCTGGAAGGGCAAGAACATGGTGGGGCCCGCCTTCACCCTGCGCTACATGCCCGCGCGCGAGGACCGCAACCCGATCACCTGCTTCCGCAACGCCGATCACCCGCAGCGCGTCGCCATCGAAAGCTGCCCTCCCGGATCGGTTCTGGTGATGGACAGCCGCAAGCAGGCCGCTGCAGCCTCGGCCGGTGACATCCTGATCACCCGCCTGATGATGCGCGGTGGCGTCGGCGTAGTCACCGATGGCGGCTTCCGTGACGCGGCCACGATCGCGGATCTCGAGATCGCGGCCTATCACACCCGCCCCTCGAGCCCGACCAACCTCACCAATAACGAGGCAATCGGCATCAACGAGCCGATCGGCTGCGGCGATGCGCCGGTCTTCCCGGGCGACATCATCGTGGGTGATGCGGATTGCGTCATCGTGATCCCCGCAGATATCGCCGACGAGATTGCCGATGAGGCCGTCGAGATGACCGCCTATGAGGATTTCGTGGTCGAGCGTGTGAAAGAGGGCGAGACGATCATCGGTCTCTATCCCTGCACCAAGGATCAGCATCAGGCCGATTTCAAGGTCTGGCGCGAGAAGAACGGTCGCTAAAACGCCCCTTACGTTTTAGTGCCTTAGCCCCCCTGCATCTCCTTGGATGTAGGGGGGTGTCTTTGTTTTACAGGGTAAAATCGCGGACATGGTCGGGCAGTTCCACGCCCTCGCAGTTGCGCGGATCGGGGATCGGCGCGCCCACCTGCATATGGACCGGAATGACACCCGCCCAGATCGGCAGATCGTAATCGGCCTCCTCGTCGACCGGAGCGCCGGTGCGGATCTTGGCGCTGGCCTCGGTAATCTCCATCCCCAGAACCATGGTGGCTTTCAGATCCTGCGCATGGTCGGGGCGCAGGATGTCATAGCGTCCGGGGAAGAGGCTGTTGACGAAATTGCCCAGCTTGCGGTGTTTCTCGGCATCATCCTCGACCTTGAAGGCGCGGCCATAAAGCGTGACCGAGCGCGAGTTGACCGAATGGTGCATGCCCGAGCGCGCCATCACGAACCCGTCCAGAATGGCCACATTGAGACAGACCTCCATATCGCGTGAATTTTTCAGCGCCCGCGAAGCCGCAGAGCCGTGCCAATAGATATGGTTGCCCTCGCGCCATTGTAGCGTGGGCGTCACAAACGGCTTGCCGTCGATCACATAGCCCACCGAACACATCGGCTGCGCATCGAGGATGGCATTGACCGTCTCGCGGTCGAAATGCCCGCGGGTATGGCTGCGCCGCAGGCGGGTGCGGTCGGTGACGGGGAGGGTCTCTGACATGGTATCGGTCCAATCTGCTACTTGCACCAGTCCTTCTCGCCGCCTATTGGTTATAGATAAATGACCAATTCAGACAATTCACACCAGTCCAATTTGCAGCGCGACCTGTTCGGGCTGAGCCTTGATGCCGCCGCCCGCGACACGCTTCAGAGCCAGCTTATGGACGGGCTGCGACGCAAGGTGTTGGGCTCTGCGCAATATTGCGGGCTCAGGCTGCCTGCCAGCCGTGTGCTGGCGGCCGAGCTGTCGGTCTCGCGGATGACGGTGCAGATGGTCTATGACCAGCTGGTGGCCGAAGGCTATCTGGTGACACGGCGCGGTGCGGGAACCTTTGTGGCGCAGGATCTGCCGCATCTGGCGCGCGTCGAGGTGCCCGCGCCGCTACAGCCTCCCGCACCCCGTGCATGGCCTCCTTTCCAGACCTCGCTCCCCGATCTGTCGCTGATGCCCCATGCGCAATGGGCGCGCCATCTGGACCAATCCTGGCGCAACCCCGAGCCCGCCCTTCTGGCGCGGCCCGATCCGTTCGGCTGGTATCCCCTGCGCGCGGCGATTGCCGATCATCTGGGCGCATGGCGCCAGCTCGCCTGCCGCCCCGAACAGGTGGTGATCACCTCGGGCGCGCGCGAGGCTTTCGAGATCATCTTCTGCGGGCTCCTGCCCGAGGAAACCTGCGCCGCCATAGAAGACCCCGGTTGGCCGCGGATGCGCCATGCGCTCATCGCCGCCGGCAGCCGCCCCCTGCCCTGCCGCATTGATGCCGAGGGCTTCGACAGCCGCCTGATCCCGCCGCAGGCCCGCGCGGTGATCGTGACCCCCTCGCGCCATTACCCGACGGGGCGCAGCCTCGGGCTGCCGCGCCGGATGGCCCTTCTGGACTGGGCTCAGCGCAGCGGCGGGCTGGTCATTGAGGATGATTACGACAGCGAGTTCCGCTATCGGGGCCAGCCCCTGCCCACGCTGGCGGGGCTGGATGGCAAGAGGGTGGTCTATCTGGGTAGCTTCTCGAAACTCCTCAACGCGCAGATGCGGCTGGGCTATATGGTCCTGCCGGAGGCGCGGGTGCCCGAGGCCCGCGCCCATCTGGGCCGTCTTGGCGCACAGGCCTCGCTCACGCCGCAACCCGCGCTGGCACGGCTGATGCAATCGGGCGAGTTCGGTGCCCATCTGCGGCGGATGCGCAGGGTCTATGCCCGTAGGCAGGCGCATCTTCTGGCCGCGCTGGCTCCGGTGGCTGATCTTGTAGAACTGGCCCCCCATATGGGTGGAATGCATCTATGTGTGCCCCTGAAACCGGCATTGGCCAAGGTCGTAACCGACCGCGCGATCTGCGCCGAGGCCACCGGCCAAGGCCTGGCAATCGGCGCGCTGTCCACGCATTGCCAGCTGCCTGATCCTCTTTCAGGATTGCTTCTGGGCTATGCCGGCTTCGATGAGGACACCCTGTCGGAGGCCGCAATCCGTCTGGGCCATATCCTTCGGGCAGCCTCTCTCAACGGCTTGTGACCTGCACGTCCTTTCCGTGCGCGCCCACACCCTTATCTACTCTCCCGAACATGAAGAAGGGGTTCAGGATGGATCTGCACGGATATACCCGAGGCGCGGAAGTGATCAAGGTCGCAGGCGATAGCCCGAGGATCGAAATGACTTCGGGCATACACTATGCGCAGATCAAACATGCCAGAGGCTTCCGCCAGTTGCGGATGTCGGTCATCCGCGAGGCTGAGGCCCGAAACCGCCCCGCCATTCTCTATTTTCCGGGCGGTGGCTTCACCAGCGCCGATCACGACAAATATTTGCAGATGCGTACGGCGCTGGCGCAGGCTGGCTTCGTGGTGGCAGCGGCAGAATACCGCACTGTGCCCGATGTTTTTCCGGCTCAGGCCGAGGATGCGAAAGCCGCGATCCGCTTCCTGCGCGCCCATGCCGAGACGTTCGGGATCGATCCCTCCCGCATCGGCGTGATGGGCGACAGTGCGGGCGGCTATATGGCGCAGCTGGCCGCGACCGTGACCGGCGCGGAATATGAACGCGGCGACTATCTCGACCAGCCCTCGGACGTGCAGGCTGCCGTCACGCTTTACGGCATTTCGGACCTGTCGGATATCGGCGCCGGACTGCCGCGAGAGGCGGCCGCAAGCCATGCCTCGCCCGCGGTGACGGAGGCGCTGATCGTCAATGGCCCCGCTTTCGGCCCGTCACTCGGTGCCACCGTGCACGACACCCCCGAAAAGACCCGCGCGGCCAGCCCCATCGGTCATGTCGGCCCCCATTCTCCGCCCTTCCTGATCCTGCATGGAAGCGCCGACAGGCTGGTCTCGCCCGAACAGAGCGCCAAGCTCTACCGTGCGCTCGGATCGCACGGGGTCGCGGCACGCTATTTTCTGGTCGAAGGTGCGGGGCATGGCGACAGCCCCTGGTATCAGCCGGACATCATCGCCCGCGTCACGCGGTTCTTCTACGAGACATTGCGGCGCGGCGATTAATCCCTGAGGTGGCTGGTTGGCAGGGCCGTGGTGTATTTCACCTGATCGAGCGCGAAGCTCGACCGGATATTCGCGACACCGGGGATCTGGGTGAGGAAATTCATCACCAGATCCTGATAGCGGAAGAGATCCTCCACCACGACCCGAAGCATGAAATCCTCCGAGCCGGTCATCAGGTAGCACTCCATGATCTCGGGCCGGTCGCGGATCGCATCGGTGAAGGTCTTCAGCGTCTTCTTCTCCTGCTTCTCCAGCGTCACATGCACGAAGACATTGACCATCAGCCCGAGGCTGACCGGATCGACCAGAGCCACCGAGCCACGGATCACGCCTTTCTCGCGCATCTCCGCCACCCGCCGCCAGCAGGGCGAGGCCGATAGATGGGCGCGCTCGGCCAGCTCGGCATTGCTGAGTTCGCTATCTTGCTGCAGCGCATCTAGAATGCGCAGGCTGGCCTGGTCCAGATCGGCGGGTTTTCGGTTCAACTTTTCTCTCACTGGCGCAATTTGGGTCAGATTTACCGATAGCATCGCAAAATCCGAAAACAAAGACGCATTTCACCGCGCGGGTTCCGCAAGAATGGGGGCAGACAGATCCATTCGAGACACAGCATGCTTACCCTCGCCGCTCCCCGGTTTTTCCACACCCATCCGATGGCCCGCACCGGCACCGTTCTGTCGGTGATGGTGCTTTTATGGGGGCTCAGCTGGCCCGCCACCCAGATCGCGCTGATGCAGATTCCGCCGCTCTGGCTGGCCGCGTTCCGGTTCGGCTCGGCGGCATTGTGCCTGTTTGCCTTCGTCGCGCTGAAAGGCGGGCTGAAACTGCCCGCACGCGCCGATCTTCCGATCGTGCTCAGCATGGGGCTCTTACAGATGACCACCTTCACCGGTCTGGGCATGATCGCGATGACGGTCACCGACACAAGCCATGCGGTGCTTCTGGCCTATACAACCCCGCTCTGGACCCTGCTTCTGGGTTGGGCAGCCTTTGGCCAGCGTCCCGACCGCCAACAGATGCTGGCACTTGGACTGGGGCTTTTCGGGATCGCGCTGGTCTGCTCGCCACTCGAGACCGACTGGAGCCAGCCCGGTGCCTTTATGGGCGCGGGCTTCCTGCTGGTCGGAGCCGTCGCATGGTCGGTGGTCATCTTGCATGTGAAACGCCACAGATGGCAGGGCTCTGCCCTGTCGCTCGCGCCATGGCAGATGGCACTTGCCACGCTGTGCCTCGGCGGGGCGGCCCTCATGATCGAAGGTCCTTCCTCCCGCATCCGCTGGAGCGGCGAACTGGCTGCTATGCTGGTCCTCATCGGCCCTGTCGCCACCTCGCTCTGCTTTGTGCTCGCCGCCGAATATGGGCGCCGGATCTCGGCGTTCGCGATGTCGAATTTCACGCTGGGCGTGCCGCTGATCGGGATCGCGGCATCGGTGCTCCTTCTGTCAAACCATCTGTCGGGCATCTTCCTCGCGGGGCTTACGATGGTTTTTTGCGGCATGGCGCTGGCCGCCCGCACCGCAGGACGCAGCGGCCCTTCTCACCCCCCTGTGATGGACCGATGCAAAAGCTAGGTGACAATGTCACCGTCTCCGGTCATGCCTTTGCCTATTGAGGAGAAAACGCCATAGCCGGAGCGAGTTACCCATGTATGACCTATTCCATTATGCGCTTGGAGGGCTGTCGGGCGCGCTGGTCGGACTTGTGCTGGGCCTTGTAGGCGGCGGCGGCTCGATCCTTGCCGTGCCATTGATGGTCTATGTGGTGGGCGTCGCGAACCCGCATGTGGCGATCGGCACCTCGGCATTGGCGGTGGCGGTGAGCTCCGCAGCCAATCTGGCTCTCCATGCCCGTGCCCATACCGTCAAATGGCGCTGCGGTATGATCTATGCAGGCGCGGGGATTCTGGGCGCGTTCGGCGGATCGAGTTTCGGCAAATCCGTCAACGGCCACCAGCTTCTTTTTCTCTTCGCGCTGGTCATGATCGTGGTGGGTGTGTTGATGCTGAAAAACCGCAAGGCCGAGGGCCTGGCCGGTGCCCAATGCGGGCGACACAACGTGGCCAAGGTCGCGGGATACGGTCTGGGCACCGGCGCGTTTTCCGGCATTTTCGGGATCGGCGGCGGCTTTCTGATCGTTCCGGGGCTGATGGCCGCAACCCAGATGCCGGTGATCAATGCGGTCGGCACGAGCCTCGTGGCGGTGACCGCCTTCGGTCTGACCACGGCGCTCAATTACGCGGCATCCGGACTTGTTGCATGGGGGATCGCAGCCACCTTCATCGCGGGCGGCGTCATCGGGGGGCTGGCAGGCACCGGCCTTGCGCGCCGGTTATCGGGCAAGGGCGCGCTGACATCGGTCTTCGCGGCCCTGATTTTCGTGGTGGCAGCCTATATGCTTTACGAAAGCTGGAGCTCGTTCTGAGCCAAAAGCGCAAACAATTTACTGCCGTCCTGAAGCCGCCCCTTAGGCGTTGCCGGGTCCGGTCTTGATGTGGCCGGTATCTGGATCACGATGCAGCGGTGCGCGCCGCCCCCTCAATAAGCGGGACGTTTGGCAACCCAGCCTGCCATCTGCTCATAAGCATGGCCGATCCGCAGGAGCATCGCCTCGTCGAAAGGCCGCCCCACGAATTGGGCCGAAAGCGGCAATCTGTTTGCACCAAAGCCCGCAGGCAGCACAAGCGCGGGATGGCCCGTACCGTTGAAAGCACTGGTCAGCGGAGCCTGTTTGCGCCACGGCAGGTCATCGACCTCCGCGACAAGAGGCGCAGGCCCGCCCATCGGCGAACACAGGATCGCATCCGCGCCGGTGAGCACCTTGGTCACCTCGGCGCTCAGGATCGGGCGCAGCCGCTGGGCGGTGACATAGTGACCGCCGGTGGCAAAGGCGCCCATCATCAACCGCTCGCGGGTGGTGCGGCCATACTCCTCGGGACGCTCGCGCAGATCCTTGCCGTGGATCGACACGCCTTCGGCCTGAATGATCGCCCATGTCATCGCATCCAGAAGCTCGCGTTCGGGCAGGCTGACCTCGATGATCCGCGCGCCAAGTGCCTCGAGCACGGCCTCCACCGCGTCAAGCGCCGCCATCTGTTCCGGTCCCACACCGGCCAGCGCGTCGAATTCGCGGGCACGACCGATGGTCAGCCCTTTCAGATCGCCCGACAGACCGGCGCTGTAATCGGGCACCGGCTGGCGGCTCGAGGCCGCATCATTTGCGTCGTGGCCCGCAAGCGCCTGCATTGCAAGCGCGCAATCGGCCACGGTGCGGGTCAGCGGGCCGGCATGGTCCATACTGAACGACAGCGGCACGATCCCGCGGCGCGAGACGCGGCCATAGGTGGGCTTCAGCCCCACGATCCCGTTGCAGGCCGCAGGCAGCCGGATCGAGCCGCCGGTATCGGTGCCCATCGCGAGGCCCACCATGCCCGAGGCCACCGCAACCCCCGAGCCCGAGGACGAGCCACCCGCAAAATGCCCGGTATTCCACGCGTTCTTCGCATTGGGGAAGGGCAGCAGATCGGTCGGACCGCCACGCGCGAATTCATGGGTCGAGAGCTTGCCCAGAAACACCATACCTGCCGCATCAAGCCGGTCGGCGGCATCACTATTCTCTTCCGCCATATGATCGAGACGCAGTTTGGAATGTGCGGTCGTGCGCATCCCCGCCACATCGTAGATATCCTTGAGCGCATAGGGGATGCCGGTCAGCGGCCCCGCCTCGCCCCGCGCGATCCGCAGATCGGCATTGAGAGCTGCGGCCCGGGCGCGCGGCTCGGCCAGCGCGATGAAGGCATGCAGCTTGGAGTCCAGCGCCCCGATCCGGCCAAGCGCTTGCTCCAGCAGCTCGACCGCCGAGATCCGGCGCGCCTGCAGATCGGCCGAGGCCTGCGTGAGATCGGGCATCGCCTCGGGAAGCCGCGTCAGGGTGGTGTTGGTCATTATGCCTTCTCCACGGATGCGACCACAGGTGCAGGCGTCCAGACGGGGCCCGGTTCGAGGTGCTGCGGAAGGGCGGCATCGAGGCGGGCCATCAGCGCGCGATAGGCTTTGAAGCTTTCGAACATCACGGCGTCCCGCTCGGGCTCGATGACAAACTTATGGAGCGCGAGGGCTGTTTCATACTCACGCCGCAGAGCCTCATCTCGGGACATATCTTCGGGTGGGGGAGCGGCAGTCTGGGGCATTGTCTATCCTTCTGGGAGCCTGACAGACTGGGGGACTGACAGGAAAGCGCATCTGCGCCCCCCACCCTCTCGTGGTGAACCTGCTGATACAAATGAGAAAATCTCATCCTTGCAAGAACCCTGATTGTAGCGGTGCCAGATGTCGAGCGCAAAGTGGATTCGCGCTTTTCCCGCATGATGATGACTTAAAATTAATCGTTTGATCAAATCCATGCGTAAGCAACAGGCAGCTGAAGGCTATCCCGCGTTTTGGCCGCTCCATCCCTTCCCGCCCGATCACAAGCCCGCTTAGCGTGCTTGCAGAAGGTCAGCCCAATTGACCCGCCCCATCCGGTCCGCGCCGCGCGCATCCGGCAATCAAAGAAGCCACGCTTCGATCGGGCACTATCGGCCCGTCAACAGAGAGGAAGATTCCCTTGCTTAAACGTCGTTCCCTTTTGAAACTCGCCGGTTCCGCGCTGGCGCTTTCTGCCGTGGCGCCCTGGACCGGAGCCGTTATGGCCCAGACGGCAGGCGGTGGCGGGACGCTGCGCATCGGGATGACGGCGGCGGATATTCCGCTGACCACCGGCCAGACCGATCAGGGCGGCGAAGGCATGCGCTTCATGGGCTATACGGTCTATGATGCACTGATCAACTGGGACCTGACCTCGGCCGACAAGCCCTCGGGCCTGATCCCGGGTCTGGCGACCGAATGGACGACCGACGATACCGACAAGACCAAATGGACCTTCAAGCTGCGCGAGGGCGTGAAATTCCATGACGGGTCCGAGTTCAACGCCGATGCGGTCGTGTGGAACCTCGACAAGCTTCTGGATAGCGAGTGCGCGCAATATGATCCGCGCCAATCGGCACAGGGCAAATCGCGGATTCCGGCTGTTGCGAGCTATAAGGTCATCGACCCGATGACGGTGGAGATCACCACCAAGGAACCCGACGCGACCCTGCCCTACCAGCTGGCATGGATCGTCTATTCGTCGCCCGCAAACTGGGAAGCGCAGGGCAAGGACTGGGAAAAGGTCGCCTATCAGCCCTCGGGCACGGGCCCGTGGAAGCTGGCAAGTTTCGCGCCCCGCGAACGCGCCGAGCTGGTGCCGAACCCCGATTACTGGGACAATACCCGCATGGCCCAGCTCGATAAGATGATCCTGATCCCGCTGCCCGAGCCGAATGCCCGCTCGGCGGCGCTGATGTCGGGGCAGGTCGACTGGATCGAGGCGCCCTCGCCCGACACCATCCCTGCGATGCAGGCCAATGGCTTCACCATTTCCTCGAACGCCTACCCGCATAACTGGACATGGCACCTCTCGCGCCTCGAGAACAGCCCGTGGAACGATATCCGTGTGCGCAAGGCCGCCAACCTCGCCATCGACCGCGCAGGGCTGAAGCAGCTTCTGGGTGGGCTTATGATCGAGGCCAAGGGCTTCCTGCCGCCCTCCTCGCAATGGTTCGGCAACCCGACCTTCGAGGTGAAATACGACCCCGAGGCGGCCAAGGCGCTCCTTAAAGAGGCGGGCTTCGATGACACCAACCGCGTGAAGCTGAAGGCGCTGATCTCGCCCTCGGGCTCGGGCCAGATGCTGCCCTTGCCGATGAACGAATATATGCAGCAGAACCTCGCGGATGTGGGGATCGATGTCGAGTTTGTCGTGGTCGAGTGGAACCAGATGATCAACCTGTGGCGGGCGGGTGCTGCCGATCCGGGCTGTCAGGGAGCGCAGTCGATCAATTTCAGCTATTTCACCCAAGACCCCTTCACCGGTCTGATCCGTCACCTGTCCTCGGCACTGATCGCGCCCAACGGCACCAATTGGGGCCATTATAGCGACCCCGAGATGGATGCGCTCTTCTCGGAGATCCGCACCACCTTCGACAGTGCCGCGCAGGATGATGTGCTGCGCAAGACACATGAGAAATTCGTCAACGAGGCACTGTTCCTGATGGTGGCCCATGATGTGGCCCCCCGCGCGATGAAACCCACGGTGACGGGCTTCGTGCAGGCGCAGAACTGGTTCCAGAACTTCTCCAGCATCACCATGAAATCGGCCTGACCGATGCTGCGCTCCTGCGGGGGCGCGGCCCAGCCTTTGCGTGTTGTGCCAAGGCTTTCCTAATGAAAGACCCCAGCCATGTTCAGCTATATCCTCCGCAGGCTTTTGCTTGTGATCCCCGTGGCCTTCGGTGTGTCGGTGATCTGTTTCCTTCTGGTGCAGATCGCGCCGGGTGACCCGCTGACCTCGATTATGCCGGCGGAGGCCACAGCCGAGGAGCAGGCCGCGATGCGCGCCGCCTATGGGCTCGATAAGCCGCTTCCGGTGCAATATGCGATCTGGGCGGCGAAGCTGGTGCATGGTGATATGGGCAATTCCATCGCCTCCGGACGGCCCGTGGCCTCCGAGGTCTTCGGCGCGGTGAAGAACTCGCTCCTGCTGGCGGTTGCGGCGGCGATCATCGCCTTTCCCATCGGCACAATTCTGGGCTTCACGGCGGGTTATTTCCGCGACACTTGGGTGGACCGGCTGGTGACGGGGGTCGCGATTGCCGGTGTCTC
The DNA here is from genome assembly GCF_045348365.1 of Thioclava sp. 'Guangxiensis'. Taxonomy (NCBI): domain Bacteria; kingdom Pseudomonadati; phylum Pseudomonadota; class Alphaproteobacteria; order Rhodobacterales; family Paracoccaceae; genus Thioclava; species Thioclava sp. 'Guangxiensis'. Next base: position 231,499 of record NZ_CP155823.1, on the reverse strand, counting down.
GGTGCCCAATTACTGGCTGGGGATCGTGCTGGTGATCATCTTCTCGGTCACGCTGGGCTGGCTGCCGGCAATTGGCGCAGGCCCCGGGGGCTCGCAGCACTGGGCGTGGGATTTCGAGCATATCCGCTATCTTATCCTGCCCGCCATCACGCTCTCGGTGGTGCCGATCGGGATCATCGCACGCACCATCCGTGCGCTTGCCGGTGACATCCTGTCGATGGAATTCGTGCAGGCGCTCTATGCCAAGGGGATGAGCCGTGGCGATGTGCTCTGCCATGTGGCGCGCAATGCCGCCGCCACCGCGCTCTCGGTGATGGGCCTGCAGATCGCGCAGCTCTTGGGCGGCTCGATCCTGATCGAGACTGTCTTCAACTGGCCGGGCTCGGGGTTCCTTCTGTCAAACGCGATCTTCCAGCAGGACCTTCCGCTGTTGCAGGGCACCATCCTTGTACTGGCGATGTTCTTCGTGATCTCCAACCTTGTGGTGGATGTGGCGCAGGCCGCCATCGACCCGCGTATCAAAAGGGGCTGATGCATGAGCCTTGCCGAAAGCGCCTCCGATATCTCCCCCGTCTCCACCAAGGGCAATGGCTACTGGGCGGGCGTGCTGCGCCGCCTGCGCCGTGACCCCGTCTCCGTCGTCTGCCTTGCCGTCATTCTGGCGCTGATCCTCGCGGCAGTGCTTGCGCCGTGGCTGGGGCTGCAGGATCCCTATAAGGGTTCGATGATCGCACGCCTCAAACCCATCGGCACCGAGGGCCATCTGCTTGGCACCGACGAACAGGGCCGCGATATGCTGGCACGCCTGATCTATGGCGGACGGCTCTCGCTGTTCATGGGGCTGGTGCCGGTGGTGCTGGCCTTCTTCATAGGCGGCGCTCTGGGGGTGACCGCAGGCTATGCGGGCGGGCGCGTGAACACTGCCATCATGCGGGTGGTCGATGTGTTCTTTGCCTTCCCCTCGGTGCTCTTGGCCATCGCCATCTCGGGCTCGCTGGGCGCGGGCGTGACAAACAGCCTCGTCTCGCTCACCATCGTTTTCATCCCGCCGATCACCCGTGTGGCCGAAGCGGTGACCTCCGGTGTGCGCTCGCTCGACTATATCGATGCGGCCCGCGCCACGGGCGCCAGCGCGCTCACCGTGATCCGCGTGCATGTGCTGGGCAATGTGCTCTCGCCGATCTTCGTCTATGCAACCTCGCTGACCAGCGTCTGCATGATCCTCGCGGCGGGGCTGTCGTTCCTCGGGATCGGGGTAAAGCCGCCGCAGGCCGAATGGGGGCTGATGCTGAACACGCTCCGCTCGGCTATCTATATCAACCCGTGGCTCTCGGCCCTGCCCGGCGTCATGATCTTTGTGACCTCGCTCTGCCTGAACCTGCTGAGCGACGGGCTAAGGAGTGCGATGAATGTCCGTGATTGATTTCGTAGAAAACACGGGCACCGACCCGCATGCCCTACCCGACCGTGGCGGTCCGCAACAGGCGCTGATGACGGTCAAGGACCTGCGCAAGCATTTCCCGATCAAGGGCGGGGTCCTGGGCCGGACGCAGGCGCATGTGCAGGCCGTCGATGGCGTCTCCTTCGAGGTCCGCAAGGGCGAGACGCTGGGCATCGTGGGCGAATCCGGTTGCGGCAAATCCACCACTGCGCGGCTCCTGATCGGCCTCACGCCCAAGGACGCGGGCGAGATCATCTTCGATGGCGATGGCCTTGGCGAAGGGCTATCGCTGCGCGATCTGCGGCGTGGGGTGCAGATGGTGTTTCAGGACAGCTATGCCTCGCTCAATCCGCGCATGACGATTGCCGATAGCGTGGCTTTCGGTGCGCGTCAGGCGGGGATCAAGGACCCGATGTCCAAGGCGCAGGCGATGATGCGCCGTGTGGGGCTCGACCCTGCGCGCTTTGCCGGTCGCTATCCGCATGAACTGTCCGGCGGACAGCGCCAGCGGGTGAATATTGCGCGGGCCTTGGCGATGGCCCCGCGGCTGGTGATCCTCGACGAGGCGGTCTCGGCGCTCGACAAATCGGTCGAGGCGCAGGTGCTCAACCTCCTTTCGGATCTGCGGCGCGATCTGGGCCTGACCTATATTTTCATCAGCCATGACCTCAATGTGGTGCGCTATATCTCGGACCGCGTCCTGGTGATGTATCTGGGCGAGGTGGTCGAGGTGGCGCCGGTGGACCGGCTCTATGCCAATCAGGCCCATCCCTATACGCGCTCGCTGTTTTCCGCGATGCCCTCGATGGATCCCGAGAACCGCACCGAGGCCCCGCCCCTTGCGGGCGATCCGCCCAATCCGATCAACCCGCCCTCGGGCTGCCGCTTCCATACGCGCTGCGCCTTTGCCGAGACGATTTGCGCGAAAAAGGTGCCCGCGCTGGCACCGATGAAGGACGCGCCCGACCATCTGGCCGCCTGCCATCTGCTGGATGCGCATTCGGGCCATTCGAAAGCCGGCACATGGGAGGCTGCGGAATGAAGGATCTTGCGGACAAGACCGCGCTTGTGGATATCGAGGCGCTGAATGTGCGCTTCAGGACCGACAGGACCATCCATGCGATCACCGATCTCAGCTTACGGCTCGAACAGGGGGAGACGCTGGCGCTTTTAGGGGAATCCGGATCGGGAAAATCGGTGACGCTGCGCACCCTCTTGCAGCTTCTGCCGCCCAAGCGGACCCAGATCGAGGGCGGGATCTCGGTCAACGGGCAGGATGTGGGCGCGTTAAAGGGCCGTGCGCTACAAGCCTTCCGCGGGCAGGATGTGTCGATGATCTTCCAGGACCCCGGCCTGGCGCTGGACCCCGTTTACACAGTGGGCGCGCAGATCGCCGAGGCCGTGCGCCGCCACAAGAAAGTGTCCAAACCCGAGGCGCGCGAGATCGCGCTCGATATGCTCAAGCGCGTGCGCATCCCCTCGCCCGAGCGGCGGATGTCGAACTACCCTCATGAGCTGTCAGGGGGTATGCGCCAGCGGGTGATGATCGCGCTCGCACTGGCCTGCCGCCCCAAACTGCTTCTGGCCGACGAGCCCACCACGGCGCTCGATGCCACGGTGCAGATCCAGATCCTGCTGCTGTTGCGCGAATTGCAGCGGGATTTCGATATGGGCGTGATTTTCGTGACCCACGATATCGGCGTGGCGGTCGAGGTCAGCGAGCGGATCGCGGTGATGTATGCGGGCGAGATCGTCGAGGAAGGTACGACGCTCGAGGTCATCAAGAACCCGCGCCATCCCTATACCCAAGGTCTGCTGGCGGCCAATCTGCATGATGTGGAAAAGGGCACGCGCCTCCATGCCATTCCGGGGGCACCGCCCGCACTCGAGGCGCGGCCCTCGGCCTGCTCCTTCGCGCCGCGCTGTCCGCATGCGCGCGCCGAATGCCATGCCGCGCGTCCGCCGGTCGTGGAGCTCGGCCCCCGCAGACGCGTGGCCTGTGTGCTGGCAGACGGCGGTCTAGCCGCCTGCTAGCAGGCGGACCATATGGCGGATGGCAGCGGGGATCGGGGCAATGATCGGCAGCCCTGTCTCGGCCTCCAGCCGCTGCGCCACCTGCGCCAAGGGTCCGCCGCCGATGATGACCGCCTCCGCGCCCTTTGCCGCCTCCGCCTCGGCCGCGCGTTTGAGGGCCTCAAAAAGCGCCTGCGGATCGGCGGTCAGAACAAAGGGATCGCCTCCGGTATAGCTGATCCCGCTCAGCTGCGCGGCCCTTCCCGAGGCGGCAACCCGCGCACGGATGGCCGCATCGAGCGCGGGCGTTGTGGTGGCAATCCCGAAACGCCGTCCGTCACGCCCCGCCTCCAGAAAACTCGCCTCGCCGATCCCCGTAACGGGGCCATCATGCTGCGCGCGGAGCCTGTCCATTGCCGGATCACCAAAGGCCGAGACGATGATCCCCGCACGGGGCGGCAACGCCTCGGCCATCGCCAGAACCTGTGCCTCGCAGGCGGTGAGGGTCTCCGGCGTGGTCAGCATCGCGGGGCCGGTGCTGGCCGTGCGTCCCTCGAGGGCAATCGCCCGATCCCCGAGCATCTCCTGCCCGATATGAACCATCCGGGCCGTTGTGACAGTCGAGCTGTTGGGGTTGATCATCACAACAAGCGGCTTGTCCATGAGGGCGCTCCGGCAGGGGTTTCGGCCAGCAGCCTAGCTGCCCGAAACCCCGCATGCCAGATCACATGAGGTCGCTTGCAGCAATAATCTCGGCGTCGAGATCCGTAGCCAGCGCGGCTACGGTCTCGGGCCCAGCATCGCGCCCCTTACTATCGAGGATCGTGCAGATCACGCCCAAGGGCGCGAGCCCCGCATCACCCAGAAGACGGAGCGCGATATCGGCCTGCCCGTCCGCGCAGCCATTGGGCACCTGCGGGAAGACATGGCCCGGGCTGACCACCGCATCGGGCGCGCCGGTTGTGGCCGCCGCAATCGTGCAGGCACGGTCCTTGGCCGAGATGCCCGTGGAGATCCCGATAGTCGCCTCGATCGACTGGGTATAGAGCGGCGCGTTGCGGCCCCCGCGTTGGGGCTGCAGCTCCAGCCCCAGACCCTGCGCATGCTCGAGCGGCATCACCATACCCACAAGGCCACGCGCATCGCGGGCCATGATGTTGATCCAGTTTGCATCGGCGTCACGCGCGGCGATCAGCACGAAAGCGCCGCCCTGACAGCCGGTGACGATCACGGGGCGCGAGGCGGCCAAGGCGCGGGTGGCGGCGAGCCCTGCAGGGGCGGGAGGTGCGATGATAATCATGCGCTCAACTCGTGGAATTTGCGCCCGAAATAGGCGGAAGCGGGAGAGGTTGCATCCGAGCGCGCCTCGACGACCTGACAGAAGATCACCTCATGGGTGCCCACAACCTGCCGCGCGGAGACCTTGCAATCGAAGGTCGCGACTGTCTCGTCGAGCACCGGTGCGCCGGTTCTGGCACTCTTGCGCCATGCGACATCGGCAAAGCGCTCCTGCATCGGGGTCTTGCCACCGAAGAGCATGGCGATCTCGGCATGTTTCGGGCCGACCGTGTTGACGCAGATACTGTCGTTTTGCAGGAAGGCGGGGGCGGCCGAGCTGGAGCGGTTCACGCAGACCAGAAGCGTCGGCGGCTCGTCGGTCACCGAACAGACGGCGGTCGCGGTGAAGCCTGCGCGCCCTCCGGGACCATCGGTGGTGACGATATTGACCGCCCCCACAAGGCAGGACATCCCGTCACGGAAGGATTGCTTGTCGGCCAGCTCGATGATCGGCAGGTCGGTTGCGGCTGGACTATCGGCCAAATCGGACATTACGGTTCTTTCTGTCTTATGTCTTCGGGAGGGGTTTAGGAAAAGGCGAGATCGGCCTGGAACACTTCGGTCGCCAGTCTGGCGATGTTCAGCAGACGGCGGTCGGTATAGCGCTGGCCGATGAAGGAGATGCCAAGTGGCAGGCCGGCGGGAGATTGCAGACCGGGCACCGACACGACCGGCACATGCAGGAGCGTCCAGAAGGAATTCATGATGGCATCACCGGTATGCGCCTGCCCGAGGGGCGGCTCGCCGGTGGCGGAGGGTGCGATGACCGCATCGAATCCGTCCATGATCTCGTCAAAGACGGCGCGGGCGGTATCGGCCTCGGTATAGGCGCGGCGCAGCTCGGCGGCAGTCAGCCCGCCACGGGTCGCGACCATCGTGCGGAACTGCTCGTGCAGCGCCTCGCCCTGCGCCATCGCCTCGTTGAGGAAAGACGTGCTGCCCTCGCGCGCGAGAATCTTGCCATGGGTCGCGGGGAGCGTGTCGAAACTGCGCGGCAGCTCGAAGGAGATCACCTCCGCCCCTTCCAGCCGTAACCGCTTGGCCGCCTCGTCCAATGCCTCGCGCATGGGCGCGTCGACCCTATCCCAGACGGGTGTCCTGCACAGGCCGATCCGTAGTCCGCTGAGGCTGGAGACGGGCGGTGCGGGGTCGAGGCGGTAAACCTTGGCCAGCGCCTCCAGATCCTCGGCATGGCGGGCGTAGAAACCGACCGTGTCGAGCGTGACCGAGAACTGCTTCAGCCCCTCGCGGGAGATGGCATGCCACGAGGGCTTCCAGCCCCAGACCCCGCAATAGGAGGCGGGCCGGATGGTCGAGCCGCCGGTCTGTGTGCCGATGGCCACCGAACAGAACCCTGCCGCAACCGCCGCGGCCGACCCCGAGGACGAGCCACCCGGAGAACGCGCGGGATCGCGCGGATTACGGGTCTTGCCGCCACGGGCGGTGGCGGCGAATTCGGTGGTGACCGTCTTGCCGAGAATCAGCGCGCCCGCCTGCCGGAGCACATCGACGCAAGGCGCATCCCACCCCATCCGCACCCCTTCGTAGCGGGCATTGGCAAAGCCCGTGGGCATATCTTTCGTGGCAATCACATCCTTCACAGCGACCGTCAGGCCGCTCAACGGACCTTTGGGCGCGCCATCCAGCCGGTCCGCCTCGCGCCGGATATCGGCGGGTGACAGATGCGAGAATGCTCCGATCCGCGACTCGCCCAGCGAGATCAGATCAAGACAATCCTCGGCGATATCGCGGATCAGACGCGATCCGCTTGCCACATCTTCGGTTACGGTCATCAGGCTCAACGGGTCTCGGGACATGGGACATTTCCTCCAAAGCGTGGAGCCAGTGAACCACGTCGGGCACGGTATGCGGGAACGACCATTTGTCAGCGCTGGCCTGAAATATTCTTCAACACGTCCCTCTCCCTCGAGCTGGGTGATCAGAGCGCATGCACCATCCGGCTGCTGGACACCGCCTCGACGATCCAGTCGCGAAACTGGCGCATGGCGTCGTTCTGCGTGGTCTTCCACGAGGAGAGCAGATAATAGGGACTGCGCTCGGGATAGCATTCCGCCGCCATGACCAGCTCGCCATTATCGATGAACTGCTCGACCAGAAGCGAGCGGCCCAGCAACAATCCCACACCCGCGCGGGCCGCCTCGATCGCGGTGCCTGCCTGATTGAAGCGGGGGCCATTCATCACATCGGGTCGCTGGATGCCGTATTCCTCGAGATAGCGCGACCAGTCGGGATAGTTCCCCTCATACCCCAGATGCGAGCGGTCCACATGGATCAGCGGTGCATTGGCCAGAAGCTTTGCCGGATCATTGCCATAGTGGCGCGCCAATTCGGGCGTGCAGACAGGCAGGTTCTCTTCTTCCATCAGCGGCTCGATCTTCCAGTCGAGATGGCTCTGCCAGTTGCAGATCCGCAGGTCCGAGTCCTGCGTCTCGGCTTCCTTGCGGCTGATGAAGGTATGCAGGCACAAATCGATCTCGGGAACACTTTCAATGAACTTGCGCAACCGTGGCATCAGCCAGAAGGAGGCAAACGAGGTCGAGGCCCCCACTGTCAACCGCGCATGGAGGTTTTCCTGCGTTCCCCCGAGGGTGCGCACGGAATCGTCGATCAGATCCAGCGCCTGCGAGATCTTGGACAATGTCGCGCTCGACTCGCTCGTGAGATAGATCCGGCTATTTCTGCGCAAGAACAGTTCGGTCTGTAGGAAATCCTCCAGCAGCTTGATCTGGTGACTGACCGCAGTGGGGGTTACGCAAAGTTCCTCGGCCGCCTTAGCCACCGATGCATGACGCGCAACGGCTTCGAAGGCACGGATCGCATTGAGTGGAACTCTTTTGCGCATGATCGGATCCTTTAATGAGCATCGGTTTCAAATCTTTTCCCATCAAATATCTGTGCATATGTCCGCACAATAAGAACAACCGTATATTGTCGACAAAATATAGTTGGCCGCGTAATTACGCAGTTTTTCAGGTGTAGCGGCTCAATTCAGGGCAGAGTCAGCTTTGCCTACACGCGGTTTCCATCGGCCGCAGCATGTTTCGGGGGTCTGTTGCATCGGGTCATATCGGCACTCTTGAACCCGAGGCCTGAAAGCGCCGCTACATCGCTTTTTCCGGTCAAGCCCGACACTCACGGCGACACTCTTCCTAGCCTCCGCCCCCCGCGCGCCGCATAGAAGTTCTCGCATCGATGGACGGAAGGGTCCATGACCAGAGATCGGCAGGAGCAAAATACGATGGCCCCGCGAGAGACGGTCTGCGGGGCCATCAGAGACACTCTGTATTATGCGCGCACTGTTTCTACCTGCTGACCAAGATCGGCGATCAGATCCTCGGACCATGCAGGTCCTACGATCTGCACCGAATAAGGGAGGCCCTCGGCCTCATGGCCCGGCAGGCTGAGCGCGGGCAGCCCCAGAAGATTGAGCGGGCGGGTGTATTTTCCCATAGACCCGATCAGCGAGGCCATTTTCGGATCGGCGCTGATATTGACCGCATCGGCCATGGGCGGCAGGCCGATAAGTGTCGGCAGAATGAACAGATCAACCTTACCGAATACCTCTTGGTTCACCTGCTGCTGCGCCTTCAGCCGGATCTGCATCGCCCGGACATAGGCATAGCCCGGCATCGCCTCGGCCTGCAGAAGCCGCGAGCGGACTTGCGGGCCGTAGCGCTCCGCGGCGACGGCCAGACGGTCGGCATGGACGGCGGCTGCCTCCGACATCGCAATCACATTGGACGCCTCCCCCAGCGTATCAAGGAGTGAGAGATCGAGGTCCACGATCCCATGCCCAAGATCCTGCAGGAGCGCTTTCAACCGGCGCAAGCCCTCGGCCATCTCCGGTGCGATCCCCGCCGTATAGGCACTGGCATCAAACCCGATCCGCAGCTTTTGCGGGCTGCGGGCATAGGCGCGGGGCGCGGGCCGGTCCGCGCAGACCGGATCGATCCCGTCGGCGCCCGAAATGATTGACAGCACAAGACGCGCCTCGGCGACACTTGCGGCCAGTGGTCCCACGCAATCGAGCGTATAGCTGAGCGGCATCACCCCGGTCACCGGCACGCGGCCCTTGGTGGGTTTGAAGCCCACCACCCCGCAACAAGCCGCAGGCAGACGGATCGAGCCGCCCGTATCGGAGCCCAAAGCCGCGCGCACGAGGCCCGCGGCAATCGCCGCTCCCGACCCCGAGGACGAGCCGCCCGGCACGGCCCCCGGAATACGCGGGTTGCGCGCCACACCCCAATGAGCGTTCTGCCCCGTGGGCGACATGGCGAATTCCGACATCGTGAGCCGTCCCAGATCGACTTGGCCCGCCGCATCGAGCCGCGCCAGAACGGTCGAAGTGCCTGTCGCCGCACGCGCCGCATCGGGATGGGCGCCAAAGCCTGTCACCTGCCCCGCACGGTCGAACATATCCTTATGCGCCAGCGTCACACCATGCAGCGGCCCCATGGCCTGCCCCCTTGCCGCGAGCACATCACAGGTCCGCGCCTGCGCGAGGGCGGCCTCGGGCTCGGTGCGCACGAAGATTGTGTCTTCGGTCTGCGCGAGTTTCAGGGCGGCTCGGGTAACCGCTTCCGCATCACCGGCCTCGAGCCGTGCGCCCATCTGCTGCGCGATTGTCTGCGCGGTCATAGCGCCCCCCCTTGCGGATCCACCGCGACCAGAGCGGTCTGAGCACCCTCGGGCTGCTGGCGGATCAGCGGGTGGTCCATAACCCCCTGCCGGAGCCTTTCGCGCTCGATATCCTGAAGCGCCTGCTCCTCTGGCGAGGCTGGGCGGCCGATCAATTGCAGATTTGGGGATGGCATGAAAGCTCCGCTTATATGACACTGGTCCGACAGAAGAGGATGGCAGGTCTATTGACCCTGCCGATTGTCCGTACTTATGAAGATTATTTTTGGCATCGGGGTCAAGGGGAAGAGATGGCGCTGAAATTCGAGGAAACCGCACCGCTCTATCAGCAGCTCGCACGGCATCTGCACGGCGAAATCAGCGCCGGCACCTATCCGGTGGGCTCGCTCCTGCCGACAGAAACCGAACTGGCGGCAGGTTTCGGGGTGTCGCGCCAGACCGTACGTCAGGCGATCGGCGAGCTACGCCAGCGCGGGCTTCTATCGGCGCGCAAGGGCGTGGGCACCCGGGTCGAGGAGCCGCCCTCCGACTGGCGCGCACGATTCTCTGCGAACTCGCGTGCCGAGCTCTTCGACTTTGCGCGCGAAACGATCTGGCAGATTTCCGAACGCGCCGAGGTCACCGCGCGCGGAGCCTTAGCCACCGAGATGGGGGTGCGTTCGGGGAAGAGGTTCTATCATATTGCAGGCAAAAGATATAATCAGGGCGAGGAGACGGTCCTGTGCTATAACGAGGCCTATATCTCGCCCAGCCACAAACCGGTCCTCGACGGTCATGACAGCCTCAATATCGCGCTTTTCACCCTGATCGAGGCTGCGGGTGGCGACCGTGTAAAAGAGATCCGGCAGGATATCCGCGCGGTGCCTATGAGCGAGGAGATCGCCACCCATCTGGGTTATCCGGCGGGCAGCTATTGCGTGAAGATGACGCGGCGCTATTACGGCTCGGGGCGCAGGCTTCTGGAATATGCGGTGCAATATTATCCGGCCGAGAAATTCTCCTATTCCTCGACGCTGTCCTCGACCTGAACGGGGCGCATGGGGGCCGGCCTGCGCTCCATCGCAGGCCTGTTATCCGGGTGGCTGAGTTTTTTGAACCGAGCCCCTCAAAATTATGCTTTAGTCAAGAGCGCCTCCTCCTGCCAAGGTACGGACAAAGTCATACCAACAGGAGAATTTCCATGGACATCGGCGTCTTCACCCCGATCAACAACAATGGCTGGCTCATCTCGAAGACCTCGCCGCAATACATGCCCAGCTTCGAGCTGAACAAGCAGATCGTGCAGAAGGCCGAAAGCTATGGCTTCGATTTTGCCCTGTCGATGATCAAGCTGCGCGGGTTCGGCGGCGAGAGCGAGTTCTGGGATCACGGTCTGGAAAGCTTCACGCTGATGGCGGGGCTCGCCGCCGTCACCACGAAGATCAAGCTCTTCGCGTCTTCCGCCATCCTGACCCTGCCGCCAGCGATCGTGGCGCGCATGGCCAGCACCGTCGATTCCATCGCGCCGGGCCGGTTCGGGATCAATATCGTGACCGGCTGGGCGCCGTCGGAATATACCCAGATGGGGATCTGGCCGGGCAACGAGTATTTCGGCTACCGCTATGACTATGCGACCGAATATGTGAGGGTCCTGAAAGAGCTGTGGGAAACCGGCTCCTCCGATTTCAAGGGCGAGTATTTCACCATGGACGATTGTAAGATGTCGCCGGCCCCCTCGGCCCCGATAGAGATTGTAGCCGCAGGCCAGTCGCCGCGCGGGATGGAGTTCTCGTCGAACTACACCAACTATTCCTTCGTGAACGGCCTTGGCATCAATACGCCCAAAGCCTTTGCCCCCACCTGCGAGCGCCTGTTGGAAGCCGCCGAGAAGACCGGCCGCGATGTCGGAGCCTATATCCTGATGATGGTGATTTCGGACGAGACCGACGAGAAGGCCATGGCCAAATGGAAGCTTTATCATGACGGCGCCGATATGGAAGCACTGGCCTATATGGGCGTCGAGGGGGCCAAGGACAGCTTTGCCGGCGAGAACTCGACCGCCGCGCATATCAACCTTCCCGAGGGCGCGGTGAATTTCAATATGGGCACGATCGTAGGCTCTTACGAAAGCTGTGCGCGGATGCTCGACGAGGCGGCCTCGGTGCCGGGTGTGAAAGGGCTGATGCTGACCTTCGATGATTTCCTCGAAGGGCTCGATATGTTCGGCCAGAAGATCCAGCCGTTGATGGAATGCCGACAGGACGTTCTGGAAGCTGCTGAGTAAAGCGCTGATGTAAATACATTTTCCCTATTGGGCTGTCGTATTCGCCATGGCGGGATATCATCACGCAGGCGATTGACCAAAATCGGACCGGACCAAAACGACCGCATATATTTCTATGCGGTCGTTTTCATATTTGCGCTCGGTTTCGTTGTATAGATTTTTCGAAATATCATTATGGGACTGCATCAGCGTGGTGACGTGTAATCTAAAAAACAACGCTGGTGGAAGGAACTCGAGCAGACGGATGCAGGAGCGTAATAGACCATCCTGCCGCTATCAGGCTACGGAACCAGAACGGTGCGGTCGCGCCAAATCGGCCTGTATCGCCCTGAGTGAACGGATATGTGGAGAGCGTCAACGCCAGATCATGTAGGGAATTGCACGATAGAAAGGTCTGCTAGTCGCGCTTAGGAAGGTTCAGATCCCGAGCTGAACGCTGACGCCAGCATTGCAATACGGTCCACTTGCGCAGTTCTCCGCGATACCGTGCTCCAGCGCCGGAAAGCATCGTGCCCTTAGACCAACGACCGCCATGCACTGACTTTCAAACCGGACCACTCAAGTGAGACGGATCACGACCGCGACCCCAACCTCGCCCCTAAGGGTCGGGATCGCGCGGTGCTGGAAGCACGCTTGCCGCTTCCGACAAAAATCTCTGTCCGAACCGCCTTTCGGAAAACGATATCTTCAGGGTTTTTGTGGAATTTACGAAGGTAACCTTGAGGTGTTCCATGGCGCAGTCAAAAATTTCCAACCAACTCAAGTTGGGCTTCGGTGTTTTTCTCGGCATTACCCTTTTAAGTGGTGCCTTCACAATATGGCAGGTCGACCATATGTCGACCGTCGGCGATCAGATCGGCGAGCGACTTGCGCAGGAAATCGAGGCTGCAATGCTGCTCGAACAGACGATCGCCCAAGCCAATCTGGACCTCGAGGAGTATATTTCTAACGGGGACGATACCTTCAGATCCGAAATGGAAACAATGTTCGCTCATGCGGATAAACTCCTTCATGCCCTGATAAACGGAGGCGAGATCGACGGATTGTCGCTGCCCGCTCCCAATGCGCCCGAACTCCTTTCAGACATGTCATCGATGGAAGGCAGCCTGAAGGTCCTGCAGGCAAAGGCTCTGGAACGCATCGAGGGAGCAGCCCAACGGCAAGGGGCCGGATCGGGGGCTGATGAAACATTCGACGCCCTCTTCGACGGGATTACCGAGAAATTCTCCACTCTGGCCAGTTCTCCCGCAACCCAGTCCACCGAGATGCAGAACACACTCGGTCAGGCACTGTTTCTTGTCACGCTTGGCCACCTGAAGGTAGAAGAAATTCTCGGCGGAGATACCGGAGAGGATTTTTCGCTCGCCGTCGCCAACATATCCCGTGCCGCGCAGCTCGTCGACGATCTGCCTTTGTCTGGCAGCAAGGCGGACCTCGTGTCGGAACTGACGGCCTTCGCGCAGATAGCCGAAGAACGCTATGATAGCGCAACGAAGGTCGCCGCCGAAAGTCTTGCCGACTACCAAGATTTCGATCAGGCCTTCCGCGCGTTCCAGACAAGCGCCGATGCGCTCGTGGAAAACCTGAATATCGAAATGTCGCGCGGATTGTCCCAATTCTCCTCCGTCAAATCGACCTCGTTTACGGTCGTTCTCTGCGCGGCCCTTCTGCAGCTGGCCTTTGCGCTTGCCGCCTTTACGCTGGTGAAACGCCGTTTCGTCAACCGGTTGGAAGATGTCACGGGCAGCATCCAGAAGCTCTCCGGCGGGGATCTCGAGGCCCCTCTCCCCGAATGGCATAGCCGCAACGAACTGGGTGAATTGCGCGACGCATTGAGCGAGTTCCGCGATATTCTCGAACGTCAGAAACAAACGGAAGCCAATGCGCGCGCCGCCGAGTTGCGCGAACTCGAACAGCGCGAGCAATTGGCCCGTCAGGAGCGGGACCGGATTTCACAGGACGCCCAAAAGGCGCGCGCCCAGCAGCTCGAGGCCGAGGAACAGGCGAGATCGGACAAGATCGTTGCGGAAGAGATCGGGCGGGTGGTCGAGGCCTGTGCCGCTGGCGATTTCTCGCATCGCATCGATCTTTCGGGAAAAGACGGACTTCTGGCCGAGATCTGCAACGGCCTGAACCGCGTCGGTCAGGCTGCGGGGGAAGGTCTCGGAGCGGTCTCGGCAGCCCTCGAACATCTCGCAGAGCGGGATCTGAGTTACCGGATGCCCGATAATTTCAAAGGGATCTTCAAGGATATCGCCACGGCCGTCGATAGAACGAATGACACATTGCGCGACGCCCTGTCCGGTATCGCCATGGCCTCGGGTTCCGTCGACACCGCAGCGCGCGAAATCGCCTCGACCGCGGATGATCTTGCCCGCCGTACCGAGCGTAGTGCGGCCATGCTGGAGCAGACCTCTGCGGCGCTGGAAGAGATGTCGGCCACCGTCAAGCAATCAGCCTCCTCGACCTCCGAGGCTGGCCGCACGATCGGGACCATCTCCGATAAGGCGCAGCATGGAAGCCGCGTCGTCACCAAGACGGTCGAGGCGATGGGCGAGATCCAGAAATCGTCCTCCCAAATCGCCCGTGTGCTTCAGGTGATAGACGATATCGCCTTCCAGACAAATCTTCTGGCTCTGAATGCCGGGGTCGAAGCCGCGCGCGCGGGGGATGCCGGCCGTGGTTTTGCGGTGGTCGCGTCAGAAGTACGGGGCCTGGCCCAACGGTCTTCCGACGCTGCACGCGAGATCGCGGAGATTGTCGAACTGTCGGATAGCAATGTCCGTCAGGGCGTGCAGATGGTTGACGCCTCCGGAAATGCTCTGTCCGAGATCGTCGAAGGTATTATGACCGTCGCGGAAATGATCCGCACGATAGCCCAGTCGGCCTCGGAATTGGCGAGCGGCATTCAGGAAATTACAACCGCCACGTCCGAACTGGACCGGACCACACAACAAAATGCAGCCCTCTTCGAGGAGACCAATGCCGCAGTCGCGTCACTTCAGATCGAAGCGCAAGGTCTCGCCGAGGCGATGTCATCCTTCAACGTATCCGTCGAACCGTCGCGCCAGAACGCTCCAAGCAGACTGGCCAGTTAACGCAGCTGATCGGTTCGATCTGAGTTTGAGCACGAAACCTGTCAGTTTCTTCTTTTCGAGGCTGCAAGGTGGGCATGGGTGTCCTCTAGCGCCTGCAGGTAGGCGGCGTGCGAGAGGTGCGGACGATAGTCGCTGATGCGGGTGTCGGCCTCGGCACAGCTTTGGAGGTGGCGGGCGGCGTGACCGTAGCGGCCCTTGCGCTGCTGGGTGAGTGCAAAATCGATCAGGGCGCGCCAGAGGAGCGCCGCCTGAAGCGGGTGGTTTGGAGCCAGTTCCTCTGCCAGCGGCGTCAGGATCTCGTAGACATTTCCATTCAGTTCAGCGTAGCGGGCGTCGATCAGCTGGCGGGCCAGCTGTAGATCCTGCGTGGTATGGCAAAACCACAGCGCCTTGGTCATCGAAGGATAGGCCAGCACGATTGCGCGGGCAGTATCCTCCGCATCGATATCCTCGAAATCCGGCAGCAGTTTCAGATGATGGCGCAGCGCATCAGGACAGAGCCGCGCTTCGAACCGCGCCCAAAGAGCCTCACGCAGCTCCGCCTTGCGCCCGAGCGCCGAGAGGCAGGCGAAATGCGCATCATCGAGCTCGCGCGGGTCGTGCCAGTCGGACCGCTGATCAGGTTTCTGCGCGGCGAGGGCAGTGCGGATCAGCGCGAGGGCCTCCTCGGCGCGGCCTGCATCCAAGAGACGGGTCGCGGCATCGGGGGCAATGGTGTGGTAGGCCAACTGTTCGGGCGTGTATTTGGCCATCCAGCCATCGACATCGCCCTGCTGATCGGCCACGTCCTGCAGGATGCGTTCCAGCGTGCTGCTACGATACTGACGGGCGCGGCTTTCGCGTTCGGACGGGCGGCCATAATCATAGCGGGCAAGGTCGCTGGCGGCGATCGGCGCTTCAAAAGCGGCAGTGGCTTTGTCCTTCAGCGCGGCCAGCCCCTCTGGGCCAAGTGCGGGCGCGAGGACCTCGATCGCGCGATCAAAAGCGCCGTAACCATCTGCAAGCGTGGCCTCAAGGATCTGCTCGGCCAGCGTGTCGGAGGTAAGCGTCAGGTGCGGGGCGATCTCACCAATCGCCTGCATCGCCGCGCGCATCGTGTCGCCGATGGTCCCCCAGCTGTCATCGGTGCGCTCATGGATGCCTTCGGCCAGATGAAGTTGCGTCCAGAGCAGGTCAAAAGCCAAGCCAGGCGCTGTGGGCGCGATGCGGGTCTCGATCAGCTGAATGGCCTCGGTCAACTCCTGCGCCAGCTTTTTCTGCGAGGGGCGGTTCAGGAAGCCTTTCGCCCGCCGGATCGCGGCAAAGCGCTTGCGGATATCGGCGGAAACCGTCTCGGGCCCCTCATCGGCCGCTAAGGCCATCCGCACCCTGCGCTGCCGCGCGGCATCCCCCTTCACCGCCTCAAGGAGTAGATCGGCCAGCACCTCGGCCCCGAGCGCGGTCAGATTGGCTTTATTGAGGGGCTTGCTGGCCATGAAATACGCCCTTGGGTCTAAGAGATCGGCTTAGCCTAGCCGACAGCGAAGGGAAATCAACATATAGAAAAGGCGCCCATTGGGCGCCCTATATATAGATCTCGGGAAAACTTAGCCTGCTTCGGGAAAAACTCAGGTTAGTTTTACACCCTCTGTAGAACTACTTTGAGTTTTTCCCAAATCCCAAATTCGCCTCTAATTACTTAGCATATTCAATAGCATAAAAACACCCATTTAAATCGCCAAGCTGAGTTTTTCCCATAGACAGGGTAAGTTTTTCCCAGAGTACCCATCATTCGTCCGACGCGCGCATGAAAAAAGGCCCGCAAGGCGGGCCGTGAATTAGAGCATTCAGGGAGGAGACTTTGCGCCGGTCACACCGTCCGACAAGCCAGAGCTTCGGATGGCGACAAAACCACCGCGGCGAGCCCATGTTTCCCGGGTTTGCGAAATGCAGGCAGCTTCCCGGCCAAGATTGCGCTCAAGACTTCAATCGTGGTACCCGCGCCTCTTTGGCAAACATAACTGATCGGATGAAGGTCAAGACCATTCTCGCTCTCTGCCAGTGGCAATTCCGAAAGCTTTGCGAGAAATGCGTCAAGAGAACGCCGTGCGAAGACGACTTGGCGCACGGCGCCACGGGCTTTGCGGGGTACGATAGGAAAAATCATTCCTTCTGCGTATAGCGTCTGCATCTGAAACAATGATGCCCCTATGTAATCCGCGACCTCAACCATCGGAATGGCAGTTTCGAAATCCATCAGAAGAGTAGTGATTTCGTTGGCCTCAAAACGCAGCAACCCAGCCTCTGCATCCGACGCTCCTACCGGCACCTTTCCCAATTTCTGAAGCAGGCGGGACATACGTCGTCTTTCAACCCGGAGAGCTTCAGAGAGGCTCTGGACGCTGTGAAAGCGGCGTTCCGTCGCTTCTTGACCGAGAACGACCTGGCCAACGTCTATCACGTCATGTTTAATAATGTGATCGCGCAGCAGATCGCGAATGGGCCCGGGGTCACGGTCGTTACATTGCCGATCAAGCCATTCGAAGAGGCGACCGTAGTAAGCGAGTGGTCCTGCCTGAACAGCACGAGCCTTTGAAGTGGCGCGAATGGTGTCGAAAGCGGCAGTCACGTGCTCAGCGCCGCGAGAATAAATAATGAATCCATGCTCGATAGCCGCTTCTTGTTCCTCTGCGGTCAAGGTTTTGGCCCTAACGTTCAAGGCATATGTTAAAGCGGTTCCAAGCATCAGACTGGCGTCCAATACTTGCTGTATACTCTGGGATGCTAACCAAGGCGTATCCACAGCAGAACCGCAATCGAGGCGCGATTGCAGCCACGAAAGATAGCGCGGTAGAAATTTCGTGGCAGCGTCATCAGAGGGCAAGTTAAGGTGTGATAGGCCTTCTTGTAAGGTCCGCGCTGGTGCAGCCAGTCGGGCAAGCCGGATTCCGTGACGCGGACATTGATGAACCGGCGCGAAACACCAGAGCAGCCGCTGACGCCAATCTTGGCGATCGCCATCTTCTGCAAGACAACAAGGGCAGAACTTATCTGTCGCACGGGACAGGAAGGCCCCGTGAAAGCGCTCGCTCCTGAACTCGACGCCGCCCAGGATACCGCGCATTGTTGCGTTCAAGAGTTCGTCTGCCCCCACTCCGGCAATCTCGGCAAAAGCCGAAATTGCGTCAGGACGCCCAAGCACGAAATGCTCGGTGTTGATCCTCATGTCCGCGAGCAGCCGGGTAAGGGACTGACCGGTATGGGCTGCCGCGAGACGCCCCGCAAAGGACAGCGTGGTCTCGTTCGAGTGGAGCGGGATGAAGGGCTGCAGGCGCATCAGCGGGTCCATCCGATTTCGACGAGAGAGGCACGCAACGTGCTCCATTCAGCGTTTGCGAAGGGGCTGATTGGCAATTCACCGTATTCGGCGGAAAAAACACGATAGGCGTCCTGTAGAGAAACATGGCTGTGGCCTGCTTCGAGGCAAGCCACGAGGATCAGCTTCGCAAGGTTGATGGCGCGACCGGGTTGTCCATCCTCGGCGAATAGAACGCGCTCAGGGAGCGTAGTCTCGGTAAGCGTCAAGCCGATATTCTCGGCGCAAAGCTGCATGCTACGCGCAAAAGTATGAGCGTCGCGGCTTCCGAGAGTAACACGGGTCAGCTGAAACTTAGGGAACCTCCTGTCCGTTTCCGGATCCGTCATCACGCCATCGCGCAGCTTATCCACGCCCGCGATAATGACGGCCAAGGGCCAATCGCTTTGAAGAAGGCTTTTGAGCCTCTGGATAGCGCCCTCAACATCGCGTCCCGGCCCTTTACGTAGCAGGTGGTGGGTCTCATCAATCACAAGCAGGGTAATGCCCATTTTGCTCATTCTGTGGAATACGATAGCCCAGGCTTCATCCGAAGTTGCACGCGGATTGATGTCGATATAGCCGAGCTCCTTCGCAATCCGTGAGGCCAGACTCTTCATCGTTGCTTCGGGCGGCACTGTGACATAAAGCGCGTTGCCCATATTATCACGATCGGCAATCTTGAAGATGTCAAGCTTGCGCAGGGTCCGCTTCAATAAAGCGGATTTCCCTGCCCCAGAGGCCCCAATCACCATCAGGCCACGGGTTTCTCCCGTCAGCGGATCCTGCTTGGGAACGGAAGTGAGTTGCCCTGCGTCGTCGCTGGCAAAGAGGCGCGAGAGCTTATCCTTCAACTCCACGTCGCGATCGAGGAGGAAATAGCGATCGCCGATCCAATTGATTTTTTCGTGTGTCGTAGCGTCTGTTTTCAGCGGTAATTTGGTGGCGTGAGACATGTTATGATCCTCATTTTTGAACATAAGTATCCGGCCCCTAAAACGGGGTGACGGCAGATCGATGGAAGGTTTCGGGCTAGTGCAGTCTTACTCCATCAGGTCATCATCCTGTGGGAGCTTCTTCTCATCGGAGGGCGATGATGCCTGTGGTGGCTCCTGCGCAGACGCGGCAGGAAT
This sequence comes from Thioclava sp. 'Guangxiensis', assembly GCF_045348365.1. Taxonomy (NCBI): domain Bacteria; kingdom Pseudomonadati; phylum Pseudomonadota; class Alphaproteobacteria; order Rhodobacterales; family Paracoccaceae; genus Thioclava; species Thioclava sp. 'Guangxiensis'. The sequence goes on along the minus strand of NZ_CP155823.1, from coordinate 212,220 downwards.
CACCTCATCCTCGAACAGGTCCCGATAGGGCCCCGCAAGATAACGCCGTTCGGCCGTGTCCATGTGATCGGCAAAATGGGCTTCGGTCAGTTCAACACCCTGCGCCGTGCGCGGACGTGCGAAGAGCCCCTTGGCGAGTTTCAGTGCCTTGGAACGTTCGTTGGTGTGATGGATCTGCCAAAGGCGAGCTTCTTCTGCTTCAGGATCTTTATAGCGACGTTGCTGCAACCAATCGCGTAGCTCGAACTCGTCTTTCCCGATCCATCGTTCATCTGCTGCAGTCGCGGTGACCCATTCACCGTTATCAGCGCGGATTTCAATCGCGCCGACATCGCCACCCCAATAGCAGATTTCATATTTCTGGTTACCTGCATGCAGGAAACGGGAAGACAGACCTTTGGTTTGATAGTCCACATACATTACGGTAAGCCCATGGCGGCCGAGCTTTCGCTTGATGCGAGTGCCAAATGCCAGGCGCATTTCTTTACTGCTCAACTTACGAACTTTCTGGAACTCGGTCGCTTCGTCCCAAGCCTGAAGCGGCGTCATGCCCAACCCGTCGTGAGGCCGGTTATGGTAGCCATCCACTGTCCAGTACACGAGCCAGCTCAGAAACTCTCCGAGCGTCATCGTGGCCCGAGCCGCAGGGTCGTTCTCGCCGCGCTTTGTCGTGTTCTCGAAATTACGGCCGGAAAACCGTTGTAGAAACAGGTTGTGCATCGACCTGAACACGCGCTCGATAAAGGGCTTCAACCATGGCTTTCCAGCTGGCGCGCCGATGTTGCTGATCCCAAGAGATGCGAGAATGTGGTAGGCTTCATCTGAAATGTACGGGCCGCCGCGATCCAGGACGATCTCTTCTGGGGCGCCATGTTGTTTCCACTCGTAGCGACATCCCACCGCATCAGATAGCGGCGTCTTGTCAGTGTAAACCATCTCCAGGGTTTGGCGCAGCGTATCCGTCGTATCGGCAGGCACGATCTGGAGCGCAAGCAGACAGCGGGTATGAACGTCAATCGCGGCAGAGATTTTAACCCGCTTTGCAGAACCGTCCAAACCAAGCGCTTTGATTTCATGCGGAGCCAAAAGTTTGAAGATCCCCGTCAAGCGCATCAGGAGTGTCAGATCGATCGTGTATTCATCGATTTCCACGCGCTCCAGAGCGCGATAAGTCGTCACACCGATGCCAAGCGCATGCATATCGCGATACGCAGCATCGAAACCGCGAGACCGGATGGCATAGGCCGCATGCCCGAGCCTTTCGGCTTGTGCCTTAACATATGCCTTACTGACCCGGTTTGATAAGGACGGCAGGGGAACCTCAGCACCATGCCGCAGTGCATTTTCTGCCTGAATCGCGGCCAAGACGCTGTCATGCAACGAGCTGAGCGTTGGGCGTTCCATATCCAACAGGGCGTCGAGGACGCCCGTCACAAAATCAGCGAGCTCTTCGGCATGGCCGGATTTGCCGCCGCATCGGCGGTAGGCGTCAAAAAGTCCTTTTTCGCCGGAGGTCTTGAAAGCCTTTAGCCAGTCATAAAGCGACTTGCCCTTGCGCGCCGGATTGCCCTTGATCGATAGGATAAACTTATAGGGCCGTCGAGTGGAATCTGCCCCATAGATCTGGCGGTTTCCAGAGCGCCGCGTCGGCCGACCCATATTTTCCACCAGGCTAGCATGGACGGCTCTGGCCCGTGCAATGATCAGTTCCGCATGATCTTCGAAATCTTTACGGCGCGCGCTCATCCGATTTTCGTCAATTAACTGTTCCGCGGCGACGGCGCAGGATTTCCGCACCAGCATACGTTTAACTTCTTCATGCGTGCGGATATGCCGCTGTATATCATCACTGGAAGTGTTCAGAGCGCGAGGCCGGGAGAGAACGGCCAACTGCCCATAGCGGTTGTCTGCTTCGACCTGATCATATGGCAGGAGTTGATGCGAACGCTCCCTGACGATGCCTTCGGCGTCATGCCATTCGTCCCAGACGACCAAATAACCCTCGGGGCGGGTCTCGATGACCTTACCCTGGCGCGGCCCGATGCGGAACGTACAATCCACTTCGAGTAGATAATGGCGAGGTTTGAGCGAAACAGCCATCACACATCTCCTGGCAAGCTGATGACCGACCGGTCTGTGATGGCTTCGTGAGCCGCCACGTTGATAACGCCGGCGCGGATCGCACGCACCACACTCCACCATCCCTCGCCGCCAAGTGAGGTTTTTGCCAGAAATATTTTGATAGATTGCGGGCGTTCAAGCCCGATAAGCTCTGACCGGACATACATATCAAGCTGCGGATCTGGAAAGCGCGCAGCATGAAACAGTTTTGCTCGTGCCAGTCGGACCGGATCAATATTACGCTCGCTGATAATATGGACATGATCTGCAATTTCAGGAACGGCAATATTCCTGATTGCTTCCATCTTCTGACGGAATGCGTAGGTCGAGCTCTCTCGTTCGGGTTTAACCGCGATGGCAATGCGCTTACCGGATGTCAGCGTCAGCCTGAAATCGAACCAATATGGTGTAGCGCATACGCCCGCTGTCCGAACCATGATCCGGCTCAATTGTTCTTCCATGTCACGAAATTCGGGGCGGTAGATGCAACAAAGCGCGACTTTGTGTTCAAGCAGGCTTGCACATCCTAGGGCCTGGGACTTGCCCGAATGATTGATGAAGGTCAGCTGTGTGACAAAATGAAACGGCGATTTTCGAGTGATCGACCGCGAGGCACGCGAATGCAGGTAGGTGTCATCAAATGCGCCAGAAACTGGCCCATCCGGCTGTTTGAAGAGATTTGCCGGATGAAGGGCAATATGATCGTCAGGCAACAGGCATGTCTCCATCGGTCCGCGCCGGCAGAGCCGAGCAGAAATATTTCGTAACGAAGGGCGAGGTCCAAAGTTGCCGTCATGCTCTTTGGCATTTATGTTCGGCATATATCCAAGGGCGGACCCGCCCCAACTTATAGCGCGCGCCCGAAATGGCGCGCGTTTTTTATTCGATGTGTCTTGTCGTTCCGGCCCTTTCCTCCGAGTTGAGACGCGGACATGATTTCAGGGTCGGCGAAATCACATATTTCCGCAGTACGGTCAATCAAATATTTGTTTTGTAATGGTTTTTTAGAAGTGCGAACTGTACATCGTTTTTTCGCAAACTCTGTCTGAGCCGCCTTGTCCCTTTCTGTCGGCCGCCGTTCCTCCTTATCTGAAGACTACACTAGCAAGCGTCTGCGACACCGCCTAGCCCCGTAGGGCGTGCAAATGGGGAGAACCTGTATCGATAACTCAACACGCGATCGCGCGTATGGGTCGGAGTGACAGAAGCCTATCTAAGGACATTGCGCCGCCGCGTTGATCGCATGCTGTTTAAGAACTGGTCCAGTTCGTCGAGGTCATGGTCGTCAAGCCAGTCACCGCTGTCATCGGGCATTAAGATGCACTCCCCGATGATACCGCCATGCGGCAGTAGTAATTCCGCAATGATCTTACGCTTGAGTTTATGCGCGGCTACATAGGAAATTCCGAGCTTGTCTTTCAAATCATGACCGGTTGGGCCGGCTGAGTGCCAACCGCTTACATGGTCTTGAATGATGATCTCGGCTGCCGAGAACCATAACTGCAACGTGACACGGCTGTGATGGAAAAGGCTTCCGGATTGCACCGTGAAATGATGCCGGCAGGCCTTGCAATGAAAGGTCTGCCGCTTCTCGAGGACACCTATATTCGCGCTTGTACAACGTGGACATTGGACACCGTCAGGCCATCTTATCTCGGCAAGCCGGGCTCGACAGGCATCCTCCGTTGGCCAAGCGCTTGTGACGCCGTTGGGGGGCAAACGTCGATGCAAACCCTGCCAATATCTTTTCCGTTCAGTTTGCGAATTTTGATGCTCCATATTGGACGGCGTAGCAACGATGATACGGAGAATGCAATATTTCTTGGGAAGATGCAGGTCTCATGGACGTAGAAGAGCAAAGCATCTCACAAACATTCATCTGCTCAGGAGCCTTAAAGCTTTGTGGCCCTCTGCCACTCCAAGCATGTCAGAAGATACGAACGCGCATCCGCCGACAGTCTAGCGATTCCCGCGTAGCGGGCGAGATCGAGCACCGGATCTTCGCTTCGGCTCAACTCAGATGCGTGGCGTTCATAGAGCTCGGCGATCTCGGCACGGGAAATATCCCGGATGGAACGATCGGTCCCCGCGCGGAATCCGAGCCTGTCGGCCTTCGTTCCGGATGCCCAAAGGAAGTCAACGCCCTCTTCGCGATATATTTCGACATGGCCAAGCGCCTTGGACACTTGCTCGGAGATCCGCCGTCCAGTCCGTTGCCAGCCATGTAGCCCTGAAACGCGTTTGCCGAGCAAGGCGATTGGCATAGGTCCCTCTTGCTCGACAATTTCCGCGATCAGCTTTTCGAGAACGGGAATGTAGTCTGCTTCATAGAACCTGTCGGGATTGGCAGTGATTTCTTTCACCTCATCGGGCTCCGCGATTTCTGCCTGCGCGCTGCTGGCAAATTGTGGCGTCTGGCGGACGGGCGTGGAGGTTGACATGACATCCTGCGGTTTCGTCGTTTCGGCGGAGACCATTTCGTCACTCTCGTCAGTACCGACGCCAGTGTCTTCTTCCTCCATCGTGTACGCAAGCTTGGCCTCACGTTCGGCCTCGTCCTCCGCACGCTTGGCGCGATCCGCCTCGAGATGGGCGGTCAATGCGATATGAATGCGCTCGGCCACAGCGGCAGGGTTGCGGAACCAGTCGGTCGACCAAATCCGGAAGATCGTCCAACCAAGGTTCTCCAGCACAGCCTGCCGTACCTTGTCACGGTCTCGCGCTGTTGCCGAGCCGTGATAGGTCGCGCCATCGCATTCGATCCCCGCAAGATAGACGCCGGCGTGATCGGGATGCACAACGCCAAGGTCAATCCGGAAGCCCGAGACGCCGATCTGCGGTCGTAACTCCCATCCCTTGGCCTCAATCGCCGCTTTAATCGCGGCTTCGAAAACATTCTCGACCGGCCCCAGTGAACCATCGTCCTGCGCCGGAAGTGCCACCGGACCGCGGGCTGCGAAATCGAGGAAGCCTTTGAGATGTTTCACACCAATGGCTTTCGTTCGGGTCAGGTCGATCTGGTCAGCACGGATCGAGGCGAAGACATGCAGCTCGGCTCGGGCGCGCGTGACGGCAACGTTCAGACGCTTTTCGCCGCCATCGCCGTTGAGCGCACCGAAAGCCATCGAGAGCTTACCCGCATGATCGGGGCCGAAGGTGATGGAGAACAGCATGACATCACGCTCGTCGCCTTGGATGTTCTCGAGGTTCTTCACGATAACCGGCTCTTCGCGCGCATCCTCAAAGAACCATTCCAGATCGGGGTTCTTGCGGCGCTCCTCGTCGAGAAGATCAAGGATCAGGCCCTGTTGCTCGGCATTGAAGGTGATGACCCCGAGCGTCAGCCTCTCTTCTTCCGGCCAAGTCAGCCATTCGTTGAGACGGCGCACCGTCATGCGGACGATAGCGCGGGCTTCGGCCTCATTGGTCCGCCCCATGCCCCGCCCGTAGGCACCATCGACCTGATGCAACTGTACTGCTTCCGACACCGTAGCCGGAGAGGGAAATGTCACCAGTCGACCGCCATAATAATGCCAGTTGGAAAAGGCGATCAGCGCCTCGTCCCGGCTGCGATAGTGCCAGTCAAGCTGCTGCGTCGGAATCCCTGCTGCTGCAACCTCGTCCAGAATGGAGGCCAGATCGCGCTCTGTTTCCGGCAGATCCTCCTCTCCGGCATCGCTGCGTCCGAAGAAATTCGTGGGCGGCAACTGTTTCGGGTCTCCGACAATGATCGCCTGCTTGCCCCGTGCAATCGCACCGATCGCGTCCCAAGTGGTGATCTGGGAGGCTTCATCGAAAATCACCACATCGAAGGCGGCCTGTCCCGCAGGCAGATATTGCGCTACGGAAAGCGGCGACATCAGCACGCAGGGCGCCAACTTGGTAAAGGCATCGGGCATTTCCGAGATCAGCTCTCGGATCGGCATGCTGGGCCGCTGTAGCCCCAGCTGATGGCGTAATGTGCCAAGTTCCGAGCGGCGCGCGACGGTGTCTTGCATAGGCAGCCCGTGCTGGATGCGGGAGAGAACCTGAGCCGCCGCCATGGAGGTCGCCCGATCATCCAGCTCTCTGAAACGCTTGATCGCATCCTCATGCGACCAATGAGAGAAGCCGCGAAGCTCGGCCTGCGCATCCATAGCCTGCGGCAACCACCAGGCTGCATAGGCAGAGGTGAAGGCCGCCTCAATGTCGTCCTCGATCAGCCCCTCTTCCACAGCCAGAACCAGCGCCTCAAGCCCCGCGCCCGTCGCCTGCGCCCGTATTTCGACCCAACGGGTCCAGTCTTGCAGATGCTCCTTGTTGTCCTGAATGACCTGCAAGGCTCTCAGCAGCTCTGACAGCGCCATGCCGGCAGGCGATACCCGCGAGATCCGTGCGAAGGCATCGGCCGTTTCCTTCCACGCATCATACTTGTGCCGGAAGAGCGTGATCGCGTCTCTCAGGCCGCCGCTTTCTTTCGCAAGGCTCTGGCAGGCCAGATCCCAACGAACGGGATCGGTGACCATAGGCGTGACTTGGGCAATGGCTGCGTGCAGCGCGCACGCTTGAGACACCCACGCGTTCAGCTGTGCGGTATCTGTTTGTATGCCTTTGACCACAGGACACCCATTGAGTGGCGTGGCTTCAACCTCGGCCCTCATGCGTTTGGCATCGGCCAAAGCGACGATATCGGACTGCGGATCGGCACTGCCGCTCTCGGCATAGGTCTGCAATAGCTTGCGAAGCGAAGACTTGGCAAAGATCGAGAACGGCCACATTTTAGTCTGCGCGAACCGCCAGTTGGCATCAAGCTGATCCAGCGGGATACTGTCCAGCCGATCCATCGGATACCGACCAGACGTCCGCGCGGCGGCGGCCCTGTAACCGGCAAGGCTCTGCGTAAGCGCCTCTGACTGAGCCTGTAACTCGCTGACATCGCGCTTGAGCGACCAGCTCACATCCCCATCGCTTTCGGGGATCGACGACAGAAGCACAAGCGGTTGAAGCTCTGACGTATCGCCCGTAGCTGTCCACGCCAGCCCCGCTTGATGCGCAAGCGCCTTTGCCGCCTCGGCCAGCTCTTGGGTCGCGACGCTCAGTTTCGCGCTACGATCCAGAAGATCGGCCTGCCAGCCGAAAGACCACTCCGCCGCCTCGATCAGCGGCAACGGCGCACGGCCTGCGATGATGCCATGGCAGCGGCCAAGCGCCTCGGCCAGCTTTCGCAAATGCATGTAGCTCTGAGCGTCATGCGCATCCTTATTTGCGAAGGACAGGCTGAACAGTTGTGCCGGACCAGCGGCTTTTCCGATTGCCTGAAAAACGCTGAAGCCTTGCGTACCTTTTGCATGCAAGGCCGCGACATAGGCGTTCAGCTGTTCGCGGGTGACCGTCAGGTCATCTGTCACCCTGATCCACTCGGCCTCAGAAGCACTGGTCGCCCGCGCCCAGCTGCGGCCCAGTTGCGCCAATACCGATTTCCGGTCGGCCTTACTGGAGTGCAACTCCAGCACCGCATCTCCCAGCCCGTGCGAAGCAAGACGCCGCTGCACCACATCCAGCGCGGCCGATTTCTCCGCCACGAAGAGAACGGTTTTCTGCATAGCAAGGCATTGAGAAATGATATTGGCAATCGTCTGGCTCTTGCCCGTTCCCGGCGGACCGATCAGGACAAAATCATGCCCCTCCTGTGCGGCAAGAACCGCTGCAAGCTGTGAGGAATCCGCAGGGAGCGGCGTGAACAGGTCACGGGGCGCAAGCCTGCGGTCCACATCAACCGCGACCGGCAACCCGGGCGCCCCTTCGGCCAGAAACGGCTCTGTCGGGTTGTCGACGAGGTGCTTGACCAAGGCGCTTTCACGCAGGCCGTCCGTGCGCTCGACCAGATCCTTCCACATCAGGAACTTTGCAAAAGAGAAGGTCGAGAGTGCCAGATCCTCGACCACCTCGAACCCCGCAACATCGCGAACCTTGCGGCGCATGATCTCGAAGATGCGCGGCAGGTCGAAACCACTCTCGTCGCGCGGCAGGTCGCCCTCCAGTTCGGGCACCTTGAGGTCGAAGTCCCGCTTGAGAAATTCCAGCAGCGTGGTGTTGAAGCGCACGTCATCTTCGTGATGCTCGATCACGAATTCCGACTGGGCAGACTTGCGAGAGATTTTCACCGGCACCAGAAGGAGCGGCGCCCGATAGCTGCGGGTATCCCCTTCGGTTTTTTTCCAGCGCAAGAAGCCTGCTGCAAGGAACAGCGTGTTCGTACCGCCCTCCTGCAGGTCGCTCTTGGCACGGCGGTGGAGTTCAAGAAGCCGACGCTCGCTTTCCTTGCCCGTCAGTGGCACCGCAATCTGGCCCTTGGCAAACGCGTCCTTCGCCACTCCTTCAAGGAGCTTGGGCTCGTCTTTTGCCAGAAGGTCGCGCGAGCCGATCGGATCCTCATCCTTGAGCGCAAGCGCACGGAATTTCCTGCCCTCTGCCAGCTGATCCTCGAGCGCCGAGACATCCGGACAGAGTAAGGGAAGCGTCTGCTTGCCGTCTTTGAAGTTCAACAAGCGGTTACGCAAGGACAGATCCAGCAGCTTACGTTGCCAGCGCGAGATCCGGTCCGCAGGGGTCGATGCTTCCTCCTCGATCAGTTCGCCCGGCAGGAGCCCCAGATCAAGCGGTCGTGGCAAAGCCGCCGGACTTGCAACGACCTCCGCGGCTTCGGCCTCCGGTGCAGAACGATGGCTGGCAAGCGGGCGGATGCGCGCCGCCCGCGCCCGCCGGATATCGATCGCCATGACAAATTTATGCTCATTGCGTTCCGAGACAAGATCTCGAGCCATATCAACCGCTTGCTCGAATCCAATGCTGGGCCGATGCGTCAACAAGGTGGTTTCCATAACCACGAATTCACGCGCCTCGATGGCTTTGCGGACTGTCATCACATCAGGCTCGCTGATGCTCCCGAAGTCGCGCTCGGTCAGCCAGACACCGGTCCAGGCGTGGCCTTCGGAGAAAAGAACAACCGGATTCAGGCCCGCTGCCTCGAAACAGCCCGCCAGTAGGAGGGCAGTGTCGAGGCAAGTCGCCAGACCCTCAGATTTGATCCGTCCGGGATCGCGGATTTTCTGGCCGTTCAGTTCGAAACTTGCAGGCGGCACCGCATAAGTCAGCCCCATACCCGTGACCGCCGACCAGATCGCACCCGCCAGCATCCATGATCGTGATGGATCGCCAGATTGATAACCATTCATGGCGCCACTCTGCCCGACACTTTCCAGCAGCCGGCCGGCGTCTTTCAAGACAGCTGCGACGACGGCGTCGTTCGGAGAAACGAAGGCTGCCAGGAGATGTGCCATATCGCCGACACCGCCCCATTCGTCACGCGCCAGCATCTCGATCGGATGGCGCTCGTCGAGCAGTTCTGCCCCATCCTGCTTGATGACAAATTGTAGCTCTCCCCATTCTGCCTCGTTGAGCCCCCCAAGGATCTGTATATCAAGCGGCGTTTCAAGGTCGGGCAACTGCTGATTTTGGCCGGGCATCAACCGGTCCACCGTCCAGATTTTCGGGCGGATCAATCCGGGGCTGCAGGACAGCTCGAGGGTAAGCTTCTCCAGGGGCACATCTGTCAGGTTCTGCAAAACGACGTTCTTAAGCACTGAAACGCCATTCTGGGAGGATGCAAAATTCACCTTTTGCGCGACATCAAGCTCCAACGCGACTTGGCCGCGCGTGTGTTCCTCAACCGTATCAAATGACATTTTGCGCTACCCAGTCCTCAAAATCATAAAGCAGTCAGACATAGAGCATATGAACTGTCAATTGGCGCATCTGAAGCAATTTTCTTGATTTTGGAAGGACTACAAGCTCTTTTACAGGAGGAGGCGCGGGTGAGGCTTTTACTGACACGCGCGGCTGTAATATTGATTCGAGAAATTCGGCGCTTTCTCCGGTCGAAAGCCGGTGAAATGTGCCGATCCGCCGTGCTGACGGCCAAAAAATTGCGAAAAACTTCGAGAAGCCACCTCAGGAGAGTTTGCGAAAAATATTTTTTCAAGCCGGTTGCCGCCAGCGGATTCTGGAGATCGGCCGCACTGCGGTCTTTGCGAAAAAATGGGGCGCTTCGCGAGGGGGTTGCACCGCCGAAAAGACTGGCACAGACCTATAGAAATTCCGCGCGGATCAATCGCTTAATTGATTCGTCGGACATAACCGCGCCAGCACTTTCGCTGCCCGCGCGTAGGTCGTCAAGGAGGCGAAGTTGCCAGGCCCCTCTGTGCTTGAAATCCCGGATAACGGCGGGCCCGTTGCGGTACTGGCCGACCTTCATCTCAAGTCCTACTTTTGGCTTGGAGGCAATCCTCTCAAATTCCACGGGCTGGAGGATCGCCTGTTTCAGCATGACCTCGATGCCCTGATCATTGCCGGAGATCTGTCAGATACTCTCGGTCCGTCCCTGCAGGACGCGCTTGCCTATCTGGCCCGTTACGTGCCCGCGGATCGTATCTGCATCCTTCTGGGGAACCACGACTATTACAGGAGCAGGCTCGACGATGACAGACGGCTGCGCGACATGGTCCGTGACTGCGGGAGCTGGTTTGCTCAGAAGACCGAACTCCGCCATCGCCGCGACCGCTACTTCTGTGCCACTCTCTGGACCGACTTCGACCTCATGGGCGACAGAAACGCGGCCATGCAATTCGCGCGCCGGTTCATGCGCGACTTTGATATGATTTCCATCAAAGCCCCAGATCATGAGAAGTACGATCCAGACGCGGTACGACCGCTTCACCTTGTCCCGATCACGCCCGGAGATACCATCCGGCTGCATGGCGAGCATCGCGCCTGGCTGGAGGAGCGCTTGGCGACCCCTCATTTCGCAGGCGAAGGCCGGACCTTCGTTGTCACCCATCATGGCCCGCACCCGTCCGCCGCGGGCCCGCTGGATCTCCTGACACCAGCTTTCCATTCGGATCTGACCGATGTGATAGAACAGGCCGATATCGACATATGGTTCTTCGGACATTCGCATCGACGGCTGTCCTCCACGGTTGCTGGTACACGCATTCAGAATGTTTCGATCGGATACCCCGACGAGGATCATGGCCAAAACGAGGATGATCTGGCGGAGATTTGCATCGTCAGCGAAGCTCCGGCCTTGCAGTCTCTGAATGAGCCGTGGGAGCAGCACGACATCCATCCGGCTCTTGAATGGGATTACGCATATGCGCTGCGGTGCCACGAAACTTACACGCCCGTTCTGCTGGATAAACTGTCACCCGAAACATGCGCCATCCTGCGCTGTGAACTGGCGGGATGCGCCAGTCCCATCGTGCCGGAAGGAGACGCGTATTATGCAGCCGATGTCATTCTCGCGCTCGGTCGGAGACTGGCAGGGTCACGATGATGTCGGCTGAAGCGTTCTTCTCGATCTCGGGGATGCTGATCTGCCTGGTCGGTTTAGTCCATGTGATCATCGCCTATCGGGGGACAACGCGATCGGCTGAACCGGATCCAGAGCGGGTGAGGAGATTTGTCGAAAGCGCGCCCCCGCTCCCCAACCACTTACCTCGCACCCTAAGCGATCCCGACAACGAGGGGCACAATCCTAGTAAAGATGAAGACAAGGCTGGAGCGGACACCGCAAGAGCCCATGAGGCACCGCGTTGACCACCGCACTCGTGGCCGATCCGCAAAGATTTCCTGATTTCCGCTGCTGGGCTTCCGGACAACATGGGGGTCGCTTCGTCGAGCCATGATGGCGGGTTTGAAATCCTGACAGGACGTTAGCGCAATAAAGTTTCTGATCTCAACAAGGTAAATGGAGGCCTATCATGAGTGAACATCCTGACGCATGGATCATTCTGCGCGTCACAATCATCCAGCGCGGCGAGCCTGTCGAAGAATTACGAGTACTGGCAGGCTGGTTCGGCGGCTATACGCAGTCCGACCGGTGGCGGATCAACTCCGGTATTGTCAGCGTCGAGGCAGATGAACGTGAGTATCGCTTCCGTGGCCATTCAGGCTCTGTATATGTCTGCCAGCGACACGCCTATGGCCTCTCGTCGATCATGCAGTCCGGGCTCAGATTAGCCGAACGGTTGCCGCAATTCCGCAGCATCGAACCCCTTGAGGATCAGGATTGGACAGCAATCCAGCTTTAGGGCGGGTGAGGCTTTTAGCACTCAACTTACAGGGAGCATTTCAGCAGCCCGCGGGGTTAAGCCCGTCGCCCGAATCCTGTCCTAAGCGCGATTGAGACGCTTGGCCCTTGCGGAAGTCGATGGGCTTCGTGGCCAACATGATCCATACTCGGCTCCGGGAAGTTGGCAAGTTTCCAGTAGTCGGAGCGAATGGTGGCTGTGGGCCAGTCCTTCCATATCAAATGGCAGCAATGCGGACACACCTGCCATTCTTCCAACGTCGGCTTTCCTGCGTGGAGGTTTATATCAAGGCTCCCAGAACCGCTTCGCCACCTCTGCCTCGGCCTCTGCCCGTTTGAGGCCCATGTCTTCGATCAGGTGTGGGTTGGTTGAGAGACGTTCCTTCAGGTCTTTGCGGTGGTGTGTTCTCTCTTTCCATTTGCGGAACATCAGCAAGTCAACCGATCGCGGCAGATCAGCTTGTTCGCCGATACTCACCGCACTTAGGACGGAAGCCGTCAGCGCGAAAACCGAGGTGAGCGCGAACATGACTTGCCAAGACCTACCTGCCGCAACCCCGGCCAAGACAGCGCCAAACGCTCCGACCCCATCCAATAGAACGAAAGCCAGACCCAGCGTCGTACCTTCGCTTCTTTCTGAGTGATCGACCGCGCTCGCCAGCATCGACGCCCGGATCGCATCGAGCGATGCAACGCCGATAGCCAAGGTCGGGATAACAAACCAAAAGGGTGGATTAAGGGCCAATAGAGCTAAGCACAGCGCGGCGACCCCGTTGCCAATAACAAGAACTGGACTGCGCCCGATACGGTCGGACAACGCACCCACCCACGGCTGTGCGATTGCTCCTGTAGTCAGTAGAGCGGCGAAAATGACGCCGATTTTGGCTGGTGCGAGATAGTGGACCGCTGCGAGGTAGAGTGGGATCATGCTCAGAAGCGCGATCAACGCCATGTTGTAAAGGCAGATCATCGCGACGACGCGCGGGCCACGACCTGTCAGCCACGCGCGGATCAAGTCTTTAAGCTCGTTCCGGTTGGCCTTCTTGGCTTCGGCTGCCGGCATAGAGCGCGCCACCGACAGAAAACACAGTCCACACAGGATAGTGGGAATAACCGAAATTGCCAAAGCACCGCGCCAGTTAATGATCGAGAGAAGAAAACCGACCGATAAGGGGGCCAGCACCTCGGCGAAAGACCCACCTATGGCGTGAACCCCCAAAGCTCTGGCGCGACCCTCCTTGTTGTCGCGGGTCAGCACGCCGGTCGCAATCGGATGCCAGGCCGCATTACCCATTCCAGCAATGGCAAGAAGCACGGCGAGGCTCCAGAACTCTGGTGCAAGGGCGGCCAACCCGTACCCGATGGCCACCCACCAGAAGGTGAGAACCAGCAGACGCCCTCGGTTCGAAACATGATCCGCAAGATACCCAGCTGGGATGTACGCGAGCGCGCCGCCTAGGTTGCACAAAGTGAAGAGCAGGCCGACAGTGGCGGGCGACAAGCCCATGGAAAACCCGGCGGCAGGCGCGATTAGCCAAAGCGCAGCAATTGGCCAGTCATTGGCGAGATGGCCGAAGGCGAACCATGTCATGAATGCGCTCTTGTTCATCTATTGCTTCCAAACGATGCGAGGAGCCGGACCTGTTGCCCGGTCTGGTGGACCCTACCCTTTCTTGGTATGTCTTTCTGTCGAGTGTTGGACAAATAATGTCGAGAGTTCGTCATCTATGAGCATCAGGCAATGTAGAACAAAGCGTCCACGTTACCTTGGGGACACCGAAACCCAGGAGGCGGGAGAAAATCCCTACTGGCATTCGCACGAGTTCGGCCAGCTCATCTCGGCCGATTCAGGTTCGATGTATGTCGGAACGCTCGATCGCGTTTTGCTCTTGAGCCCGGCTATGGCAGTCTGGATTCCGCCAGACGTGCAGCACTGGTTGCGCTTCGGGTCCGACAACGTGATGCGCTACGTTGATGTCAACCGGGATGAAGCAGAACGGCTTGGGAGCAGCTGCCGTATCTTTGCAATGACGCCGCTATTGGGCTCGCTGTTCAAAGCGACCATGCCCGACAGGATCGCGGTCAGAACGACCAGACACGTCAGCGCTCTCTATGCGCTCCTTCGACACGAGATCCAATCGGCGCGAGATGTCCCGCTGTCCTTGGTAATGCCGCAAGACAAACGCATTCGGGGCTCCGCCGAAGCAGCGCTAAATGATCCGGGTAATGTTCGCTCAGTCGAGGCATGGCTCGCTAACGCCTCCGCAAGCCGCAAGACAATCGAACGACTGTTTGTCTCCGAAACAGGAATGCCCCCGTCAAGATGGCTGCGTCATGCCCGAGTCCTTCATGCGGTATCGCTGTTGGCGAGCGGTCAGAAGGTGACGACCGTGGCCTTAGATATGGGGTACGAATCGTCCAGTGCGTTCAGTTATATGTTTCGGCGAACTATCGGCGTGAGCCCACGCGAGTTCATTGGTCTGCCCCACTTGAGTGGTCCGGTTTAAAAATTAGTGCATCGTGGGCCTTTGGTCTATGGGCACGATGCTTTCCGGAGCGGGTGGGCGATAGCCCAAGGCACTATGCGGGCGCACCGTGTTGTAATGCTGGCGCCAGCGTTCGATCAGGATCTGGGCTTCTCTAAGCGAATAAAACACCTCCCCATCAAGAAACTCGTCGCGAAGTCTGGCATTGAAGCTCTCCACATATCCGTTCTCCCAAGGCGAGCCCGGCTCGATATAGGCTGTTTTGGCGCCCACGGCTTCGATCCAGTTCCGCAGCTTGGTGGCAATGAATTCAGGGCCGTTATCGGACCGAATGAACTCGGGCGGCCCACGGAGGATGAACAGATCTGTCAGCGCGTCGATGACATCGACCGAATTCAGCTTGCGTTTGACACAGATCACCAGCACCTCCCGGGTGTATTCATCGACGATATTGAGCATGCGATAGGCGCGCCCGTCCGCGGTCTTGTCCTGGACGAAATCGTATGACCAGACATGGTTCTGCCTTTCGGCCCGCAGTCGGACGCAGGAGCCATCCGCCAGCCAGAGCCGCCCGCGTTTCTTCTGTTTTTGCGGGACGTTAAGCCCTTCGCGTCGCCAAATCCGTTCGACCCGTTTGTGGTTGACGCACCATCCCGCCTGGTTCAACAAGCCGGCGATCTGACGATAACCATACCGTCCATATTTGCGCGCCAGTTCGGTGATGTCGGCCGTCAAAAGCGCTTCGTCCTGACGACCGGACGGGATCTTGCGTTGGGTCGACCGGTGCTGTCCCAAAGCCCGACAAGCGCGGCGTTCAGAAATGCCAAGTTCCTGCCTGACATGGTCAATGCACTGACGGCGACGCGAAGGGCTTAGAAGTTTCCCCGAGCCGCCTCCGTCAGGATCAGCTTGTCGAGCGTCAGATCCGACACGGCCCGACGGAGCCGCGTATTCTCTTTCTCGAGTTCCTTCAGCCGCTTGAGCTGATCGCGGTTCATCCCGCCAAACTCGCGGCGCCAGCGGTAAAAGGTCTGTTGGGTCACGCCAATCTGGCGCACCGCATCCGCCTTGACCCTGCAAGACCTCAACCTGACGCAGCTTCATGACAATGTCTTCCGGCTTCTCGCGTTTACCTGCCATCTAAGTAGTCCTCCATCATACGGGATAAACTATCCCAAAAGGTGGACCACTCCAGTGGGGCAAGACCATCATCGCGAAGCAGCCATTCGCCGCACTCTGACGTAAGAGTAACATGGGCTCGAAGCTGCCTTTGGCCTTCAAACGGGTTTTATGTCGCGCCGAACCTGCGCGACACATCCGCTGCAAACGTCAGAAATGCGGAGATATTGTTGATAAAGTCGACGTTCGAAGCGTTTTGCGTACGATCCTAAAAGATCGGATTGCCGGCTCCGCTCATGCGGGGGCTGGCCCGGGCACCAACTTGGCCAGTTTGCGGAGGTTCTGGGCGGTTGCGGCGAGTTGGAATTGCTCGGTTGCACCCTTGGGTCCGCGCAGACGCATCATGCGCAGGCCGATGTAACGCTTCAGATGGGCAAAGAGCATCTCGACCTTTCGCCTTTGCATGAACGAGGTCATGTAGGCGTCGGTTTTGCGAATTTCGCGAGCGATGTCTCGGGCCGCTTCGTGAACCGAGCGGAGCACTTTTCGGGCGGGTTGGGTCGGACAGCATTGCGCTTTCAAGGGGCAAATGTCGCAATCCTGCTTGCGCGCGCGGTAGCGGATCAATCCGTCCTTGCTGACATTCGTGGTGCGCGGCGTAGAGAATTTCCGGCGGGACGTCTCGAGCGTATTTCCGGCAGGGCACGTATACCGATTGGTGGGCGTATCGTAAACAAAGTCGTCCCGCGAGAAGGTGCCGTCGGTGCGTTTCGATTTGTCCCAGACGGGGATGTGAGGGGCAATCTTGCGCTCCTCCACCAGCCAGCCCAACATTTCGGCCGATCCGTAGCCTGTATCGCCGACCAACTTTCCGGGTTTGATGCCAAAGCGTTGCTGAACGCGGTCGATCATGTCCCGTGCGGCGCGCGCCTCCGCTGGCCGTATCGGAGCTGTTGGCTCGACATCGACGATCACAGCATTATCCAAGTCCACCAGATAATTGGTAGAATAAGCGAAGTATGCGGCACCGCCGTCGGCTCCCGTCCAGCGGGCAGCCGGGTCTACTGGCGAGATGTACTTGGGAACGACTGCGGTTGCGGCGCCGAAAGCTGCATCGTCGAGTGTTTCAATATATTCGTTCACGGCTCGAGACAGCAGGTCTGGCGACAGGCCTTCCTTGCTGTCGACGCCTCGCGTCTGATTGGCATTCGCCGGGATCAAGCTGGCATCGACGCCGAAGCTGTGACCGCCGACCAAACCTTCATTGATGCATCGTTGCAGAACGGTCTCGAACAGATGCCGGAACAGCCCGCTCTCACGGAAACGCCCGTGCCGGTTCTTGGAAAATGTCGAATGATCCGGCACCGCGTCGGTCAGATCGAACCGGCAAAACCAACGATATGCCAGATTAACATGAACCTCGTCGCAAAGCCGCCGCTCGGACTGAATGCCCATGCAATAGCCCAGCAGAAGCATGCGGATCATCAGCTCGGGATCGATCGAGGGGCGCCCGCCAGAACTGTAGAACGGTGCCAGCATTGGCCGTACATCCGAAAGGTCGAGGAACCGGTCGATACCCCGCACCGGGTGATCCAACGGCACGAAACTCTCAATAGAGAAATCGTAAAACAAAGCGCCCTGCGCAACTTGCCTTGGCCCCATCATTGCAATGCCCTCCACTCTCAGAACGAGTGAATCAAAGCCTCGGGCGTCAAGCAACAGACTTTTTCAACAATATCCGGACGAAGCGGTCATTCACGTAAATGGCGCAATCCACTGTCCCTCTACTCGTAAATCTCTCCTTCATCACCCACGATCTGGGCACCTAGCTGCGCAGCCAAAGCCCGCATTGCTGATCTTTGCTGACTATTGAACGTTTGAAAATCAGGGGAAGGACGAGTTGAAATCCGTCCATTGAACCATCTGAACATTCTGATCCAAGTTTGACTAGTAGGGTCAAACAGTGCAGCTGTTCCATGCGTTACAGAATTCGATATCTTTTCTCCAGTAACGGGATTCGTCACTATCGTGGTCGCTGTATCTGCTAACCTAACGTATTCAACACTGCTTACGGCGTTCATCCATTCATTTAGGCTGATTGGCCGACCACTGTCTCGTTCTATATTGATTTCATAAGCCATGCCATTCGCTCTCCTATTCCTACTTTCGGTCAGTTGCTAAGGAATAAAGCGGACCCGCCAAGCAAACAATGTAGTTTAGGGCTCAAACCGGTCATGCGGCGGTACGGCAGCCTGATACGAGGGCTAAGCTACCCAGTCGACGTGTTCGGCCCTATCCGGACATTCATCGGGCCGATCTACGCGGTGATGTAGTTCACTGAACCAGCCATTCGTGGCACTGTGCAGCACGACTCGGTTGCTCGACGTCAGAAATGCGGACAAACCGTGCTTTTGCTGCGCTTACACCAACGGCCGCTGTCATCTTCTCATTCCAGCCCTCAACACCAATGGCGCGACGTGATTTTTTGCAGAAGCTGACGCAGAAGTATTTGTGGTGGTTTCGAACGTCAGCCGATATGTCGTGCGATGTCACTGGCAATGCCCAGAATGTGCGCGACCCGGGCCGGAAGCGCGGGCCCTTTGCGGTGGATCGACCACAGTTCATGGTGGCACCGATTGGGTAGGCTCGCGACGATCAGCAGATCACGCCTTGGAAAGGCCTCGATTCCGCTGCGGGGCAAAAGGGTGTATCCGATGCCTTCCGCGACCGGTACCGGGATCTGGCCGATCTGGTTCACGAAGGTCCGGACGCGCAACCGATCCGCGCCGGTGAATGTCTTGGGAAAGTTCAGGGACAGAAGCTCGTTGGCGTAGGCATGGCCATCCGGATGCGCGACGAACCCGCGATTTTCGAGGTTCTCGAATGTCACCGGCTGTCCGCCCGCATCGGCAGGCAGGATCAGACACAGTTCCTCACGCCCGATCGACCAAGCGTCAAGGCGCGGGTGTCCGGGGTCCTGCCCGACGACACCCAGATCGAAGCGCCCGTCCAGAACGCCCGAGAGAACGCTGTCTTGCGGCGCCGCCTCCAGATGGATCGTCAGCCGTGGCGCATCCTGCATGACAGCAAGAAGCCGCGGATAGAGTAGCTGGGCGAAACTGCCCGAGCAGGCGATCCGCACCTCGCCGATATCCGGATCGTCGGCGGTGATCGCTGCGCGCAGCTGACGCTCCTCGACCCTGCGCGCAAGACCCAGATCCCGAACCGCCTCGCCCGCCGCGGTCAGCGCAAAGCTTTTGCCCTCCTGCGCGATCAGCTTTTGCCCGACTTGCCGCTCCAACTTGCGCAAGTGCTGCGAAACGCCCGGCTGCGTCATGTTCAGCCGCTCCGCAGCGCGGGTGAAATGACCCGTCTCGGCAAGGGTAACGAAGGTTTCGAGCCAGGTCGCGTTCAGCATCAAACCATCATGATTCGTTTTCAAAAATATTTCAAATGATAATTTCACGAAATAGGACAGCGTGTCTATCTGTCTCTCAAGCAAACTTGGAAAGGATACAACAATGACCGTCACGCCACGCACGTTTTCCCATATCGGCATCTCTGTCCCCGACGTGGACGCCGCTGTGAAATTCTACTCGGAGGTCATGGGCTTTTACGTGATCATGCAGGCAAGCGAGGTGACCGAGGACGACAGCGCCATCGGCGTGATGTGTACCGACGTCTTTGGTCCCGGCTGGGACCGGATCCGGATCGCGCATCTATCGACGGCCGACGGGATCGGGTTCGAGCTTTTCGAATTCAAGGGCAACGAAGAACCCGACGACAACTTCTCCTATCGCCGACACGGGACCTTCCACTTCGCGGTGCAGGATCCGAACTTGGAAGAGCTGCTGGAAAAGATCGTCGCCGCCGGTGGCAAGCAGCGGATGCCCGTGCGTGAGTACTTCCCCGACGAAAAACCGTTCCGCATGGTCTACGTGGAGGATCCGTTCGGCGTCGTTTTCGAACTCTACAGCCACAGCTACGAGCTGACCTATTCGGCCGGTGCCTATTCCTGAGCGCGGCGCACATGACGTGGCGTGACCGGCCGGACCTTTGCCCTACCGGTCACGTTCTGATCGGCACACCAAGTTTCAAGGACCAAAGTCATGACCCTGGCACAAACCGAAAACCGCCGGTTCGTCCTCGCCGAACGCCCCGAGGGAGAGCCCGACGCCAACACTCTGCGCCTCGAAACGTCCGAGGTACCAAAAGCGGGCAAAGGTGAGAGACTGTTACAGAACGAATACCTGTCGCTCGATCCCTACATGCGCGGCAGGATGAGCGACGCGCCGTCCTACGCAGACCCGGTCGCCCTGGGCGAGGTCATGATCGGAGGAACCGTTGCCCGTGTGATCACGTCAGATGTCGACGGGTTCGCGGCTGGCGACTGGGTGCAGGCTTTTGGGGGCTGGCAGGACTATGCCGTGTCGGACGGATCGAGCGTCATCAACATGGGGCAAAATCCCGAGAACCCGTCGTGGGCTCTTGGCGTTCTGGGCATGCCCGGACTGACCGCGTGGGCTGGCCTGACGCAGATCGGGCAGCCCAAGGCGGGCGAGACCATCGTCGTCGCGGGGGCAAGCGGTCCCGTCGGCGCCACGGTCGGGCAAATCGGTAAGATATTGGGATGCCGCGTCATCGGAATTTCCGGTGGGGACGAGAAGTGCGCCCATGTGGTGGATACACTGGGCTTCGATGGCTGCATCGACTATAAAGCCGATGGTTTCCCCGATGCCCTGATGGACGCGACGCCCAAGGGGATCGACATCTACTGGGAGAACGTGGGCGGCGCGGTCTTCGACGCGGTCCTGCCGCTCCTCAACCCGCTGGCGCGCATCCCGGTCTGCGGTCTCATCTCGCAGTACAACGCAACATCCCTGCCGGACGGACCGGACCGCCTGGGCTTGTTGATGGGAACCATTCTGAAAAAACGGATGACCATGCGCGGGTTCATCGTTTTCGACGATTTTGGGCATCTCTATCCCGACTTCGCCAACCAGATGGGCGAATGGGTCCGCGACGGCAAGATCCAGTACAAAGAAGAAATGATCGCGGGCCTAGAACAGGCTCCCGACGCGTTTATCGGGCTTCTGAGAGGCGACGCCTTCGGCAAACGCGTCGTAAAGCTGAACGACTGAACTCCAATTTCGAAGGAACATTACCATGAAGATCCTGATGGTTCTCACGTCCCACGACCAACTGGGCGACACTGGCAACAAGACCGGCTTCTGGCTCGAGGAGTTTGCCGCCCCTTACTACGTCTTTAAAGATGCCGGTGCGGACATCACGTTGGCGTCGCCCAAGGGCGGGCAGCCGCCGCTCGACCCGTCCAGCGATACCGACGATGCCCAGACCGAGGCGACTAAGCGCTTCAAGTCAGACGAGGCGGCTCAGAAGGATCTGGCGAACACCAGTGAACTGTCGGCCGTGTCGGCTGATGGCTTCGATGCGATCTTCTACCCGGGCGGCCACGGTCCTCTTTGGGATCTGGCGGAAAGCACCGACAGCCAGACGCTGATCGAAACCTTCGCCAAAAGTGACCGCCCGATCGGTGCCGTTTGCCACGCGCCCGCCGTGTTCCGCTACACGCAAGGGGCCGATGGCAAGCCGCTGGTTTCCGGCAAGACCGTCACCGGGTTCACCAACACCGAGGAAGAAGGAGTCGGCCTTACCGACGTCGTGCCGTTCCTCGTGGAGGACATGCTGAAGTCGAGTGGCGGAAATTATAAAAAGGGCGTCGACTGGGCCTCCTTCGTCGTGACAGACGGAAAGCTTGTTACCGGTCAGAATCCTGCCTCGTCGGCAGAGGCAGCCAAGACGCTGCTGGCGCTGCTCTAGTCCAGCGTCAAGTGCGCTCGCCACCTTCGGACGTTCAAGTTTGGGCTATCCGACCAATACCCGGCGAGCGCACGAACGCCGCCTTCCAAATGAAAGCGATCCGCCTGCCATGATTACTCTTCACGCGCTGCAATACTCCCGCGCCACTCGAATCCTGTGGTTGCTGGCCGATCTGGGCCAGCCGTGCAACAGAATCGACTACCCTCGAACGAAAGCGTTCCGCGCGCCGGAGGCGCTGTCGAAGATCCATCCCTTGGGCAAGTCGCCGATGATCGACGACGAGGGCGAGATGATTGCCGAATCCGCGACGATCCTGCGGTATCTGACTGCAAAGTTCGACGACGACAGCCACATTCCGCCCCGCAGCACGATGGACTACTGGCGGCACGAGATGCTGTTCGACTACGTAGAGGCCTCCTTCGCAGACGTCGCCATACGGGCGATCATGCCCGCGTTTCGTGGAGAACCAGTGCCCGACGATGCGAAAGCGGTGCTCGACACACACCTTGCGTATATCGGAGCGATGATCAGAGACGGGCCACTGCTGTTTGGCAAAATGGCAATGCTAGCAGACATCCAGATCTCCTACATCGTCGCGTTGCTGGCGCGCTTGGGCCTGTTGGCCGATCATCCCAAGATCGCGGCCTATTGGGACGCGCTGCAGGAACAGCCCGGCTACATCGCGGCAACCCAAGCGGCGGGCCCAATGGCACCGCCTGCGCAAATTCAACGATAGGACCCTCTCATGCCTAGCAACTGTATCTCCAGAGAAAAGGGAGGACGAGGCACGTTATCCACGCCATAGCGCCTCGTCCAAAAGGGCGAGGCCGAGGCTGGCAATCAACGTGGTCAGGTCGCGCGATTGTCTTCCCGGCATCCCGCCAAGGGGATACCGGCCGACCGGGCGACTATGTGGATGTCCTTCTTAACCATGCCGGATTTTTCGTCCGTGAGGCGAGAAAAGTTAATTCGACCGCCATCGCGAAGGGCCGGAATGTCCGCTTTGTTCGCGGAGCTGACCTTGGCGTGCCAGACCTTGCTGCACGATGCCACGGATGGCCGGTTTGGGGAAGCTGTGCTGCAGCATAGGCAACTTGGCGAATGGCCGGTCAGGGCCGAAATTGCAGGTGCGGTCTTTCTGCAGCAGCGAAATGCAGCGTTAGCTATTTATGAATAGTCTGGGCTCGAAGTGAACATTCAATAAGCGGCCTTACTCACTCAGGATTGTGGACGGCTCGGCAAGCTAGCGCGCGAACATAGTCCTGCGACACCATAAGAATGGTAATCGCCTCAGTCGGCGGCGTTTTCTCGGTTTCATTGAGAACATGGCGGTAGACGTGGCATGCAGCAGTCCAATCGTCAGCAGTGCGTCGATCACACGGTGTTGGTGTAGTTCCAAGGCAGTAACTCATGATGCGCGATTGTCTGTGCCTTGCGGCGGTGGCGGTGGCGGTGAGAACACCTGTCAGATAGCTACGCGGTTCGATCCCGTTGAGTTTGCAGGTTTCGACTGCACGACAGGACGGGCCCAAGCAAATCGGCTCGGGCCCGAGCCGATTTCGGCTCACGCGCGCAGAAGAATCGCCTCGTCCCGCTCGGGGGACAGAGCGTCAGCGCAGCGGTAGGCGTGGCGCGCATTGATTTCGAGCGCCGACGTGAAGAAGTTTTGCCCCACCGTCAGCTCGCCCACCGCATAAATTTCACGAGACGTTCCGGGATCGCCGAGAAGCCGATAGGAAATCGGGCAGACGCGGATTCCTCCCATCGGGTGGCAATGGCAGACCTCTTGCTCGATCAGCTTGCGCAGGAGAGGCGAGTCGAGCTTCGCTGCCTCCCTTGGTGCTCCGATGGCGTAAATGACGCGGTCATACTCGTAGGAGTTGCCAGCCTCCGTCGCGATCGTGACGAACCCTTCCGGCAGTAGGTCAGGAGCCGCGAACGGACCCGCGAGGAACTCGAGCTGTCCAGTGCTCAGGTATCCGAGGATCTTGCGCGCATTCTCGATCGGGATGGAGACGCGATAGGCCATGAACATGCTGAAATAGTTATTCATGAATCGCAGCTGAGCGTCCTCGCTGAGTGCCGCCCAGAGCACTTCGATGAATCCGTTCGTTGCGTAGAGAATAGCCTGCCAGAGGCGCGGCTCCTGCGACGCCCGGATCTCCTCGCCCAAGAAGGCGGCGAGATCTGCGGGCGGAGACGGAAGGTCCATCGCAGCCGCCTCTCCCACCGGGTCTTGCGCCAATCTTTCCTCGTGGAAGAGCGCGACAACATCTCTAATATCGAGTTTGCCTTTTGCTTCGCAGAGAGCGCGTATCCGGTCCGGCGTCAGGCGCTGAAGCGAGATTCTGCTCTGCGTGCCCCGCACGACCGGAAAGTATCCGCTACGCGAGTGCATTCTGATCTTGCCACGATGGCCACCTTCGATAAGTGCAATCACCGCGTCAATCGCACTGAGCCTGGCCCCGAGGATCGCGACCCTGTCATTCCGCTCAATCTTCTCGCCCAAGCATGACACTGGGTAGGGCGCGTCGAGAATCCGACCGTCATGTGCATCGGTGGATGCCTGCTTTCCAAGCGTTCCGCAGAACAGGAAAACCTTGTCCGCGCGCAGTACTAATCCACACGACGTCTTCAGGATTTCCGATCTGTCGTGATGATCTAGCTCTGACACCTCCGCTTGGATAAGAACTATGCGACACCCGAGGGAAGCACCGCGGTTGACCAGGCGCCGAACTTGCGCCCGAAGGTAGAGTCCGAAGAGCGGTCGAGGCGCATAGCCATGCGGGTCCGTATCGAAAAACGGGAACGCACTGCGCCATTCCTTGGGGTTTTCCTCCAGCCAAGCATGGAAATGGCCGGGTTGGTTCGGGAAGGGAGTGATGAAACCGGTTTTTGTATTCAGAATATTGCTGGGCATATCCGGCTCGTAGGCTGCACCGCAGCCGAATTCCAAACGCTTTTCGAAAATAAAAATATTGCCCGGCTCGACGCCGTCCGCCTCAACGCGGGTTAGATGGCGATCGAGGAATGAAATGGCAGTGGCACCGCAGCCGACAATCGCGAACGTCTTTTCCATAAGGAGAGTCTCCAGAGTCAATTCAGGGGAGAGGCATAAGCGAAGGCGCTTTTCGCGCCGGTCGCCGACAAGACGGAACCGATTTCGATTCCGGGGTAGCACTCGATGAGCTCGAGCCCGTCGATGCCGAGGCGAAAAACCGCCCTTTCGGTTATGTAGAGGACCTCCTGGCCGAGTTGCCGCGCACGCTCAGCGCTAAAGGTTCGCTGCGTCACGTTGGGCACAAGTTTTCGGACACCGCCTTCGCGGCGGATAATGACACGCCCATCGAGGCGATCGACGTCCAGCCCCTTTGCGGTGAAGGTCCCGCAAAAGATCACAGCGCGGGCACTCTGGGAAATGTTGATGAACCCACCGGCGCCCGGCATGCGGTCACCAAATCGACTAACATTGACATTTCCGTAGAAGTCGATCTCCCCAAAGCCGAGAAACGCCGCAGCGATGCCTCCGCCGTGGTAGAAGTCGAACAGCGCGGGCTGCGAGATTATCGCATCGGGATGAACTGATGCGCCAAAGGCCAGCCCTTCCTCGGGAACCCCGCCGACGACCCCGGATTCGATGGTGGCCCAGATATTGTCGATCCCGCGCCGGCGTGCAGCTGCGCCGATGAGCGCCGGGACCCCGATTCCGAAATTGACGTGCTCGCCGCGGAACCTTTGAAGCTCCTCTAGCGCCCGCTCTACGATGATGCTCTTCGCACCGGACATCTCCGCGCCCCGCCCTTCGCCATTGCATGAGCCCGGACTGATGAACCGAGGATCTGAAGGAACACCATAGCTCGCGGGGTGAGCCTCGTCCGTCTTGACCACGTAGTCGACAAGCATTCCCGGGATCTGGATTTCAGGCAAACTGTCATGGCGCGCGACGATCTCCTCGACCTGGACAATGACGATCCCGCCGCTATTTCGCACGGCAATCGCCTGTGCCAGCGCATCCATGTATGATGTCTCGCGTTTCATGGAGATGTTGCCACGTGCATCGGCTGCAGTCGCCCGGAGAAGGCAGCAGTTCGGCGTGAGGGCCGGATAAACCAGCGCCTCGTCCCGGCCTTCCCCGCGCAGCTCGATCAGCGGGCTTGTGTGGGGACTGACAACACCACCCTCTAGGCGCGGATCTATGAAAGTCCCGAGGCCGATAGGCGAGGACATTTCTCGCTCTCCCGCACCGATTGCGCTGAACATCTTGGACACGACCCCTTGAGGCCAGTTGTGCGCCGAGATCTCGCCCGAACACGCCATTGCCGTCAGCGAAGGACAGAACCCCCAGAAGCCACCCACGGCCTCCTTGATGAGACCGGGAAGAGCCAGCGCATCCAGCCCCGCCCCTCTCTTGTCGCCGCCACCCGACGCGAAGAACAACCTGAGATCCCGAGGGTGACCCGTCTCCTGGAAGCGGCGTCGAAGGGCCTGGGTAAGGGAGTCTGGGTGCCCGCAGCATCCGAACCCTCCTGATATCACTCGCCAGCCGTCTTCAATCAGGAGCACGGCTTCATCTGGTGTAAGGATCCTCATGAGACACGGTCACGTCAGCTGCTGGACGGGGATGTCGCGCATCGCGAGTATCGTGCAGCCGACATCCGAGCGCATCTCGTGCGTCGATCCTGGAGCGCGGATGATCAGCGAGCCCGGCTTGTAGAGGATGTCATTCTCCACGTATTCCCCCTGAAGCACGAAGACCATTTCGTAACCCGGGTGAAGGTGGCGCGGCACATAGGCGCCGGGCTTGTAGCGGATCAACGCCGCGTCCGACCCGTTCGGATCATCCTTGGTGTTGTCGAATAGCAGGTGAATGAGAACATTTTCACGCAATCCGGGCTGGTAGGGCTCGAACGAGATATCCTCGGGGATCGACACCTCGCCGATCAACAGCTTCAGGACCTTATCCTTCGCCTCGTCGACACCTTCGAAGTTGACGAGATCCTCTCGTGGCGTTGCGGGGGCATAGGTCTTCATTTGGGAAGCTCCTTCCTTGAAGTTTGCGAAAGTCCGTTGAAACCCCAGTCAGCGCCCGGGATTTCGTGGATCGTGATGTAGTTGGGAACGTCGCTCTGCTTGATCTCGAGCAGTGAGGCGACCTCGCTTAGCCAGGACGTCTTTTCCTCCACCGTGTTTGATCCGGCAGTAATCTGGATCGAGAGCGTGCAGATGGTCGGCCCGGCGGTCGCTGCGTCGACGTAGAGTCGGCTCTCATGAAGGGGGGCGTCGATGCGGACCACGGTCACCTTGGGATCCTTGCCAAGTACATCCCGGGTGATCCCGGTGAGTCTTTCGGCGATGGCATCGGCCATCTCGGCGGAGAGACCCTCGGAGCGCTGCAGATGGATCAGCGGCATCGCACCCTCCTCACGCCTGGCTCCAAGGCCACTTGTGACCATGCCAGTATTTCGGCCACTTGGAGTTCCGTTCGACGTTGTTCACGATCAGCGCAATCAGGACGAGAATAACGGACCCGGCGAGGACCGGTGTGAGCAGGAAGGTCCACGGCACGGCTTTTCCCATCAGCATGATGACAAGCGGGTCAGCGCCCGCCGGAGCATGCAGCGTTCGGGTCACCTGCATCAGCGCGATCGCCAGACCGACCGCGACACCGAGCTCGAGGGGGCCAATCACGGGAAGGTAATGTGCGGCGATAAGACCGATGAGTGAGGCGAAGAAGTGTCCACCGATCACGTTGCGCGGCTGCGCCAGCGGAACGTCAGGTGTCGCGAAGAGTAACACACAGCTCGCACCGAAGGGTGCCATGAGAAGGTGAGCGTTATACTGACTGGTCAACAACGCCAGCGCACCGATGCCGATCGTGCCGCCAGTAAACGCCGCGAGAACCTTCGCTACACTCGGACGCGGCGGCATCGGAGCTCGCCCCCCGAACTTGCCCATCACTTTGTCCATCACTTTGTCCATCACCTCGGATCTCCTTAAACTCTGCCAAAGAGACCTTACAGACCTGTCAGTATATTTCAATAAGCCAGATATCACTGATTCGTGATCCCGATGGCTCCGCGCCAAACTTCAGAACTGTGTGACAGCTTGCTTGAACGCCGGTGCGGCGCGCGCCGCACCGGCCAGCTCAGTGCTTGGGAAGGTGCGCCGACACTAAGATTTCGATTATCGGCCAGCTTACCTCAGCACGCGTATCGACACCGAACATGTGAGTGTTTACGATCATTCCTTCGAGAATGACGAAAAGCAGATCGGTGACGGGTTCGGTATGGACCATACCCGCCCTGGCGAGGCAGTCGCGGAGCAGGTTGCGAACGAGCACCTTATGTGCTCGCGATATCGCGATGGCATCCGTCTCACGTTCGGCGAATTCTTCCGACGCCCGGATGAACATGCATCCATGAAAGCTCGGCGAATTGAACCAGTCCCGATGCCAATCGAACAGTGCCTTGAGGCGATCCATGCCTCCGGCGCGAGCCTCCAAGGCCATCATAAGAGACGAAATAAACTCGTCATCACGGCACTTCAAGACCTCGGCGATGAGGTTCTCCTTCGTGCCGAAATGACTGTAAAGCGTCATCTTTGATGCCCCCGATTCAGCCGTGATGCGATCAACACCTACGGCGTGGTAACCGTTTTCGGAGAAAAGGCGTTGAGCTGTTTTGAGGATGTCTTCCTTCTTTCCCAAGGGGTGCCTCCCAGATTCTAGCGGTGCATGGGGAGTGGCGGCCGACCTGTCACTGAAATGGCATTAAATGCCGCACACTTTACTGACCCTTATGTATATCCCGCGCGGGCAATAACCAACCGGCGTTGTTGCAGATATTGGCGAGAAGGATTCCGTACGTGCGTTTTGAGGGTTAGTATGCTGGCATGCCTAAGCCTGTCCACACCCGCTACCGCACGACAAACTGGTCCAAGTATAACGCGTCTCTCAAGCAGCGCGGATCATTGTCGATTTGGTTTGATCCGACCACAGGTTGGCGGGCGGACCGAAGTGGTAAACGAGGCCATCCCGAGACCTTCTCCGATAGCGTGATCCAGACCTGCGTGACGTTGAAAGTGCTGTTTGGTCTACCACTTCGCCAAACTGTTGGCCTTGTCGCAAGCCTGATCAAGATGGCGGGTTTGGACTGGCCGGTGCCGGATTATTCGACGCTGTGCCGCCGCCAAGCTCGGATCAAAGTGCAGATCCCCTATCGACCGTCCGGTAAGCCCCTGAACCTATTGATCGACAGCACAGGCATCCGTTTCCGCGGTGATGGCGAATGGCTCACGCGCAAGCATGGTGCGACCCGTAGGCGGGAGTGGCGCAAGGTCCATTTGGCCATGGATACGACGACGGGCGATATCCGCGCAGTCGAGTTTACCTCAAGCAGGCAGGGCGATAGCCCGATCCTGCCAGAACTTCTGTCACAAATTCCGGCAACAGAGAGCATCGAGACGATCACTGCCGATGGGGCTTATGACACGCGTCGGTGCCACGCCGCGATCCTTGGGCACGGCGCGGAACCGATCATTCCGATCCGCAAAAATGGTCGAGTTTGGAAAGCGGATTGCCCTGCCGCGATCTCGCGAAACGAGATCCTGAAGGCAACCCGTCGATTAGGGCGCTCAATCTGGAAGAAATGGGCCGGATATCACGCCCGAAATCGCGTTGAAGCTCAGATGAACCGACTGAAACTGATCGGTGACAGGATCATGTCACGAGACCCCGAGCGTCAGACCGCCGAAATCCAGATCCGCATCGCCATCATGAACCGCTGCTCGGCCCTTGGACGGGCCGAGATCGAAGCCGTCGCCTGAAGCCGGCGGGGAAAGGGACATATCGTTCTATCCCGCGAATAGCTCAACAACGCCTCCAAACACCGCCATCGGCGTGGAAAGCATGAAAGGGCTGATCCCATCATAGGCAATAATTGCGATCTTCATTGGCCCGATATATACGAAATATGCCCATCGGGCCACTGAATCTATATTTCATTTCAGTTTAATTTCTTTGAGCATATACCTCAAAGGAACCTTATTCATGGCTAGAGCACTAATCGTCATCGACGTTCAAAAGGACTATTTCGAAGGTGGCAGCCTACCACTGTGGAACGTCAACGAAATCGAGCAACGCATTGCAGATACCATCAAGCGCTCACGTGATCGAGGTGACAAAATCATCCTAGTAAGGCATATTTCCAAATCTCCCACAGGGCTATTTGCACAAGGCTCCGTCGGCTCAGAAATCAGCCCCTTGATCCTGAGCGTTGCCGAGGACGCGCCCGTGGTCGTCAAACATGTTGCAGATGCGCTTCAAGACACTGACTTGCTGTCTCACTTGGGGGAATGTGATGAACTTCTGCTTTGTGGGATGATGACACAGAATTGCGTAGCGTTCACCGCATTATCACGTTCGGCCGATCGCTTCCGTATACTGGTGGCAAGTGAGCTATGCACAGCCCCCTCGGAGATCGTCCACAAAATTGCGTTGAACGCTTTGGCGTCAAAGGTCGAGCTTGTCGAGCAACCATGACATCTGCCTCCGCCAGGCAACACGAATTATACCTCTCTGACCGAGACTGAACTGATTGGGACAGCACCGCCCAAGCGGTGCTTCCGAAATATGCACAAAAGTTAGTGACGCTTGACCAGGCGGTGTCTTGAAATTGGCGGAGGCCGTTTGCGGAGCTCAACCCCGCTGATGACCTCTGGCAAGCGGTTCTGGCCGTCGAGCTTTCGCCATTTCTTCTGCGCGGACATCATAAGCCTGAAAGCCGTAGAGCAAAGGTCGGCTTCGTCCGCATTTCGACTTACGAGAAGTGGCAAGCCCGTGGCTCTGCCGTGCCATCGGAAACGCTGTGCCGCCCTGCGCATCGCGTCATTCATCGAAAAATCGTGTTAGCAACTCTGCAACCGGCTTCGGTGTTTCCATCAAAGCCAAATGTGGCCCGTCAATCCAGTCGAGCGTGGCGCAGTCGATGCCATCCGCCAGAGTGATCGAGGCTTTGGGGTCAACCATCTGATCCTGCTGATTGCCCAGTATCAACGCAGGGGCGTAAATATTCTTTAGATCGAATGAGACGTCGACTAGTAGGTCGAGTTCTGCTTGCCGCGCGATACCTTGCCAGTTGCTGCTCGCCACCATTTCCTCAACGACCGCCTCCATATCACCCATTCCGGCGAGGAAATCTCGGCTGAAGCCTGTCAACAGCATGAGCCGTGCCAGCGATGGCGGATCCCGCCGTGCCAGATCCGCCCAGTGCCGGAACTGAAACTGCGAGCGAGGATCAGCTCCTGACACAAAGCCACCTACCAAGACCAGCCGTTCAACTCTGGCTGGCTGGCGGGCCGCAAGCCGCGTTGCGACTGCCGCCCCCAGCGAGAAGCCCAGCAGATCGAAACTTTCGACGCCAGCATGGTCCACCGTAGCCAACACCTGTCCGGCCAGACGGTCCAGCGTCAGGGCCTCTGCGGGATCATCAGTTAATCCAGCCCCTGCGTAATCTGGCCGGATCACCCTTCGGCCGGACAGAAACGGCATGAGGCCGGAAAAGTTCGCCTCACCGTCCCCTCCTGTCCCATGCACCAGCACTAGAGGCCGCCCCTCACCGTCGTCACGATAGCCAACGCTGGCACCGTCATGCTGGAAATAATCGATTTTCGACATGATTCTGTTCTCCGACTTGATGTGTCGGCTCTCGTCATGCACCCTGACAGCGCTGTTAGGGTCAAATGAGAAATGGAGGTATCTCAATGCAAATCGGCGAAATTTCCCAGCGTAGTGGTATCACCGTCCGGATGCTACGTTTCTACGAGGCCGAAGGTTTGCTTCGCCCGCACCGAACCGACAGCGGTTATCGCGACTATTCTGAAGCCGATGTTGAAGAGGCGAAACGGATAAAACAGCTGGCGGATGCCGGCCTTACGGTAGAGGCGATTCACGACCTTTTGCCCTGCATCATTAGCCCCAAACCGACATTCCACCCTTGTGATCGCTTGCGCGCCCGGCTTGAAGGTGAAGTGGCGAAACTTGAGAAGAGACTGGCGGATATGGAGCGATCCCGGTCCCAGATTGCAGGCTACTTAGCTGATTTGCCGGTAGAAGGCTCAGCAGTCACGTCTCAGGAATAAGGTATTTGCACCCTAGCCGACCAGCCATTCGCGAGAACGGCTCAATCTGTGCTGAGATTGCGAGGAGTTCCGCCGGAAGAACGAGTCCCGAGCTTTCCCTATAATCACGCTTGGGGCTTCTTGGGATTAAAGTAGCTGGCGTTCCATCTCGAACACCCGCGCTTGAGAAAATTTGAGAGCCTTGACCTTCAAATCCGCAGCATCAATCGCAGATTTCAATCGATCGCTGAAAAAGTATGTTCTTCCAAGAGTCGGATCTCACCAAATATCCGCCCCTTCACCAGCAGATGCCGAAACTGCCGGTACATCAAGATCGTTTATAGGTTTCCACTTAGCGTCCGGCCGTGGCTCAGTTTCGCGGCGCAAAATAGGCTTTTCTATATTCTCTGACAACCCAGGTATCAAAGCGTCTTTGGTCCCATAGACATTCAGGGCAAAGTGGTTGGGCAGCCCCGAGGGCGCGCCGTTCAAATCTGCAAGGATCGGCACCTCGAACAGTTGCACGCCAGTCATATCAAACTGCACAAGGATATCCCGCAGCGCCGAAGAAATAACTTGAAGGCCGTCGATTGTTTTAAAAGCATCTCGCGCGCTCGATGGCACGTTTCTTTGGCCATCGAAGTAGAGAAATCGCGGCTTGGCTTTGCCATCTACTTTTTTGTGTAAATACTGAAAAGCATCGAGGAATTCGATCTTATTTTCGCTATGGCAGGACCAGCCAAATGAAACGATATCCAGAAACCTTGGAAAACGAGAGATCCAAATTTTGGGGTCTTCTACCTGGTGCCAGTCGGTCATTCCTGCAGGTCCTTCGGGATTATCAAACTGATTTTATCAAACTTGCGGACTTACCGTCGGCAGCGGTGAAGATTAGGCGGTCATCATGACAATGTCATCTGGGATGCCGCGCGTGAAGGGTTATCGTCCCCTTCGTGAAGTCGTGACCTGTACGGTATGAGCCTATCATCGCTCTGATGTCTTTTTTCAAGAGACGAGCCACGCGATTTTTTTACGCCCGGGCGTTTGTCGTGGTCTGGACGCCCAAGGGTGGGCACGAGGTCTGAAGACGTCGGTGAACAAGCTCTGATGCGCGGGCTGGATACCGCATGACCGATTGTGCGTCTCGGGGCTATTCCTGTCTTACAACGGGCGTCAGCGCGAAGCTGGCCACAAAGCGAGTGTCGGATATTCCCCTGCCGTCGACCTCGCGCCCGCCATTGGGCGCGTCGGGATCGCGAGCTCAGTGCGCGGGCATGGTGCGGCGGGCGATGTCCCACATGAACGCTGCCATCTCTCGCGCGATCGCCGCGGTGACGACAGTCGGCTTCTTGCCGCGCTGGATGAGCTGACGATACCGGGTAGTCAGGCGAGATTGCGCCTTCCACGCAATGTCTTGGACTTCCGGTGACTGCTCTCTGAGGATGTAAAGCTTCCGCTCGCCCGGCCGTGCCTGCAGGCGGTAAGTCCAGGCCCCCTCGATCAGCTTGTGCCGCACGCGGGCGTTACCCGCACGCGTGATGCCGCCGCGCCTGGTCGTCTTGCCCGTCGAGTATTCACTGGGCACGAGCCCGAGATAGGCCATCAGTTTCACAGGTGTCTCGAACCGCCGTACGTCGCCGACCTCGGCCATGAAGGTGACGGCGCTGATCAGCGCAACACCCCGCAGCGCCTGAAGCGCGTTCACTGCGGGCGCGAGTGTCCAGTCCGGCACCAAGGCCTCGATGTGCCCGGTCAGTCGGTCCAGCCGCTCCGAGGCATTTCGTTCCGCCTGCAACATCTCCTGCAGCGCGATCTGATGCGCAGGGTGATCGAACGTCAGGGTCTGTAGCCAGCGCCGATACCGCATTGTCCATGGCTTGGAGCGTTGATAGACCCGCCCATGGCGCAGAAGGAAGGCTGAGACGAGCTGACGCTTGTGGCGTTGATCCTCTGCGGCACTTTCCCGGGCTCGGACCAGATCGCGCATCGCCTCGTGCGTCTCGTCGGGGACCCAGACTGGGGTCAATTCTCCGGCACGCAGAAGGCGTGCAAGACGCAGAGCATCAAGTCGATCAGTCTTGACCCGCTCTCCGGCTCTGACCGGGATCAGGGACGGCGCGACCACGCAACATTCGCAGCCGGCCGCGCGTATCTGCCGGTAGAGGCCGTAGCCCGTCGGTCCGGCCTCGTAGCAAGCCGAGATGTCACCTCGCCCGGAAATCTTCTTCAGCAACTTGCCAACGCTGGCGGGCGTGTTCTCGAACGTTCCAAGGCTGAGGACCTCATCACCACGCTCTCCACCCGCGATCGCGACCGCAAGTTTGTCTTTCGACACATCAATTCCGACGTAGATCGTTCCATGGGATTTCCGCATGTCTTCCTCCATCGCAAACAGACGGCACCCGCCGCCCCGCGATCAACATACAGGCTGATCCATCGATGCCGGGCGGATGAAAAAGACATGCGGTCTTTCTATTCTGCACGGCGGATTTCGAAGCCCCCCACGTACCCAATGTCACTTAGGGCTCAAACCAGACATGCGGCAGCACCATCACAAGGGCCGCACCACTGTATCGACGTCTTCGGCCCATTGTGTTGAAAAACTCGGGCGGCTCCAACACAGCACGGAACTCCGGAACGCCCGTTCTAACTTGGAGCTAAGAAGCCGCGCCAGAGAGAAAGATCTTACCTCTACCAGAACGAAATTCTCGTCGGAGCCCTGTGATTGCTCGGTGAGGGAGTTTTTCAACACAATCCGGACATTGCTGCCATTCGTCAGACGTGCCTTTCAGTAGCCATCCGGCTCGCCCTCAATCATAAATAGTTTTGGTCTAAACAGCCCTTTTAGAGCGGCACGGCGGCGAGAAAATAGCCCGAAATCACTGGCAACCTCGCCGAGCTGTGCCGTAAGTTGCACAAAATATCCCGACCCGATCTTTTCGACCGGAAACCCTGCCGATCGGAGTGCCGCGATATCGACCTCCTGCGCATAGGGTCCTCCAAACCAGGAAGCCCAGCCTGGATTGGTGAGCCCAGAATACTGGGAGTTCAAATCTCCCGCGCGAAACTCGGTGAAGAAGCTTCCGCACAGAAAGCGGGACCATGCCTTTTGTTGCAGCTCATCTACACCGCGCCAAACCTCACTGCGCGGCGCGCCTACGTTCGGACCATCGTGCAACACAAGCGGATGCAACATCGCCGCATAGGGCTGTGTCTGCCGGCACCATTCACGAAACAACCCTGCCCAGTCGACGTCAGGTCGGTACTGCGCCCAAAAGTTGATGCGGCTGAACTGTGGGAGTGCTAGCAGCTTGGTCGCGCTCGCAAAGGTGATGGCCCCCTGCGACTTGGCCACCTGTTTGCGCAGCCAATGAAAGTCCTGCGTGAACTCTGACTTAGCGCCCTTGGCCTCTATCGTGGCCTTGAGCGCACAATGCGCACGACAGTCGGCGAGCGCGCTGACATCGCTGCCGTTGCGGCTTGAGACCTCGCTAAAGGTGGCAACACGTTGGGGGACGAGTTTAGGTTCGGAAAACACCGCAGACAGCAACCTCTCGCCATCCTCCCAAGAGGTAAGGTCTTTCTGGGTTTTTATCGCAATGACGAGGTCGGTTTTCATCGATAGCTCCGGAAAGGCAGTATAAGAGCAAGGCCGTTTTGAATACCCTATACCACGAGCCTAGGCTGCAACATGGCACTGCCGCGCAAAGATGGGACAAAGGGCTCGAAGCTGACTTGCGGCAATGCGGCAGCTGGATACGAGCGCCGCGCTACCCCGCGACATATTCGGCCCTAAACGGTCATTCACTAGGCTGGCTCGGCTGCATCGCAGCTTCCCCAAACTGGCCATCCGTGGCATCGTGCAGAAAGGTCTGACACGCCAAGGTCGGCAGTGCGAACAAAGTGAGCTTTCGCTGCGACTGCATGAGTGGCAGTTTTCGGAACTTTCACAACATGGTGGCCCCCTCGACAGTTCTGCGAACTATCTGAAAGACCTCCTCTAGCTGATTTTTCGGTACACCGCCAAAAGCAAGCCTAAGTGCCTGTGGCACTGCGACCACCGTTGAAAAAGGTTCTGCACCGGATACGGAAATACCGTGATCTTTCAAACGTGTGACGATGGGTTCTGCCCGAACGCCCTTCTCAAGCGGCAGCCAAGCGAAGCCTGCGTTTCGATGTGAAAGAATGGACGTCCCAGCAAAAACGGTCTGGCATAGCTGCTGGCGCTCTGCCCCATCCCGCCGCCGGGTCACTTCGGAGTTGGCAAGTGTGCCGTCCTCTACCCAGCCCGTAACCAGACCGGAAATCAGCGCGGGGGCGTTCCAAGTCGTCGCCCTGATCGCTTCAAGCAATCTATCTGTTTGGGTCTCAGGGGCGATCAAGTAGCCCAGACGCAATCCTGTCGCGAGGCTTTTGGAAAAGCCTCCTACATGAACAGTTCGCTCAGGCGCGAGGGCGATGAAGCTTGCCGGCGGATCCGGTTCAAGAAACGCGTAGGCCGCGTCTTCGATCAGCAACAAGTCATGTGCGCGGGCCACCTCAATCAGGTGTAGGCGTGTTGCCTTATCCATAACCGAACCCAAGGGGTTATGAACCGTTGGCATCAGATATACCGCCCGCACCTTGCGCGCGCGACATTGTCGTTCCAGATCATCCGGGTCCATCACGCCATGTCGTCCCTCGACGGGAACAAGATCAAGGCCCTGCAACGCCGCGATGGATTTGAAACCGGGGTAAGTCAGGGTGTCGGTTGCAATCCTGTCCCCACGACGAAAAAGCCCGAGCGCGATGGTTGCCAGCCCATGCTGACCACCGGATGTGATTAGAAGGCGTTCTGGGTCTATGGGGCCATGAATCGGGGCAAGGCTTTCAGCAATAATCCGACGCTCATGCGCTCGCCCGCCATGGGGCTGATAGCGCAGCATTGCTTCAAGATCGCCCGCCGCGGCAAGTCGGCGCAGTCCAACGCGCAGCATATCCGCATCGCCTGCGTCACCCGGCATGTTGAAAACCAGATCTATGAGGCCATCACTGGCTGTCTGTCGGACCCCAAGCGTAGGGGGCAATCCGAGGTCGCGGACGAAGGTGCCGCGTCCCGCTTCGCCGACGATCATCCCTCTGCGCTCAAGTTCTCCATAGGCACGAGTCGCCGTGGCAAGAGCTACGCTGAATTGTTCAGCGAACGCGCGATGTGTGGGCAGCTTCGTGCCCGGAGCCAGCTTACCTTGTTGAATCGCCGTCGAGAGCATATCGGCAAGGCGGATGTAACGGGCCTTCATCATGTCCTCACTGTATCTAGTACAATAGAAAAATTGTCATGTTTTATATCTCGTGGCATTCCGATCTCAAGTCAATCTTCGAGGTTCGCGCCCCATGCCCAAACTGATCCCAGTTTCACTGCTCTCCCTAGGTCTCTTCACGGTGACGTTTGCCGTGAACCTTCAGGCTCCGCTCTACGATGCTTATGCGGCGGAAAGCGATGTCGGGGCGACGGGGGTAACGGTTGCCTTCGCGGCCTATGTCGGAGGTCTCATGCCGACTCTGTTGCTGCTCGGCGGGCTTTCGGACCGCATCGGGCGACGGGGTCCGATTGCGCTGGCGCTGATCTTGGGTACCGCGGCTACCGCACTTCTCGTTCAGCTGCCCAGCTGGACGAGCCTGATCGTCGCGCGCTTCCTGCTTGGGATCGGAACCGGTCTGGCGACGACTGCTGGGACGGCTTACATGACGGAAATTCTCGGATCGGATCGCGCCAAGAACGCTGCCCTCATCGTCACCTCTGCCACGTCGCTCGGCTTTGGCGGCGGCGCGCTGGCGACCGGTATAAGCCTCGGGGTGCAGGGGCCGACGTTCTTGCCCGCCAGCTACATCGGTCTGTTCGTGGCGGCTCCGGTCCTCGCCATGATCGCCCTCGGACTTCCCCGGGTCGACAAGCCTCGGAACGTTTCCCTTCTGCGACTGCCGGTCTTCCCTTCCTGCACATGGAGGTTTGGGGCCGCAATGGCTCTGGCTTGGTCCACGAGCGGCATGACCATCGCTGTCATTCCGCTGGAGCTTGCGGCGAACGACCTCGGTGGATGGACGGGCCTTGTTATCTTTCTGGCAATCTGCGTGGGCTTTCTCTGCCAACCGATTGCTAGGCGTATGACCAACGACCGCGCGCTCGCCCTCGGGTTCGTCTTGATCCCGCTCGGCTTCGTCGTTCTTCTCGCTGGTGTCTGGCTGAAGGTTCTAGCCTTTGTTCTCCTCGGCACCTGCATCACCAGCGCGGCTAGCTACGGCTTCACCTACCTCGCGTCATTGGCGGAAGTTTCGTTGCGTGCGCCGGACGATCGGGCGCGAGCGACGGCGGGCCTGCTCGTCTATGCGTACTTCGGGTTCTCGCTTCCCGTAATCGTTAGCGGTGCATTGGCAGATATGTTCGGCCTATTGTCGGCGATGTTGATGTTCGGAGCGGTCCAGATCATTGTCACGACGATTATTGTGATGACGGGGAAGCGAGCGTCTGTTTCGCCCGTTGCCACTCTCGATGCAGGGATAGGAACCAGATGACAGATAAGGAAAGCAAAAAGCGGCTGCGGATCATGGTGCTGTTCGGTGGCCGGTCGGACGAGCATGAGGTTTCAGTGCTCTCCGCGACGAACATCCTCTCCGCGATGGATCGCGAGAAGTATGAACCGGTGCCGGTATATGTCGGGCGGGACGGCCGTTGGAGACCCAGCGATTTTACAGCGGGCTCACTCTCAAGACCCGCATATGGGTCATGTGTCTTCCCTATTCCTGGTGAACGGGGGCATCTGATTTACCTTTCGGAAGCTGGACACGCCGAGAAGTTGCCGCCCGTCGATGCTATTTTTCCGGTGTTGCACGGCCAGTGGGGCGAAGACGGTTCGATACAGGGGGCAGTCATCACCGCGTGTGTCCCTCTGGTCGGATGCGGCATTCCGGGTTCGGCAAATGCGCTGGACAAAGAGATCGCGAAACGGCTCCTGAGAGAGGCAGGGTTGCCGGTGGCTCGATCGGTGACGCTCCGCCGGGAAGACCCGGCACCTTTCGAGGTGGTGAAGAGGAAGCTGGGCGCGCCGTTCTTCCTAAAACCCGTCACGCAAGGGTCGTCAGTCGGTGTCGGGAAGGTTGCAACCGACGAGGAATATCGAACTGTACTGGCAAATGGCTTTGAACTCGACCAACGGGTGCTTGCGGAGGAACATATCACAGGCCGCGAAATTGAATGCGCGGTCTTGGAAGAGGCGGACGGGTCTCTGTTCGTCTCTAAGCCGGGTGAGATTATTCCTTCCACCACGCATGGGTTCTACACCTACGATGCGAAATATACTGATCCGGATGGGGCCAAATTGCACGTCCCAGCCGATCTCTCCGACGACGATGAAGCGTCAATCCGCTCGATGGCCGCCCAAGCGTTTCGTGCGGTTGGTTGCGATGGAATGGCTCGCGTTGATTTTTTCCTAAGGGCCGATGGTGGGCTGGTCGTAAACGAACTAAACACCATGCCTGGGTTCACGGATATCAGCATGTATCCGAAGGCGATGGCTGCAAGCGGGATCAACGGACGGGAGTTGATCGAGAGATTGATCTCTCACGGGTTGGCGCGTTTTCGGACCGAGGATTCTAACCGGTAAACACGGCTTCTTTCAGCGGAAGAATAGCAGAGCTGCCGTTCGCACGAGGCGCAGCATCGGTCAAAAAGGGCTCGAAGCGGTCATGCGGCGGTGCGGCGGCCCCATCACGAGGGCCGCGCCACACTATCGACGCGATCGGCCCTATCGGGACATTCAACGGGCCGATCTACGCGGTGATGTAGTTCACTGAACCAGCCATTCGTGGCACTGTGCAGCACGACTCGGTTGCTCGACGTCAGCAATGCGGACATTACTGCCATTCGCCATAGGTGCCTTTCAGCAGCCATCCGGCTCGCCCTCAATCATAAATAGTTTTGGTCTAAACAGCCCTTTTAGAGCGGCACGGCGGCGAGAAAACAGCCCGAAATCACTGGCAACCTCACCGAGCTGCGCCGTAAGTTGCACAAGATATCCCGACCCGATCTTTTCGACCGGAAACCCTGCCGATCGGAGTGCCGCGATATCGACCTCCTGCGCGTAGGGTCCTCCAAACCACGAAGCCCAGCCTGGATTGGTGAGCCCAGAATACTGGGAGTTCAAATCTCCCGCGCGAAACTCGGTGAAGAAGCTTCCGCCCAGAAAGCGGGACCATGCCTTTTGTTGCACCTCGTCGACGCCGCTCCATAACTCACCGCGCGGCGCGCCTGCGTTCGGGCCATCCTGCGACACAAGCGGATGTAAAATTGCCGCATAGGGTTGTGTCTGCAGACACCATTCACGAAACACACCCGCCCAGTTCACTTCCGGCCGATACTGCGCCCACAAGTTGATGCGGCTAAACTGCGGGCGCTCCCGCGATTTGGTCGCGCTCGCAAAGGTGATTGCCCCTTGTGACTTGGTCATCTTTTTGCGCACCCAGTGGAAGTCCAGCGTGAAATCTGATGTGGTGCCGTTGGCTACTGTCGTCCCCTTGGGCGCCCAATGCGCACGACAGTCGTCGAGCGCGTCGACATTGCTGCCGTTGCGGCTGGAGACCTCGCCAAAGGTGGCAACACGTTGGGGGGCGAGTTTAGGTTCGGAAAACACCGCAGACAGCAACCTCTCGCCATCCTCCCACGAGGTAAGGTCTTTCTGAGTTTTTATCGCAATGACGAGGTCGGCTTTCATCGATAACTCCGGAAAGGCGATATAAGAACACGGCCGTTTTGAATACCCTATACCA
This sequence comes from Thioclava sp. 'Guangxiensis', assembly GCF_045348365.1. Lineage (NCBI taxonomy): Bacteria > Pseudomonadati > Pseudomonadota > Alphaproteobacteria > Rhodobacterales > Paracoccaceae > Thioclava > Thioclava sp. 'Guangxiensis'. The sequence continues at coordinate 171,609 of NZ_CP155823.1, read as the reverse complement.
CGAGCCGAGGCTGCAACATGGTACTGCCGCGCAAAGACGGGACAACGGGCTCTAAGCTACCTTTGGCCTTGAAACGGGTACTTGGGACGTGGACGGAACGGAGACGAAATCAGGCTAGGGTTGCGCTCATTATACGTCACGAACGGCCTTAGATGACCAGTTCCTCTACCCCGTCAAGCGCCACACGGCCACGATGCAGGACATGAGGAACACCCACAAAAAGCAGCGGCCTGCGGTCAGTCGCTTTCATCTCCCGAAGGTAGTCTCTCGTTCGGTCAGGAAGAACGGAAAAGCGCGCAACGCGATCCGCTGAATAGGGCACGACATCTTTCTTTGCCGCCGCCAAATCTGCGTTCGGCCCTGCATTTTCATAGAGCCAGATCACGGTGTCATCCGTGCTAAATCCCGCATGGTCTGCATTAATGCCAAGGAAGGTGACACCCTCCTTAGGCCAAGTGTGGCCTGCCTCAACGAACGCGGCCCGAATTGCTTCAGGATGGACCGGTGAAAACAGCACACAATCCCCCCAGCGACACATCAGCTCGGGCAACGGCCGATCCGGGATAGAAAAGCGCCCTTGATATTTCGCCATTGCCTTGGCGGCGAGACTGGGATCGACCCCCTGTAGCTCGAAAAATGGTACGAGGCTTGTACCAATCAGGTTTCGAGGACGTAAGTGATACAGCATGGTCTTAGGCAAAGGTTGTAGGTCCCTTGATGCATGAACGGCCGCCCACCATAGCCCGCGCAACGCTCCCGCTGCAAACGTCAGCAATGCGGACAGAGCTTGAGTTCGCTGCATTTTGAACGCGGGTCTGCTTCAGTGGATTGGACCGATCAGTGCTGGATGTGTATTAAGGCGTTATGACATGGACCATCCACATTGCGAATTCCTCGGGTCACCTCGACGGCCTTGTGTCTCCGATCCGTGCTGTGATTGATTGTGCGCAGGCGCGCGCAGAGACCGTTACCGAAGCCGTAGATCTTGACGTAGTGGTACAGGCTTGGCCGGGCCGCGTCATTCCGCATCTGGGGCACGTGGGCTTTGCTCCGACCGCCGATATGATCCAGCTAACCTTCGATCCGGCCAACTCGAACTGTGTAAGAAATCTGGGCGAACCGCTTGAGCGAACGGTTGTTCACGAATTGCACCATGTGCTTCGGTGGCGCGGACCGGGTTACGGCCGCACGCTGGGCGAGGCCCTCGTCTCCGAAGGGTTGGCAGGTTATTTTGCGCAACAGCTCTATGGGGGGCCGCCTGAAAAGTGGGAGTCATCACTCGATGACGAAGCCCTTGCGCAAGCCGCAATTGACGCAGCCGTTGCTTGGGACGATGCAGCCTACGACCACGCCGCATGGTTTTTTGGAACGGACCCCGCGTGGCGGGGCTACGCCCTTGGATATGCCCTAGTTGGGAGGCATCTCATGGCGCACCCGAGCGAAACGCCAGCCACGCTGATCCACGCCGAAGCGGCCAGCTTTCGCGGCAACCTTGAAATTGGCTCTTGATAGAACAGCGCAGAAGATCATCGACATTCGATAGCCGCCGTTTGTATCGATTACAGCATATTGCAAGAAGGGCTCGAAGTTGTCTTTGGCCTTCAACAGATGTGTCGCGCCTAGTCTGCGCGACACATCCGCTGCAAACCTCCGCAATGCGGGATAAACCGGTAGTTCGCTGCGGGATACACGAAGGTCGGTTTTTCAGCATGGCAAGGTTCTCATCATCAGCTACCTCTATAGGCCTTTTTCATGATCGAACTTACAGACCTAAATCGCTGGCCGTCATTGGCTAACCAGCTTTCAGTTGCAGAGCAACTGTTCGGCACGCAAGGTCAATCCTTCGTCCACGACTGGCTCGCAGGAGAAGTCGGACGCATTAACGATCCAGCCTTCGCCAAGCTGTTTACAGATCAGGTCAGTCTGCCCGGTGTCGCCGATGCTGATTACGCCCACAGGCACGTCCGATCCGCAGCGGGGGAGTTGATTGGTGGAATTCGTTTCTACGCCCAAGATACGAGCCGCCCGTTCGTGGAGATCGTTGCGCATTCCTTCGCGGGCGCGGCTCTCGCGGATGAAGAATTGGACAGGCTTCGTGACTGCGTACGATCAGAATGGTCGATGTTCGCGCCCCTCGACCTGCGACTACGCGTTGCACCCGGCGGAGTCGGTCACCCGGCGGCGCGGACGGATGTGACGATTCACGCCGCTCGCCATCGGGATATGACGCAGCCGGACGGTCGTGTGCAGATGCCGCGCTTCGCAAACGTCGAGGAGGCAATAGAGATCGTTCGAGATCGCCATGCGCAGATCGCTGCCCATGCGCCGGACCTGGCCAAGAATCTTTCCCCCGCTGATCCAGATAACATGCGCGCGTGGCACGACGCTAATCAGCTCCGATCGATCCTCGCGGGGGCTGCCACCGTTGGGCTTCTCGCTATCGCGCCGGGGAGCGTGGCTTGGATCGAAGGGGATGTAGTCAACGAAGAGGTGGTCGTGGCCGCACATGGCGGTCAGGGATATGCTGCGTCAGCACAGGTTGCTTGGGCTGCGACGGTGGCGCAGGACCGCAACCGAGTCTTAGTTGGGACAATCGACCGCCTGAACCTAGCTTCTCGGCGATCCGCAGAACGCGCTGGCAGACCGGCCATTCTGGAGGAGATTTTCCTTCCTCTTGTCTAACGCTTGCCGGTGCGCATCTGGTTTAAAAGAATAGAGGAAAGCCGATCCTCGTGCGCTCCCTAGTATCGATCAAAAAGGGCTCGAAGCTGCCTTTGGCTTTCAAACGGGTGTTATGTCGCGCCGAACCTGCGCGACACATCCGCTGCAAACGTCAGAAATGCGGACTTTTCTGCCGGTAGCAATTCGCCAGTGCGATGGCAAACGCACCGGCGAATTTAGTCAGATTAGGCTTTGAAGACGAACCTCGCCCGCGTTCAAGAAGCAAGCTTTGGAGAAGGCTCTCGGTGGAATAGGGTTCGGAAGGCGAAGGTCGGCAAGACCAGGTATCGAAGCTGCCTTCGGCTCATAGGAACGGTCAATTTGTGAAATTGCAGCCAGAATGACGCCAGTTTTGCGAGCGAATGTTTTCAACACCTCCACTTGCTCTGAAAGCGGCGGCGTTGACCTCCGCTGGTCAAGAATTTGCAGGTAGTCAATCACGGCTACCGTCCCCTCCGGTGAACCAGCCAAATAGTTAGTGATGTAGTCGGCACAGATATCATCCGTGGCAATGATCTCTGGCGTGGGCTCCGGCAACGGGTCCGCAAGAGCACAAAAGCGCTCCATTGCCTCTCGCTCCGTATATTCAAGTGAAAACAACACGCTCCGCCGCCCTTCACTCGCTGCATCAAGCAAAAGCCTTAGCCCGAGCCGGGTTTTACCGTGTCCTGGTCGTGCCGCAATCAAGAGCATGTCGCCGTTTGAAAGCTGTGGGAGCAACGTCCCGAAATCTGCCTTTTTCGATGCATGCACGGCCAACAAGCTCCATGCCGAGAACCCTTCATTCACAGCGATACGGGCCTGCGCTTGATGCAGCGGTATATTTTGCTCTCGCGCCAGCAGCTTGGCGCGGCGTTTTAATTGATAGATCGGTGCGGATAGTCGCATCACGGAACCTCCATTCCGAGCCAGAAACGCAACCCCTCCTTATGCGAACGCTCGAACAGATGGCTCGATGATCTCTGACACCCTGTATGTGCGATACTTCCCCAGTTGGAGGGAGGAGGCGCGGGTCAAGCCTGACACTGAAGCTACTCTAGCTTCGCAGTTCGTACAAGGCAACGGAGCGCAAAGGGCTCAAACCGGTCATGCAGCGGCGCGGCGGCCCCATCACGAGGGTCGCGCCCATTCTATCGACGCCATCGGCCTTCTCCGGACATTTGCCAAGCTGGCTCCGCTGCAGCGCAGCTTCCTCATACCGGCGATCCAGGGCATGCTATAGCAAGGTCTGGCACGCCAAGGTCCGCTCCACGGACTTAGATCTTCAGGCTGACTGGCAGGGGCAGGATAAGGATCGTCTCTTTTTCCAGCCAATATAGGCGTAGAAGCAGTTCAGAACTGTAGAGAATGCAAATAAGATTGCCAGTTCGGTGTTTCCGTCATGGACGTACATCACTGTAAGGCCAGCCATCAGACAGGCGGCAAAAACACTCCACCACGGCCTTGGGTTTCTGGCACGCCGCCTTTCTTTATTCAGAGCTTCTTTACGGTTCGCCTCACGCACAAAGCGATACGAAGAGTCGTTAGTGCTAATTTTCATTCGCTACCTCCGGCGCGGCGACTTGGTAATTCTTGATCCATCGCGAAAATCTAGTTCAGCACATGCCCCATTCAATCGCAACGGCTCAAAGCTGCCATGCGGTGAAATGGGCTCAAACCGGTCATTTGTCCTCAGCGCCATCTACGCGGGCAACATAAACTTTTCAGTCCTCCCACGAGATACCAAGTTCATCGGTCCCGGTGAAACCCAGCTTTTGATAAAGGCGCTGCCCGGCGTCAGAACTGTGCAAGATAACGCTAGTACAGCCGATATGCCTAAGATGATCTAGGCAATGGCCCATAAGGGCGCTGCCTAGGCCCTGCTTCTGGTGATCTGCGCTGATATAGACACTCCACACATAACCGATCTTTCGGTGTGGCTCCTTCAGTATTTCCGGATATGGCGACCGGCGAACTTGGCAACACGCGGATGCAATAGGGATGCCCTTATACTCGCATACGAACGCGCCCAGCTCGAATTGTGCGGCGGCTTCAGCCAAAAAGTTTCGGATAATATGACCTGCGTCTGACCGATGGTGTTCACGGGGCACATCGTAGCTGTCCCATAAGGACAGGTAGTCTTCAACGAGAAGGTCAAAATCCTCTGGTTTAGCGGGACGAATTTTATAGGCGGTAGGCATGTCGAACAGTTTCCCTTCGAATAGCAAGTAGCCCGTAGTTCGCTAAAGGCTTGCTTGCTGCCCGCATACGCGTCACCACTCCATGCCATGCCCACGGGTAGCGGCACGCTCGAAGCTGCCATTGGCCTTCAAGCGGGTGTTATGGAACGGAAGACAAAACCAGCGTCGCAGGAAGGTTGCGAATGTAAACTAAAATAGGCGCGATTTCCGATAAAAAATGTTGACTAAAACGATCAACAATAAGATCATCTCTCTATGATTATGATTAGAGATTTTCGAGCCCCATACGATGCGTAAGTGCGTAAAAATTGGCACAGGAGTAATCGCTGCGGCGATTGTGATCGCTGTAGGAAGCATTGTCGCATTTACAACAAAGAACCCCTCAATTGGGGTGTTCCTGTGTTCACCTTGCTATGGCTTCAAGCAAACAGCATCAAATTTTTACGTCGAACGAGAAACACCAGAAGAAAAAATTATTTCATTTAAAGAAGCGCTTGATAACGCCACGGTACAAGTGAAAGATGTGTTTGGCGGGATTAAAGCGCCGACCCCGAAAATTTTCGTGTGCGCAACAAAGTACTGCGCAAAACGAATAGGCATGAATCCAAACGGTGAAAAAGCGTCCGTCATCTTAGCAGGCCGTATGATGCGAGTGGCACCGGGGGGACAAAGTAATACTATCCTGTCCCATGAACTAACCCATGCTGAACTTCATCACCGAGTTGGCATTAGTATAATGGCTCAGGGATTAATTCCAGCTTGGTTTGATGAAGGTGTCGCCGTCGCTGTATCTCAAGACAGTCGATACCTAACGCTGAGCAAAAATGGTGCGCTGCATTGCTTATTAGAACCCGGTCAGAATTTGCCATCTGACCGTGATGAATGGAATAAACGTGCGGCAGATGGTGAGCACGACTTGTATGCGCGAGCCGCCTGTAGGGTCATCCGTGATCTTGGAGTGGAAGATCAACCACCACGCGTTCTTGGTGACAAACTACTCAGATCGCTTGTGAATATAACCTCTGGTCAAAGTCTTCAAATGCCGTGACGACTGTAGTGTAGACCGCAAGAATTTAATCTTTACCACTCCAAGCCATGACCACGCCCACGGGTAGCGGCACGCTCATTGTCCCGCTCGCTATCCGTCTCGCGCTGATGGTCCTTGCGGGTGCGCTGCGCCTCGGCCTTCTGCTCCTGACGATACTCGGCCATGCGCTCGCTGAACGCCTGCCGGTCGATCCCGGAAAGCGCCGCGCGGAGGCGCTGGGTGAAGTTCGGGGCGGGGCCTTGATCCCTTTTCAGCTCGGTCGCCCGCTCCGTGCGTTCAAACAGCGCCTCACGCAGCCGTAGAGCGCGAGCCGCGCAACCTCCGCCTTCACCTCGTGCCAGGCACTAACGGCCCCGACCTCATGGCCACGTTCCTCCATCTGCCACACCCCTGCGGAAACTTGCGGCAGGGGCGCTCGGTCCAGCGACACCGCCCGCACAGTCTCGCGCAGCTCCTCGGCCTCGTCGCCGCGTTCACGCGCATCAACGGCCAGCTCAAGGGCCTCGTCCCGTAGCGCCTCTAGAGTGCGGTGGGCCGATAGGCTCAAAAGCAACACCATTTGACGCCATGCGCGCAATCGAAACGCTTGCTCTGAACCTGCGGCGCACGCCACCTTTCGACCTCGATCCCTTCACGCATATGCGTGTCGAACTCACAGAAAAGGGCAAGATGAATATTAACTTCGCCCATATCCCGGAATGGGACAGCTGGACGGGCCTTTTCATGCGTGGAGTGAGCGAGCTTTCAGAAGAGGAAGCGCGTAACCCGGAGCTGAGCAACACATGGGGGATCGACGTCGAGCATTGGCAAAAATGCCGTGCCCGGCGAGCACAGGAGCCTTACGAGAAGTGAGCGGTACGGCGATCATTGCAAACGTCAGCAATGCGGACATTTCTGCCGTTAGCTGCGACGGCTCAATCTGTGTTGAGATTGTGAGGGGTTCCGCCGGAAGAACGAGTTCCGAGCTTTCCCTATAATCTGGCTTCAGGCTTCTTGGGGTTAAAGTAGCTGGCGTTCCGCGTCGAATACTCGTGCTTGAGAAAATTTGAGAGCTTTAACCTTCAAATCCGCAGCATCAATCGCAGATTTCAATCGATCGCTGAAAAAGTAAGTGCTCGTAAGGTTCGGATCGCACCAAATATCCGCCCCCTCACCAGAAGATGCCGACACTGCCGGCACATAATGTTCGTATTTAGGTGCCCACCTTGCGTTCGGTCGTGGCTCAGTTTCTCCGTGATAAATGGGCTTTTCGATATTCTCTGATAACTCCGGTATCAAAGCGTCTTTGGTCCCATAGACGTTCATCACAAAGTGGTTGGGCAGACCCGACGGCGCACCTTTCAAATCGGCAAGGATCGGCACCTCGAATAATTGCACGCCAGTCATATCAAACTGCACGAGGACATCATGCAGCGCCTGAGAAATAACCTGAAGGCCGTCTATTGTTTTAAACGCATCTCGAGCGGTCGATGGCACCTTCCTTTGGCCATCGAAGTAGAGAAAACGCGGTCTGGCCTTGGCATCTACCTTTTTGTGACGGTACTTGAAAGTACGAATAAATTCGAGCTTGTCTTCGCCATGACAGGACCAGTTAAACGAAACGATATCCAGAAATCTTGGAAAGCGAGAGATCCAAATTTTTGGGTTTTCTACTTGGTGCCAGTCGGTCATTCCTGCACGTCCTTTGGGATTGTCAAAACAGATTTTATCGCAATTGCCATCTTACCGTCGGCGGCGGTGACGATTAGGCGGTCACCACGACAATGTCATCTGAGATGCGGCGCGTGAAGGGCTATCGTCCCGCTCGTGAAGTCGTAACCTGTACGGTATGAACCTATCATCGCTTTGTATTCTGTACGGCGGATTTCGAAGATTCCCCACGTACTCAATGTAACTTAGGGCTCGAAGCGGTCATGCGGCGGCGCGACGGCCCTATCACGAGGGCCGCGCTACCCTATCGACGCGATCGGCCCAAACCTGCCGTTCATCGTGCCGATCTACGCGGTGATGTAGTTCACTGAACCAGCCATTCGTGGCACTGTGCTGCACGATCCGGTTGCTCGACGTCCGCAAAGCGGACATTGCAGACACAGCCATTACCTGAAAAGGTTCGTGGCATGGAATTGCCCGACCTCCCTCCTGATATGAAATTCCCTCGGCTAGGCAGCGAACCCCGCGATCTTGCCTTTGCTTTCGAGGTTAAACGAGCGGCCATGGGACCGCACATAATCAAGCGCTGGCCTTGGGATGAAGCTTTCCAACGGGACCTGCATGAGCGTCATTACAGCGAGAAGCCATTTTTCGAGATAAGACGCTCGGAGCAGAGGCTCGGAACGCTATCGCTTCAGCGGCAGTCGGATCACGTGCGTTTCGGAGAGTTTTATTTATTCCCAGAGCATCAAGGCCAGGGAGCCGGTTCGACTATTCTCGCGCACTGTCTCGCAGTGGCAGACAGTCTGCAGTTACCTGTTAGGTTGGAGTACTTGCACTGGAACCCGGTAGGCTCGCTCTACCGGCGGTATGGCTTCAAAGAGATCAGTCGTTCCGAGATCCACTGCTTCATGCAGCGAGAAGCTGTCGACTTGTAGGTGCGCTACGGTCTCGGAAGCGGACCTTCGGCAGCGCAGATTCCCCAAACCGGCCATCCTTGGCATCGCGCAGTAAGGTCTGGCACGCCAAGGTCCGCTGTAATCATTTTCGCAATTGTGCTATTTCTGTTACTCGAAATGTATAAACCATAAGATTTAGCGATGAACACCCGACTTATTGAAGATTTAGCCAGTCGAATTGTTGACCTCCCGGATAGGGCAATTGTGGCAGTTGACGGTATTGATGGCGCAGGAAAATCCACATTTTCTGATCTGCTGGCTGATCGCACTAAGAATTATGGGCGACCTGTCATCCGAGCGACCGTCGACAACTTTCATAACCCAGCAAGATTTCGGTACGCTCGTGGAAGGAACGACCCTACAGGATTTTTCCTCGACTCGTACGACTATGTTAGACTGCGTAAATATCTAATTGAACCGTTCCGCAATGGAAAAACAGAGATTCTCACATCGGTTTTCGACCATCAGACGGACAAACCAAATCCCGTTAAGCAAAGAGTTCCGCCTAAAGCGTTGCTTGTGTTCGACGGCATTTTTCTGCACAGGCAAGAGCTACTAGATGAATGGGACTTCAGTATTTTTATATCAGTTCCCTTTTCAGTTTCTTATGCGAGGATGGCGCAGCGTGATGGTTCCAATCCCGATCCACTCGCACCGGAAAATACTCGATACTATGAGGGTCAGCTTCGTTACCTTCGTGAAGCTAAACCCGAGAAATCGGCCCGCTTAGTTGTGACTGAATGGTAGGCATAAACGCCTAGCTCAGAAGTTGTGAGACTGAGTGCGGGCTTAAGCTGCAACCTACTAGGCAGCCATTCGTTCAGCCAGCAGCATCGGTTACGATGGGCTCGAAGCAGTCATGCGGCGGTGCGACGGCCCCATCACGAGGGCCGCGCCACCCTAACTACGCGATCGGCCCTATCCGGACATTCATCGGGCTACTCTATCCAGCGGTGCAGTTCGCTGAACCCGCCATTGTGGCACTATGCGGCACGACCCAGCTGCTCGACGTCAGCATTGCGGACACAGCTGCTAATCGGTCCCGCTTGCAAACGAGGGTCTGGCGCTATTCGACGCCCCCGCTGAAAATTTTCTTGAATTGACCAGAAAGACTGTAACCTATAAATAGGAAACGAATGATTCCTAAATAAGGTAACTCTATGGGTCTCGCACCAGAAACACGCCCTCGTGGCAGACCTCGAGCCTTCGACGAAGACCGCTTCCTCGATGCATCAATCGCATTGTTCAGCGCTGCAGGCTTTGCCGGGGTCAGCATGTCCGATCTGAAGACGGCGTCCGGGCTGACGACCGGCAGCATTTACAAAGCCTATAACGGGAAGGAGGGCGTCTTCGCCTCCGCGCTGGCCCGCTACATCGCCCTGCGCGAAGCCGAAATCGACGCACGCCTGAGTGCCGAGTCAGATGCACGGCAGAAGGTTGCCGCCCTGCTACGGATCTTTGCCGCGTTGAGCCAGGGCCGGGATGGGCGTCTAGGCTGCATGGTCGTTTCCGGAGTGGCTGATCTGGACCTTGTCGGCGATGCAGCGACGATACTGCGCAATCAGCTGGCGACGCGACGGGACCGGCTGGAGCAGCTGATCAACGAGGGGCACAGCGACGGCTCGATTTCAAAAGAAGTCGACCCTGCCACGACCGCCGCCTTGCTGCTTGCCATGCAACAGGGTATGCGCATCTTGGGAAAGGTCGAGCTCATGAAAATGGACAGCGGGACCCTTGTCGCTGGCGCGCTCCGGCTTCTCGGGCAAGCCTGATGCCGTTTCTCATCCTCTCTGCCCTGCTGGCAGGTGCCATGTTACCACTGCAGGGCGCCTTCAATGCCAAGCTCGCGCGCGCTCTGGGATCGGCCTTCTGGGCGGCCGGCATCTCTGCGCTACTCTCGGCTTTCCTGTTGTTCGGGGCAGGCATTTACCTGACACGCGGATTGCCCCGAACGGTTGACCTCGTTGCGCTGCCACTCTGGGCCTGGGCGGGCGGGATCTGTGGCGTCATCACGCTGGCGGGGATAGCCTTTGCGACGCCGCGCCTTGGTGCCGCTGGCATGGTCGCGCTCGTGATCACCGGGCAAGTCGTGTTTTCGCTTCTGCTTGACCGCCTTGGAATGTTCGACATGCCGCAACATCCGCTGACCCTTCAACGATTTCTGGCCGCCAGCATGTTGCTCGGTGGTGCGGTTCTCATTCGATAGGACTTCCCATGACATCGATAACACTTTCCCCCGCTCCCGAAGGCTTTGCGCACCGTTTCAAGCGTGTCGATGGGCTGCGCTTCCACTACGTCGATGGTGGGCGCAAAGATGCGCCCGCGTTGGTCTTGCTGGCGGGGTACCCTCAAAGCAGCTTTGCCTGGCGTGGAGTCATGACAGAGCTGCGGGACGAGTATCGCATCGTGGCCATCGACCTGCCCGGACAGGGAGACAGCGACAAGCCGCTGGATGGCTATGACACGCAGACCGTTGCACAGCGCCTGCACGGGCTGATCCAAACGCTGGATCTTGGGCAATATTTCCTAGCGGCACATGACGTTGGGGCTTGGGTCGCCTTTCCCTATGCGCATCAGTTCGAGCCCGAGATCAGGGCCCTTGTCCTCATGGATGCCGGTATTCCTGGCGTGACCCTACCAGAACATTTGCCCTCGGATCCCGATAAGTCATGGAAAACCTGGCATTTCCCCTTCCATGCCGTGCCCGACCTGCCCGAGATCCTTCTGGAAGGCCGCGAACTGCCGTATCTCGAGTGGTTCCTGCGGGAGAAGACCGCACATCCTGGTGCCTTTGACGAAGCGGCACTCAAGGAATACTTGCGGATCTTCACTGCACCAGGAGCACTTCGCGCCGGGTTGGCTTTCTATCGCTCGGCGGCTATTTCTGCCAGACAGAACAAACGCTTGGGCCAGGCGCAACGCCTTTCCCTACCGGTTCTTGCCCTTGGCGCAGATCAGGGCTCAATCCCCGATCTCTCCGGAGCGCTTGCACCGTTCTGTGCAGATGTCCATTCGAACATCATTGAGGAGTGCGGCCATTTCCAGCCAGAGGAGCAGCCAAAAGCGGTTGCCTCCGCTCTTCTGGATTTCTTTGGCCGAAGAGGCTGAGACGACAGCGGGCACGGGGCAGGAGGCCGCACACAGGTGCTTCCAGGTGCGCCGTGGCTCCTGAGATATAGATCTGGGACGTGGAAAGGCGGGCTCCTACTTGTGACGGGCTTTGAAGGGGGCAGCCCTTGCTGCTGCACCGTTCCACCCAACCATTCGCGTGAACCGTGATTCACACGCTTCATTCAGGAGTCCGAAATCTGTTCGATACGAAGTCGACGAAGGCCCTGACCTTGGGCGAGGTCAGGCGGCGGGCAGTGTGCAGGACCCAGATCTGTGTGGCGCTGCCCTCAACTGTCCCCATGTTGAGCAGCTTTCCACGGCGCAGATCCGCATCCACAAGGGAATGGGGCAGCGCCGCGGCGCCCGCACCTTCAAGCACGGCTGTCCGGACCAGTACATAGCTTGGAAGCTTCAGCACGACCGACCCAGCGATCTGACGCCCACCTGCGTTTGATTGCACGGTCCAATGCCCCTGTGTCTTTTGCGAGGACAGGATGACGGCGGGGACCTTCCCAGCGGCCCGCGCTGCAATTGCGGGCGTGGCGACCAAGGTCAGCCAGTCTTCCATGAAACATCGCCCGACCAGGCCATGAGTATCGGGCGGGTTCACGCGGATGACGACGTCGAAACCTTCGTCAACAAGATCAACCTGACGGTCGTCGGCCTGAACGTCCAAGACTACGCCGGGGTGGCGGGCCCGGAATTGGGCCGCGAGCGTGGCCATATGCATATGGCAAAAGAGTAAGGGCGCGCTGATCCGTAGTTGTCCATGAGGGTCATCACGGCGGCCTTGTATAGCCTCGCGCAGCTCCGCGAACTCGATGAGCAACTCCCTTGATCTGGCATGAAGCGCGCGGCCCTCATCGGTCAGCCGCAGGGTGTTGGCACCACGCTCTACCAGCCGTACGCCCAGATCATCTTCGAGACCTGCAAGATGGCGCGAAAGCGTTGCCTTGGAGCGCCCCGAGGCGCGGCTGGCGGCGCCAATGCCGCCGTGTTGTGCAACCAGCAAGAAGTTCTTAAGGGCAAGCAGATCCATGGGTATTCCATTTATGAAACGATAGAGACCGTTTTTAGCATCTACCCTATCACTATTGAAGCGCCATATGCGTGTCAGCCAAAAAGGAGATCCTGATCATGACACGTATTAACCACCCGCTGAGCCCTGTAGATCGCATCACCATGGGCGCGATGCGGGCCTATCTGAAACTTCAGCCGGAGATGGTTCTGACGCCCGCCGGCCGTGAGGCCTATGACGCCTTTATCGGCGCAGTACCCACGGCCGACGGGGTGATGTTCGAGGAGGCGCAAATCGCCGGTGTCAATGGGTGGTGGTGCCGCCCTGCCGACCGGCAGCCGGGCGTTGCCATCCTCTACATTCACGGCGGGGCTTTCACGCTCGGCTCCGCTCGGAGCTACCGCCATTTCGCCAGCCACCTGGCCCGTGCGGCGGGTGCCGTGACCTTTGTGCCGGACTACGCGCTGGCGCCCGAGCATCCATACCCCGCAGCGTTGACCGATATTCGCTCGGTTCTGCGCGGGCTGCGAGCCACGGGTGTCGGACGGGTTGGAGTGGTCGGGGACTCGGCTGGCGGCGGCTTGGCGCTTGCCATCGTACAGATGACTGATCCCGGGGTGGAAGCCAGCCTTCCCGTTATCGACACCGTCGTTGCCCTGTCCCCTTGGACGGATCTGAGCCTTGCAGCGCCCGGTATCGCCGAACGGACGGCCGCCGATCCCCTCCTGTCGCGGGCGCAGCTGAAGACGGCGGCCAGTCTTTATGCGGGCCATATGCAGGATCTGCGTACGCCGGATCTGTCGCCGTGCTTCGGGCTGAAGGGCAAGATGCCGCCCACGATGATCCATGTTGGCACGGACGAGATCCTGCTTGACGACGCATTGGCCTATGAAGGCGTGGCGGAGGTTCACGTATGGAGTGGTATGACCCACGTGTTCCCCGCCAGTCTGCAATCTCTGGAGGCCGCGCCCAAGGCCATTGCGCTCTCGGGGGCCTTCCTGAGAGCACAGCTGGGGCGTGGGGCATGAAGATCCTGGTTCTTGGCGGCACCGGCGGCACCGGCCGAGCCATTGTCCGCGAAGCTCATACGAATGGCCACGAGGTGGTCGTCCTTGCTCGGTCTTCGAAAAAGGCGGCACCGCTCCGCGATACGGCGACCATCGTTCCAGGGGACGCGCTTGATCCCGTGACGGTCACCATAGCACTATCAGGATGCGACGGGGTAATCAGCGCACTCGGGCCTACCAGGCTAAGCCCATTGAAGGAGGTGACCTTGCTCTCCGGATCCACGCGTGTACTGGTCGAGGCAATGCAGGCGCAGGGCGTTCGGCGGCTGGTGGCCATCACCGGAATGGGCGCCGGTGACAGCCGCGGCCATGGCGGGTTCCTGTACGACCGGCTATTCCAGCCGCTGCTGCTTGGTCCGATCTACAAGGATAAGGACCGACAGGAGGCACTCATCCGCGCCAGCGGTCTGGACTGGACAATCCTGCGTCCCTCGGTGCTTACAGATGGCCCTGCAACCCGGACGGTCCGGGCGCTAACCGATCTGCATAGCTTCCACGGCGGGAAAGTTTCGCGGGCAGATGTCGCCCGTTTCGCCGTCATCGAATTGGAACGCATGGATTGGAAAGGAAAAGCGCCGATCATTTCGCAGTAGACGCCGTAACTGCCCATCGCAGGTGTTTTGCGCCGGTGCTCATGTGGCGAAATCAGGTGCCGACCTCGACTGACCGCAATGACTTATCGCTGCCGTTCGCCCAAGGTGCAGCGAAGGTCCGGAATCCGCCGATGCTGTTGAAAAAGTCTTTGTTGCGCTGCGGCAAGTCTTTCGATTCACTCGACTATGAGGGGATTGGAGGATTTCGGCATGATGGGCAGGCGAGAAGCACCGGCGCAGCTGTTTTACGATTTCGATCTGGAGCGGCATGTCCCCGCCCATCACATGCTGCGCGAGATTGACCTGTTCCTGAATGGCGGCTCCCTGCGCGAGGCACTGCGTCCCTTCTACAGCCACCTTGGCCGGCCTTCGATCGACCCCGAACTGATTATCCGGATGCTGGTGATCGGATATGTCATGGGGATCCGTTCGGAGCGCCGGCTCTGTGACGAGGTTCATCTGAACTTGGCCTACCGCTGGTTCTGTCGGTTGGGTCTGGAAGGCAATGTCCCCGACCACTCGACTTTCTCCCGCTATCGCCATGGCAAGTTCAGGGAAAGCGGTCTGCTGCGTCAGGTCTTCGAGACAACCGTTGAACGCTGCCTGAAAGAAAATCTGGTGTCGGGCGAAGGTTTCGCGGTCGATGCGAGCCTGATCTCGGCAGATGCCAACAAGATCCGCTCCATCGCGGCGGAAGACTGGAGCCCCGAGGCCGCGCGGGACGCTGGCAACAGGGCGGCACGGGAATATCTGGAGACACTGGATGACGCCGCTTCGGGGCCGCATCGCCTGTCCAGCCCAAGTTCGTGGCCAAGTCCGATCCGGCAGCACAATGGACCCGCGCCGAGGAAAGTCGCCCCTATTTTGCCTATGCCACCAACTACCTGATCGACACCAAGAGTTCGGTGATCATGGATGTTGAAGCGACAAGAGCCATCCGCCAAGTCGAAGTTGGAGCTGCGCGCACGATGCTGGACAGGACCGAAAAACGCTTTGGCATCAAGCCGGACTGGCTGGCCGCCGATACGGCCTATGGCAATGCCGAGAACCTGGGCTGGCTGGTCGAGAAGCGCAGCATCATTCCCTTCATCCCGGTGATCGACAAGTCGGAACGGACCGACGGAACGTTCTCCCGCTCAGACTTCCAGTGGGACGAGACGAATGATCAGTATATCTGCCCCGAAGGCCATGCCCTCAAACAGTTCAGACGCAACTATTCCGATCCGAACCGAGGCCAGGATAGTGGTGGGCGAAAGAAATACCGCTGCTTGAAGGCAACCTGCCAAGCCTGTCCATCCAAGGAGATCTGCTGCCCGAAAGCCGATGCCCGGTATGTCACGCGTGAGCCCCATGAAGAGGCGCGCGAGTTCGCCAGAGAGTGCCGCAAGACCAAGGCCTACAAAGTGTCGCGCGACAAACGGAAGAAGGTCGAGATGCTCTTCGCGCACCTCAAGCGTATTCTTGGCCTAACACGGTTGCGGCTCCGTGGTCCAAACGGCGCCAAGGACGAATTTCTGCTCGCTGCCATCGCACAGAATCTCCGAAAACTCGCGAAGCTCCGCCCGCGAAGCGTCCGACAGGAGGCCGCAGCATGAGCTGAGCGGCCATATTACCGCTTTGAGGCGGAGCGACGGGCGATCGCCCGAACGCAATAGCCTTGCCCGGCGGCGGCGAGCCTCAAAATCGGCGATTTCGGCCGACTTTTTCAACAACATCCGCCCAATCTTAGTCGTATGCTGCGCTGCATTGATTATCTTACGACCTCTGCCCAGAAGGAGGACTTCCGGGCATGAGTGTCCTCCAGCGCCTTTAGATAGGCGGCGTGTGATGGGTGGGGGCCGTAGTCGCTGAGACGGGTGTCGGCCTCGGCGCAGCTTTGGAGGTGGCGGGCGGCGTGGCCGTAGCGGCCCTTGCGCTGATGGGTCAGCGCGAAATCGATCAGGGCGCGCCAGAGGAGCGCCGCCTGAAGCGGGTGGTTTGGAGCCAGTTCCTCTGCCAGCGGCGTCAGGATCTCGTAGACATTTCCATTCAGTTCAGCGTAGCGGGCGTCGATCAGCTGGCGGGCCAGCTGTAGATCCTGCGTGGTATGGCAAAACCACAGCGCCTTGGTCATCGAAGGATAGGCCAGCACGATTGCGCGGGCAGTATCCTCCGCATCGATATCCTCGAAATCCGGCAGCAGTTTCAGATGATGGCGCAGCGCATCGGGACAGAGCCGCGCTTCGAACCGTGCCCAAAGCGCATCGCGCAGCTCCGCCTTGCGCCCGAGCGCCGAGAGGCAGGCGAAATGCGCATCATCGAGCTCGCGCGGGTCGTGCCAGTCGGACCGCCGGTCAGGTTTCTGCGCGGCGAGGGCAGTGCGGATCAGCGCGAGGGCCTCCTCGGCGCGGCCTGCATCCAAGAGACGGGTCGCGGCATCGGGGGCAATGGTGTAGTAGGCCAACTGTTCGGGCGTGTATTTGGCCATCCAGCCATCGACATCGCCCTGCTGATCGGCCACGTCCTGCAGGATGCGTTCCAGCGTGCTGCTACGATACTGACGGGCGCGGCTTTCGCGTTCGGACGGGCGGCCATAATCATAGCGGGCAAGGTCGCTGGCGGCGATCGGCGCATCAAAGGCGGCAGTGGCTTTGTCCTTCAGCGCGGCCAGCCCCTCTGGGCCAAGTGCGGGCGCGAGGACCTCGATCGCGCGATCAAAAGCGCCGTAACCATCTGCAAGCGTGGCCTCAAGGATCTGCTCGGCCAGCGTGTCGGGGGTGAGCTTCAGACGCGAGGCGATCTCACCAATCGCCGCCATCGCCGCGCGCATCGTGTCGCCGATGGTCCCCCAGCTGTCATCGGTGCGCTCATGGATGCCTTCGGCCAGATGAAGTTGCGTCCAGAGCAGGTCAAAAGCCAAGCCAGGCGCTGTGGGCGCGATGCGGGTCTCGATCAGCTGAATGGCCTCGGTCAACTCCTGCGCCAGCTTTTTCTGCGAGGGGCGGTTCAGAAAGCCTTTCGCCCGCCGGATCGCGGCAAAGCGCTTGCGGATATCGGCGGCAACCGTCTCGGGCCCCTCATCGGCCGCTAAGGCCATCCGCACCCTGCGCTGCCGCGCGGCATCCCCCTTCACTGCCTCAAGAAGCAGATCGGCCAGCACCTCTGCCCCGAGCGCGGTCAGATTGGCTTTATTGAGGGGCTTGCTGGCCATGAAATACGCCCTTGGGTCTAAGAGATCGGCCTAGCCGACAGCGAAGGGAAATCAACATATAGAAAAGGCGCCCAGTGGGCGCCCTATATGTAGATCTCGGGAAAAACTTAGCCTGCTTCGGGAAAAACTCAGGTTAGTTTTACACCCTCAATGCGTCCAGTTCCCGCGGCGATCCGAGGAGAAATTGTCGCCATAGCCACGGGCGCGGACGTTGGCGGCGCGTTTGTGGGGCTCGGTCACGGTGTAATCCAGCCCCTTCTCCTTGGCATAAGCCTCGGCTTCCTCACGGGTGCCAAAGCGGAGGCGGACCTGCGATTGCGTGTCCGAAGAGCTCGTCCAGCCCATCAGCGGATCGATATCGCGCGCGCCCTCATGGGTGAAATCCAGATACCACTGCTTGGTTTTGGCCACACCCGATTGCATCGCCGTCTTAGCGGGTTGGTAGATACGTGCGCGCATGAACGTCCTCCGATTAGCTCTGTCTCGTCTTAGACCATCACCACGAAATCGCAAGAGATTCCGGTCAGAAATTGCGACATTCCGTCACAGCGCCGCTCAGCGGAAATCACTGCTGCGGATGCCATGTTTTGCCAGTTTATCGTAAAATGTCTTACGGGGAAGTTGCAAACGCGCCATGGCGGCGGTGGCATTGCCACTTTCCGCGCGCAAGGCATTGCGTAGCAACGCCGCCTCGTAGCGCGTCACCATATCCGAAAGCGAGGCCTGTGGCGCGGTCCGGGCATCGGGACGACCATCGAGCCCCAGACTGAAGGTTTCGGCGAATTGTTCCAGCTCGCGCAGGTTTCCGGGCCAGTCATGGGCATCGAGATGGGCCTGATCGACCTCGGTCAGGGGCGGCACCACCCCGCCCCGCCGCGCGGCTGCCCGCGCCACGAAATGCCTGAAGAGCGGGCCGATATCCTCGCGCCGCGCGCGCAAAGGCGGCAGGGTTAGGCTCAGGCCACCCAAGCGGTAATAGAGATCGTCGCGGAACCGCCCCGCCGCCACCTCGGCTCCCAGATCGATGCGGGTGCCCGCGATCACCCAGAGATCGACGGGACGCGGCGAGGTCGCCCCCACCGGCCAGAGCTGCCCCGTCTCAATGACCTCCAGCACCCGCGCCTGCATCTCGGGGCTCAGCGCCTCGATCCCGCCCAGATAGAGAAGCCCGCGCGAGGCGCTCTCGATGCGGCCCGTGGCACGGATATGCGATCCCGATCCGCCGACAGAGCCGAAGAATTCGGCATCGAACCGCTCGGGCGAGAGGGCCGCACAATTCACCGCCACAAAGGGCCGCGTGCGGCGCGCGCTGGCGGCATGGATATGGCGCGCCAGCCGTTCCTTGCCGACACCCGCCTCCCCCAGAAACAGCGCGTTCATCCCCGATGCCGCGATATGCTGGGCAGTCTCGCGCAGATGGCGCATCGCGGGACTGTCACCGATCAGACCGGGGGCAAGACCACTTTCATCGCGCGCCGCCCGCAGCTCGCGGTTCTCCAGCACCAGTCGGCGCGCCGCCAGCGCACGGTGCAATGTCGCCTCGAGTGTCGCGCGGCTCACCGGTTTGGTCAGGAAATCATAGACCCCGTCGCGCAGCGCCCCCACGGCCATCTCCACATCGCCATGGCCGGTGATCAGGATCACCGGCAGCTCGGGGTCGATCCCGCGCATCCGGCGCGCCAGCGTGATCCCGTCCATGTTGGGCATGCGTACATCCGACAGGATCACACCAGGCCAGTCGGCCGTGATTCCCTCGATGCCCGCAAGAGGGTCATCGAAGGCCTCCACATCGAAGCCCGCCATGCGCAGACCTTGTGCCTGTGCCGCCAGAAGGGCTGTATCATCCTCGATCAAGCGGATGGAACCGTGGCTCATAGGGCCTCCCATAGATTGAGATCGATCCGCCAGCGCGCGCCTGTCTGGCCCGCGCGCGGATCATAGGTCAACTCGCCCCCGAAATCGCGCAGGATGGACTGGCAGATCACCAGTCCCAGCCCCAACCCTTTGGGTTTGGTGGTCTGGAATGGCGTGAAGGGCGCACGGGCCACATCAGGGTCCAACCCCGGTCCGTTATCGGCGATATAGAGCGAGATCGATCGGCCATGTGGCACAAGCTCGAGCCAGATCCGTCCATCGGACTGGCCCGAAAGTGCCTCCTGCGCGTTCTGCAACAGGTTCACCAAAACCTGCTCGAGCCGCACCGCCTCGGCGTCGATCATCAGTGTTTCGGGGATCGGCGGCGCATGGATTTCGGCCGCCTCGGAGGCGCGACGGCTGGCCGCGAGGCGCAGCGAGGCCTGCCACGCCTGCGCCAGCGAGACCGGTTCGCGGTTTCCGCGCGCCTTGCGCGCAAAGCCCCGCAGATCCGAGGTGATCGTGCCGATCCGCTGCGACATCTCCACGATCTGGCCCAGATTGCTGCGCAAAAGATCATGGTCCGCGCCTTCGAGGACCGCGTCCTGCCCGTATTCGGCGAGAAGGCGGATCGTCGAGAGCGGCTGATTGATCTCGTGGGCCACGCCCGCCGAGATCTGCCCCAGCGACGCCAGCTTATTGGCCTGCACCAGCGCCGATTGCATGCCCGCCAGCTGCGCCTCGGCTTCCTCGCGCTCCCTGATCTGGCGGGTCAGCGCCAGTGTCCGCGCCTCGACATCACGCTCGAGCCGGTCGCGATAGAGCGCGGCCTCGACCTGACGGCGCCGGAGCGAGCGCCATGCCAGCCAGAGCGTGACCATCCCCAGTGCCGCAGCGCCGGTGACCGCCGCCGCCACACTGCGAACGGGCCAGATCGGCAGATGCAGCCAGAGCACCCAGTCCGAGCCCGGCACCGGCTCGGAGACCGTCACCGGCTGCGGCTCGGGCGAGGGCTGGAAGCGCAACGCGGGATCGGAGGTGACCGTCACGATCCCCTGACGGTTGCTGACCCATGCGGCATTCTCGCTACTGCGCCAGCCCGTCTCGAGCGTCTCGAAGGTCAGTTTGACCACCACCACCCCCAGCGGCCCTTCCGGCCCGTCGATGCGCCGCGACAGATAGAGCCCCGGCTGGTGCGAGACCGACCCCAGCGCATATTCGCGCCCCTCTCCCGTCTCCAGCGCCTCGCGGATATAGCTGCGATAGCCGTAGGACGTGCCCACGAAGGATTCCTCCTCGCGCCAGTTCGAGGCAGCAATCGCGCGGCCCTTGGCATCGGTCACATAGAGAACGGAGGCCCTGATATCGGCATTCAGCGCCTCGAGCCGCTGCGACAGGGCCTGCCAGTCGCCCGCATCGGCCCTCTCCTGCGTGGTGATGATCTCGGGATCGCTTGCCAGCACCGCCCCCACCGATTGCTGGCGCGCCAGCTCCGAGGCGATCGCCAGAACGCGCATATGGGCATCAACCTGCGCATCCGCCCTCAGCCGCCTCGACAGTTCGTAATCGCAGACCAGATAGACCAGCACGAGCCCGAGCACCACCGCCAGTGCCGGCAGCAACGCGCGACGCGAGGATTTGGGACGGGAAGCGGTCTGGGTCATGGGACGAGTCTGATCCGGAGGGGCTTGGGTTCAAGCTGTTTCACTTTCCGCATTATCGTAAATCAACCTGTGTGGAAAGCGAAACATATTTTCCCCGAGACTTTTACAAATATGACGGAAATATAGACAGTTAGCGAATTTTCAGCGAAATCGAGACTTCAATTTCGATCTAACTATGCTCATCCGCAGATCTCAAAGCATGTGGAGGAGCAGATGCAGTTCGAGACCGGCGGCACGACCGCCCATCGGCATATCCCGTTCTATCGTCACCTATATTTCCAGGTTCTCGTTGCCATCATCCTTGGCGCGGCACTTGGCCATTTCTACCCCAGCATCGGTGAAGCGATGAAACCGCTGGGCGATGCCTTCATCAAATTGGTGAAGATGATCATCGCTCCGGTCATCTTCCTGACCATCGTGACGGGTCTTGCGGGCATGGGCTCGCTCAAACATGTGGGGTCGGTTGCGGCCAAGGCCTTCGGCTACTTCCTGTTCTTCTCGACGCTCGCCCTGATCGTCGGGATGGTCGTGGCCAATGTCGTCCATCCGGGCTCTGGCATGAACATCGACCCCGCCTCGCTTGATGCCTCGAAAGTATCGAGCTACGCGGAAAAAGCGCATGAGACCTCGCTTCAGGGCTTCCTCATGGGTATCATCCCGACCACGCTGGTCTCGGCCTTTGTCGATGGCAACATCCTGCAGGTCCTGCTGGTTGCGATCCTCTTCGGCGTCGCCTGCATCATGGTCGGTGAACCCGCCCAGCCCGTCGTGAAATTCTGCGAGAAACTCTCGCTGGTGATCTTCCGTCTGGTGGCGGTCCTGATGAAAGCCGCGCCCATCGGTGCCTTCGGGGCCTTCGCCTTCACTATCGGGAAATACGGTATCGGCTCGATCGCGAACCTCGCGATGCTGGTCGGCACCTTCTACCTGACGGCGGCGATTTTCATCTTCGGCGTGCTCGGCATTGTCGGCAAGCTCTGCGGCTTCTCGATCTTCAAGCTGGTCGCCTATCTGAAGGCCGAACTGCTGCTGGTTCTGGGCACCTCGTCCTCGGAATCCGCGCTGCCCGCGCTGATGGAGAAGATGGAACGCGCAGGCTGTGCCCGCCCCGTGGTGGGTCTCGTGGTCCCGACCGGCTATTCCTTCAACCTCGACGGCACCAATATCTACATGACGCTGGCCGCGCTCTTCATCGCCCAATCGATGAATATCGACATCAGCCTCGGTGACCAGATCCTGCTTCTGCTCGTGGCGATGCTCTCGTCCAAAGGCGCTGCAGGTGTGACGGGTGCAGGTTTCATCACGCTGGCCGCAACCCTCTCGGTGGTGCCCACCGTGCCGGTCGCCGGGATGGCCCTGATCCTCGGTGTCGACCGGTTCATGTCGGAATGCCGCTCGCTGACCAACTTCATCGGTAACGCGGTCGCTACGATCGTCGTCAGCCGCTGGGAAGGCAAGCTCGACAAGGAACAGCTCAACCGCGCCCTGAATGGCGAGCTGCCCCCGATCCAGCACTCCACCGTCCATACGAGCGACGTGGCAGAGCCCCACCAGGCCTGATCCCCTTCCTCCCCAAGTCCGGTCCTCCCTCCGGCAAAGCACGAAAAACCGGAGCACCCCTGGTGCTCCGGTTTTTTCTTGTCCAGTCCGATTGGATTGCTTCCGGTGCGAGACTTACACGATCCGCGTCTCGATCCGGCCAAGACCGTCGATCTCGACGGCAACCAGATCGCCTTTCTCGAGGCGTCCGACACCCGCCGGTGTGCCGGTGAAGACCAGATCGCCCGCCGCCAGAGTGACCGAGGCGGAAAGCGCCGAGATCACTTCGGGGATCGTCCATATCATCTGCGCCAGATCGCCGGACTGGCGCTCCTCACCATTCACGAAGCTGCGGATCGCACCGGCGGCAAGCACATCGGCGCGGTCCTGCACAAGATGGCGATGCACCGGGCCCACGACCGCTCCGCCATCGAAGCCCTTGGACAGATCCCACGGGCGTTTCAGCGATTTGGCAAGCGCCTGCATGTCGCGCCGCGTCAGATCATTGCCCACGGCATAACCGAAGATAGTGCGCGATGCGGCCTCCAGATCCAGATCGCGCCCGCCCGAGCCAAGGCAGACCACCAGCTCGCCCTCGTAATGTAGGTCTTCGGTCTGCGGCGGGAAGGGCAGATCCTGCCCGCCCTCGGTGATGCTATCGGCCGGTTTCGAGAAGAAGAATGGCGGCTCGCGATCGGGATCATGTCCCATCTCGCGGGCATGCTCGGCATAGTTACGCCCGACGCAATAGATCCGCCGGATCGGGAAGCGCGCGGTTTCACCCTCGACCGGCAACGAGGGCACGGGCGGCGGCGTGAAGACATACTCGCTCATTTCGCGAAAAGCCCGTCGAAATCGGCAAAGCCCTTGATCTCGATCGGGTTACCCGACGGGTCGAAGAAGAACATGGTGCGTTGCTCGCCCGGTTGACCCTCGAAACGGATGACCGGCGGAATGTCGAAGGCGATGCCTTTCGACTGCAGACGGTCGGCCAGAGCCTTCCAGTCATCCAGCGCCAGAACCGCACCCATATGCGGCATCATCACCATATGATCGCCGACTTTACCGGTGCGGGTGGTCTCGAAGGGTTTGCCCAGATGGAAGGACAGCTGATGACCGAAGAAGTCGAAATCGACCCAGGTATCGGTCGAACGGCCTTCCTCGCAGCCCAGAACATCGCCGTAGAAATGGCGCGTCTCGTTGAGGTCGGTAACGTGGATGGCAAGGTGGAACAGGGATTTCATAAAGGCTCTCCAATTGCGTATTGGCCTTTTGGGTAGAGAAACCGTAGAGAAAGAAAAAGCTGGAAATTCTTTGTCTGAGAGATAGAAAAACCGATGGATATCCGGTTTCTTGAAAGCCTGATCGCGGTCAGCGAGTTGGGATCGATCGTGGCCACGGCGCGCGCTCAGGGGCTGACCCCTGCGGCCGTGAGCCAGCGGATTCAGGTGCTCGAACGCGATCTGGGCCTGCGCCTGCTGGACCGGCAGGCCAATGCGGCGCTCCCTACCCCTGCCTGCCGCGACCTGCTACCCGCCATGCGCCAGCTGGTAACGCAGGCGCGCGCCCTCGAGCAGGCGGCCAGGCCCTCCGAGGCGGCTGGCCCGCTGAAGCTGGGCGCGATCTCGACGGTGCTGACAGCCCTTCTGCCCGATATTCTGGAACATATGCCCAAGCGCGCGCCAAAGGTGGAGTTGCGCATCACACCGGGCAGCTCGGCCCAGCTTTACGAGGCGCTTCTGGCGGGCGACTTGGATGCGGCGCTGCTGGTCGAGCCGCCCTTCGATCTGCCCGATAGCCTCGAGGCGCAGGTGCTACGGCGCGAGCCGCTCTGCCTGTTGGCACCGCCCGCCTGTCGGGAAAAGGCCCTTGCGCGGATCTTCGAGGACCTGCCACTGCTGGCCTATGACCCGCAGTCCTGGGGCGGGGCCATCGCGCAGCGCTATCTGCGGGATCACGGGCTGAGGCCGGTGGTCTTGTGCGAACTGGACGCATTGGAGGCGATATCGGCCCTTGTCGCGCGGGGAGCAGGGGCCGCGCTGGTGCCGGACTGGCCGGAACTGCAAGGCGCCTCCCCCCTGCCCGACGGGGCGCAATATGGCAGGACCGTCTCGCTGGTCACACCGCGCACCTCGCCGCGCGCCGCCAACCTGCAGGCGCTGCGCGATGTGATCGAGGGATGCCGTCGCGCGGGCTGCACCTTCCTGTCGGGCGCGCCGCGCTAGGCGCGGAGTTACATCCCCGTATACCAGCGCAGGAACCGCTCACGGACTCGATGGGCATGCTCGGCCATCGCCGCGCGCGCCCGATCCGCATCGCGGTCCGAAATCGCCTCGAGCACCGTGAGATGCTCCTTCGCCTGATCCGAGAAATTACGCTCCATCCGCGCCACGTTACACATACGCACGCGGTCGCGATTCTCGCGGATCATCTTGGCCAGCAACGGCATGCCGCTCGCATTGGCCACGAAATTATGGAAGCGGTCATCATAGGCCCAGAAGGTCTCGAGCTCGGTCTGTGGCGTGGACATGATCTCGCGGGTCTCGTCGATCAGCGCGGACAGCTCGGCCGTGTCGGCGCGCAATGCCGTCTGTGCCGCCGCTTCACTTTCCAGCTGGCGGCGGATGACCATGATCTGCAACAGCTCGTCAAGCGGCACCTCGCGGATGACCAGTGTCCCGTTCGAGAGCCGTTCGGCAAGCCCCTCACCGATCAGCCGCGTGATCGCCGTGCGGAAGGGCGTGCGGGAGAACTCCAGTTGGGCTGCCAGCTTTCTTTCGGTAAACACCGCGCCGGGCTGCAACTCGCCCGTGAGGATCAGGCTGCGGACATATTGATAGGCCTGTTCCGATAGGCTGCTGGCTTTTTCCAGCTCCAGATTTTCGCCATCGCCCATATTTTCAGCAATCCCTATGACAAAATTTCTTATCTGTCCGACATTGGCAAATCTCTCTTGCCAGCGCAATATCCAGATGGCATCTCACTGGTATCCCACCGGGATACGAATAGTAATAAAGGACGTTTCGAAGTGTCTCTGCCAGCCTCTCTCCCTTCCCTGACCGAGGAAGCCTTTGCTCCCTACGGCAAGGTCATCCGCCATAAGGGACAGGAACGTCGCGCCTATTTCAGTTCCGATATCGGCGATGATGTCACGGGAACCTCTGTCACAAGCTGGGTCTCGCGCATTGCCGCGCCGCTCGCCGAGGACATGGCCCTCACCAGCTTCGAACGCCATCCCCATACCGACCAGCTCTTCGTGCCACTCAGCGGCCAACGCTTTCTGGTGGTGGTCTGTGACGACGCGAACGGCAAACCCGCAGCAGACACCGCGCGCGCTTTCATGGCCGAGCCGGGCACGGGCGTGCTGTTCCACCGCAATATCTGGCATGCCGGCATGCAGACATTCGATGCCCCCGCCGAGTTCGTCGTGATGATGCGCAAGGGGCTGCCTGACGACGATGTGTTCGTGGATCTCGATGCGCCCCTGCCGCTCGCCACGATCGCCTCTTGTGCGACGGAGCGCGCGCTATGACCGATAACAGCCATCTCGAACGCGATTTTCGCGGCTATGCCGGTGCCCTGCCGCAAGCGCAATGGCCCAATGGCGCCCGTCTCGCGCTGAACTTCGTGATCAATATCGAGGAAGGCTCCGAGCCTTCGGTCCCCGACGGGGATGAAGCGACCGAACAGGGGCTGACCGAGGCCGGGGGCGACCCGATGCCGGGGCGCAATCTGGCCGCCGAGACCATGTTCGAATATGGCAGCCGGATCGGATTCTGGCGCATCGCCAAGATGTTTGCCGAGCGCGGCCTGCCTGCCACCGCCATGGCCTGCGGGCTGGCCCTCGAGCGTAATCCCGAGATCACCGAATGGATCAGGCAGTCGGAGTTCGATGTCTGCGCCCATGGCTGGCGCTGGGAACATCACCGCAAGCTCAGCCGCGAGGACGAGGCCTCCCGCATCGCCCGCACCGTGGACTGCTTCAAGCGCCTCCTTGGTGCGCCGCCCGAGGGCTGGTATTGCCGCTACGGGCCGAGCCTGAACACCCGCGCGCTGCTGGTCGAGCATGGCGGCTTCCTCTATGACAGCGACGCCTATAATGACGAGCTACCCTACTGGACGCGCGTCGATGGCAAGGACCATCTGGTCCTGCCCTATTCGCTGGCCACCAATGACGCCAAATTCATGCGCGGCGGCATCGCTACGGCGCAGGATTTCTTCGAATATCTGCGCGACAGCGTCGAGTTTCTCTGTGCCGAGGAGGAGCCGCGCATGCTCTCGGTCGGGCTGCATCTGCGGGTCGCGGGCCATCCGGGCCGCGCTCTGGGGCTGCGCCGCTTCCTCGACTGGGTCAAGGAGCGCGACGATGTCTGGATCTGCCGCCGCAGCGATATCGCGCATCACTGGGCCAAGACCCATCCGCCTGCACAGGCGTAACCCGATAGCCGGAAGCCCTGCTTCCGTCTCTGGCCCCGCTCCCCGCAGGGCCCAAAAGCAAGAACCTTCTCTCCAATCCAACCCAACAGGGAAATCATGAAAAAATCTCTCTATGCTCTCGCCCTCGCCTCGGTCATGGCTGTGCCCTCCTTCGCATTGGCCGATGAACACCCCGCAGACCAGCCGCTGCTCGTGGGCTCCGATTTCGGCGTGGCCCCGTGGATGATGCGCTCCGTCGACGGCCCCGAGGGCTTCGGCTATGACATGATCCAGGATATCGCCAAGCGCATCGGTCGCCCCGAGGCCAAGGTCGATGACATCGCCTTCTCGGGTCTTTTCGCCGCGCTGCTGTCGGGCCGTATCGAGATGACGGCGAACCCGCTCAACATCACCGCCGAGCGTGCCAAGACCATGCTCTATACCGAGCCCTTCATGGCCACCGGTAACGGCTTCATCACCGCCAAGGGCGAGAAGATCGCAAGCCTCGAGGACCTCAAGGGCAAGGTTCTGGCCGTGAACCGCGGCACCACGCAGGACAAATGGGGCACCGAGAATGCCGAGAAATACGGCTTCACCGTGCAGCGTTTCGACAGCTTCCCCGATTCCGTTCAGGCCGTGATCACCCATCGGGCCTTTGCCGCCGCCAACGAGATCCCGACCGCCTCCTATGCGGCCTCCAAGAACCCCGCCATCGAGCTGGCCTATTCCGATTATGACGGGCGGATGTTCGGCTATGCCTTCCGCAAGGAAGACGTTGCCTATCGCGACAAGGTCGAGACCGCGCTCGAATGCATGAAAGAGGATGGCACGCTCAAGAAGCTCTATGACAAATGGTATGGCGGCGAGCTGCCCGCAGACAGCCCGCTCCTGACCGTCTATCCGGGCTTCGGTGCACCGGGCTTCGAGGGCTATGACGAGAAAACCCACGAGCTGGACTGCAAGTAATCGCGCAGACCTTATGGCCAGAGCCCGTCAGGCTCTGGCCCTCCCCCCACAAGACTGGCGACGACTGAAAACCAATGGATAAACTCGCGCAAAATTTCTTCAATACCGAGGTGATGCTCGCGGCGCTGCCATCGGTCTTCCAGGGCTTCCTCATCACGATCGAGGTTTCTTTCGCCATCATCGCCATCGGGCTTGTGCTCGGCATGGCGCTGGCCCTGTTACGTCTGACCGGATCGCGGCTGCTGAGCGCGCTGGTTACGGCGTGGATCGAGATCTTCCGCACCCTGCCGCAGCTCGTGATCCTGATCTTCCTCTTCTTCGCGCTGCCCTATGCGGGGATCGCGCTCTCGCCCTTCGTGGCTACGGCCTTTGCGCTCGGCTTCGTGCTCTCGGCCTTTTGCGCCGAGATCTTCACCGCCTCCATCATGGCGCTGCCCAAAGGCCAGTGGGAGGCCGCCCATGCCTTGGGCTTCGGCACCTTCCGCACGCTCTGGCTGATCATCCTGCCGCAATCGGTGCGGCTTGCCACGCCGCTTGTGACGAACCGCGTGATCGCCGTCACCAAAGGCTCGGCGCTCGGCACGGCGGTCTCGCTCAATGACACGCTGGGCTCGGCCGAGAGCATCATGTCGATCACCGCGAACCCCTCCCCGCTGATGCTGGCCGCCGCCTTCTATCTGGCGTTCTATATACCGCTCGTCGCCTGTTCCCGCTGGCTCGAACGCCGCGCCAGCTCGCACAAAGGAGCCTGATATGGAACTCTTCCTCGCGAATTTCGCCAATATCGACTCCCTGAAACAGACATGGCCGCTTCTGGCCCAGGGCCTTGTGGTGACCATGCAGCTGGTGCTTGTCTGCCTGCCGCTTGCCGCGCTATCGGGTCTTCTGGTGGGGGTGCTCTATTCCTTCGCCCCGCCTGCCGCCCGCCGTATTCTGGTGATCGTGATCGACCTTCTGCGCTCGTTTCCCGTGCTGGTCCTGCTGATCGTCATCTATTACAGCCTGCCCTCGGTCGGCATCAAGATCTCGGCCTTCTCTGCCGTGGTGCTGGCACTTGTGCTCAACAATACCGGCTATTTCGGCGAGATCTTCCGCGCGGGGCTTGTCTCACTCGACAAGGGCCAGACCGAGGCCGCGCAGGCGCTCGGTTTCGGTCCGATCCGCATGATGATCTGGATCCTGTTGCCGCAGGCCCTACGCCGGGTGGCTGCCCCTTGTGCCTCCAACGCGCTCGAGCTGGCCAAAGGCACCTCGATCGCCTCGATCGTGGCGCTGCCGGAACTCCTGCGCTCGGCCAATGTGGCCCAGCAACAGGTCTATAACCCGACGCCGCTCACCGCGACCGCGATCATCTTTTTCGTGCTCCTATGGCCCTTCTCGCGCTGGGTCTCGGTGCTCGAACGCCGCGCGATCATCCGTCGGGGCTGAGCGATGTCTATGCCGATAACGCCCCGGACACCGGCCATTGCCATCATCGGCGGCGCAGGCTTCATCGGCCTCGCCTGTGCCGAGGCGGCACGCGCCATGGGCTGCCGCGTGGCCCTGCTGGATCTGGCGCCGCCTCCCGCCGGATGGCTGGCCCATCCCACGCTGGCGGGTGCCAGCTTCCATCCCTGCGATCTGCACGACCCGGCCTCCGTGCAGACGGCGCTGGCCGAGGCACAGCCCGATCTGGTGCTCCATCTCGCGGCCCTCACCCCCGATGCGGCCCAGATCCGCCAGAGCGCGGACCGGATCGTGGCGCTCAATGTCGCGGGTATCGCCACCGCGATGACGGCGGCCGCCGATCTCGGGATCCCCCGCTTCGCAATGACCTCCTCCGTCGCGCTTTACGGCACCAAAGGCCCCTGGCCCGAACAGAGCACCCTCACGGAAGACGGCCCGCTCTGCCCCGACAGCCTTTACGGGCTGACCCGCGGTGCCGCCGAGGATCTGGCCCGCCTTCTGGCGCCTGAATTCGGCCTCTCGCTGCAGATCCTGCGGCTCGGTCCGGTCTTCGGGCCTTGGGAACGGGCGGGGGCCACGCGCCCCAATCTCTCGCCCCATGCCCAAATCGAGGCGCTGGCACAGGACGGCCTCCCCGCCACGCTGCCCCACGAGATGCGCGCCGACTGGCTCTATTCGCGCGATGCGGGCGAGATCATTGCCGGCCTCCTGTGCCTCTGGCCCGAAACCGGAACGGACGGGACCGTCTTCAATATCGGCGCGGGCCAGCTCTCGAGCCCTGCCGACTGGGCGGCGCTCACCGGCCTGCCGCCCGTGCGGATCGATGCGCATGCGCCCAGCGTGACCGCGCGCATGGCCCAAGGCCGCCCGCCCCTCGACACCGCCCGCAGCCTGCGCGCCCTCCAGCGCCCCGCCGCGAGCCGCTCCCTTGCCGCCGCCGCCGAGGATTACCTCCGCTGGCGCGCGGACTTCCCCGACACCGACACTCCGGAGACCGTATATGCCCGCTTCTGATACCGCGACAGACCCGCTCATCAAGGTTCAGGGCCTCTCGAAGTTCTATGACAAGTTCCAGGCCCTCAAAGAGATCACCCTCGACGTCCCGAAAGGCCGCAAGGTCGTCATCTGTGGCCCCTCGGGCTCCGGTAAATCGACACTGATCCGCTGTATCAACGGGCTCGAGAAATTTCAGGACGGGCTCATCCGCGTCGGCGATAACGAGCTGACATCTTCGGGGCGCGGCGTCGACAAGGTGCGCCGCCGCGTGGGCATGGTGTTCCAGCATTTCAACCTCTTCCCGCATCTGAGTGTGCTCGACAATCTCACCGTCGCCCCGCGCCGGATCGGCAAGGTGCCCAAAGCCGAGGCCGAGGACCGCGCGATGTATTATCTCGAACGCGTCCGCATCGCCGATCACGCGTATAAGGTTCCGAACCAGCTTTCGGGCGGCCAGCAGCAGCGTGTGGCCATCGCCCGCGCCCTGTGCATGGAGCCCGAGGCGATGCTGTTCGACGAGCCGACTTCGGCGCTCGACCCCGAGATGATCGGCGAGGTGCTCGATGTGATCACCGATCTGGCCGCGGGCGGGATGACCATGATCTGCGTCACCCACGAGATGGGCTTTGCCCGCAAGGTCGCCGACGAGATTGTCTTCATGGATCAGGGCGCCATTCTCGAACGCCGTCCGCCCGAGGATTTCTTCACCGCCCCGCGCCATCCCCGCGCGAAGGCCTTCCTCGAACGGATCATCCGGTGAGCCGCCTGAACGGGCTGACCGCCCTTGTGACCGGTGCCTCATCGGGGATCGGTCGCGCCATCGCGCTGCGTCTGGCCTCCGAAGGCGCCACCACCATCGCCGCCGATGTGACCGAGCATGTGGTCGAGGGCGGCGATCCCGTGCGCGCGCCCCTGCGCGCCCTGTCACCGGCCAATGAGTTCGCACGCCTCGATGTGCGCGATCCCCTGGCCACACAGGATCTGATCCGCGGGATTGCCGCGCGTCACGGACGGCTCGATATCGTGGTGACCTCGGCCATGGTGCCGGGGGGACGGGCGCTGCCCGATACCGATCTGGCCGAGTGGGAGCGGGTCACCTCGGTCAATCTGACGGGTGTCTATGTCACGCTGCAGGCCAGCCTGTGCCAGATGCTGGCGCAGGATCCGCGTGGCCCCGAGGGCGAGCGTGGACGGATCATCAATATCGGCTCGCAGCACGGGATGATCGCCTCGCCGCGCTCCTTCGCCTATGGCGTCTCGAAAGCGGCCGTGCTGCAGATGACCCGCCAGATCGCGGCAGATCATGCCACCGACGGCATCGTGTGCAACGCCGTCTCGCCGGGCAAGATCCTGACCGGCAAGAGCGGGCCTGCGGTCAGCGAGGAGGCGATGGCCTATTCGCGCGCCCGCACGCCCTCGCCCCGTCTGGGCCAGCCGCGCGATGTGGCCGAGGCCGTGGCCTTCCTCGCGGCGCCCGAGACGCAATTCATCAACGGGCATAACCTTCTGGTCGATGGCGGCTGGATGGCCGCCTGACCCCCAACGGTTTCTCCGTCATCCACTACGCCCGCCGCACGGGCGGGCGTAGGGGCGTTTCCTGTGCGCTCAGAGCGCGGCATGCGCCTCGTCGAGCGCGGCCTTGAGACGGGTAAACATCTCGCCCACCTCGGCTTCGGTGATGATCTGCGGCGGGGCGAGTGCGATCCGGTTGCCGATCAGGCGGGTGATCAGCCCGTGTTTGCGGGTCAGCCGGTCGAGCATCGGCATCACAGCCAGCGCCGGATCATGTATCGCACGGGTCTTCTTGTCGGCCACCACCTCGAGCGCACCGATCAGGCCGACACCATCGATATTACCGACCAACGGATGGTCTTCCAGCGCCTTGAACCCGCCAAGGAAGGCGGGCTCGAGCGATTTCACATGGGCCACCAGATCCATTTCCTCGTAGATCGTCAGCACCTCATGGGCCACGGCGCAGGCCACCGGATGTCCGCTATAGGTATAGCCATGGGTGAAGCTGCCACGCTTGTCGGACTGGGCCATCATCCCCTCGAACACGCGCTCGCCCACGATCACCGCCGAGATCGGGATTACCGCCGCCGAAAGCGCCTTGGCGCAGCAGATCAGGTCAGGCTTGATCCCGTAGGTCTGGCTCCCCCACATCTCGCCTGTGCGGGCAAAGCCGCAGATGACCTCATCGGCCACGAAAAGCACTCCATATTTGTCGAGAACCGCCTGAACCTTCTCGAAATATCCGGCGGGCGGGGTGATGGCGCCGCCCGAGCCCATGACCGGCTCCGCCCAGAAGGCCGCTACCGTCTCGGGGCCCTCGCGCAGGATCAGCTCCTCGATCTCGTTGGCAAGGCGGGTGGAAAACTCCTGCTCGCTCTCGCCCTCTTCGGCCTTGCGGTAGTAATAGGGTTGGGTGACATAGTGGAACTCGCTGAAGGGCAGCCCGTAGCCCTCATGGAACTTCACCTTGCCAGTCAGGCAGGAGGTCAGCGTGCCAGTGCCGTGATAGCCCTCGTGACGCGAGATGATCTTGCGGCGCTGCGGGGCGCCCATCGCATCCCAGTAATACCACACGAGCTTGAGTGCGGTGTCATTGGCCTCCGTGCCCGAGGATTGCAGCAGGATCTTGTCCATGCCGTCGGGCGCGATATCGGCCAGTTTCGAGCAAAGCTGGGCCGCCTGCGGCGTGCCTGAGCCGCGGAAGTTGTGGTAATAGCCCAGATCGGTGATCGCCTGCTTGGCCACCTCGGCCAGACGCGCGTTGCCAAAGCCCAGCGACGAACACCAGAGCGCCGCGGCCCCTTCGATATAGCCCTTGCCCGTCTCATCAAAAACCTGAATGCCCTCGCCACGCACCAGCAACTCGTTCGGGCCGGTTTCCAGATGTTTACGCAGGTTGGTATGCGGGTGGATCTGATGGGCCGCATCCATCGCGGCCACGGAATTCAGCAGGGGTTTATTCATCAAGACAGCCTTTCAACACTGTGCCGGAATCGGGGGCGACGCGTCAGGATATGGCGCGAAAACGTTTAGTATTATTCTATTCGGCAGAACACTATTTCCATAAATAGAACATCGCCCTTTTCGTTCGTCAAGCAGCATGGCGCCTTTCCGGTGCAGGATATTCGTCACTGCCTCGAAGTTAGGCTCTTGTCAGCCCAAGGGAATATTGTTCTATTTAACATAACTAAGTTCCATCTAGTAGAATATTTCCGATAACGACGCCCGCGCGGCGCAGGAGACGCTTCGTGGTGACATTCTGGAAGATCCTTCTGGTTCTGACGGCTGCAGGTGGCGGCGGCGCATTGGCGACCGCCGCCCATATCCCGCTCGGCTGGCTGATCGGCGCCTTGCTTGTCAGCACGGGATTCACGCTGGCGGGGATGACGATCCGCATCGACCGTATCCGCGCCTACGGGCTGGTGGTGCTGGGGCTCTCGCTGGGTCAAAGCTTCACTCCCGAGATCATGGCCCAACTGATTGCCTATCTGCCGCTGATCCTCGCCTGTGGCCTCTTCACGCTGCTCTCCGGCCTGCTGTTCACGGGCCTGTTCACAAAGGGCGCGGAGCTTGATGCTTCGACGGCGTTTTTCTGCACCATACCGGGGGGCGTCGTGCTGATGGCCGTGCAGGCACAGCGGGCGGGCGCATCGGAGGCGCATGTGGTGCTTGCACAGACCGTACGGCTCGGCGTGGTCGTGCTCAGCTATCCGGTGCTGCTGCATGTTTTCCTGCCCGATCACACCCGCGACGCGGTTGCGGCCGCGGTGGGCGGAACACAGGCCTACACACCGGCCGACCTCCTCTGGGTCGCACTCCTGCTAGCAGGCGGGGTGGGCGTGGCGCATCTGGCGCGCCGGAGTTTCCTGCCCAACCCGTGGATGATTGCGCCCTGCCTCTTCGCCATCGCGCTGCAGCAGACGGATCTCGATCCGGTGACCCTGCCGCATTGGATCGTGACCGTCTGCCAGATCATCCTCGGTGTCTCGCTGGGCGCGCGGATGATCCCCGATTTTCTGCGCCGCTCCTTGCGGCTGGTGGTGGTCTCGGCGGTCTCCACCCTCTGTCTTACCATGCTTCTGGTCCTGGCCGCGCTGGCGATGGCGCGGATAAGCACCATGGACGAGGCCGCGCTGCTCTTCGGCATGTCCCCAGGCGGCATGCCGGAAATGACGGTGGCCGCGCGCGCCATGGGGGTCTCGGTGCCACTGGTGCTGAGCTTCCACCTCACCCGCATCCTGCTGGCCAATCTCATGCTCGAACCGTTCTGGCACATACTGAGCCGCCTTCTGGCACGTTGTGGCGCTAAGCCCTGACCCCGTTTGACATTCCGCTCTTGCACGGAGCCTCACATTCCTGCCCCATAGGGCACATGAAGGACGATGACATGACCCTGCTGACCGTTGAGAACTTTATCGATGGCGCATCCTGCCCCGCGCAATCTGGCGCGTGGCTCGCATGCGACAATCCCTATGAAGCCGCGCCTTGGGGTCGCATTCCGCGCTCGGATGCGGCGGATGTGGAACTGGCCGTGGCCGCCGCGCACCGAGCGTTCAAAGACCCCGCATGGGGCGGGCTGACCGCCACGAAGCGCGCGGCACTCATGAACCGTATGGCCGATGTGATCACCGCCCATGCCGAGGAACTGGCGCGCATCGAGACCCGCGACAACGGCAAGACCTACAAGGAGATGCTGGCGCAGCTCAGGCGCATCCCCGAATGGTATCGCTTCTATGCGGGGCTCTGCGACAAGATCAACGGCGCGGTCCTGCCCACCGAGAACCCCGATATGATGAACTATACCCGCCACGAGCCGCTGGGGGTCATCGCGATGATCACGCCGTGGAATTCGCCGCTGATGCTACTCAGCTGGAAGCTGGCACCGGCGCTGGCGGCGGGCAATGTGGCAGTGGTGAAACCGTCGGAATATACCTCTGCCTCTGCCGTGCGCTTTGCCCAGATCGTGACCGAGGAGGCCGGGCTTCCGGCGGGCGTGCTGAATATCGTGACGGGTCTCGGGGCCGAGGCCGGTGCCGCGCTGACTCGCCATCCCGGGATCGCCAAGGTGGCCTTTACCGGCGGCATTGGCGGCGGGCGTCAGGCCTATATGGCCGCCGCCCATAACCTGCGCCCCGCAACGCTGGAACTGGGCGGGAAATCCCCCAACATCGTCTTCGCCGATGCCGATCTCGAGCAGGCCGCCCGCGGCGTGGTGCAGGGCATCTTCGGCTCGGGCGGGCAAAGCTGTGTGGCGGGCTCGCGGGCACTGGTGCATGTGTCGGTCTATGACCGCGTCCTGACACGCATCACGGAGTTGGCGGACAAGATCCGCCTCGGCGATCCGATGTCGCCTGACACCGATATCGGCCCTGTCGCCAACAGGGCGCAATTTGACCGCATCATGACCTGTATCTCTTGGGCAAAGGAAGATGGCGCCCGCCTTCTGTGCGGGGGCGGGGCGGTGGCCGACCCGAAGGGCGGTGCGGCGCTGTTTGTCGCCCCCACCATTTTCGCCGATGTCGATCCCGCCTCGCGCATCGCGCAGGAAGAGGTCTTCGGCCCCGTCCTGTCGGTGATCCCCTTCGAGACCGAGGCGCAGGCGGTCGAGATCGCCAATGGCACGGCCTTCGGTCTGGGCGCCGGCCTCTGGACCCGTGATATCGCCCGCGTCCACAAGATCGCCGCCCGGATCGAGGCTGGCACCATCTGGGTCAACAGCTATAAAGGCGGCTCGCATATCTCGCCCTTCGGCGGCTTTAAAGCCTCCGGCATCGGTCGCGAAGGCGGTGTCGAGATGATCCATGACTATCTCCAGACCAAGAGCGTCTGGATCAATCTCGCCGATGAGGCGCCCTACCCTTTCCCACTCTGAACCCTTGAAAGAAAATCCATGACAGCCGATCGCCACCCCGTTATCGCCAACCAGATCGATGCCGAATTCGGCCGCTTTCTGGCCGCTCTGCCGCAAGCACCACAGGTGATCGATTGTCTGGATGCCGACCGCCCCTTCGATGTGCCCACCGAGGCGGAAATCCTCGTCACGCGCAATATCCCGGGCTGGAAACAGGCCCCCGCCCACCTGGACCTGCCCGCACTGAAATGGGTGCAGACCTTCTCGGCGGGGGTCGAGGTCTATCCCGACTGGTTGAAAAAGGACCGGATCGTCAGCTGCGGGCGCGGGCTGACCGCACCCCAGATCGCCGAATATGTAATGGCGGCGATGCTCCTGATGGTGAAGGATCTGGCCGGTGCGGTGGTGCATGGCCCATCCGACTGGGGACCGCGCAATCTTGGCACACTCGAGGGCGGCAGTGTCGGTATCATCGGCTACGGCGCCATCGGCTCGGAGATCGCGCGACGCGCGCTGGCCTTCGGCATGGAGGTGCGCGCCTGCCGCCGTGGCCCGTGGGACAGCCCCGAGGAAGGGGTTATCGCCTGCGCCTCGCCACAAGAGGTGGCGCAAGCCTCCGATCATATCGTGCTGGCCGCGCCACTGACACCCGAGACGGAAGGCATGGTCAACGAAGCCTTTCTGGCAGGGGCCAAGAGAGGCTGTCATATCATCAATATCGCACGCGGCGGGCTCGTCGATGACGCAGCCCTTCTGGCCGCGCTCGGGGATGGCACGGTTGCGCGTGCCACGCTGGATGTGACCACGCCCGAGCCCCTGACGGATGGCCACCCCTATTACGGCCATCCCAATGTGCTGCTGACCCCGCATCAATCCTTCAGGGGCGGGTCCGAGCGGGCGCGGTTCGAGCGCAAGATGGCCTTCAATCTGGCGGCCTATCTGTCAGGAAACCCGATGAGGGATGTGGTGGATCTGGTGCGCGGCTATTAGAGCCGCCCTTCCCAGAGTTCATAGAACCGCGCGCCGAGCGAGGCGCAGGCCGTGGCGGCCCCCGCCATGAGGATCGGCTGGATCTCGTCGATCTTCGCCTCGGTCAGCCGCGCGGCGGGCCCCGAGACCGTCATCGCCCCGAGCATCGCCCCGTCCGCCCCGAAGATCGGCACCGAGAGCCCCGCGATCCCCGGCCCGCGCTCGCCCACCGAAACGGCAGGCAGCTCGTTGAGGATATCCAGAGGCGCGGGCTCGTCGCCGCGCATCATGTCATAGTCGATGAAAACATGGCTGGGAGCGCCCTTGCCGATATCCACTGCATCGCCCTCCGCGACATGTTCGCGCAGCAGTTCATTGCAGTCCTCGCGGAACAGACAGACCCGCTTCTGCCCCTCGCGCCGGAAGAAGGAGGCGCTCTCTCCTGTCACTGCCACGAGCTTTTGCAGGACCGGACGGATCTCACCCTCGAGGCT
The DNA here is from genome assembly GCF_045348365.1 of Thioclava sp. 'Guangxiensis'. Taxonomy (NCBI): domain Bacteria; kingdom Pseudomonadati; phylum Pseudomonadota; class Alphaproteobacteria; order Rhodobacterales; family Paracoccaceae; genus Thioclava; species Thioclava sp. 'Guangxiensis'. The sequence continues at coordinate 133,865 of NZ_CP155823.1, read as the reverse complement.
AAAGGTCGACTGGTAGATCCGCCCGACGCGGAAGGCCTCGGGACCGATGACATAGGTCTTGTCGGCGCTGATACGCAGATAGCCCGCCGATTGCAGCGACACCAGAAGCCGCAGAACCGAGCTTTTCACCAGCCCCGTGCGAGCGCTGATATCGCCCAGAGACAGGCGCTTTGTCGTCGAGTCGAAGAGGCTGAGGATACGCAGCGCCTTGTCCACCGCCTCCACGCCTTTCGTCTTCAGCTTGGCGGGTGCCTGATAGCCACTTTTTTGATCCCCTGACACTTCCGATCCTCCGACATGAGAGAAATTGCCGATTTCGCTTCCGGCAAACTTGACGTGCTCACTTCCATTTTTCATCATTCTATTAAGCAGCAAGACATTTCACCAGATAGAATATTATAATACCGCAAAATAATCGCCCTCAACGGCTCCGGTGCTTGCTGTTCCAACATGGAGATATTGATGACCAAGACGCACACTCCCACCAGCACCTCCCTCACCGCCGCCGCCGCGCGCAGTTTCAACCGCCGGACCCTCCTGAGCACGGCGCTTGCCGCAGGTGCCGCCACGATAGCCGCGCCGCTTTACGTCAAACGTGCCTTTGCCGCCAGTGGCGAGCTGAACCTTCTGTGCTGGTCCGACGAGCTGCCCGAGGAGGTGATGTCGGGCTTCACGGAAGCCACCGGCATCAAGGTGAACAAGACCCCCTTCTCCTCGAACGAGGAAGCCATCAACAAGATGCAATCGACCTTCGGCGAAGGGTTCGATCTTGTGATGCCGTCGTTCAACCGTGCTTCGGAGTTCAAGTATATCGAAGCGCTTCAAGCCTTTGATGAAGATCGCATAGATCTGTCGGCCTATCAGCCGTCGATCCTGAAAGCCTCGACCGGTCTGTGGACGTGGGACGATGGGCTTTATCACATCCCCCATGTCTGGGGCACCGAGGGGCTGTCCTTCAACACTTCGACCGGCATCGATTACGCGCAAGCGAGCTATGGTCTGCTGTGGGAGCCCGACTATGCGGGCAAGGCGCAGGTTCGCCCGACCTCGGCGCTTCTCGGTCTGGGCCTGTGGCTTGATGCGACAGGCCAGGTGCCCTCGAACCGCATGCTCGATTGCTACAAAGATCAGGAGACGATGCGCAAGATCTACGACCAGATCTTCGCCTATGCGGTCGAGCGCAAGGGGAATTTCAAGCAGTTCTGGGACAGCGCGGACAGCATTCGTTCGGGATTTGCGCAAAATGGCTGCGTGATTGGCCAGACATGGGATGGTCCGGTGAAATCCATGGCCAAGGATGGCGAGCCGGTGGTATTCATGGCGCCACAGGAAGGCGCACTGACATGGATGGACGGCTTCGCGATGTCGGCTGCGGCCCGCAATATCGACGAGGTCTATGCCTTCTTCGACTATATCCTGAAACCCGAGACTGCAGGCAAGATCGCCTCTGATGGCGGCTACAGCCCCTCGGTGGCGGGTGCGGATGAATATATGACCGCCGAGGACAAGAAGCTGTTCCAGGCCGCCTATCCCGAGGACGCACTCGACAAGCTCTGGTGGTATCCGGCCAGCCCCGAATGGTTCAACCCGATCCGCAACGACTATGCGGAACGCTTCAAGGTCTCCTGAGCCACTCCCCGTCCCCAGACTGGCCGATCCGTCGCAGCCCCTGCGGCGGGCCGGCATCTTTTTCCTCAAAGAGAGCAGACCCCATGACGAGTGCAATCGAACTCGAGCAGGTGGAGATCACCTTCGGCAGCTTCACCGCCGTCCATAAAACCGACCTCCAGATCCATGATGGCGAGTTCTTTTCCTTCCTTGGTCCGTCGGGCTGCGGCAAGACCACCCTGTTGCGCACGATCTCCGGTTTCGTGCAGCCGACCTCCGGTCAGGTGCGGATCGGCGGCAAGGATATGGCCGGGATCGGCCCCAACAAACGCCCGACCGCGCTGATCTTCCAGAACCTCGCGCTCTTCCCGATGATGACCGTGGCCGAGAATGTGGCCTATGGCCTGCGGGTGCGCGGTATGGGCAGATCCGAACGCGAGGCGCGGGCGCTGAAGCTTCTGGATCAGGTCGCCCTTTCGCCCCACGCGCATAAGAAGGTCAGCGCGCTTTCGGGCGGGCAGAAACAGCGTGTGGCGATCGCGCGTGCGCTTGCGGTCGAGCCGAAGGTGCTGCTGCTGGACGAGCCGCTTTCGGCGCTGGACCTGAAGCTGCGCCAGCATATGCGCCGCGAGCTGCGCGAGATCCAGCAGCGCGTGGGCATCACCTTCATCTATATCACCCATGATCAGGGCGAGGCGCTAAACATGTCCGACCGGATCGCGGTGATGAATGCAGGCCGGATCGAGCAGGTCGGCTCGGGCCGCGAGATCTATGCCAATCCGCGCAGCGCTTTTGTTGCTTCCTTCGTGGGCGAGAGCAATATGATCCCCGGCCGCGTGGCCGCGGTCTCCGATGGGCTCGTGCATGTCGATACGCAGGTGGGCCAGCTGACGGGCCGCATCGGTCTGGGCATGGATGGCGTGACCCCGATTGCGCTGGATGTGGGCGATCAGGCCTCGCTTTTCGTCCGCCCCGAACAGCTGAGACTGGTGCCCGCAGGGGCCGCGCGGCCCAATTGCGGTTTCGGCGCCAGGGTGCGCGATCTGTCCTTCGAGGGCTCGATGACCCATCTGGAACTCGATGCGGGTCTGCCCCGCAAATGCGATGCCACCATCATGACCTCGAATGCAGGCACCCTGCCCGAGATCGGCACCGAATTAACGTTGCAATTCGATCCGCTCGATGCCGTGGTGCTCAAGTATGAAGAGGTGGCCGCGTGAACAACCTGCCGATCACCTTCATCGTAACAGCGCTGATGCTGGCGCTGTTTTTCTTCCTGATCCGCTATGATCGCCTGCGCGCAACAACCGGTCATATCGGCTTTTTCAAGCGCAATGGCGGCATGGTCGGAACCTATCTGATTGTCGGCGTGGGCTTCTGGATGCTGATGACATTCCTGATGCCGATGGTGTTCATGGTGGATCTGTCCTTCCACCACAAGCTGCCGCCCTCCAAGATCGGCGGGCCGGAAGATGTCTACACACTCGACAATTACCGGACGTTCCTCTTCGGCTCGAAGACCAGCATGGACAGCCTCAACTGGCTGCATCTGCGCAGCTTCTTCATGACCATCGGGATCTCGATCCTGCTGACGCTGCTGACCTTCGCCATCAGCTACCCGCTGGCCTATTACATGGCGCAGGCGGCAAGGATGCAGGTGCTGCGCCTTTTGCTGCTGCTTCTGATCATCCCCTACTGGGTCAATGACATCCTGCGCGCATTTGCCTTCCGCATCGTGATGGCCGAGAACGGATTTCTCAATACGCTGCTGCAGGGGCTGGGACTGACGGGCGGGCCGATCGACTTCCTCGGCCAGAATATCGCACTCTATGTGGCGCTGTGCTATTCGCATCTGCTGATCATGATCTTCCCGCTTTATAACGCGATCGAGGCGCAGGATCACAACCAGATCGAGGCCGCGCGCGACCTCGGTGCGCCATGGTGGCATATCCATCTCTTCGTGGTCATGCCCCATGCCAAACCGGGCATCGCCTCGGGGATGACGCTGACCTTCATGCTGACGGCGGGTGCTGTTGCCACGCCCATGGTGCTTGGCGGGCCCAATTCGCTCTGGTTCACGCCCATCGTCTATGACCGTTTCTACCAGCTCTTCGACTGGCCGCAGGGGGCCGCCTACGCCATCGTCCTGCTGATCGCCTGTATGACCTTCGTCTTCGGTGTGTTGAAGATTTCCGGTCTCAAACTCGGGGAGATCACCAAATGAACCAGCAGAAAATCAATTCCGCTCTGGTCGGCATCTATCTTGTGGTGTTCTTCATCTTCCTGCTCGGGCCGCTTCTGGTGATGGCTGTCTCGGCCTTCAACACCCCGAACTACCCGCAGGTCTGGCCGATAGAAGGCGTCACACTGGACTGGTTCAGGGAGCTACTCCACGATCAGGAGATGCTCGAGGGCCTGCGCACCTCGGTGATCATCGGGATCAGCGTCTCGATCCTGTCGGTGGCAATGGGGCTGGCCGGCGCGCTGGTAATGACCCAGCTCTTCGGCACATCGCGCGCCTATTACTATTTCTTCGTTGTGGCACCGGTGCTTATTCCGGGGATCGTGCTGGGGATCGCAACGGTCGTCTTCTGGCGCGATTTTACGGGGCTTCTGGGGCTGCGCAGCCTGCTTTACAACGGGACAGTTCTGACCATTCTCGCGCAATCGAGCTTTGTGTCTTCCTATTGCATGCTGATCATTCTCGCGCGGCTCCAGCGGTTCGATATGTCGCAGGAGGAAGCGGCGCTCGATCTGGGGGCCAGCTATCCGCAGGTCTTCCGGGATGTGCTCCTCCCCTATCTGCGGCCTGCGATCCTGTCCTCGATGATGCTGGGGTTCCTCACCTCGTTCGAGAACTATAACGCGACCACTTTCGCCATCCTCGCCGACAAGACCCTGACCACCGTGCTGGCCTCGCGCGTGCGGATGGGCTCCTCGCCTACCATCTCGGCGCTGGCAACCGTCATCGTCGTTCTGACGATCATCGCGGCGCTGATGTTCGAATGGGTCAAACGCCGCGAGCAGACGCGCCAGTGGAAGTTGCAAAAGGACGCACAGGCCAGTGACCAGCTGGAAACGGCCTGAAGCCTCTTCACAAGGAATGGAAGGAACGGGACATGTCTCCCAAGGTAGATCGCGTCACCACCTCTGACGTGCTTCCCGAGAGCGCCGATGTGGTGGTTGTCGGTGCAGGGATTGTCGGCGTCACAAGCGCGCTGTTTCTGGCAGAGCGCGGCCTGAAGGTCGTGGTGCTCGAGAAGGGCCGCGTGGCGGGCGAACAGTCGGGCCGCAACTGGGGCTGGGTGCGCGAGCAACTGCGCTCGCCGGTCGAACAGGAGCTGGCGATCCTGTCGCTGCGGCTCTGGCGCTCGATGGACCAGCGGATCGGACAGGATGCGGGCTTCCGCAAGACCGGCATGATGGTTGTGTCGAAAGACCCAGGGGAACGCCAGCGCTGGGAGGCATGGGCGCGCAGCATGGCCCATCACAACCTCCCCGGCGGTATTCTGGAGGCCGATGAGGTCAAAGCCGCCCTGCCCGACACGGCCGAGGACTGGCATCATGCCATCCACTCTCCCGAGGATGGCTGGGCCGAGCCACAGATCGCCGTGCCCGCGATGGCGCGTGGCGCGCAGGCCAAAGGCGCCATCATCGTGCAGAATTGCGCGGTGCGCGGCTGGGAAACCTCTGCGGGCCGGATCTCGGAGGTCGTCACCGAGCGCGGCACGATCCGCTGCGCGAAGGTGCTGGTTGCGGGCGGGGCATGGTCGTCGATGCTCCTGCGCCATCAGGGTATCCGGTTCCGCCAGTCGGGTGTCTTCGGCACCGCCTTCCGCACCAATGCAGGGGCCGAGGTCTATGCAGGCGGGGTGGGCAGCCCGCTCTTTTCCTATCGCCGCCGCGATGATGGCGGCTATACGGTGGGGCTGCGTGGACGTGGTCGGATCGAGCTGTCCCCGATGGGGGTGCGCGATGCATGGGCCTTCCGCAACCTCTTCTTCCTGCGCCGCGACCAGCTGACCTTCGCGCTGACGGCATCGGCGCTGAACGGGCCTTTCGCCTTCCGGTCATGGAAAAATTCCGGCCCCTCACCCTTCGAGGAAGACCATGCCCGCATCTATGATCCCCCCGCCGATCCCAAGCTGGTCGAGGGCGGAATGGCGGCGTTCGAGGCGGCCTATCCGGTGCTCAAGGGCGTGGGCGTGGCCGAAAGCTGGGGCGGTGTGATCGATGCCACCCCCGATATGGTGCCGGTGATCGGCCCCGTGCCGCAGCAGGCGGGCCTGTTCGTGGCCAGCGGTTTCTCGGGGCATGGCTTTGCCATCGGTTTGGGCGCGGGCTATCTGATGGCGCAGATGATTGCGGGCGAGCCCCCCGAGATCGACATAACAGGCTTCCGCTTCGAGCGCTTCGATCAGGGCCGCGCGCATCCGGTGCATCACTGGATCTGACACCGTCGCGATCTGCGGCCCCTGACACCCCCTCGGGCCACAGATCGGGTCTTACCATTGCGCGCCCGAGCTGGCATCCTGCGCCGACAAACAGACAGTTTTACCGGATACTGATCGCGCATGGCTTCCTCTCTCGCACCCTGCCCTGACACAAACGGCCCCAAGAGGCCGCACCCATGAGCCCCACAGCCATTGTCCTCGGGGCCGGAATGGTCGGCACCGCCACGGCGCTGGCGCTTCAGGCACGCGGTTGGGAGGTCACGCTGATCGACCGGCGGCCTGCAGGACAGGAGACCAGCTTCGGTAATGCAGGCATCATCGAGGCCGAGGCCGCCGAGCCGTTCGCCATGCCGCGCGATCCGGCCAGCCTCTGGGCCATCGCCACCGGCCGCAATAACGAGGTGGCATGGGATCTGCGCGGGGTTCTGGCGCAGGCGCCCGCGCTCTGGCGGTATTTCCGCGCCTCTGCCCCCGCACGCCATCTTGCGCTCTCGCGCCATTACGCCGCCCTGACGCGCCGCGCCACGTCAGATCACGCGCCCCTGATCGCCGCTGCAGGCGCTGACCCCCTGATCCGACGCGACGGGTTCTATATGGTGATGCGCGATCCGCGCGCGCTCGAAACCGCCTGGACGGAGGCGCAGCGCCTGCGCGAGAGCTACGGGGTCGCCTCGGACATTCTCGACAGCACGGCCCTGCGCGCCGCCGAGCCGGTTTCCGCGCGGGCCGCAGGGGCGATCCTGTGGACGGAGGCGTGGTCCTGCCGTGATCCGGGAGCACTGGTGAGCGCCTATGCCGCTCTCTTCACCGCGCGGGGCGGGCGCATGATGCACGCGGATGCGACACAGCTGCAGCGCAAAGGATCGGGCTGGGAGCTTGGCGGGGCTGAAGCCCAGCATGTGGTGCTGGCCCTCGGCCCGTTCAGCAATGCCCTTCTTGCGCCCCTGATCGGGCTGTCCCTGCCGATGGTGCTCAAACGCGGCTATCATTGCCATATGGAGGGGGCGGCGCTCCCCTCGCGTCCGGTGCTGGATGCCGATTACGGTGTGGTTGCCGCACCAATGGTCCGCGGCCTGCGGCTCCTGACCGGTGCCGATCTCTGCGCGCATCCCGCCCGCGCGCCGCGCCAGCTGGCCCGAGGCGAGGCGGCGCTGCGGCAGCTGCTCGATCTCGGGCAGCGCAGCACGGATCCCGTCTGGACCGGTCAGAGGCCCTGTATGGCCGATATGCTACCGGTTCTGGGGCCGGTCACCGGCCAGCGGGGAATGTGGATCCATACCGGCCACGGGCATCAGGGCTTCACGCTGGGGCCGACCACCGCCGCATTGCTCGCCGATGCCATGACCGAGGGGCGCCCCCTGCCCGACGCGCTCTTGCTCTCACGCGCGCGGGGCCATCGGTGGCACGGTGCCCGCTGAGCGCCCCTCAGCCCGCGATAACAGAACGGGCCACAGCGCTCCGGCGCAGGCTCATCAGCCCGCCCGCAATCGCGGCAATGGCGGCAAAGGCCAGCCCGAGCTGCGGCACCTCTCCCTCGGGCAGCAGCGCGAACATGATCGACAGTGCCAGCCCGCCAACCGTCTGGCCGAGCAGCCGCGCCGTGCTCTGGCAGCCCCCCGCCGCCCCTGCCCGCACCCGCGGCGCCGTCATCAGCATATTGCGGTTATTGGGCACCTGCACGAAGCCGAAGGCCGCCCCCGAGATCACCATGCCGAGGATCAGCGGCACCAGCGATGTCGACCAGACCGAGGCGATCGCGAACCCGAGCGCCATGACGAGCGCCCCGATAGCACAGAGCCGCGCGCCATCGATCCGGTCGGCCATCCGCCCCGCCCATGCGCCGGTCGTCGCCAGAGCCAGCGGCCATGCGCTCATCGCGAGCCCCATTTCCAGAGGCGACATCGAGAACCCGCGCATCAGCAGGAAAGGCAGCGCCACGAACCCCGCCATCTGGCCCGCGAAGATCGTCACGGAGACGATGATCGATAGCCGGAATGCGGGACGGCGCACTAGATCGAGCGGGATGACGGGGGTCTCCTTGTGCCATTCGCGCCGGATCAGCGCGGCAAAGACCAGCACGCTCGCCGCCAGCATCGCCCAGCCCTGCCACGGCACGACCGCCACCCGCCCTGCCCCGAGGATCAGCGCGGCAAACCCCAGCGCATTCATCACCATCGCCGGAATATCGGCGCGGCGCCCCGTGCCCCGCGGCCCGATCAGCGCCACCGATGCCACAAGCGCCACGATCCCCACCGGCACGTTGAGCGCGAAGAGCCACGGCCAGCCGGTCACCGACAGGACCGCCGCGCCAAGCGCGGGCCCCGCCGCCGTCGCCAGCGCCACCACCATCGAGTTGAACCCGATCACCCGCCCCAGCATTCCCGCAGGCAGGCTGTAGCGCAAAAGCGCGATGGTCAGCGACATGATGGGCGCCGCGCCTATCCCCTGCAGCACCCGCGCCGCAATCAGCCAGTCGATGCTGGGCGCCAGCGCACAGAGCCCCGAGGAGAGCGTGAACAGGATGACCCCACCGGTAAACAGCCGTTTGGGACCGATGGCCTCGCCCAGAAACGCCATCGGCAGGAGCCCCATGACGAGGGTCAGCTGATAGGCGGTGACCACCCAAACCGTTTTCGAGGTCGAGGCATTCAGGCTCTCGTGGATCGCCGGAAGCGCGACATTGGCGATGGCCCCGTCGAGCACCACCAGCGTCAGCGTTACCAGCAGGGCAAAGAGCGCGAAATAGCGGCGCGGCGCGGGCAGGCCGTCCTCGTAAACGGTGGTTTGCGTGGCCGCAGGATCGGCATGGGTCATCGGGATCATCCTTTCGTCATGCCGCCAGATCTATCATCTCTGGCGAAATGCAGAAGACGCAGCCATTGCATTTAATAGTTGCACCAAACGCCATGCCACGGCTGGCGCGTGCGCGGCAGGTGCCTTAGGCTGGACCGATGGATATGCGTGATCTCAACCTGCTGCGGGCGCTCGATGCGCTGCTGGCCGAGGGGAGTGTGGCCGCGGCCGCACGGCGGCTGGGGCTGTCGACCTCGGCCATGAGCCGGACGCTTGCGCGTCTGCGCGAGGCCACGGGCGACCCGCTTCTGGTGCGGGCGGGGCGCGGTATGGTGCTGACGCCGCATGCCGAGGCCCTCAAGGAGCGCGTGCCGCATCTGGCCGCCGAGGTCGAGACCGTACTGAGGCCGGCCGAGACCCTCTTGGACCCCGCCCATCTGCAGCGTGATTTCGTCATCCGTGCCAATGACGGGTTCATCGCCGCCTATGGCGCGACATTACTGGGGCTGGTGCGCGAACGCGCCCCCGGTGTGCGGCTGCTCTTCGCGCAGAAAGAACCCAACCCCGCGCGGGCGCTGCGCGACGGGCTGTGCGATCTGGAGCTGGGTATCCTGCGCGACACCGCGCCCGAGCTGAAAGTCCAGCGCCTGACCCGTGATTATTTTGTGGGGGTGACACGGCCCGGACACCCTCTGGCCGCGCGACCGATCACCGCGCGCGATTTTGCCGAGAGCGACAGCATCGTCTCCACCCTGCACCAGCCGGTGAATTTCACGCATGTGGTGGATCGGGCACTTGCCGAGATCGGGCTGAAGCGCCGCCGGACCTTTCAGGTGCCATCCTTTCTGGTGGCGCTCTCCATTTCCCAGCAGAGCGATCTGGTGGCGATCCTGCCCCATTCCTATGCCATGATGGAAAAGCGCCGCCTGATGGCGCTCGGCCTTGAGGGGCCGGAGATCTTCGATCTGCCCTTCGAGACGGGCGAGATCGTGATCTCGCTGATCTGGCACCCGCGGATGGACCGTGATCCGGCCAACCGCTGGCTACGCGAACTGGTGCGCGAATGCACGCGGATGGTGGGCGCGGGTTGAGCGCTCAGAAGGTCGGCGGCGTGCAGGCGCTGAACACCACACAGGGCTCGGCGCCCACCTGACGGAACCGGTGCGGCAGTCGGCTGTCGAAGTAGTAGGCATCGCCCGGGCCGAGCACCTTGCGCTCCTCGCCCACGGTGATCTCCACCCGCCCCGAGAGGACGATCCCGCCCTCCTCGCCCTCATGGCCATACATCACGCGGCCCGTATCGGCGCCCGGCTCGTAGGTTTCCTGCAGGATCATCATCGCGCGGCCAAAGAGCGTGCCGCCGATCTGGCGCAGCGACAGCTTCCCCTTGCCGATCTCGGTCAGCTCGTCCGCGGCATAGAAAATCTGGCGCTCGGCATCGGGCTGGAACTCGAAGAAAGCCGAGAGACTGATCGGGATACCATCGAGGATCTTGCGCAGCGCCCCCACCGAGGGGTTCATCTTGCCCGATTCAATCAGCGAGATCGTCGAATTGGGCACGCCCACCTTCTTGGCCAGTGCGCGCTGCGACAGCCCCGCCCGCTCGCGAATCACGCGCAGTCGGTGGCCCAGCTCCTTGTCCTGGGAGGTCGTGTTATGAGTGTTCACCATAGATCAAACACCTCCATTCCATGACGCTTATACAACGACTTACAGCCAATAAGAAACAGACTATTTAACTTTCCAAATCCCGCTAGACTTCTCTCAAATCAGCTCTTCAGGGATACTCCTCATGGCAAATGCAGATATCGAAACCCGCCGCAAAGCAGCCCTCGCCCGTGGCGTCGGCGTCCTCACCTCGCATTACGCAGTCCGCGCCGAGAACTCGGAAATCTGGGATGCCGATGGCAACCGCCTTCTTGATTTCGGCTCGGGCATCGCCGTGCTGAACACCGGTCACCGCCATCCGAAAGTGGTCGAGGCGGTCAAGGCGCAGCTCGACGCCTTCACCCATACCTGCCATCAGGTCGTGCCCTATGAAAACTATGTCCGTCTGGCCGAGCGTATCAACGAACTGGCGCCCGGCGATTTCGCCAAGAAGTGCCTCTTTGTCACCACCGGTGCCGAAGCGCTTGAAAACGCGGTCAAGATTGCCCGTGCGCATACCAACCGCTCGGCTGTGATCACCTTCCAGGGCGGCTTCCACGGCCGGACCTTCATGACCATGGCGATGACCGGCAAGGTTGCGCCCTACAAGATCGGCTTCGGCCCGCTGATGAATGACGTCTTCCACGCGCCATACCCCTATGAAGCGCATGGTGTTTCGGTCGATGACAGCCTGAATGCGATCGAGAAGCTGTTCAAAGCGGATGTCGATCCGGCCCGCGTCGCGGCCATCGTGCTCGAGCCCGTGCAGGGCGAAGGCGGCTTCGTGCCCGCGCCGAAAGAGTTCACCGCCCGTATCCGTGCGCTCTGCGACAAACATGGCATCGTGATGATCGCCGATGAAGTCCAGACCGGCTTCGCCCGCACCGGCACCGTTTTCGCGATGGAGCAACATGACGCCCATGCCGATCTGATCACCATGGCGAAATCGCTGGGGGGTGGTTTCCCGATCGCGGGTGTCGTTGGCCGCGCCGAGATCATGGATGCGGCAGGCCCGGGTGGTCTGGGCGGCACCTATGGCGGCAACCCGCTGGCGATTGCCGCGGCCAATGCCGTGCTCGATGTGATCGAGGAAGAAAAGCTCTGCGCGCGCGCCAACACGCTGGGAGCCAAGCTGAACACCAAGCTCGAAGAGCTGAAAACCCTCGTGCCGGAACTGGCCGAGATCCGTGGTCCGGGCTTCATGGTCGCGGCTGAATTCATGAATGCCGATGGCACCCCCGCGACCGAGCTGACCAACAAGATCCGTCTGGCAGCGCTGGAGCGTGGCCTGCTGCTGCTGACCTGTGGCGTCTATGGCAATGTGATCCGCTTCCTCGCGCCGATCACCATTCCGGAGGCACAATTCGATGAGGCGATGGACATCCTGACCGCCGCCATCAAAGAGGTCAAAGGCATCAAGGAACTGGCCGATGCTTGATCGCTCGGATCTGGCAGCCAAACTCAAGGACGCGTCTCTGCTGGAGACGCGCGCCTATATCAATGGTGAATGGGTGGGGTCGGAGACGCGTTTCGCGGTCGAGAACCCCTCGACCGGCGAGACGCTGGCCGAGGTGCCGGACCTGACCGTTACCGATACCAATCGCGCGATCGACGCGGCCTATGCGGCCAAAGCCGCTTGGGCTGCCAAGACCGGCAAGGAGCGCGGCGCGATCCTGCGCAAGCTCTATGATCTGATGGTTGCCAATGCCGATGATCTGGCCACTATCCTCACCGCCGAGATGGGCAAGCCTTGGGCCGAGGCCCGTGGCGAGGTGCTTTACGGCGCCTCCTATGTCGAGTGGTTCTCGGAAGAGGCCAAGCGTCTTTATGGCGATTTCATCCCCGGTCATGCGACCGACATCCGCATGGTTGTCGTCAAACAGCCGGTGGGTGTGGTGGGTGCCATCACTCCGTGGAACTTCCCCAATGCGATGATCGCGCGCAAGCTTGCGCCCGCGCTCGCGGCAGGCTGCACGATGGTGGCACGCCCGTCCGAGTTCACGCCCCTTTCGGCACTGGCGCTGACCGTGCTGATCGAGCGTGCCGGCGTGCCGGCAGGTGTGTTCAACATCGTGACCGGCCTCGATGCCGCAGGGATCGGCAAGGCGCTATGCGATAGTCCCAAGGTCGCCAAGATGACCTTCACCGGTTCGACCCGCGTGGGCAAGATCCTGATGCGTCAGGGCGCCGATACGGTGAAGAAGATCTCGCTCGAACTGGGTGGCAATGCGCCCTTTATCGTGTTCGACGATGCCGATGTGGATGCGGCGGTCCAGGGCGCGATGATCGCCAAGTTCCGCAATAATGGTCAGACCTGTGTCTGTGCCAACCGCATCTATGTGCAGGCCGGTGTCTATGACGCCTTTGCCGAGAAACTGGCCAAAGCCATGGGCGCATTGACCTTGGGCGATGGGTTTGCGGAAGGCACGACCACCGGCCCGCTGATCAACGCGGCAGCGCTGGCCAAGGTCGAGGACCATATCGCGGATGCTGTGGCGAAGGGCGCGACCGTTCTGACAGGCGGTAAACGCTCGGCTCTGGGCGGAACCTTCCACGAGCCCACCCTGCTGACCGGCGTTACGCAAGAGATGAAGGTGGCCTCCGAAGAGACGTTTGGCCCGCTGGCGCCTCTGGTAAAGTTCGAGACCGAGGCCGAGGCGATCGCCTTTGCCAATGACACCGAATTCGGGCTGGCGAGCTATTTCTACACGGGCGATCTCAAGCGCGCATGGCGCGTGGGCGAGGCGCTCGAGACGGGGATGGTCGGCATCAATACCGGTGCCATCTCCTCGGAAATCGCGCCGTTCGGCGGGATCAAGCAATCGGGACAGGGGCGCGAGGGCTCCAAATACGGCTGCGACGACTATCTCGAGATCAAGAATCTCTGCTTCGGCGGGATAAGATAATGCCAGATGCCTCCGGTTAGGCCGGAGGCATTTCCCTTTATACGGCTTTCCCGATTTACCCTAGATTTTACGCTAAATTTCGGTGCATCGCGGATAATCGGAATTTGCCCCAATATTTCATAAGGATGCGGCTGCAGAAATAATTTCTGCATATGAAAATACACGCCTTGAGGGAAAGTAGCTCTTAATAAATCACGCTTAAGACTATGCTCACTGTCAATAAGGTGAGCCGCACAATGTCCGCACCCTCGCGTCCTGTCTTCCTGCATCAGAAGGTCTCGCGCCTGATCATGGTTCCGCTTTTCGCCGTGGTCGTGTTCTCAGCCGCAATGATCACACAGCGGATCTCCAACGCGCTCGATGCGCAGACCCTGACCCATCTCATGCGATTTGCCTCCTCTCTCTCCAATCTGGTGCATGAGCAGCAAAAAGAACGGGGCGCGACAAGCATCTATCTCAGCAGCAAGGGCGCGACCTTTGCCGAGGAACTGGCCGCACAACGCGCCTTGACGGATGAGCGGGTGCGCGAGGTCGCACAGGTCGGGTCCGCCGTGGCAGATGGCCTGCCGCCCGAGCTGGCCAGCTCCTATGCCGAGATCCAGGCGCAGATCGCGAAGCATGATGCGGTGCGGGCGCAGGTCGATGATCTCGCCATTCCGGTGCCCGACGCTTTGGGACATTATACCAAGATCAACGGCGACACGATCGCGATGCTGGGCCAGCTCACGGAAATGGGGCTGAACGCAGATATGGCCAAACGTCTGAGCGCGTTCACCTCCTTCATGGCGGCCAAGGAACGCGCGGGTATCGAGCGGGCTATCGGCTCGGGCGGCTTCGCGCTCGGGCGCTTCGATACGGCACGGCTGGGGACATTGCACCGGCTGATCTCCCAACAGGATATGGGGTTTGCTTTTTTCCGCCAGTTCGCAACACCGGAACAGGTGGCGGCCTTCGCGACGCTGGAAAATGGCTCTGCATTTACCCGCGTGAACGAGCTACGCGCGATCGCCTTCGCCTATCCGGATACGGGTTCGGTAGAGGGCATCACTCCCAAGGAGTTTTTTGACGCGACCACGACCCGCATCGGCCAACTCAAGACCTTCGAGGACAGTCTGGGGAGCAATATCAACGAGGTCGCCACGGCATATCGCAACCATCAGCTATGGCTGCTGCTGCTCAACACGCTCGCCATGTTTGCCGCGACAGCTGTGATCCTCGTTATTGCCCGGCGCATAACGAGAAGTATGGTTCAGGAGGTTACCAACATATCGCAGCGGGCGGCAAAAATGGCGACCGGCGATCTCGAGAGTGACATGCCGATGACAACCATCGTCGAATTCGACCGCATCAACGAAGCGATCGAGGCCTTCCGGAGCAGTATCCTCACGGCACGGGCCAAGGAAGAGACCCATGCCAAGGAAGAGCTCGCCCGCGAACATGCCGAGCGCGAGAGATCCGAGGTCCTGCGCCTTGAAGAGCGCCGCGCCTCAGAACAGGCTTTGGCCGAAACGACCGCCAAACGTGCGGCCGATGAGGCGATTGCCAAGGACGTTAGGGATGTCGTCAATGCCTGTGCCAGCGGAGATTTCACCAAACGCATCCCGCTCGAGGGTAAGGACGGCATCATGGCCGATCTGTGTCAGGGCCTGAACGAGATCGGCGCCAGCGTCGAACAGGGTCTGGGCGAGGTCGAGAGGTCGATGCAGACTTTCGCACGCGGCGATTTTACCTATCGTATGCCCGAAACCCTTCGCGGCAGCTTCCGCCGCATCGCCCAGTCAAGCAATCAGGCGGCAGAGGCCCTCTCGGCGACAATGCAGAGCATCGCAGCCTCGTCGCAGCGCATCGAAAGCTCGACCCGCGAGATTTCCGACGCCTCGGCAGATCTGGCCCGCCGGTCCGAGAAGAATGCCGCCGTGCTGGAAGAAACCACCTCGGCGCTGACCGAAATGTCGGCCTCCGTCAGCAGTTCGTCACGGGAGCTGGACGAGACCCAGAAAACCGTCACCGATATCAACGAACGGGCCGAGCGCGGGCACGAGGTCGTGGTCGATGCGATCGCCGCCATGAGCAGCATCGAGAACTCCTCGGCCAAGATCGAACGTGTGCTGCAGGTGATCGATGATATCGCCTTCCAGACCAACCTTCTGGCGCTCAATGCCGGCGTCGAGGCCGCGCGGGCGGGGGAAGCGGGCCGTGGGTTTGCGGTTGTGGCCTCCGAGGTGCGGGCTCTGGCGCAGCGCTCCGCCGACGCCTCGCAGGAAATAGGCACCATGATCTCGACATCCAGCGCCGATGTGCAACGTGGGGTCTCGATGGTCAATTCCACCGGCAGGGCACTCGAGGAAATCGTGCAAGGCGTGCGTGACATACGCAGCCGGATCGAGGGGATTGTGGGCGCCACCCGAGAAACCACAATCGGCATCAAGGAAATCTCGAACGCCACGCTGGAACTGGATCAGACCACCCAGAAGAATGCCGCGATGTTCGAAGAGACAAATGCCGCGATCACGACCCTGCGCAACGAGACACAGGCGCTTTCCGCCGAGCTCGGAACCTTCAAGATCGATACGGGAGACGTCGAGCTTTTCGACGAACCGAACCGGATGGCGAGCTAGGGGAGAGGCGGCAACAACGCGCCGCCTCTGCTGTCATTTCAGCGCGACATAGGTCGCGGCATCGAGATGCGAGATCCGCACGGCGACCTTTGGTCCGGTCACCTCCTCGATCCGCGCCTTCAGCACTTCCGCCAGTTCCGTAAGCTTTTCGCGCGTCCGCTCGGGCTTCGGCAGAATCGCCAGTTCGCAATTGACCACCGGCTGGTCCGGAAGGCCCGTGACCGGCAGCCATGCCAGCTGGCAGGCCGCCTCTGCCGAGGACAGTCTCTCGCAAAGGATTGCACGCAGATCGACAAGCAGGGTCCGGACCCCCTCCGGATCGATGCGCGCGTCACATGTCCTGTCGACATGGAGTTTCAGAATGGGCATATGTTCCTCCCCGACTTACAGAATACATTGAATGACCGTGCAAGCGGCCCCGAATTCGAGTGGCCCGATCACTGCTGCAGACGATGGCAGATCCCCGCCCCCGCCTCAATCCCGATCCTTGTGCACATCGCCTGCGCCTGAGGGAACAGCCCGCGCCCTTGCAGCCCCCCTGTCCGCACTCCTAGATGCGAAGGAACTGAAAGGATCACTTGTATGAAAAAGATCGGCTTTCTCTCTTTCGGCCACTGGGCGGATGACCGTGGCTCGCAGGTGCGTTCGGCCTCGGATGTTCTGCTTCAATCCATCGACCTCGCTGTTGCGGCGGAGCAGATGGGCGTCGATGGCGCCTATTACCGTGTGCACCATTATGCCCGCCAGCTGGCCTCGCCTTTCCCGCTTCTGGCTGCGGTGGGCGCACGCACGACAAGTATCGAGATCGGCACCGGTGTCATCGATATGCGCTACGAGAACCCGCTCTATATGGTCGAGGATGCCGGCAGCGCCGATCTGATCTCGGGCGGGCGGCTGCAGCTCGGTATCTCGCGCGGATCGCCCGAACAGGTGATCGACGGCTGGAAGCATTTCGGATACCAGCCCGCCGAGGGCGAAAGCCCTTCCGATATGGCACGCCGCCATACGGAGGTTTTCCTCAGGATGCTCGACGGTGAGGGCTTTGCCCAACCCAATCCGCGCCCGATGTTCCCCAACCCGCCCGGCCTGCTGCGGCTCGAGCCCCAGAGCCCGGGCCTGAAGGAACGCATCTGGTGGGGCGCGGGCTCGAACGCGACGGCGATCTGGGCCGCGCAGCTCGGGATGAACCTACAAAGCTCGACCCTGAAAGATGACGAGACCGGCGAGCCCTTCCATATCCAGCAGGCCAAACAGATCCGTGCCTATCGCGAGGCCTGGAAAGAGGCGGGTCACGCGCGCAGCCCGCGGGTTTCGGTGTCGCGCTCGATCTTTGCGCTGACCAATGATCAGGACCGGATGTATTTCGGCAACGGCTCCAAGGATCAGGACCAGATCGGTTTCATAGACCAGACCCGTTCGGTTTTCGGGCGGGGCTATGCTGACGAACCCGATCGCCTGATCGAACAGTTGCGTCGGGACGAGGCGATTGCCGAGGCCGATACGCTACTGCTGACCGTGCCGAATATGCTGGGCGTCGATTATAACGTCCATGTGCTGGAAAGCATCCTGACCCATGTGGCTCCCGCTCTGGGCTGGCGCTAACTAAATCCCTGAAACCACGCCTTGCACCGGCGTGGTTTTCTTGCTCTGATCCGGCAAAATTATACTACAGGGATCATCATGAGCATCGTCGTTTACCTCCCCAATCCGAAAACCTCCGCCAAATGGGTCACCCGCCTGCAGGGCGTGCTGCCCGAGGCCGAGATCGTTTCCGCTCATGAGCCCTTCGATGCGCAGGCCGTGACCTATGCCGCGGTCTGGCAACCCGCGACGGGCTTTCTGGCAGGGCTGCCCAATCTGAAGGCCATCATCTCGCTCGCGGCAGGGGTAGACCATATCGCTGCGGATGCAGAACTCCCGCGCCATATCCCGGTGATCCGCACGGTGGGCACCGATCTGACCCAGCGGATGCGCGAATATGTGGCGGTGCAGGTGCTGAACCTGCACCGCTACATGCCCGAGATGCAGCTCGCGGCGGCAAAAGCCGAATGGAAGGCGCTGGTCGCGCCGGTTGCAGGGCAGCGCACGGTCGGTGTGCTGGGTCTGGGCAATCTGGGGGCGGCGTCGGCGGCCCTGCTGGCGCAGATCGGCTTTGAGACGCGCGGCTGGGCGCGAAGCCCCAAAACCATCGACGGCGTCACCTGCCATCATGGCCCCGAGGGTCTGAAGGCGTTTCTGGAGGGCTGCGAGATCGTGGTGAACCTCTTACCGCTGACCCCCGAGACCCATCATATCCTGAATGCCGACTTTTTCGCGCAATTGCCCAAAGGTGCCCGCCTGTTGAACGCCGCCCGCGGCGACCATCTCGACGAGGCGGCCCTGCTGGAGGCGCTGGAGAGCGGCCAGATCGCCCATGCCATCCTCGATGCTTTCCCGCTGGAGCCCCTGGCCAAGGACCATCCGTTCTGGACGCATGAAGGGGTGACGGTAACCCCGCATATTGCCTCACAGGTCGACCCCGAGACCGGCAGCCACATCATGGCCGCCAATATCGCGGAATTCGAGGCGAAGGGCCATTGCAAGGATCAGGCCGATATGCAGCGGGGCTACTGATCCAGCCCGATATCGCTCTGATGCCGCAACCCTAATGTCGCAAGGCGTTGAACGCCTTGCGATATTGCGAGGGCGAGGTATTTTCCCAGCGTCGGAAAGCGCGAACGAAGGCGCTGGGTTCGGAATAGCCCAACTCTTCCGCAATCAGCGAGATCGACAGGCCCGAGCCTTCAAGATAGCGGCAGGCCTGCTCGCGGCGGGTCTCCTCGACAAGCCGTGCGAAGCTGGTGCCACAATCCTGAAGGCGGCGCTGGAGCGTCCAGCGCGGCATCCCCATCCGGTCCGATAGAAGGTCGAGATCCAGCGTGGTATCTTTCAGATGCAGCCGGATCACCTCGGCGGCCGCCTCGGTCACGCAAGGCCCCGTCTCGCGCAGGCTGAGCGCCTGAAGATTACAACGCAACAGCTGCTGGAGCGTACCATCGGCCTTGGGCATAGCAAGTCCCTGATCGGCTGACCGGAAGACCAGCGCATTGGTCGGGCGGCCGAAACGCACAGGCGCCCCGAAGGCGGCCTCGATCTCGGCGCGGGTGCCGTTATCGGCTTGCTCCAGCTCGATCAGTTCGGGCGCCCACTCCTCGCCGCCCGCATGGCGCAGGACATTGCGGAACATCCCCAATGTCACCAGCGCGTCCTGATCACGCATCCGCACACGATCCGGGGCCACACGGTAGCTGATCCAGCTCAGATCGTCCTGTGCGCGGAAGCCGGTCGCAGTGCCCTGCTGGTGCCACGGGAAATAGGCCGCCAGATTTTGCGCGGCATCGCCCAGACTGGCCGAGTTGATCGCGATATAGCCGATCAGCCCCAACATCTCTGGTGTAAAGGCCTGCCCGTAGGCCAGCCCGAAATTCACATCGCCCGAACGCTCGGCGCCCAGTTCCATCATCCGGCAATACAGGTCGAGATCCATCCGGCTCATCGGCTGGGCCGCGGTCTCGGGCGCAAAGCCAAGGCTGCCGAAGAAACTGTCAGGGCACAGCCTGTAACGGCGGATGAATCCGTCGATACCGGTCGCGGCTGCGGCGAGAACCTGCGGTGTCTGGGCCTGCATGGGAATCCCTCCATCTCTGGGAGATGGAGATGAACGCAACCATCGCTTATAGCAATTCGCGCCGCCTCCGGTTGCCTTGTTTACAAGGGCGGAACAAGGAATGTGATTAAAAAATAAACCACCCGCCCAATTAAGAGGCGGGTGGAAAATCAGATATGAAGAGGCGTGTTTACTCGCCCGGCGTTGCGGTCGCGTCGACCTTGCGGCGCAGCAAGGCGGCCACACCCACACCGAGGATCATCAGGATCGCGAAGATCACGAAGATCTCGAAATTGTAGATGATCATCGCCAGCATCGCGAGGCAGGCAAGCCCCAGCGCGATTGCCGGAAGGACCGGGAACAGGGGCGCCTTCCACGGGCGGTCCAGATCAGGCTCGGACTTGCGCAGACGGAAGAGCGAGGCCATCGACATGATATACATCACCAGCGCGCCGAACACGGCCATCGTCACGATAGTGGCGGTCAGCGACATGCCGGCGACCGAGATCAGGCTATCCGAATAGATCGCGATGATGCCTACGACACCACCCGCGATGGTGGCCACATGCGGCGTGTGGAAGCGCGGATGCACCTTCGAGAAGACTTCCGGTAGAAGACCTGCGCGCGACAGGGCGAACATCTGGCGGGCATAGCCCATGATAATGCCGTGGAACGACGCCACCAGACCGAAGAGACCGAGCCAGACAAGCATATGGGTCCAGCCGCTGCCTTCACCCACCACACGGATCATCGCCTGCGGCAGCGGGTCATTGAGGTTCGACAGCTGCGTCCAGTCGCCCGAGCCACCTGCCATGATCATCACCCCGAAGGCGAGGAACACGAGCGTCAGGATACCGGCGATATAGGCTTTCGGAATGGTGCGGCGCGGGTCCTTGGCCTCTTCTGCGGCCATAGCGACGCCCTCAATGGCGAGGAAGAACCAGATGGCAAAGGGGATCGCGGCAAAGATACCGCCGATGGCCACGGGCGAGAACTCGCTGGCGCCAGCCCAGCCATTGGCCGCGAAATTGGTCACCGAGAAGGCAGGGGCGACAACACCCATGAAGACCAAGAGCTCGAAGACCGCAAGCAGCGTCACCAGCAATTCGAAGGTCGCCGCGATTTTCACACCCGCGATATTGAGTGCGATGAAGATGATATAGGCGCCTACCGCCGCCAGTTTCGGGTCAAGCCCGGGGAACTGGACGTTGAGATAGGAGCCGATCGCCAGCGCGATGGCGGGCGGGGCAAACAGGAACTCGATCAGCGTGGCAAAGCCCGCGATGGCGCCGCCCGTCGGGCCGAAGGCGCGGCTGGCATAGGCAAACGGCCCGCCTGCGCGCGGAATGGCGGTGGTCAGTTCGGTGAAGCTGAAGATAAAGGCGGTATACATGGCCGCCACGATGATCGTGGTGATCAGGAAGCCCAGCGTGCCCGCGCTTTCCCAGCCATAGCTCCAACCGAAATATTCACCCGAGATCACGAGGCCGACTGCGAGACCCCAGAGATGGAAGGCGTTGAGGCTTTTTGACAGCCCCGCTTTGCCAGTTGACATGATGTTTTCCCCGTTTTGTTTTTCGATGCCCCTTAGGGCCTATTCCTTTGGAATTGCGGTTGTTTCCGAGGCCGCCAGCGTGGGAGCCTCTTCTTTCAGCTTGGTGCCGGTCAGACCCAGCTTGCGCGCCTCGCGCACCAGCCATGCCAGTTTGCTTGCCGCCTGAGCGGGCGTCTGACCGCCACTGAGGTGAATATTGGACAGGCAGTTCCGGTCGCTATCGGGGCAACCGGACCGCGGGTTATAGGTAAGGTAGATGCCAAGGCTGTCAGCCACGGTCAGGCCCGGACGCTCGCCGATCAGCACGGCCACCATGCGGGCCCCCAAGCCCTGCCCGACCTCGTCGCCCACAGCCACGCGGCCTTGGGTGACAATCGCCACCGGCGCGATGGACAGATCCGGCAGCGCCTCATGCGCCGCGCGCAGGGTCGCGCCCGCATGTGCCGCAACAGCCGCCGAGGACAGCCCGTCACAGATGACAAAGGCCAGATCATAATCGCCCTTTGCCAGCCCCGCGCGATCCTCTTCGGCCAGTTTGCGCCCCAGATCGGGGCGGCGGAGATAGATGGAGCGGTCGGCCGCAGCCGAACGGAGCGCCAGCGTCTCGAACTCGGAAAGCTCGGCCTGCAAGGCCGCCACATCCAGCGGCGCATGGACCGCATCGCGCGCCCGCGCGGCATCGAGCCGGAAGGACGCGAGCGCCGGCGTGGGCAGCCCCGCGCCCGAACGCCCGAGCCCGATACGGGCGCGGGTGGCTTGACGCAGGCGGGCGAAGGGGTCGCGGGTCAGATCATCGCTCATGGTATCCCCTCACGCGCTCAGGGCCGGGCGGGTCATCGCCGCCAGCAGCCGGTCCGGCGCAGGCGCGATACGCCCGCCCTCATCCACAATCCCCTGTGCCGAAAGCCAGCTCTCGAATTCGGGCGCGGCCCGCAGCCCGAAGCTTTCGCGCAGATAGAGAATGTCGTGATAGGAGAGCGACTGATAATTGAGCATGATGTCATCCGCGCCCGGCACGCCGATGAAATACCGGCAGCCCGCATCCGACAGAAGCGTCAGCAGACCGTCCATATCATCCTGATCAGCATGGGAGTGGTTGGTGTAGCACACATCGCAGCCCATCGGCACGCCCATCAGCTTGGCGCAGAAATGGTCCTCGAGGCCCGCGCGGGTGATCTGCTTGCCATCAAACAGATATTCCGGCCCGATAAAGCCCACGACCGTGTTCACCAGAAGCGGGTCGAAAGCGCGCGCCACCGCATAGGCGCGGGTCTCGACGGTCTGCTGGTCCATCCCGAAATGCGCATCGGCTGACAGAGCCGCGCCCTGCCCCGTCTCGAAATACATCACATTCTGGCCCACGGTGCCGCGCTTGAGCGACAGCGCCGCGTCCTGCGCCTCGGCCAGAATCGCCAGATCCACCCCGAAGCCCCGATTGGCCTTCTCGGTGCCCGCAATCGACTGGAACACCAGATCGAGCGGCGCACCACGATTGATGATCTCGATGGAATTGGTCACATGGGTCAGCACGCAGCTTTGCGTGGGGATCGCGTGACGCTCGCGGAGTTCATCCAGCAGATGGATCAGGGCCATTGCCTGCGGCACGTTATCGGTGGCGGGGTTGATGCCGATCATCGCATCGCCAATGCCGTAAAGGAGCCCGTCGATGATGCTCGCGGCCACGCCTGCCGGATCATCGGTCGGATGGTTGGGCTGGAGCCGGCTCGAGACGGTGCCCGACAGGCCCATCGTGGTGCGGAAGGCGGTGATGATCTCGATTTTGCGGGCCACCGCGATCAGGTCGCGGTTGCGCATCAGCTTGGAGACGGCGGCGACCATCTCGGGCGTCAGCCCCGGCGCCAACGCCTTGAGCGAGGACGCGTTGGCCTCGTTCGACAACAGCCAGTCGCGGAACTGGCCCACCGTCATATGCGCCACGGGCGCGAAGGCCGCGCGATCATGGCTATCACAGATCAGGCGCGTGACCTCGTCGTCCTCATAGGGCACAAGCTGTTCTGCCAGAAATTCGGTGAGCGGCAGATCGGCCAGCGCCATCTGGGCGGCCACTCTTGCGATCTCGCTCTCGGCGGCAATGCCTGCCAGCTCGTCTCCCGAGCGCTGCGGGCTCGCCGCCGCCAGCAATGCGGTCAGGCTGTCGAAACGGAAGATTTCGGAACCGATCATATGGCGATAGCTGGGCATGGGGCCTCCGATAGATGTCTGTAGCAAGGATAGCGCATCCTGCCCCGCCAAGACTTGACCGCATATGACAATCGCACCGGCGCCACTGTCATGATCTGTCAAGTTTGGCGATCTCCCCCGAAACCGGCAGCCCTGCCTGAAGGACGGGCATCCGGCGAAACCGCCCCATCGCGCTGCATGCCTTGCGGCGGTCAGGGCCCTGTCGGAAATCTTTCATAAAAGCTAAGCCTGATTGTTACCTTGCCGCTGCATCTGGAGCCCGAACAGATGCGAAGGAAACTGACATGACCTCCCAATCCGTGACACTTGCCGGTATCGGCAAGGGGTTCGGCACGACGACCGTGCTCAAGGGGATCGATCTCGAGATCCATGCGGGCGAATTCCTGTCGCTGGTAGGGATGTCGGGCTGTGGGAAATCGACGCTGTTGCGGATCATCGCAGGGCTCGAGACTGCCGATACCGGCTCCGTGCGGATCGATGGCGAGGATGTTACCGGCACCGATCCGACAGACCGCAATCTGGCGATGGTCTTCCAGTCCTATGCGCTCTATCCGCATATGAGCGTGCGCCAGAATATCGCGACGCCTCTGCGCATGCGCCGTCTGCGGCTGATCGACCGGCTGCCGCTGCTGGGGCGGCTGACCGCGCCGCGCGATACCCTGCGCGAGATCGAGATCGCCGTCGAACATGCCGCCGAGCTGCTGCAGATCTCGGCGCTTCTGGACCGCAAACCGGCGCAGCTCTCGGGCGGACAGCGCCAGCGGGTGGCGCTCGCGCGGGCCTTGGTGCGCAATCCGGCAGCCTTCCTGATGGACGAGCCGCTCTCCAATCTCGACGCCAAACTGCGCGCCCATATGCGCGACGAGCTGGCCGCCCTGCACAAACGCCTTGGCGCGACCTTCATCTATGTCACCCATGATCAGGTCGAGGCGATGACCATGTCCGACCGGATCGCGCTGATGTCGGAGGGCCGGATCGAACAGCTGGGAACACCCGAAGAGCTCTATCGCCGCCCCGCCAACCTGACGGTGGCACGGTTTATCGGCGCGCCCACGATCAACCTTCTGCCCGCCGAAAGCATGGCCGATGGCCGGCTGCGCCTGATGGGCGAGGTGCTGGATCTGCGGGTGCGGCAAGCGGGGCCGCTGACGCTCGGTCTGCGCGCCGAGGATCTGCATCTGGCGGCAACAGGGCTTCCTGCGCGGGTCACCCGTATCGAGACCCATGGCGCCGACCGCTATGTGAGCTGTGCGCTTCTGGCCGATGAGACGCTCTCGCTGACCCTGCGCCAGAGCGCCTCGGGCCCCGCCCCAGCCGGGATCATCCATCTGGGCTTTGCACAGGACGCGCTGCATGTGTTCGGCCCCGATGGGCAGCGCCTGACCGCGCGCCTCCTACAAAAGGTGGTGGCATGAGCGCGCTCGATTTGCCCCATGCCCCCACCCGCGCGCGCGCCCGCACAGGTGCCAAAATCAGCAAGGGTATGCTTTTTGCCGCCCCCGCCGTGGTGCTGCTGCTGGCGATCTATATCCTGCCACTCCTCACGCTGGCGGGGTTCTCGCTGACCGACTACCAGCTTGGGGCGATCCGCTGGAACTTCGTGGGGCTCCAGAATTTCACCAAGGCGTTCCATGACGTGGTCTTCCTGCGCGCCTTCTGGAACACGGTGCTCTATGCCGCCATCGTCATCCCCTGCGGCATCTTTCTGGCGCTCGGCGTGGCACTTCTGGTGCATGGGCGGAGCCGCACGCGGGGCCTGTGGGAAGTGGCCTATTTCCTGCCCGTCACCGCCACGCTGGTCGCCATGGCGACCGTCTGGCAGTTCCTGCTGCACCCCACCCTCGGGCCGGTGAATGCCGTGATCACTTGGGCGGGCTTTGATGCGGTGCAGTTCTTGGGCACACCGTGGCTTCTGATCCCGACCATGGCGCTGATCGGCGTCTGGCAGGTCGTGGGGTTCAATATGGTGCTGTTTCTTGCAGGGCTGACTGCCATCCCGCAGGACCTGCACGAGGCCGCACAGCTGGACGGCGCGAAATCCCCGATTGACCGTTTCCTGACCGTGACATGGCCGATGCTGGGGCCGACGACGATGTTTGTCACGGTGACCACCTCGATCTCCGCCTTCAAGGTGTTCGAGACCGTGGCTGTGCTGACCAAGGGCCGCGCAGGCTCCGAGACACTGCTCTACGCGCTCTATCTCGAGGGCTTCGATTACTCGAACACGGGCTATGCGGCGGCGCTGACGCTGATCTTCCTCGGCCTCGTTCTGGTGCTCTCGATCGGCCAGACGCTCCATCTCGAAAAGAAGGTCCATTACTGATGCGCGCCTCGAAATACCTCCCCCATCTCGTGCTGGGCCTTGGCGCTGTGGTGATGCTTTTGCCCTTCTACTGGATGGTGCTGACCGCGATCCGCTCGCCTTCCGAAATTTTCGACATCTCGCTCTGGCCGATCCCGAAAGACTTCGCGGGCGGTGAGAATTTCCATCAGGCGGCGACCTCGGTGCCGATGGCGCGGTTCATGCTCAACGGGGTGATCGTCTGCGCGGGCATCCTGATCGTGCAGGTCCTGACGGCGGTGCCCTGTGCCTATGCGCTGGCCAAGCTGCGGTTCCGTGGCCGCAAGATATTGCTATCGGTGATTGTGGCCGCGCTTTGCGTGCCGATGCAGGCGCTGGCGCTGCCTTTGTTCGTGGGGCTTGCGAAGGCGCAGATGCTCAACACCTATTTCGCGATGATGGCGCCCTTCTTCCTGTCGGTCTTCGCGATCTTCCTCTTCCACCAGTCCTTCCGCTCCTATCCCGACGAGATCATCGAGGCCGCGCGTCTGGACGGGTTTTCGGAAATGGAGATCTGCTGGCGGCTGGTCCTGCGCGCCTCGCTGCCCTCGCTTGCGGCCTTCGCGGTATTTTCCGTGGTCGCCCATTGGAACGACCTCTATTGGCCGATGATCGTCGTCAACCGCACCGAACTGGCACCGCCGCCGCTTGGCATGCTGTTCTTTGCCGATGCCGAGACCGGCACCAATTACGGCGCGCTCATGGCGGGGGCCTGCCTGATCACCGCCCCCATGGTCGCCTGTTTCCTCCTTGCCCGCCGCCAGTTCATCGCGGGCATCACCATGACGGGCGTCAAATGACCCGTCCGCCTTCCTCCCAACCGAACCGGAGTTTTCCCATGTATCCCACCCGCCGCACCGTTCTGACGGGGCTTACCACCTCTGCCGCTTTGCTGATGGCGCTTCCCGCCATGGCGCAAGAGGTCACGCTGAATGTGCTCTACAACATGCCGGGCTTTACGAAATTCCATCAGCCGCTGGCCGAGGAATTCGAGAAGAACAATCCGGGTGTGAAGATCAACTTCCTAGCACCCGCCGCCAATTATACCGACGGTCAGGCGCAGGTGCTGCGCTCGGCGGTGACGGGCGATCTGCCGGATGTCTATTTCTCGGGCTATAACCTGACCGCCGAGCTGGTCCATACGCTGGAGCCGCGCGGCCAGATCACCGACCTGGGGCCCTTCATCGAAGCCGAGGGCGGTCAGTCCTTCCTCAACAAGAACTACTCGCCCAATATGGCGGCGCTTGGCCAGATCGATGGCAAGCAATATGGCCTGCCGGTCAATGCGTCTTCGCCGATCCTCTATATCAATTCCGAGCTGGTGAAAGAGGCGGGCGCCGATCCGGCGCATATGCCCGACACCATGCCCGAGCTGATCGCGCTTGGCGCCAAGATCCACCAGATGCACCCCGATATGGCGGGCATGGCCTATGATATCGCGGGCTGGCCGGATGACTGGCTCTGGCAGGCGCTGATCTTCGAGCAGGGCGGCAAGCTGGTCGATGAGACCACCGGCAAGGTGGCTTTCGATAACGAGATCGGGCTGAACGCGCTGAAGATGATCCGCCAGATGGCCGCCGAGGCCGGTGCGCCGACCTTCGACTGGGATCAGGCGCGCCAGCAGTTTGGCGCAGGCAAGACGGGCTTCATGGTCTCGACGCCTGCCCATGTGCAGACGATCGAGGGCCTTGTGGGCGACCGGTTCGATCTGGCCACCGCGACCTTCCCGCTGGATGACAAGACCAATGGCGGCGTGCCCACGGGTGGCAACTCGGCCGTCATCCTCACGCAGGACAAGGCCAAGCAACAGGCCGCGTGGAACTATCTCAAATGGATCACCGGCCCCGAGGCGCAGAACGTGATCGTGCGCATCACGGGCTATCTGCCCACCAACAAGAACGCCACCGGCGAGGCCTATCTGGCGCCTTATTACGCCGAGCATCCCAACGTAAAAACCGCCTCGCTGCAGGCCGACAAATCGCTGCCTTGGGCGGGTTATCCGGGTGGCGACTCGGTCCGTATCTGGCGCACCCAGCGTGACATCATCGGCACGGTCATGCGCGGCGAGGTCTCGCCCGAGGACGGGCTGAAGCAGATCGTGGAACAGACCAACGCCCTGATGGAATGACCCAAACCATGCGGGGGGCTCTGGCCTCCCGCATGACCTTTGAAAGCAGAGCCATGAAGATCATCCAGCTGACCGACACCCATCTGATGCCCGCGGGCCAACTGGCCAACACGGTGGACCCCGAGGCGCAGATGCGCGCGGCCATCGACGATATCCTGAACCGCCATAGAGACGCCGATCTGATGGTGATCACCGGCGATCTGTGCAACCACGGCGACCCCGAGGCCTATGACCTTCTTCGCGAGATCCTGGCGCCTGTGCCCTTCCCCGTGCGGCTGATGCTGGGCAATCATGACGACCGGCCCAATTTTATCGCCGCCTTCCCCGAGCATCCGCTCGACGCCAATGGCTATGTGCAGGGGGTTCAGGACACAGATTTCGGACGGCTGATCTTTCTTGATACCCATGAGGCGGGCGTGATCGGCGGCATTTTCGGGCCCGACCGGATGGAATTTCTGGACAAGGCCCTGCAAGGCGCAGGCCCGCTGCCGCCCACGATCTTCATCCACCACCCGCCGATGGATGACGGGATCGGCCATTTTACCAATATCAGCCTGCATGACGAGGGCCGCGTGATGGCGCGGTTGGCCGCCCATCCGCAGGGCATTCGCCATATCGTCTTCGGCCATATCCATATGCCGCTCACGGGCACCTCGCCCGAAGGCATCGCCTACAGCGCGGGTCAGGCCTGCGCGCATCGCTTCATCACCGAGATCGATCGCCCCGATCCGTGGTGGACCAAGGGCCACGCCCATTACCGCGTGATCTTCCTCGACGGGCTGGGGTTCCGCGCCTTCATGGCCGAGGCTGGGCAGGTGCCCACGGTGCAGGCCCCTGTCTGCGTCGGTCCCTGACTTTGGTCAGGGACTTCCCGCCCCGCCTCAGGCCATTGCGGCAACCGCCTCTTTATGCGCCTGCGCCAGTTCCGCCATCGAGTTGAAGCGGAAATCATAGCTCGGCATCTCGCCCGGATTCATCGTGGCACCAAAGCCTTCCTTGTCGTGGCGGCGATAGATCCACGCATTGGCCAGCCCGTGACGGTTTGCGGGCTGGTGGTCATGGAACATGCTCTCGGCCGTATGCAGGATCTGGTCCTTGGCTATCCCGACCCGCGCCAGATGCCCGATCATATAGTCGAAATTCCGGTCCGAGGGCTTGTAGCTGCCGATATCCTCGGCGGTGTAGACATGATCGAAGGTCACGCCCAGCTTCGCATTGGAATGTTTGAACGAAGCCGCATCCACATTGGAGAGCACGCAGAGCTTGTAATGCTGCTGTAGGTAACGCAGCGCCTCGGCGCTATCGGGGAAGGCGGGCCAATGTTCGACCGACCGGCCATAGGTCTCGCATTCTTCCCATGTCACGGGGATCTGCCATTCCTCTGCCAGACGGCGATAGACGGTGGCCAGAAGCCGGGTATAGGGCATGGCCGGAGTCCAGGCCTGCTGGGTGCTTTCGTGATAGGCATGCGCCTCGAGGACCTGATCGCGGCTCAACGGGGTTTTCAGCTGCGAGGTCAGTGGCTTGAGCCCCTCGAACATGCCGCTCTCCCAGTCGATCAGCGTGCCATAGACGTCAAACGTCAGGATCTTGAAATCGGTCAAATTCATCGGGCCACCTTTACGCGATATCTGTCGGTTCGCCCTATTGCTAAAGATCATGACCGCGCGGACAAGCGCAATCGCCCGCGCGAGAGGCGCAGAAAGATGACGGGTCAATTTTTAGGCAGACGCCTGCGCCAGAACCCGCATCCGGCCCGCCTGCGCCTCCCATGCCAGACGCCATGTGCCAAGCGGGCCGGATTTGTTCTTGCTCAGATGCCAGTCCACCACCATGCCCTGCCCCAACGGGTCGAAGACCGGCTCCGCCCGCCAGCGGGTCTCGGCGGCGTTTGAGCCCATACCTTCGGGAATGATGCACAGCCCCAGACTGTTTCCGGCCTTGGCCGCCAGCTGCAAACGACGGCCTTCGCGCAGGTTCAGCGGGCGCGTGACCTCCAGCACCACAAAAGGCAGCGCACCATCCTTCAGCGCCTCTTCGGCCACGGCCAACGCATCGGTCTGGTCGGACGGACGCGCAAGCAAAAGCCCCTCGGGCGGGCGGAAGGGGATCAATCCCTGCGGGTCCAGCCCCTCGGCCCGCCATGCCTCGCGGATCCATAACACAGCAGCACTACGTGTCGTGATCAGGGCAAAGGCCATGGCTCCGGCGCCATGGACCTCATGCACCCGCCCGCGGCGCAACGCGATAGATGTGTGGAAATCGGCGACCATGTCAGGAACATATCAAGAACAGACGGATTCGCCAATGGGTTATGGCAGGGGCGCCTCGACCAGATGGCTTCCCGGTCGCAACCCGTTCGAGAGCATCAGCCGCACCTCTTCGGGGATCAGGCTGTCATCTGGCGCATAAAGCCCCGAGCGCCGCATCATCGCCCGCAGATCGACCGATTTGCCCAGATATTCCATGACCATCTGCGTGGCCGAAGGCGGACGCGGCGCACGGGCCGCCACCCCCGAAACCACCCCACTCAGATAGCGGATGCGATTGTTATAACTGGGATAGAGGATGATCTGCATCACCTCGTTACGGGTCAGCGTCTCCATCACCGTCATGAACAGACGATCGCCCAGCAGAAAACAGGCGCCCTCGTATTTGCAGGTAAACTTGCGCGCCCCAACACGGCCCACGCTCTCGACGCTTTTGACATTCACCCCGAAAGGGGTCTCGTAGAGCCTGGTCAGCGCGCAAAGCACCTGCCCCGGATGGGACATGGAATTATACCATGTGAGGTAGTGACCCAGATAAGGCATCAACGCCTTGGCCGAACCCGCCCGCAAATCGGTGGCTGTGCGGGCCACAGTATCAAGCTCGGTGCGCAATCCGGTGCTTTGCGGGCGCAGCCGGACGATCTCGGCGAATTGCGCATGCGACAGCAGCAGCTCGGCCTCTTCCACCCCGAAGAAGTCGCAGATCCGCCGCATGGAGCGCAGCGAGGGAAAGGTCTCCCCCGTCAGGTAGCGATTGAACTGCGAACGATTCACCCCCAACTGCTGGCAGACCGATACGATCGAGCTATGATAACTACATAGTAGTCGTAGATTTCGTGGCAGATCCTGGGACACCCGCCCACCTCTTGATGCTAGTTGACGCTACTTATGTATCCGGTCGCGTCTGCCTGATGCAAGATAGACCATGGTATTCCGTAACTGCATCCCTAGTTTGCACCGAATTCGCGACAACAAAACCAAACGCGACAATAATGGGGGATATCATGGATTTTCTGGAGCTGATCTTTAGCAAGATCGGCGATCTGACTTGGGGTTGGTCGCTGATCCCGATTCTCGTCGTCTTCGGCGTGTTCATCACTCTGGCAACCGGCTTTGTGCAGTTCCGCTTTTTCGGACGGATGTTCCGCGTTCTGCGCAAATCGAACAACGCGGCCGATAATGACAAGATCTCGGCGCGCGAGGCGCTTCTGGTCTCGGTCGGCGGACGCGTAGGCGGCGGCAATATCGCAGGCGTTGCCGTGGCGATCACGCTGGGCGGTCCGGGGGCCGTATTCTGGATGTGGGCCGTGGCGCTTGTTGGCATGGCCACCAGCCTTGTCGAATGCTCGATCGCACAGCTGTTCAAGCGCCGCACGGGCGAACACAGTTTCCGTGGTGGTCCCGCCTATGCGATCATCCATGGTCTGGGCCCCGAATACAAATGGCTTGCAGGGCTCTACGCGGTCTGCCTCATCGCGGCCTTCGGCTTCGGCTTCAATGCGTTCCAGGGCAATACCGTGGCCGGCGCGATGCAGGACAGCTTCCATATCGACCGTCTCTGGACGGCAATCGGCCTGTCGATCATTTCCGCCATCATCATCTTTGGCGGTATCCACCGCATCGCGAAAGCCTCTGACGTGATCGTGCCGATCATGGCTGTGGGGTATCTGCTGATGGCGCTCGTGGTCATTGCGCTCAACATCACCGAAGTGCCGCAGGTCTTCTCGATGATCGTCAAGAACGCTTTCGGCATCGAACAGGCCGTCGGCGGCGGTATGGGCGCGGCCATCATGCAGGGCATGCGTCGCGGTCTCTTCTCGAACGAGGCAGGTCTGGGCTCCGCGCCCAACGTGGCCGCCACCGCAGAGGTGCGCCACCCGATCAGCCAGGGCATCACGCAGTCCTTCTCGGTCTTCATCGACACAATCGTCATCTGCTCGTGCACGGCTTTCGTGATCCTCTTGAGCGATGTCTATGTCCCCGGTGCCGAAGGCATTGACGGTGTGGTCCTCACGCAGCAATCGGTCACCAGCGAGCTGGGCAACTGGGCGCAATACTACCTGTCCATCGCGGTGCTGCTCTTTGCCTTCTCGTCCATCATCTACAACTACTATCTGGGCGAGAACGCACTTTCGGTCTTTAGCGAAAGCCCCGCCGCAATCCTGATCCTGCGCATCGCGATCGTCGCTATTGTCTTCATCGGTGCGCTCGCACCCGGGGCAACCGCAGTGTTCTTCTTCTCCGACCCGCTGATGGGCGTGCTGGCGCTGGTGAACCTGTTGGCGATCATGATGCTGTTCCCCGTGGCGATGCGCCTCTTGCGCGATTTCCGCGCCCAGCTGAAGGCGGGCGTGGAGCGTCCGGTGCTCGACCCCGATATGTATGCGGATCTCGATATCGACCGCAGCGCATGGGACAAGAAACTCTGAGCGACAACCGATCCATAGGGCGCATAAGAACGCCCGAGGAGACCACTCGATGGGCTGCCGCAAGGCGGCCCTTTTTTCATGCCGCCAAACTGTGATGGGCGGGCCGTGAAAAATCCCTTGCCCGTTAACATTAGTGAACATATGATGAACACCATGGTCAAACGCACAATATCAGACAAGCTGGCAATCCTCGCCGATGCCGCCAAATATGATGCCTCCTGCGCCTCTTCGGGCGGGCAGAAACGGTCGTCGAAAGACGGCAAGGGCCTTGGCTCCTCGGGCGGGTCGGGCATCTGCCATGCTTATGCGCCGGACGGGCGTTGCATCAGCCTCCTGAAGATCCTGATGACCAATTTCTGCATCTATGACTGCGCCTACTGCATTAACCGTGCCTCCAGCCATGTCGAACGCGCCCGTTTCAGCGTCGAGGAAGTCGTCAGTCTGACGGTCGAGTTCTACCGCCGCAACTATATCGAGGGGCTGTTCCTTTCGTCGGGCATCATCCGCAGCCCCGATGATACGATGGCCGATATGGTGCGCATCGCACGCACGCTGCGGCAACAGGAGAACTTCCGCGGCTATATCCATCTCAAGACCATCCCCGATGCCGCCCCCGAGCTGATCGACGAGGCGGGCAAATGGGCGGACCGCCTGTCGATCAATGTCGAGCTGCCCACCGATAAGGGGCTCTCGGATTACGCCCCCGAGAAAAGCGCCCAGCAGATCCGCACCGCGATGGCCGAGGTCCGCAATCGCCGCGAGGCCGCGAAGGAGCGCAGCCATAAAGGCCGCCGTGCGGGCCGCTTTGCACCTGCGGGCCAGTCCACGCAGATGATCGTGGGGGCGGATGCGGCGCATGACGGCGATATCCTGCATTCGGCCTCGCGGCTTTATTCGGGCTATCACCTGTCGCGGGTCTATTATTCGGCCTTCTCGCCGATCCCCGATGCCTCGAAGCTGCTGCCCCTCAAACGCCCGCCCCTGATGCGCGAGCACCGGCTCTATCAGGCCGACTGGCTGATGCGGTTTTACGGATTCGAGGCGGGCGAGATCGCGCCACCCTCGGGGATGCTGGACCTTGAGGTGGATCCCAAAATGGCATGGGCGCTGGCCCATCGCGAGCAGTTTCCGGTGGATGTGAACCGCGCGCCCAAGGAGCTGCTCCTGCGGGTGCCCGGCTTTGGCACCCGCTCGGTCGAACGCATTCTGGCGGCGCGCAAACATGGCATGCTGCGCTATGAGACGCTGGTGAAGATCGGCTGCGTGATGAAACATGCCCGCCCCTTTATCACCTTACCGGGCTGGACGGCGCGCAGCCTCGATGCGCAAGATTTGCGGGCCCGCTTTGCCCCACCCCCCGAACAGCTGAGCCTCTTCTGATGGAAGAGATCGCCCTGCCCCGCATCGGCACGGTGGCCGCATGGCGCGAGACGGCGCGAGGGCTGGCCGCGCGCGGTGTGCCTGCCGAGGCCGTCCTCTGGCGGGTGGGAGAGGCGGCCCCCGATCTGTTCGGCGGCAATGCCGCGCCCAAGGGTGCCCCCGTCACCCTGACCCTTCCCCGCGCAGCCCTTTCGGAGATCGAATGCGCGCTCCACCATTCCGACCCCGAGCGCTTTGCCCGCGCCTATGGCCTCGTGCTGCGCCTGTCGCGCGGGGCCCTACGCTGGGGCGACCGCAGTGATCCGGCGCTACACAAGCTCCTCGCACAGGCCAAGCATGTGCGGCGCGATATCCACAAGATGCATGCTTTTGTCCGCTTCCGCGAGATCACCGCCCAAGGCGCCAACCGCCGCGCCTTTGCTGCGTGGTTCGAGCCGGACCACCCTATCGTCGAGCCTGCGACCCCCTTCTTTGCCAAACGTTTCGGCGATATGGATTGGGTGATCGCCACACCCTCGCTGACCGCGCGGTTCGAGGGCGGCCGGTTGAGTTACACCGAAACCGAAGATCGCACTCCACCCCCCGAGGATGCCACCGAAGAGCTGTGGCGGACCTATTTCACCCATATTTTCAACCCCGCGCGGCTGATGGTGAAGGCGATGACCTCCGAGATGCCGCGCAAATACTGGAAGAACCTGCCGGAGGCGCGGCTGATCCCCGAGATGATCCGGCAAGCGCCCGAACGCGCCCGCGCCATGCAGGAGGCCATGCCCCTGCCCGCCGCCGCCATCGCCGAGAAGCTGCGGCCCGCGCCGAAAGACCTGCCCGAGGATGTGACGCTTGCAACGATGAAACCGGCGCTCGATGCCTGCCGCCGCTGCGCCATCGGCCCCTGCGCGACCCAAGGGGTGGCGGGCGAAGGTGCAACCGGGGCCCGCGTGATGGTGGTGGGTGAACAGCCGGGGGAGCAGGAAGACCTGAAGGGCCGTCCCTTTGTAGGGCCAGCCGGCCAACTATTTGACCGCTGCGCGCAGGCAGCAGGACTTAGGCGTGAAAAGATCTGGCTGACCAACGCGGTGAAACATTTCAAATTCGCGCCACGCGGCAAGCAGCGGCTGCATCGGGCCCCGAATGCGGGAGAGGTGCAGGCCTGCCGCTGGTGGCTGGATCTCGAACGCAAGCTGGTCCGTCCCGATCTGGTAGTGGCGATGGGGGCCACCGCTGCCGCGTCATTGACCGGCACGGGCAAGGAGTTGGTCGAGCGCGCGGGACAGGTCGAGACCCTGCCCGATGGCACGCCCTGCCTGATCACCTATCACCCCGCCTACCTTCTGCGCCTGCCCGACCGCGCGCTAGCCGAGGCGCGGCAGGCAGAGTTCACCAGAAGCCTCGGCCTCGCCGCAGGCTGGCAGTCATCAGGCGCTGGCTCTGGGCGCCAGTGACAGGGTTGGCACGCAGCTGGCCAGCCGCGCAAGATAGCGATCCGTCCAGACCGAGATCCGGCTGTCGCGCACCACCTGCAGGCAATCCTCGAAACGGCATTTGCGCTCGGCCAGCGGCATCGCTAAGGCCAGCTCTACCGCGCCCGCCGTCTCGTCCAGATCATGCGGATTGATCAGGAGCGCACCTTTCATATCCTCCGCCGCCCCCGCAAAGCGCGACAGCACCAATACTCCCGGATCTTCGGGGTCCTGAGCCGCGACGAATTCCTTGGCCACAAGGTTCATCCCGTCGGCAAGAGGCGTGACCAGTCCCACCTCGGCACGGCGCATGAGCCCGATCAGCCGCTCGCGATCGACCGAGCGATGCACGAAGCGCAAGGGCTGCCAATCCAGCTCGGAATACCGTCCGTTGATACGGCCCGAAATCGCCTGCAATTCGCTGGTGATCTGCTGATAAGCCGCGACATCGGCGCGACTGGGCGAGGCGATCTGCAAGAGCGTGGGCCGCGCCTGCGGATCGATGCGCCCCTGCAGGAGACGCCCGAAGGCCTCGAATTTCTGCGGCAGGCCTTTGCTGTAATCCAGCCGGTCGGCACCGATGATCAGCTCGCGCGGATCGGCCGCCCCGAAAGGTCCCGTGTCGGCGCGCGCGGCAATTCCCTCGATTTGCTCGCTGTCGATCCCGATCGGGAACGACGCCACAGAGACGATATTCTCCTCGAATTTCACCGTCCCGTCGCGCAGGAACTCGGCCCGCGGATCGGCGCGGAACATCTCGAACGCACGCGCTACATCACGGCGCGTCTGCAGCCCGACGAGATTATAGCCCGAAAGCCAGCGCGCGAAATCCTCGGGGCGCGGCAACACATCGAGATCGGTGATGTTGGGGAAAGGAATATGCAGGAAGAAACCGATCCGGTTGGTCACCCCGAGCGAGCGCAGCATCGTGGCCAGCGGCAGAAAATGGTAATCATGCACCCAGATCACATCCTGTGGGCCAAGCTCCTTGGCGATAAGCCGCGCCAGACGCAGGTTCACCGCCAGATAATCGGCGCGGTATTCGGAGCGGATTTCGACCAGATCGGTGCGGCGATGGCAGACAGGCCAGAGCACCGAATTGGCGTAGCCGCTGTAATAATTGGCGCGCTCGGCGGCACTCAGACGGAAGGCACGCTTCTGGTAGGGCACATTGCCCAGATCGTGAAGCCTGTCGCGCCCTTCCTCGGACGGGTCGGGATCGGCGCCGATCCATGTGCCGCCGCGCGCCAGAAGCGCGTCATGCAGCGCCACAACCAGCCCTCCGGAAGGATCGCCCGTGGGGATCCTGTTTGAAACAACGATCAGCCGCCCTGCCATTATAGCCTCCTCAAAACCCGCACATGGGCGGGCCCGCCATTTCCATGAAGTCTACGCGGTAACGCAGCGGCGGAGGCGCTGTTCCTTGATATGAGATCAATTTCTGCTTTGGGCTCTCTCTCGTCGCGTCATGCCCCGCCCTCACACTCTTGTGCGCGCACGACAGGATCCGAGCTGCCCGCCAAAACGTTGCAGGGACAGACGTAAAAACTCAGATTTCCACTCCGAAAGGCTGCGATATGTCCAAATCCGTTGCAAAGATCATTACCGAGACCCTTCAGGCCGCAGGGGCCAAGCGCTGTTACGGTGTGGTCGGCGATACAATCAACCATTTCACCGACGCATTGCGCAAATCCGAGATCGACTGGGTGCATGTGCGCCACGAGGAGGCGGGCGGATTTGCTGCCGGCGGCGAGGCGTATATGACGGGCGAGCTGACGCTATGTGCGGGCACCTGCGGGCCGGGATCGCTGCATTTCGTGAATGGCCTGTTCGAGAGCCACCGCAACGGCGCGCCGGTCGTGCTGATTGCCTCAAATGTGGCGCGTAACGAGGAAGGTCTGGGCTTTCCGCAAGAGGTCGACCAGAAAGCGATCTACGAACAGGCATCGGTGTTTTGCGAGCGGATTTCCCACCCCGATCAGGCGCGCCGGATCACCACCCTTGCCGCACAGGCCGCGCTGACCAAGAAGGGGCTCGCGGTCATCATCGTCAATGGCGACATGTTCACCGAGAAAACCGATGACGCGCTGGCATGGTCGGTGCACCGGCCTGCGCCCGTTGTGACCCCCGCACCTACCGAACTGGCGCGACTGGCGCAGATGGTGGATCAGGCGCAGCGCCCCGTGATCTATGCAGGGATCGGTGCCCGCGATGCCCGCCCCGAATTGATCGCGCTGGCCGAGAAGATCCGCGCGCCTATCGTGCACTCGACCCGCGCGAAGGAGTTCATCGAGCCCGACAATCCGTGGCAGGTCGGCATGACCGGCA
Source organism: Thioclava sp. 'Guangxiensis' (assembly GCF_045348365.1). Taxonomy (NCBI): domain Bacteria; kingdom Pseudomonadati; phylum Pseudomonadota; class Alphaproteobacteria; order Rhodobacterales; family Paracoccaceae; genus Thioclava; species Thioclava sp. 'Guangxiensis'. The sequence continues at coordinate 96,100 of NZ_CP155823.1, read as the reverse complement.
TTCTGGGCAATCGCGCGGGCATGGAGGCCGTGGCGAATTGCGACCTCATGCTCTGTCTAGGCACCGATTTCGCCTATACGCAGTTCTATCCCGAGAAAGCCAAAATCGTGCAGGTGGATATCGACCCGATGGCGATCGGGCGGCGTTCCCCTGTGGATCTGGGGCTAATCGGCGATGTGACGGCCACCGTTCAGGCGCTCCTGCCCCAGCTCGCACCGCATTCCGATACCCGCTGGCTGAAAAAGGCCGTGGAGCAATATCACAGGGATCTCGAAGGCTATGGCCGCGAGGCGCGCGAGCCCGACCCGAGCCTGATCCATCCGCAGGCACTGACCATGGCGATCAACCACCATGCAATGGATGATGCGGTCTTCACCGCGGATGGCGGCTCTCCCATGGTATGGATGCTGCGCCATATCCGCGCGAAGGGCCAGCGCCGCTTCCTGACCTCGCTCCTGCATGGCACGATGGCCAATGCCTATCCGCAGGCGATGGGGATCGCCAAGGCCTATCCCGACCGTCAGGTGATCGCGCTTTGCGGCGATGGCGGGCTGTCGATGCTGATGGGGGATCTACTGACGCTGAAGCAGGAAGACATCCCTGTAAAGATCGTCATCTATAACAACGAGACTCTGGGCTTTGTGGAGATGGAACAGCGTGTCGAGGGGCTGCTTGACGCCTTCACCGGCCTGAAGAACCCCGATTTCGGCGAGGTTGCCCGCGCGATGGGCCTCTGGGGGCGCAGGGTCGAGACCGCAAGCGACCTGCAGGCGGCGGTGGCCGACTGGCTGGCCCAGCCCGGCCCTGCAGTGCTCGATGTGCGCACGAGCCGGATGGAATTGGTCATGCCCCCCAAAATCGCGGCCTCGCAGGTCGCCTCCACCGCGCTTTTCGGCGCCAAGGCGGTGGCGAAGGGGCGCAGCAAGGAGGTCGTCGATCTCTTGGCCGATAACTTCCTGCGTTAAACGGGTGACAGGTCGCGCCGGAACGTCGTGGGACTGCAAAGACAGGTGCATATACCCGATTTGCGATATACACTGGGGCTTGCCCGATAGGGCGTTACAGACATCCGTGCAGGCCAGCCCATGACGATGAAGAAGCGACCCAAGATGAAGGATGTGGCCGAGGCGGCAGGCGTCAGCCTTTCGACCGTGGACCGCATCCTCAACCGCCGTGGCACCGTGAGCGCGGCCACGGTGGCCCATGTGCTGCGCGCAGCGGAACGTATCGGCTATCACGGGGTGCCGACCATTCTGGGCCGGTTGACCGAAGGTGCGCCGGAAGCGAAATTCGGCTTCATTCTCAACTCGCGGTCGCGGGAATTCTACGCGGAACTCGCGCATAACCTGCAGATACGCTGCGACGGCTCCACACAACTCGACATCACACACGAGATCATCCATCTCGACAAGCCCGACGATCGCGAGACGGCGGAGGCGCTGCGCGCCCTGAGCCGGACCTGCAGCGCCATTGCGATCGTGGCGATTGACGGCCCGGCGACGCGACAGGCCATTGCCGAGGCAAATATGCCGGTCTTTGCACTCCTCAGCCCGCTTCGTTGTCCCGAGATCGCGGGGTTCATCGGCGCGAATGGAGAGAAGATGGGCCGTGGCACCGGCTGGCTGATGCGGCAGCTATGCCGCAAGCAAGGCGTGGTGGCGATTCTGCTGGGCTCGATCGACTATGACATCCACCGCGCCTATGATGTGGGCCTGCGCGACTATCTGGCCGAGAGCGAGACGCTGACCGTCCTGCCCTATATGGAGACGCGGGAATCCGACCAGATCGCCTACGAGATCGTCTCGAAGCTGCTGGCAACCGAACCCGATCTGGCGGGGCTCGCGGTTCTGGGGGGCGGGCTGCGCGGCGCGGCCGATGCGCTCGCCAATTTTGCGGGGCCGCGCGTGCCTCTGGTCGGCACCGAACATTGCGATGCGGGCGATGCCGAACTCCGGTCGGGCCGTGTCGATGCTATTATCAGCCACTCGATTTACGAAATCGCCGAAAAGGTTGTCCGGCAGATGGAAGAAGCCACGCTCTATCCGGAGGCGCGCCTCCTCGATACGCTCGACATCCGCATCGATATCCGGATTGCAGAGACAATCTAACCAAAAGCAGGCTCATAACCTTGCCGGAATATCTCATAATGAGAAAATATGGCTATCTGGGATGAAACATTTCCCATAATATCTCTCATTTACCAATATTTTTGGCACTCAAGAGAGATGGTTGCTTTGATACGTCAAATCAGATGGTTAGCACAGCCGTCGGGAACGCGCTCTGGCAAGAAAGCATCCCCCTGGCCCGTATCATGGCAAGTTTAACAATCATTTCTTCCAGAAAAAACATGATGATATCAGATCGAACCCTGCGCTAGGATATGCCTGCCCGGGAGGGGATGACTTAATTTAATCTGGAGGGGATTATCTTTGTCGCATATTCAAACCAACAATGATGGTGATGCAGGCTCGTCAGACGCTGCCGGATCACATACCAAGCGCTTGGGGTCGATCATCATCGTCTCGACCCTGGGCGGTCTGCTCTTCGGATATGACACGGGCGTCATCAACGGCGCGCTCGAGCCGCTCCGCCATGATCTCGGCCTGTCGGCGGCGCGCGAAGGATTCGTCGTGTCGATTCTGGTTTTCGGTGCGGCGATCGGCGCGATGATCGGCGGCAATCTGGCCGACCGTTTTGGCCGCCGCAGCTGTATTCTGGCGCTGTCGGCCCTGTTCATCATTGGCACGATCGGAGCGGCGACTGCGCCCAACTGGGAGATGCTTGCGCTTTTCCGCTTTGTGCTGGGCACCGCCGTGGGGGGCGCATCGGCCATCGTCCCGATCTACATCGCCGAAGTGGCGCCGCATGACCAGCGCGGCAGCCTCGTGACCCGCAACGAGCTGATGATTATCATCGGTCAGGTCGCGGCCTTCGTGATCAACGCGATCATCTATAATTTCTGGGGTCATCATGCCTCTGTCTGGCGCTATATGCTGATCATCGCAGTGCTTCCGGCCTTCGCGCTGATGATCGGAATGCTGCGCATGCCCTCCAGCCCGCGCTGGCTGTCGTCGCAGGACCGCCATGACGAGGCGCTCGATGTGCTGCGCCAGATCCGCCCCGAGCATCAGGCCCGCGCCGAAGTGCGCGAGTTGAAGGAGCTGGGAAATGACGAGGCCGATGTCACCAGCATGTGGCGCGAGCCCTGGGTCCGCCGGCTGATCGTGATCGGGGTCGTGCTGGGGGTATGCCAGCAATTCACCGGCATCAACGCGATCATGTATTACGGCACACAATTGCTTCAGGATTCGGGCTTCTCGGCACAGGCCGCGATCATCGCCAATATCCTCAACGGGCTCATGAGCCTTGCAGGGATCATCGTGGGCCTGATCATCATGAACAAGATCGACCGCCGGACCATGCTGCTGGGGGGCTTCGGGCTGATCGCCGTCTTCCATCTTCTGGTGGGTCTAGCCGCCCTGTGGATGCCCGAAACCGCGTTCAAACCCTATGCAATCATGGTGCTCGTCGCCGCCTTCGTCTTCTTCATGCAGGGCACGATCGGACCGCTGGTCTGGCTGCTTCTGGCCGAGATGTTCCCGCTGCGCATCCGCAGTTTCGCGATGGGCATATGCGTATTCTGCCTATGGATCGCCAACGCGATACTGACCTTCGTCTTCCCGCCCTTCGTGGCAGCCTTCGGCATCGCTCCGGCCTTCTTCATCTTCGCGATCATCGCGGTGGGATCGTTCCTCTTCGTGCATCGCTGGGTCCCCGAGACACGCGGCCTATCGCTCGAGGCCTTCGAGGAGAAGATCCGCGCCGGCACCCTGTAAGGCCCGCCCCGGTTCCCGGACGAGCGTGCGCACCTGCCTTCGGGCGGGTGCATTTTTATGGCGAACATGGTCAGAAAGAAACAGGCAGAGATGTTGCCGGCCGACTGGGGGCAAGGGTGTGGGGTGGTGCGCCGGCCGGCAACGAATGCTGCTTGCGAGGAACAATATGCGAACAAAAACCGCCGCTTTCAACCGATTCCATGCGCACCCGGGTCGGCAAATATCTAAAATGCCGCGAGAATAATTAATGCTTTCATAGGAGCTAACCCTTGTGAGTATTGGCGGGCGGGGTTTCATTGGCCATCAGCCAGGCAATCAGCCGTTCGCCCTCGGACTGGTCATGCGCCCATGCGGCATCGGCAGCGGCCTTGGCGTCGCGGGCACGGAAGGCCACAATGAGCGGTTCATGCTGGGCGATAATATCCTCGGGGCCGGTCGCGACATGCAGGTTGCTGGTTGCGATGAACACCCGCACCTGCTGCTCGACCACACGGTATTGCGCCGCCAGCCGCGCATTATCGGCCCCGTCGATGATCACCTGATGCAGCGCGAAATCGGCGGCGCTGATGGCACGCATGTTTCCCCGCGCACAGGCCGCCTCCAGCTCGGCATAGGCTTCTTCGATCGCGGCAAACACCGCCTCATCCCTACGGCTGACCGCCAACCGCGAGGCAAGGCTTTCCAGCGCCCCGCGCAAGGTCCAGATTTCCCAGATATCCTTTGTCGACAGCCGCGCCACCTGCCAGCCGGTATAGGGGATCTGCTCGATCAACCCTTCCCCCGCCAACCGGTGCAGCGCCATCCGCAATGTGGCGCGCGACACGCCCAGCTGTTCGGACATGGCCGCCTCGGTCAGCCGGTCGCCCGGGCCGATCTCGCCCGACAGAATGAAAGAGCGCAGATTGTCGATCACGATCGCTTCGGTCGATTGCCGCGTAACGGGGCGCAGGTTCTTCAGTGTCATACCGTCTCTCTCCAAACACGGTCTGCGCCCTTATAGACCGACCTCTCTTAAGGAAGCGCCACCCTCACCTGCGGGCCGCGCGCCTCGATGGCCTCGGCGCAGCCAAGCGCCACATCCTCGCGGAATTTCGGCGCCACGATCTGCACCCCCACCGGCGTGCCATCCTCCAGAAGTCCGGTATTCAGCGTCAGCGCCGGAAGCCCCGTAACAGGCAGGCCGATCATCGACATCTGGGCCGTCCAGACCCGCCTATACGAGGCCTCATCGGCCAGATCAAGATTGTCGGCAAAGGGCAGCTCTGCCGAGGGCGGCAGCAGCACCACCGGATAGCGCGCCATGAACAGCCCCCAATCGCGCGCAATCGCCATCCGTTCGGTCAGGGCTTTGGCAATCGCATCGGGACCCAGACCTTTTACAAACTCCGCCTGCCCGCGCAGCGCGGCCAATGCACCCGGATCGCCCTCGGCCTCGGCGCTGGCCAGAAGCGCCTCATAGCCATCCCCCATCCACAGCGTAAGCTGCAACGGCACGGCGCTTGCCAATGCAGGAAGTTCAACCTCATCCACCTGCCAGCCCGCCTCGCGCAGCCGTTCGGCTGCCGCATGAAGCGCGGCCACCAGCTCGGGCGCGGTCTCGGACCCGTCGGGATGGGTGCACAGCGCCGCGCGTTTGGGCAGATCCGCCCCGTGGAACGGCGCAGGCACCGCCCAGGGGTCACAGGCATCGGGTCGCAGCATCGCCTGAAACGCCAGCCGCAAATCCCCTACCGTCCGCGCCAGAGGGCCGGAGACCGCCATGATCTGCCCGCCAATCGTGCGGTCGGGGCCGGAGGCGTTCCACGCGGCCACCCGCCCGACCGAAGGACGCAGCCCGTGCACCCCGCAGGCATAGGCCGGATAGCGCACCGAGCCCGCGATATCGGTGCCATGGCCGATCGCGCCCAGACCGGCGGCCACCGCCGCCCCCGCACCGCCCGAGGACCCGCCCGGCGTCAGCCCCCTCTTGCGCGGGTTATGGGTGGCCCCATGCAGCAGGTTATTGGTGAACCAGCGATAGCTGAAGGCAGGCGTATTGGTGCGCCCCAAAGGCACGGCATCAGCTGCCAGAAAGCTCTCGACCACCGGATTATTGCTTCGGGCGATCAGGTCTTTCTGTGCCTTCAGGCCATTGGTCGTGGCATAGCCCGTCTGGTCGACATTGACCTTGATCGTGACCGGCACACCGGCCAGAGCCCCCACCGCCGCGCCGCGCGCACGTCTGGCATCCACCGCATCGGCGGCGGCCAAGGTCTTTTCGGGCTGGAAATCGACAATGGCATTGATCGCGGGGTTCGTGGCCTCCACCCGTGCGATATGGGCCAAAGCCACCTCGCGTGCGCTCAGATCGCCCGACTTGATTGCCGCGGCCAGACGGGTCGCGGGCCATGCCCAGAGGGCATCCGGCGTTTGGGTATCCTTCATGTCAGATCTCCTTGCATCGGCATCAGCGCCTCACCTTCGACCACCGCATCGGCCCAGAGGTGCCACGGCTCCACCATGCCCTCGTTGACGGGGCCCTCCTTCATGGGGTTTTCCACCCGCCGCACGGCCCCCAGAGTGGTGAAACTGTTGGGCTGGATCTCGCGGTCGGTCATCACCACGTCAAACTCCCCGGACAGCGTGGTGATCACCTCCTGCCCCAGCCGCGCATCCGCCACCAGAACGGGCGGTGCCGACAGATCATAGCGCGGCGCGGCAATCGCCTCCTCGAGCGACATGCCGCGATCTACCAGATGGATCAGCGCCTGATAGATTGCGGGCAGGATCTTGCGACCGCCCGAACCGCCAATGGCCACCGTCTCGCCAGCGCCGGTCATCATCATCGGCGCGTAATTGGCCAGCGCCTTGGTGGCGGGCGCGATGCAGTTGATCCGTCCCTGTCGCGGGTCGAACCAGTTCACCCCGTTATTGAGGAGGATCCCCGTCGAGGGCGACACCACTGCCGAGCCAAACAGTGACAGAAGCGTCTGGGTCATCGACACGCACATGCCCTCGGCATCGACCACCGAGAAATGGGTGGTGCAGCTGGGCAAGGACCGCTCGGCCCCGTCGCCCATCCGAGTAAAGCGATGCTCCCACGCCTTGGCCAGAGCGCGGGCGCTGGTCAGGCAATCGGCTGCGGGCGTTTTATTGAGATGGCGCAGCGCCAGGGCCACTGTCACGCCGCCATTGAGCACAGGAACAAAGTGCAAAGCGCGGTCACGATAGGGTTCGGAGGCGGCGGGCGTGACCTCGGCTTTGAACCCTGCCAGATCATGGCTGCTCAGATAGCCGCCCAGAGCCTGAATGTCGTGGGCAAGCCCCTCGGCAATCGCGCCGTGATAGAGCGCATCGGCCCCATCGCGGGCAATCACCGCAAGCGTTTCGGCCAAGGCAGGATTTGCCAGCCGCGCGACCTTGCCCGCCACGGCGGCAGGCGCCACGGGCGGCAGACCATCGGGCAGAAACCACGCGGCCATCGCCTCGTTGCGGCGGATCCGCCCCATCTCCTGCGCCGCCCAAGCGGTGACATGGGCATCCACCATCAGCCCCTCGCGGGCAAGCGCCACGGCAGGCGCCACCAGATCGGCCCAAGGCAGGCGGCCAAAGCGGGCATGTGCGGCCTCGAGCCCCCGCAAAAGCCCCGGAATACAGACCGATTTCGCGCCGATCACATTGCGGTCCTCAAGCACATTGGGCCAGCCGAAGAGATCGCCATCCTTGCCCTCGACCACCGGAAAATCATCCGGGTCCAGTGCGGCGGGCGAGACCGCCCCCGCATCGATCGCCGTAACCTCGCCTCCTTCGGGGCGCACAAGGATCGCCCCCACCCCGCCGATCCCGCTCATCCATGGCTCGAGAACCCCCAGCGCGAAGGAGGTCGCCACCGCGGCATCCACAGCCGAGCCGCCCTGGGCCAGAATATCCGCGCCGATCTGGGCGGCATGTCGGTTCTGGGCGGTCACGATGCCACGCGGGCTTCGGGCTGCAGGTTTGGTCAGGGACAGGTTGCGCGACACATGGGTCGAGCGGATATCGGTCAGGGTCATTTCAGGTCCGTATCGGAAAACAGGTTACATAAAATCAGGGGTGATCGGCGCGGCAGGCACTCCGCGCGCCTCGATCGCCTCGCCCGCCTGCAGGCAGGTTTCCTCGCCCCCCCGGGTCGAGAGGATCTGCACGCCAACGGGGATATTGTCCCCCACGACACCGGTCGAGACCATCAGCGCGGGCATCCCGATAGCGGGCAGGCCCGCCATGAAATACTGGTTCTCGGTCAGTGACTTGAAGCCACCTTTCAGGTCTTCGTCCACGGGGAAAGGCAGCCGCGACGAGGGCGGCAGCAACAGCACCGACCACTGCTCGAGAAAGGCCAGCCACTCACGCACAAGCGCCGCACGGCGGGTCAGCGCATCGGCAAACTCGCTCAGGCCGACGGGACCGACCCAGTCTATGGCACCCTGCATGGCAAAGATCCCGCCCGGATCACCCTCGTCGATGGCCGCCTGCAGGATACGCTCGGGCGCATCCGCCACCCAGAGCATATGCATGATGCGGCTCGCCTCCTTGAGCGGCGGGATCGCGTCCAGCTCGGTCACATCCCAGCCCGCATCGCGCAGACGGTCTGCGGCATCGCGCAGCGCGGTTTCTACCTCGGGGTCGGTCCCGATCCCCTCGGGATGGGCACAGAAGGCCGCGCGTTTGGGGTTGGGCTGCGGGGCCTCGCCCCCGAACCACCACGGATCGCGCAGATCCCGCCCCGCCATCGCCCCGAAGCCCAGACGCACATCATGGACCGTGCGTGCCAGAGGCCCCTGCACCGACATCAGCTGGAAGCCGATGCTCCGGTCGGGCCCGCTGGCATTATAGGTCGCCACCCGCCCCAGACCGGGGCGCAGCCCGTGGACCCCGCAGGCATAGGCCGGATAGCGCACCGAACCGCCGATATCATTGCCATGCGCAATCGCACCAATCCCCGCCGTCACCGCAGCGGCCGCCCCGCCCGAGGACCCTCCCGGCGTGAGCGCGGGGTTGCGCGGGTTGCGGGTCGCGCCGAACAGCTGGTTATCGGTGAAATAACGCGCCGAGAAGGCAGGCGTATTGGTCCGCCCCAGCAGCACCGCACCGGCCTTGAGGAACCCATCGACCACCGGGTTATTCTCGGTGGCAATCAGGTCCTTCTTGGAGCGCAAGCCGTTCGAGGTAGCGTAACCCTTCTGGTCGAGATTGATCTTGATGGTCACCGGCACACCAGCCAGCGGCGGCAGATCTGCGCCACGCCCGCGCAGCTGATCGATCCGGTCCGCTTGGGCCAGCACATCGTCGGGCCGGTGATCGACTACGGCATTGAGCGCGGGATTCACCGCCCCGATCCGGTCCAGATGCGCCTGCGCCACCTCCCGCGCCGAAACGCGCCCCAGCCGGATGGCGCTTGCGGTCTGCGCCGCCGACATCTGCCACAGCGCGGTGCTTGTATTATCTTTCATGGATCAGGCTTCCTCATGGGTGGCGGCATGGTGTTCGGCCTGCGTCGGGCCGTCGGGCATCAGCCGCAGATCATCGCGCAGATGCGCCCAGACCCAGTCGGTGGCGCGCATCATCATCGCTCCGGGAGCGGTGGCGGTGATGATCTCACCCGCAATCGGGGCAAAATCGGCTCGGAAATGGATGGCGCTTTTAGCGACGAGGATCGGGGTCGTCTCGGGGATGACGCCGGCAAAGCGGAACATCTCACGATCGGCCATCTGCGCCTTCTGGCTGGCCACGACAATACGCACACCGCCAAGACGCAGGCAGGCGGCGGGGCCAAGATGCATATCGCGGGTGCCATAATAGGGACCAAGCGTGCGCAGATGCCCGTCCGAGAGCCGCTCGACCGTAAAGACCGCCTCGAGGGGGCTATCGCCCTCCACATCGCTATGGCCACCAAGGGAAAGAGGGAGCTGCGCCCCCTCGCCCGCGCGCTGCGCCAGCGCCACAGCCTGCGGATCCCACAAGACACCGACCGCGGCATTGGGAACATTGGCGGCCACCAGCGCCTTGATCAGGCCGGTGGTATCCGAACTGCCGCCCGCACCGGGATTGTCCTGCGCATCGGCGATCACGACAGGCGCGCAGCCTTCCGCATTGCGCGCAAGTGCATGGGCCACGGCCTCATCGGGAGTGTAGAGCTTGCCCCGGAAGGCGCTCTCGGCGTCATTGATCTTCGATAGGAGCGCTGTCACGGCAGCCTCGGCCTCGGGTGTGGCCTCGCCATAGGCCCAGATGAGCTGGCCGCATTCGTCGAAATCGGCAGCCGGAAAGCCCATCGCATAGGAGAGGCTGATCGCGCCGGTCTGGGCCTCAATCTGCGGCAAGGCGGCATAAAGCCCGTCGGCGGGCGCGTTCATCGTGGATTGCCAGCAGATCGGGATCATGTAATTGACCCGCGCCATTGCCCGTGCAAAAGGCCGCCCCAAGGCCAGCCGCTTTTGCAAGAGATCGAAGGCCGCCGCCCCCGTCTCGGCGCTATCGACATGCGGATAGGTCCGGTAGGCCACCAGCGCATCGGTCAGATCCACCATCCGGCGGGTCACATTGGCATGCAGATCGAGGCTCACCACCAGCGGCAGATCCGGCCCGATGATCTGGCGGATCCGCTCGATCAACTCGCCCTCGCCATCAGGGAGATGCTCGGCACACATCGCACCATGCAGGTCCAGATAGACCGCATCGGCCGGCAGCCCCGCCCTGACGAGATCACAGATCTCGCCCGCGATGCTCTCGTAGCAAGCTTCGCTCACCGGCCCCGAGGGCACTGCCATCGCCCAGAGGAGAGGGTCCACCTCTACCCCCGCCGCTTTAGCCGCGCGCAGGAAGCCCGCCGCGGGGAGGTTGACCGTGGGCGTCATTACCTCGGCAATCGCGGCCCCACGACACAGCGCGGGGAAGCCGCCGCCATGTTCGAACGCCGCCATATCGGCGCGATCCTTGGCGAATGTATTGGTCTCATGTTGGAAACCGGCAAGCAGCACACGCATGTCTTCTCCTCTCACACGGCCCGCAAGAGCGGGCGGAAGTTTTGGAAATCCCACTCGGGCGCGGGGGCGGCATCGATCAGCGCGCGGGTATAGGGATGCGAGGGGTTCATCAGCACATCGCGCGTGGCACCCTGTTCAACGATCTGCCCCTTCTGCATCACAACGAGCGCGTTGCAGATCTGCGCGGCCACCCGCAGGTCATGGGTAATGAACAGCACCGACACACCGGTGCGGTCGCGGATATCCTCCAGCAGATCGAGCACCTGCGCCTGCACCGACACATCGAGCGCCGAGACGGCCTCATCCGCGATCAGCAGATCGGGCTCCATCACGATCGCCCGTGCGATGGCGATCCGCTGGCGCTGGCCGCCCGAGAACTGGTGCGGATAGCGGTCCATCACCGAGGCCGGAAGGTTCACCAGCTCCAGCGTCTCGGCAGCTTTCCGGCGGGCCTGCGCCTCCGGCATGCCATAATTCAAAAGCCCCTCCATCAGCGATTGCGCGATGGTCCGGCGCGGATTGAGCGAGCGGTAGGGGTCCTGGAAGATATATTGCACCTGTTTGCGCATCTCGCGCAGGTCGCGCATCGGCACGATATCTTTGCCCTGCAGACGCACCGCACCGTCACTCGGGTCGGTCAGCCGCATCACACAGCGCGCCACGGTGGATTTACCCGAGCCGCTTTCACCGATGATCCCCGTGATCTCGCCCTTCCGGACGGTGAAGGTGATGTCTCGCGCGGCTTTGACCTCGTTCCTGCCTTTGCCATAGGTCTTGGCGAGGCCGATCACATCGAGCACCTTGGGCTCGGCAGGCAGCGGCGCAAAACGCGGCAGCATCGAGGGCACCGAGGAAATCAGCATCCTCGTATAGTCCTGTTTCGGGCGGGCGAGGATTTCATCGCGTGTGCCGGTTTCCACCAGATCGCCGCGGTTCATCACCACGATCCGGTCGGCAATATCCGAGACCACCCCGAAATCATGGGTGACGAACACCACCGCTGTGCCTTCCTCTTCCTGCAACTCCTTGATCAGCTTGAGGATCTGCTTCTGCGTGGTCACATCGAGCGCGGTGGTAGGTTCGTCGGCCAGCAGGAGACGCGGACGCAAGATCAGCGCCATGGCGATCACGATCCGCTGGCGCTGCCCTCCCGACAGCTGGTGCGGATAGCTGGCATAGATGCGTTCCACATCGGGCAGATGCACCCGCTCCATCATCTGCAAGACCGATTTGCGGCGCGCAGGTTTGGAGAGCTTCGTATGGATGCGCAGAACCTCGTCGATCTGCTCCCCCACCGTCTTCACCGGATTGAGTGCGGTCATCGGCTCTTGGAACACCATCGACACCTTGGAAGCCCTGAGAGCGCGCATCCGTGCGGGCGAAGCTTGCAGCACATCCTCGCCATCCAGAAGGATACGCCCCGTGGTGACCTGCAGCGCGTCTTTCGGCAACAGACCCATCACCGCCATCGAGGTGATCGACTTGCCCGAGCCGCTCTCGCCCACCACACAGACCGTCTCTCCGGCCTTCACGGTAAAGCTGATATTGCGGGTGATGGGGCGGGCGCCCTTGGGACGGGTGTCGATGCTGACATCCTCGACCGAGAGCACGACCTCTGCATCATCTTTCATAGCATGTTCCTTTCAGAGGCGTTTCGCCATGCGCGGGTCCAGCTGGTCGCGCAGCACATCACCCAGCATGTTCACGCTCAGCACCGTCAGCGACACCATGACACCGGGGAAGAAGATCAGTTCGGGCTTGAGCAGGAAGAACTTGCGCCCATCGGCCATCATATTGCCCCATGAGGGAATTTCGGGCGGCACACCGGCGCCGAGGAAGGACAGGATCGACTCTGTCATGATGGCGGCGGCGAAGATATAGGTGCCCTGCACCAGTAATGGCGCGACCGTATTGGGCAGCATATGCCGCCAGACCATCTTGCCCATGGAGGTGCCCAGAACAGAGGCCGCCTCGACATAGGGTTCGTTGCGCACGCCCATGATGACGCCACGCACCATCCGCGCCACCCGCGGGATCTCGGGGATGGAGATCGCGATCAGCACCGTGGTCAGCGTGCCCCCCGAGATGGCCACGAGCGCCACCGCCAGAAGCACACCCGGAATGGCCATCAGCCCGTCCATCACGCGGCTAAGGATCGCATCGACCCATTTGAAATAGCCGGTCAGCACCCCGATGAGCATCCCGAAGAGGATCGAGATCACCACCGTGCCCGCTCCCACCAGAAGCGAGATCCGCGAGCCGTAGACGATGCGCGAGAACATGTCGCGGCCATAGCTGTCGGTGCCGAGGATATGATCACCCGAGGGCGGCTGGAGCCGCACCGAGGGGTCTAGCTGGATCGGGTCATGCGCGGTGATCAGAGGCGCAAAGACCGACATCAATACGATGATCAGCAGCACCGCGCCGGAGATCCGCGCAGGCCAGCTGGAGAAGATGCCGCCGATCAGCGCGAAAAGACCGGATTTCGAGCGGTTTCCCTCCATCTCCGGCAGGGTGACAGACGCATCATCAAGGGCGGACGTATCGGATTTCATGAAAGATCTCCTGAGCTTGGGTCAGTGACGGATGCGCGGATCAAACACGCCATAGAGCAGGTCGACGCAGAGATTGATCACCACATAAATGGCCGAAAACAGAAGGATCACGGCTTGGATGACGGTGTAATCCCGCGCCAGAACGGAATCGAGGACGAGCCGCCCGAGACCGGGGATGTTGAAGACCGATTCCGTCACCACCACACCGCCGATCAGCATGGCGATCGAGACGCCGATGATGGTGATGATCGGCACAGCCGCATTCCCGAGTGCATGGCCCATCAGCACCGAGCGTTCGCGCAGGCCCTTGGCACGGGCGGTGCGGATGTAATCCTCGTTCATCACCTCGATGACATTGGTGCGCACGATGCGGGCAATGAGCGCGATATAAGGGAAACTGAGCGCGACGGAGGGCAGCACGAGCCGCTCGATAAACCCGCCGAAGCCATTGGCAAGCGGTTGGTAGCCCTGCACCGGAAACCAGTGGAGGATGCGGGCGAAGACAAGGATCAGCACATAGCCGATGATGAAGACCGGCACCGAGAAGCCCAGAACCGAGCCCGCCATCACAAGCCGGTCAAGCCATTTGCCCTGTTGCCATGCCGCGATCACGCCCAGCGGGATCGAGACGGCAATCGCCAGCACCACGGTGCACAGGCTCAGCGCCAGCGTGGGCCCGAACCGGTCCATGATGAGCGCGGTCGCGGGCTGGCCGGAAATAAGCGAAGTGCCCATATCGCCATGGGCCATATTGCCCAGCCAGATCACGAGTTGCTCGAGCAGGGGCTTTGTCAGCCCCATGCTCTCGCGTAGTTGCTCAAGCTGCTCGGGGGTCGCATTGGGCCCCGCAATCATCACCGCCGGATCCCCCGGCGACATGCGCAAAACAAGAAACACGATGATCGCGACCATAAACAGCACAGGGATGGCCGACAGGATTCGTTTGGTGATGAAAAGCAGCATGTCAGGATCACTCCGACTTGGTCACGTTCCAGAAGACGGGGGCTTCAGCCTCGGGCATGCCCTTCAGCTTGGAGGAGACCACGTTGATATTGGCGAATTCCCCCATCGGGATCATCACGACATTATCGATGGCCAGCTGGTCGATTTCCTTGGCGATCTTGACCTGGGAGGCGGTATCGGGCGCCTCGGCAAAGGCCGAGCGCAGCTTCTCGATCTCGGGCACATCCGGCCAGCCGAACCAGGCGCTATCGCCGCCTGCAGCCGTGCCGATGAAGCCCACCGGATCGCCCACATCGGGCAGCACATTGGTGGTGGAGAAGATGTTCCAGCCGCCCTCGGCCACCGGTGCCTTGGACGAGCGGCGTGCCACGACGCTGGCCCAGTCCATCGCGACCACATCAACCTTGAAGCCGCCATCGCGCAGCTGCTGGGCGATCACCGGGCCCTGCGGCGCAAGCGAGGCCAGATCGGTGGCCTGCATCAGCATGATGGGCGAGCCGTCATAGCCTGCCTCTTTCAGCAGTTCCTTCGACTTCTCGGGATGGGCGTCGATGACCTCATCGGCCTTGTAATCGGTGGCATAGGGGCCGGAGCAGCCGAACACGGCGGCACAGGTGCTCGAGCTGTCCTCGCCCGTGCCCACCTGCGCGTTCAGCATCGGCTTCTGACCAAGGGCTTCCATCGCCGCCTGACGGTATTTCAGGTTGTCGAAGGGCGGCTGGGTCCAGTTGAGGCGCACGAGGTTCTGGCTGCCCTGTTTGGCAAAGGCCTGCGTGTAGAAATCGGGATTGCCATCGACCAACGGCAGAAGATCCTGCTGCACCTGCTCGATAAAATCGACCTCGCCCGACATCATCGCGCTCATGGCCGTCATCGGGTCGGGCATCGTGGTCCAGACGACCTTGTCCACATTCACGACCTTGCCACCGGCCATGCCGCTGGAGGGCTCGTCACGCGGAACGTAATCGGTGTTTTTCAGGAAGACGGCCTTCACGCCCGGCTGATAGGCATCCGCGTCGAACTTGAACGGGCCAGAGCCGATGGTCGAGGTGATCGGCGTCGAGACAGGCGTCTCGGCCACGGCTTTCTGCATCATGAAGGGCGCGATGCCGGACGGTTTCGACAGCGCCAGAAGCGCGATACCGGTCGGCTCGCCAAAGGTCAGGGTGAAGGATTTATCATCCACAACGTCCATGGATTTCATCAGCTTGGCCATCACCTGACCGGTCTTGTCGACCTGATCCCAACGCGCAATCGAGGCCACGCAATCCGCCGCCGTCACCGGCGTGCCATCATGCCATTTCAACCCGTCGCGCAGCGTGAAGGTGTAGGTCAACCCGTCATCGGAGACTTTCCAGCTGGCCATCTGCGGCTGGACCTTGCCCGCCTCGTCACGCGCCAGCAGCGTATCGTAGATCATATAGCCGTAATTGCGCAGGATATAGGCCGTGCTGATCGCCGGATCGAGCGCCCTGAGCGGCGCGTTCATGACGGCGGTAATCGTGGTTTCGGCATGGGCCGCGGTCAGGGAGCTGGCGCCAAGAAGGGCTGAGAGCAGCGCACCTTTGAGCAGCCCCGAAGAGGACTTCGGAAGAAACATGATGATCTCCTGTTGGACGTCGTGCTTTGGATTGTTGGTGATTGTCGACAATCACTCATCCAGCCTAAGGGCAGATCTTCCGCGCAGGCAAGCTTGTGTTCCGCAAAGCCCGTAATTTGCCCCGATCACGCGCTGGTTGCAGACTTTTGACGGAAAAATTCCGGAATGATATAAGAGGCTTACTATCCTAATGATGATTTTTTGATCGTCTGAAATTTATATGGATTTCGTCATTCGTGCAGAAAATTCCGTCTATAACGGGCAGCTATTGATCTCTAAAATCAGTGGCTTGCCGCCAGCACCGGCGCTTGGCCCATTTTGCAGGACGGAGCGTATTCCTTCTCGTAAACGTCAAAAAAATTCAGCATTGATAATTGTCGACAATCCAGTAGCGTTGACCCGAAAGCAGGAGTTTTCACGGCGTCATCCGCCTGCGTGATCAAAGCCCGCCCAGATGTTCCGGCGGGATCCTCCTGTATCCCACGCCACTGGCGCATCCTCTCCCGACCGGACAGGCGGGACCGGCGCGCCGAACAGGAGACACCGCATGACCGACACTCTGGATAAGCCGCAGGTAATGAGCTGGGATGAATGGTTCGCCCATGACGGGCTGGGCCTTGCCGCGCGCATCAAGGCGGGCGAGATCACCGCCGAGGAGGTCGCATCGCAAGCCGCCCGTGCCATAAATGGTGTCAATTCCGAGATCTCGGGGGTGATCGAGGTCTTCGAGGATGCGGTCGCCGACAGCACCGTCAACGGGGCCAATCCACAGGGCGCCTTCGCGGGCCTGCCCTTCCTGATGAAGGACCTTGGCCCCACCGTGGCGGGCCGCCTGCAAGAACAGGGCTCGTTCTATCTGCAAGGCAACCGCCCGCAGAGTGATGCCTTCCTGACCACAAGGATCAAGGAGGCCGGTCTCAACATCATCGGACGCACCACAACGCCCGAATTCGGCTGCTGCAGCTCGGCCGAGAACCCCGCGATGTATGTCACCCGCAACCCGTGGGATACGGGCTTTACGAGCTGCGGCTCCTCGGCGGGCTCGTCGGTGATGGTGGGCGCGGGCGTGCTGCCGCTTGCGCATGGCACCGATGGCGGCGGCTCGATCCGTATCCCTGCGGGCTGCTGCGGGGCGATCGGGCTAAAATCCTCGCGCGGGACCTTCTCCATCGCGCCGGTCAATTCCGATTTCACCTCTGTCGTGTCGACCCAGGGCTGTATCTCGCGCACGGTGCGCGACACGGCGGCCTTTGTCGATAATTGCCGCGGCGGTGCGCCGGGCGAATTCATGCCCTTCTGGCATCCCGAAAAGCCCTTCCTCGAGCAGATCAAGGCCGACCCGAAACCGCTGAAGATCGCCGTCTCGCATGAATGGGGTCCCTATGCGGCCACGCCCCATATTGCCGCCGAGCTGACCCGCGTGGCGGAATTTTTCGAGAGCCTCGGCCATCATGTGGAATTCGTCACGCCAGAGGTCGATTTCGAGAAAGCCTATGCCGCGCAGACCACCTGCTATATCTCGAATTTCGCGCAAGTGGTGAATAACCTGTTGCGGATGAAGGGCTTGGAGACGCCGCCCGAGGATCTCTTCGAGCCGATGAATATCCGCATCTGGGAACAGGGCAAGGATATCAGCTACACCACCCGCGCCGATATGCAGCTCGATTTCAACACCACCGCCCGTGCCTTTGGCGCGGTCTATCAGGACTGGGACATCCTGCTGACGCCCACCACCGCACGCGAGACCCCCGCGATCGGCACCACCGAATATCTGACGATCACCGAGACCCCCTCGGCGCTCGACTGGTTCCAGAACCTTTGGGGCTTCTTCGCCTATACGCCGCTCAACAATCTTTGCGGCACGCCGGGCATGTCGCTGCCGCTGGCCGCCCATGCCAATGGCCTGCCACTGGGGATGCAGGTCCATGCCGCCATCGGCAATGACGGGCTGCTGCTGCAACTGGCGGCACAGGTCGAGCGCGCCATCGACGGCAAATGGAACCAAGGGCATCTGCCCAAGGTCCATGTGACCAAGCTCGGATAAGGCCCTGCCATGTGTGATACGATGCTGGTGCTGGGCTCCCTGACCCGAGACGGGCGCAGCTATTTTGCCAAGAACTCGGACCGCGAGCCGAACGAGGCGCAATATCTGACGAGGGTCGAGGCCGCGACCCATGCACCAGATGCCCGAGTGCGCGCGACCTATATCGACCTGCCGCAGGTGGGCCGCACCCATGCCTGCCTCGGCTCGCGCCCGTGGTGGATCTGGGGCTTCGAGCATGGAGTGAACGAGCACGGACTGACTATCGGCAACGAGGCGGTCTGGTCGCGCCTGCCTGCCGGTGCCGGCCCGAACCTGCTGGGGATGGATCTGTTACGCCTGACGCTCGAACGCGCCTGTGATGCCGATGAGGGGCTGGAGGTGCTGACCGGCCTGATCGAGGCGCATGGTCAGGGCGGGGCTGCCGCGCTGACCCGCGAGATGGTCTATCACAATGCCTTCCTTCTGGCCGATAGCCGCACCGGCTGGGTCGTGGAAAGCGCAGGCCGCCACTGGGTTGCCAAGCGGGTGACGGGGTGGGCCACCATCTCCAATGTCTATTCCATAGGGTCCGATTATGATCTGATCTCGGATCGGGCCGAAGCCTTTGCCACAGCGCAAGGCTGGCACGAGGCTGGCACGCCCTTTGACTGGGCGCGCGCCTATACCGACACCACCCGCGCCAATCTGCCCAGCTGCCGCGCGCGGCTGGCCATGTCACGCGCGAAAGTGGCGGGCCTGCCCCAAGGCAAAATCGGGCTGGGCGAGATGATCGAGGTGCTGCGCGATCATGGCGGCGCCCCCGACTGGTCTCCGGGTGCCGATGGTCAGGCCTGTGTCTGCATGCACGGGGTAAAACCCGATTTCGGCTCGGAAACCGCCGCCTCGATGATCGTGGCGCTGCCTGCGCAACCTGATGCCCCGCGCGAGATCTGGGCAAGCCTCGCCTCGCCTTGCCTGTCGGGCTTCATTCCGCTCTGGCTTGATTGCGAGCTGCCGCATGACTGGACCCAACCCGAGGAGATCACCGATCCCGATCAATGGTGGGATATCGAGCGTCTGCAACGTCTGATCGAGCCCGATTACATCTCCCATGCCAGCGCCTTGCGCGCCCAGTTCAACGGTATGATCCACAAGGCGAGGGCCGAGCTGGCTCTGGCACAGAACGCCGATAGCGCCACGCGTAACGTCATCACCCAGCGCACCGCCCGCGCCTATCGCGAGATCGTCGATGCGGCACTGCAGGACCACGCCGACCGCCCGCAAAGCCCCGATGCGCGGGGGCCTTATCTGGCGGATCTCAACCGCGCAATCCCGCGCACCACCCGAAGCGCGCGCGAGGCACTCGCTTTGCACCCCTCCCATTCCTAACCCAGAACGGAGACCCGTTTGCCCCCCGCCACCGACACCCGCATCACCGAGCAACCGCAGATCGACCTCGGCGCGCTCTCCGCCGCCTGCACGCGGATCGAAGCTTCGAAGGCCGCCAAACTGGCGCAGGAGATCTGGGGGATCGAGGGCCAGCTGACGCGGCTCGATACCGAGAAGGATGACACTTTCGCGCTTATCTCCTCGGGCACCAAGCTGATCTTCAAGATCGCCAATCCTGCGGAAAGTGCGCAGGAGCTGGATCTTCAGGTGAAAACGCTCCTGCATCTGAAGGCCCGTGCCCCCGATCTTCCGGTGCCGCAGGTGCTGCCCGCGCGTGATGGCCGTGCCTTGGTGGCACTGCCCGGCCCCGATGGGCCACGCCTTGCACGGATGATGAGCTATCTCGAGGGCGATGTGCTCGATACCCTCCCCCCCGTGGCCGCCGAGCAATACCGGATCGGCGAGATCAACGCGCGGCTGCGGTTGGCCATGGCCGATTTCCGCCACCCCTTTGCCGCCCGCCAGATCGCATGGGATGTGCGCCACCTGCCGGCGCTTGCGGGGCTCCTGGACCATGTGGACGACCCGCGCCAGCGCAAACCGCTCACCATGGCCTTCGACCAGATCACCGCGATGGCAGACCGGATCAACGCCCTGCCCCGCCAGATCCTGCATAATGATTTCAGCCGCTCCAATCTCCTTGTGGACCGCACCCGGGCGCAATCGCTGACCGGCATCATCGATTTCGGCGATGTGGTGGAAACAGCCGTGGCCATTGACCTCTCGACCGCGATGCTCAACCAGCTGCCGCGCGACGAGACAGAACTGGGCCATGAGGAGATGTTCACCGGAGCCACGCGGCTCTTCGAGGGCCATATCGCCCATGCGCCCCTCGGCCCCACCGAGCGCCGGCTGCTGCCGCATCTGGTCTTTGCCCGCGTGGTCACCCGCGCGCTGCTGACCCTCTGGCGGGCCAAGAAATTCCCCGAGAACCGCACCTATATCCTGCGCAATACCAATCAGGGCTGGGCCCAGCTCGACTGGTATCTGTGTCAGGACCCCGCCAAACTCTCCACCCGCCTTCTGTAAAGCCACTCCAAGGACCTTCCCATGAATGTCGTCTCCCCCCTGCCCGCACAGACGGGCGGCAAAATGGTCAATGCCTTCGACCCGAACAGCCTCGACCATCTCGACCCCGCGCTCCGCCACGCGATCGAGCGGCGCTCGCGGCTGCTCGGCCCCGCCTACCGGCTCTTCTATCAGGAGCCGGTCGAGGTCTGCCGTGGTCAGGGCACGCGGCTCTGGGACAGTCAGGGGCGCGAATATCTCGACGCCTATAACAACGTGGTCTCGGTCGGCCATTGCCATCCGCATGTGGTGGAGGCGGTGCATCGCCAGATGTCCACGCTTTGCACCCATACCCGCTATATACAGGAGGGTATCCTGAGCTATGCCGAGGCGATGCTGCCCAGTTTCGGCGGGCGGATCGGGGCGGAAGGGCATATGATGTTCACCTGCACGGGATCAGAGGCCAATGATCTGGCGCTGCGCATCGCCAAACACCATACGGGGCGGCGGGGGATCATCGTCACCGAAGAGGCCTATCACGGCAATTCGGAACTGACGGCGGGCTTCTCGCCCTCGCTGGGCGAGAATGCACCCTTGGGCACATGGGTGCGCCGCATCCCCGCCCCCGACAGCTACCGCCACGACCCCGCAACACTGGGCCGGATGATGGCCGAGGCGATCACCCGCGAGGCGCATCTTCTCAAACGCCATGGCGACGGGCTGGCGGCCTTTGTCGCCGATAGCCTGTTTTCCTCCGACGGCGTCTATGCCACCCCCGAGGTGCTCAAGCCGGTGATCGAGGCGGTCCATGCTGCGGGCGGGCTGTTCATTGCGGATGAGGTGCAATCGGGCTTTGGCCGCTCGGGCGAGGCGTTCTGGGGCTTCCAGCGCCACGGGATCGACCCCGATATCATCTCGATGGGCAAACCGATGGGCAACGGCTTCCCCGTGGCGGCCATTGCGGTGGCCCCCGAGGTGGTGGCCGAGTTTGGCCGTGATATGCGCTATTTCAATACGTTCGGCGGCAATGGCGTGGCGATGGCTGCGGCCAATGCCACCCGCGAGGTGCTGATTGGCGAGGGGCTGCAAGAGAATGCGCGCAAGATCGGCGCGGTGCTGCGCGAGGGGATCGCGGCTATGGCCAAGACCCATGACAGCATCGGGGATGTGCGCGGCGCAGGCCTCTATATCGGGGTGGAGATGGTCAGCGACCGCGCGGCAAAGACCCCCGATGCGACGAAAGCGGCGACCATCGTCAACGAGATGCGCAAACGCCGCGTGCTGATCTCGGCCACCGGCCCCGCGGCCAATGTGCTCAAGATCCGCCCGCCACTGGTCTTCTCGCAAGCCGATGCCGACTGGCTTCTGGACACGCTGGAAGAGGTTCTGGCCCTGTAACGGCTGCTCCTATGCGCAAGAAAGGTCCGGTTCGCGCGATCCGGACCTTTTGGCATTGACCCGCGCGAGAAAATATCGTGAACATCCGCCCAGACGGCAAGCAGCACCTCTTGAAAGCCGCCCCCCTCGGGCCACATCTAAGGCGCAGCCCCGATAGGTAGAGGTTCATGCCCCATAACAACACCAATCTCCCCACCGAACGCCCCGATGTGCTGACCAAGCCCAAGCTGGAAGGCGGGCGGCGTTTCGTGATGCATTCGGAATTCTCGCCCGCAGGCGACCAGCCAACGGCAATTGCCGAGCTGAGCCAGGGCGTGCGCGACGACGAGCGCGATCAGGTGCTTCTGGGGGCAACGGGGACCGGCAAGACCTTCACCATGGCCAAGATCATCGAGGAGACGCAGCGCCCCGCGATCATCCTTGCGCCCAACAAGACGCTGGCCGCCCAGCTTTACGGCGAGTTCAAGGGCTTCTTCCCAGAGAATGCCGTCGAGTATTTCGTATCCTATTACGATTACTACCAGCCCGAGGCCTATGTCGCCCGCTCGGACACCTATATCGAGAAGGAATCCCAGATCAACGAACAGATCGACCGGATGCGCCACTCGGCCACCCGCGCCCTTCTGGAGCGGGACGATGTGATCATCGTGGCCTCGGTCTCGTGCATCTACGGTATCGGTTCGGTCGAGACCTATTCGGCCATGACCCAGGATCTGAAGGTGGGCGAGCTTTACGAGCAGCGCAAGTTCCTCGCCGATCTGGTGGCGCAGCAATATAAGCGCCTTGATGCAGCCTTCGTGCGCGGATCGTTCCGCGTGAAGGGGGATACGGTGGATCTCTGGCCGGCCCACTTGGAAGACCGTGCATGGCGGTTCTCCTTCTTTGGCGAGGAGCTGGAAGCGATTACCGAATTCGATCCGCTGACCGGTGCCAAAGCCGACAGTTTCGAGCAGATCAGGATCTATGCCAACAGCCACTATGTGACGCCCCGGCCCACCCTCAATCAGGCCACCAAAGGCATCCGCAAGGAGCTGGGGCTCCGGCTCAAGCAGCTCAATGACGAGGGCAAGCTCCTCGAGGCCCAACGGCTGGAGCAGCGCACCAATTTCGACCTCGAGATGCTCGAGGCCACAGGCGTGTGCAACGGGATCGAGAACTATTCGCGCTATCTCACGGGCCGTGCACCGGGCGAGCCGCCGCCCACGCTGTTCGAGTTCATCCCCGATAATGCCATCGTGTTTGCCGATGAATCCCACGTCACCGTGCCGCAGATCGGCGGCATGTATCGCGGCGACTACCGGCGCAAGTTTACACTGGCCGAACACGGGTTCCGCCTGCCATCCTGCATGGATAACCGCCCCCTCAAATTCGAGGAATGGGACGCGATGCGTCCGCAGTCGATCTTCGTCTCGGCCACGCCCTCGAAATGGGAGATGGAGCAGACCGGCGGGATCTTTGCCGAACAGGTGATCCGCCCCACCGGCCTTCTGGATCCGGTAATCGAGATCCGGCCCGTCGACACCCAGGTCGATGATGTGCTTGACGAGATCCGCAAGGTTTCGGCCAAGGGGTTGCGCACGCTGGTCACCACGCTGACCAAACGCATGGCCGAGGATCTGACCGAATATCTTCATGAACAGGGCGTGCGGGTGCGCTATATGCATAGCGATATCGACACGATCGAGCGGATCGAGATCCTGCGCGATCTGCGGCTCGGGGCGTTCGACGTGCTGATCGGCATCAACCTCCTGCGCGAGGGGCTCGATATCCCCGAATGCGGGTTGGTCGCGATCCTCGATGCCGACAAGGAAGGCTTCCTGCGTTCGACCACCTCGCTGATCCAGACCATCGGGCGCGCCGCGCGGAACTCCGATGGCCGTGTCATCATGTATGCCGACAAGATCACCGGCTCCATGCAGGCCGCTATGGACGAGACCGAGCGCCGCCGTGCCAAACAGATCGCCTATAACGAGGCGCATGGCATCACGCCGCAGACCGTGCGCAAGAATGTCGAGGATGTGCTGGCGGGGCTCTATCAGGGCGACACCGACATGTCGCGCGTTACCGCCAAGGTCGACAAGGTCAAGCCGGGTGCCAACCTGCAGGCGCATCTCGACAGTCTGCGCATCGAGATGCGCAAGGCCGCCGAGAACCTCGAATTCGAGGAAGCTGCCCGCCTGCGCGACGAGGTCAAGCGGCTGGAGGCTGTGGAGCTTGCCGTCTCGGATGATCCGATGGCACGGCAATCGGCGGTGGAGGAAGCCTCCGATGCCGCCACCAATGCCCGTGGCCGTTCGACCGCCGGTCGCCCCGGCCAGCGCGGCGGCAATGTGCAGCGCCGCAAGAAGCGCTGAGCCCGCAGCCACACGGCGGCTAGCGCCGGCCCGCCACCGCCGGCCCGCATCCGCCGCGCATCCGGTTAGGCCGGTGGATTTCGCGGGGCCCTCTCTGGAGTGGCGCGCATCAGTGCTTATATAACCACAATGAGCATAACTCCGATCACTGGCCCCATTCTCTTTCTGGACGAGATCACCGAGACCTCGTGCAAGATCGCGGCCCTCTTCATCGCGCCCGAGGGCGTTACCGTCCCCGATATCTATGTCGGAGACACCGCCATAAAGGCGACGCCCTTGGCGCATTTCGCCAAGGCGGTGGTCTGGCGGGCGCGGTTCGGCCTGCCTTTGGGAAGCCGAACCGGCTATGAGTGGAACGGCACCCGATATCCCGTCTCATGCGAGTATTCGGATGCGCCCCGCATCGGTTATGTGTCCTGCAATGGCGAAGAGATCGGCGATCTGCTGCGGGAAGGCTCCGAACGCAATGCCATGTGGGCCCGTCTGCGGGAGGATCATCGTGCACGCCCCTTCGTGCTTTTGCTGCATGGCGGCGATCAGGTCTACGCGGACGAGGTTACCGATGGCCATGCCCTGACCGAGCGCTGGCCGGAGGAGGTGCCCGAAGATCCGTCAGAGCCCGAGCTGGCGGGCCTGCGGGACCATCTTAAAGAGGCGTTCTTCGAACGCTATTCCACGCTCTATGCCGCGCCGGAATTCGCCTGGATCGCGGCCCGCGTGCCCTCTCTCATGCAATGGGATGACCACGATATCTGCGATGGCTGGGGCTCGCTTCCTGCGGCCAAAACACATTCGGCAATTGGCCAGACACTGTTCTCGGCCGCCCGCGAGAGCTTCCTGATCTTCCAGCAGGCTGCCGCGGACGGCGATCTGCCGCGCCGCTTTAGCGACCCCCTCGGGCAGCATCTCGGCTGGCGCGTCGAGACCGGAGGACTACGCATCATCGCACCGGATTTGCGCTCCGAGCGCAGCCGCCGCGCGATCATGGGGCAAGGCGGCTGGGCCATGATGGAGGAGGAAGCCGCCCGCAAGATGCGCGGACACACGTTCCTGATGTCGAGCGTCCCGCTTCTGGGGCCGAGGCTTTCGGTCCTCGAGGCGCTGATGGTTCTGACGCCCAGCATGCAGAAATACGAGGATGATCTGCGCGACCAGTGGCAGAGCCGCGCCCATCGCGCCGAGTGGCAGCGGATGCTCCGGCTCGCGCGGTCGATGGTGCTCGAGGACGGGCATCGCCTGACGGTGCTTTCAGGCGAGATCCATCTGGCCACGAGAGGCCGCATCGATTTCGCGGCGGGGAGATCACTGCAACAGCTGGTAGCCTCGGGGATCGCCCATCGTGCCCCGCCCCGCGCCTGGGCCAACCTGCTGGGTGCGCTCGCATGGCTGGGCGAGGCCCCGCTGGAGGGCCACCCGATCCGCATAGCGCCACCGCCCGGACAGGCGCGCCGCTATGTCGCGCAGCGGAACTATCTCCGGCTGGAGGGGCGGGAGGAGACGTGGTCTGCCTCGTGGGAATTCGAGGAGAGCGGCCCAACCGAGCCTCTGGCGCTCTGATCCGTCCGGCAGGGCCGGAAGGCTTGGCCCCCCGCACGCGGTTTGCTGCTCTGCCCATATCTCGCCGACCGGCAGCGCCAACCGGTCCGCTCCCTCCAAAAGGCCGCTGCTGCCTCTCCGCTTATCACTCGGGCTTTCGGCTTATACCGAAAGACGCACACCGCTCTCACGAGCGATGTGAGGCGCGCTATCGATAAGCTGACTTAAGGTAAATCAAGCGTTGCGGCCTGTCATGACCGCCCGAGCCGTCATCCGGCCAACTCGGACGCGCTGCCGGAAGAGGCACCACCGGGAGCCCGATGAAGGGCCAGCCCTCCATCGGTCGCATCGCGGGTTTTCACGTCAGCTCGGCACGATCCGTCTGCGCGCGACATAGGCCACGAGTTCGACCGCCACGAGCACCAGCATCGACAGCCCCACCAGCGGAAAGAAGATCCCAGCAGCAAGCGCCATCACCAGCAGCACGCGCGGGATGCGCCCGTCATCCGGCAAAGCGGGCACACCGAGCCCACCGACCGGACGGCGCTTCCACCACATGACTGCGCCCGAAAGACACAGCCCGATCATCGCAAGACAGGCGAGCGCCAGCACGATCTGGTTGGCCAGCCCCCATTCCTGCCCCATATGCACGCTGATCCCCCATTCGGCCCAACGCCCCAGCCCCCCGAGATCCGCGAAACCGGCATCATAGAGCACAGCGCCCGAATACTGGTCGAGATGGATCACCCGCTCGTCCTGGATGGTATCGGGATAGACCGAGGCCGAGAAGACACCTGTCGGTCCTTCCGGCATCGAGAGCGAATAGCCCGGCACGAGCCCGAGCGCCTCGACCTCGGCCACCACCTGATCAAGGCGCATCGGCACGCCAACGGGGCCCTGCGCCGCCACTCCGGCATGGTGACCCGCATGGGCACCCATTGCCTCGGGCAGCGGTGATTGCGGGATCGGCTGGCGCTCCATGATCCAGGGCGCGCGCTCGACAGCCTCTCCGGTAGGGACCGTCGAGCGGGGCAGATCGGACCAGTAGCCATCAGGCATACCCAGCCCGAGGGCATAAGCGAACTCGTAGAACTTGCCGCCCCAGACGTCCGACCACGGCAGGCCGGTCAGGGCCAGAAACACAATGAAGATACCGGTATAGATCCCCGTCACCGCGTGCAGATCCCGCCACCACGGACGACCACGGCGGGCCTTGATCCGCACGGTCCCCAGATGCTGCCGTCCGCGCGGCAGCCAGAGATAGATGCCCGAGCCCACGAGAAGGATCATCCAGCCTGCCGCCGCCTCGATCAGCCGGTTCCCGAACCAGCCGACATAGTCGAGCGAATGCAGCCTGCGCACGAGCGACATCGCGGGGCTGCCCGAAGCCCCCCCATCCCAGAGCGTGCCCAGCACGGCCCCGTCATGGGGGTTGACATAGACCGTGTCGCGCAGCCCGTCCGCGCCCATTATATCCACCTCGGCGCTACGGTCGGCGGCAGGGGCAGGCGCATAGGCCTTGAGCGTGCCCGGATGGGCATCGAGCGCCGCCGCCACGATCCGCGAGGGCGACAGTGCATCTTCGGCCGGTGCCACAAAGCGCAGCTTGTGATAGGCCGCGTTGTTGATCTCGTCCTTGAAGAGATAGATCCCGCCCGTCACCGCGAGGATCAGCACGAAGGGCAGGACGACGAGCCCCGCGACGAAATGCCAGCGCCACACGGCGCGATAGAGTGCGGAGCTACCCGCACGCGAAGAGAGTTCGGTCATCTGGAATATCCATAGGGTCCGCCGGACGCCACGACCGGGCAGTCCTGTTCTGCGGACATGCAAAAGGGCACCCCGCACGGGCCGCGCGGGGGAGAGACATCTGGTCAGTCAGACGCTCCCGGGGGGTGCCCTGATGCCATGGGCGGACCTCTGTGCCGAACCGGTCCCGCGCAGCCCCTCACCCGCCCGCCACCTGTCCTGCGCCACGAACCGGCCTTCGACCGTTACGAATTCGGGGCGCGGGGCATCGGGCAAACTGTGGCAGAACGGGCAGTGATATCCCGCCCCATGCGGGGTCTCGCCGCAGATGCCGCCCGCGAGCGGATCGTGGAGAAGCACATGGGCCTCCCGCGCGAGACTGTCTTGCGTGGGCGCCATCATTGCCGCCGAAAGAACGCTCGCCCATGCAAGGCACAGGCCAAGGATCAGCGCGGCGAATGTCGGCATACGAACGGTCATGTCCCCCTCTGCCACGGTTTTATTCACATGAAAAGCATGACTCCGCTTCAAATGCGTGCCGCTACGACGACGCACAGGTGACGACCTCGTGCACAAGCCTGAAGATCGGTGGCAGACCGCCTTTGGGCGCACCGCCAACGGCGCCCCGCAGTGCCTGAGGCAGCAGCGGCCAGAATGTCCTTCTCTTCGAGGGAGGCGACAAGCGGCCGCGGCAACAAGACCTGAACGATGAAACATGCCTTACTGGCGTTGCGCCGCGCGAATGGAGCGGCTCGAACCGTTCTTTCCGAAGAGCCGCCGAAAGGCCCGCACCGCTGATCGACGCGCCCTAGCGGCACAAACTTCCTCAACCACGATGGTGTGCGCACGATGGTGTGCGATGGTGCGGATCGAGCCGCCATTGATGATGAGGCAGGCCCCACAACGGCATCGCATTGTGCCAAGGTGTGTCTGGTTACAGCCATCCGGGAGGCGCCATCCATGGGACGGCCTATTATGATCGACCTCGATCTGGCCAGGAATGTCTTTCAGGTTCGCGGCCTCGATGCGGAGGGCAAGGTTCTCTGTCGCCGCCAACTGCGGCGGACATAATTGCCGCTTTGCTTCTCGCGCTTGGAGCCGTGTCTCGTCGGAATGGAAGCCTGCGGTAGGGCGCATCATCTAGGGGCGGGAAATTGCTGACCCGAGGACATGAGGTCCGGCTCATACCACCGGCTTACGTGAAGCCCTACGCGAAGAAAGGAAAGACGGAAGCGGTCGATGCCGAAGCAATCTGCGAAGCGGTGACGCGTCCGATCAGGCGCTTCGTTCCGGTGAAGCCGGCGACGCGCTGGCGCGGCGGTTGGCGACGCTACCTGGGCCGGGCCCTATCTCGTCCGGTGCGTTTGCCGCAACGACGCCCGACATGAGCGCATTCGGGAGCGGGAGCCTCTGATGCAGGATCTGACTGGCTGGTCAGAATGCTTGAGCGCAAACCGGTAAAGCTGGTCGCGATCCGTGCTGGCCAACCGCATGGCCCGGACGATCCAAGCGCTGATCCGAAGCGGCGAGAACTACTCGGCCGCGCAGGCATGAAAACAGAGAACCGTCGTCGGCGTCAGGTCGGCAGGCTCAGAGACGGTGAGGCGCAATGTGAGGTGATGGCACAGGGAAGGTAATACGCCGCCGTTCGGCGGCATGCTCGAACACATGGCGCATCCCCGCCTCACCCCAGTTCGGACCGAGACGCTTTTGAACGCGTGCCATTGATCGGGACCGGTCTGCCGGCTGACTTCATCAAGACGGGCAGCCACAATGCAGCAGATTGACGCCGTATACATCGCCGCGACCGACCAGACTGCCAAACCCAAACAAAGCTCTAGCCAAGGGGCCATCCATACAAGGTCCGAGGCCGGTCCGAACACAAGACGGGCCGGATTGAAAGGAGTAGGCCAATACCAGGCGTTCGAGAGAGCCTGCGCTAGTATTTCAGGATACACCACACGGCATAGAGCCCGAAGGTCAAGACGGGGCCGCGCATGCCAGATCGGCGCTGTGATGCCCGATGAATCTGGAACTCACGTTACGGGGGAGCCCGCCACGGAACAGGCGTCGCCATTCCGTGACAAAAGATCAGGCTCCTCGACGGCTCGCCCTGTCCGGACGGCCCGTATCAACCCGCCGAGACAGCTGTCGTCCCTGCCACTTATGCAGGTGTCGGGGCGTCCGGATGGATGAGCCCCGCGGACCGCAAATCGCTCCAGAAGGCTGGCGGAATCGGCGTATCCATAGCCACCAGATCGTTGATCGCCTCATCGGGACGCGCCATCCCGACGACCACGGCCTGCGCCACATCGGGCGCATGGGCAAACTGGAGAGCTGCCGCCAGAAGATCGATCCCGTGATCATAGCCAATTTCGGCGAGACGGCGGCGCTTGTCGAGCCGCTCCTTCGCGATCACGCCGCTTTCGGGGCCATAATGATAGCGATGGACCCCCGCCAAGAAGCCCGCATTCAGTGCCGAGCCGATAACGAAGCTATTGCCTCGCTCGCGCGCCTTGGGAAACACCGTCTCGACCGGATAGTCATGCTCGATCAAGGAATACTGGCTCGCCATCAGATGCAGATCGGGGTCGCTATCCTCCATTGCTTTCAGGATCGGTTCGGGGCTGTTGACCCCCATGCCCCAGGCCTTGATCACGCCCTGATCACGCAGGTCACATAGTGTGGCGAAACATCCCTCCACCGCTTCGGGCCAAAGCTCGAGCCACGGTTTAGGCAGGGCGGACTCGTTGTCGGGAGAGAGATCATGCACGAAAACCACATCGATACAGTCAAGCCCCGTGCGCTGGAGCGTATCCTCGATCGAACGCAGCGTCCCGTCACGGCTGTAGTCGTAGATCTCGATATTGGGCGACGGCGAGTAGGGCATCAGAGTCTGGTTGCGATATGCCGGACCCGCCTTCAACAGCCGTCCCACCTTGGAACTAAGCACAAAACTGTCGCGCGGCTGATGATGCAGGAACTGACCATAGCGTCGTTCCGCGACACCCAGACCGTAATGCGGCGCGACATCGAAATAGCGGATACCGGCTTCCCACGCCGTGCTCAGCGTGTCTGCCGCCTGCCGGTCGGTCGTGACGCGGAACTCGTTACCAATGGGCACACCGCCCATACCGATGCGATGCGGGAGAGTATATCTTTGGGTCAAGAGAGCACCTGTTCTGTTACATGCCAATGCAACGATGCCCATAAAACGAAGTTCCACCCGCGGCGCCCGCTCGGGGAAAACATGTCAGGATGCAACGGAAAGAGGCTCAAGCCCGAAACTCGTGGCGTCGTGGCCCGCCCTGTGCGCCGCCCCGGTGGCCCGCAGCAGATCACAGCGCCGCCCAAGTTCTCGGGGGGCTGTGACCAAAGGCGGCCTGCCCTACCCGCAGGATGTGGTCCGTCATGGGCCGGCTTTATTCCGGGACGCGATTACTCGAGGGTCTGCCGGCTCGAGCGCAAAACGTAGCGGGTGCCTTCGGGCGCGTAGGTTACGCTTGCCTTGCCGATGAAACTCGCCGGAACGATGCGTTCGAGAAGTTTCGAACCGAAGCCTGATCGCTCTGGAGCCGCCACGGGCGGACCATCGCGCTCGCCCCATGCAAACACGAACTCTTCGCCCTCGATGCCCCAATCGACAGAAACCTTTCCGTTCTCGACCGAGAGTGCCCCATATTTCATGGCATTGGTGATCAGCTCATTGACCGCCAGCGACAGCGCAGTGGCCTGACGGCTGCCGATGACGACCGGAGGGCCGCTCATGACCAGAGCATCGGCAGTCACCACACGACCGTCGCAGATGCGTTTCACCAGCGCCTCGACGGTGGTCGCATTTTTGGCCCCATGCGCCAAAAGACTCTGCGCCTCGCTCAGCGCCGCCAGCCGCTCGCAGAAGGCGCGCGACATCGCCTCGATTTCGGGGCTGCCGCGCAAGCTGTGGCGGGCCATACTACTTATAATGGTGATCATATTGCGCATGCGGTGGCCAAGCTCGGCATTGGCGACCTCGGCTTGTGCCATCGCATCAACGGATTTCGAGGTCTCGACAACCGTATCCAGCATACCCAGCACCTGTCCGTTCTCGGCGCGGATCGGGCTATAGCAGAAGGTGAAATGCGCGTCCTCGGGATACCCGTTGCGTTCGATCCGCAGCTTGAAATCCTCGATGAACGTCGCCTCGCCCGCCATCGCGCGTTCCCAGATCGGCCCGATCTCGGCCCAGGCTTCCGACCATATCTCGTGAAACCCCCGCCCGATGCCCAGCCCCTTCTCGCCGAGGATCGGCGTGAAAGCGGAATTGTGAATGGTTATCCTCTCCGGCCCCCAGACGATCGCTTTGGGGAAATTCGATGCGAGCATCATGGATACGGCGGTGCGCAATTCGGGCTGCCATTGATGTATCGGTCCCAAAGGGGTCGATGTCCAGTCGAACGCAGCAATGACATCCGACATGGGATCGTCAGGTTGCAGAAATTGTGCCCTTGGATACATTGCGATGAACCTGCTCCTTTTACACCGTCGGACAATTACAGGGATCAGGGGACGATACAATCGCTGATCCGATCTTGCGGATAGTTTCCGGCAGAAAATAGGTCCGCTTAACTTACGGTCAATCGAAGGGCTCGAGAAGCTCCGGCCCGTCCGCCTCCAGCGCGAAGGGCGCGACCGGACGGTACCGGAAGCGGGGCGCCGCCCCAAGATCCGGATCACCAGCGCCCGAAAGCCAGAGCTCGCGCTCTCTGGCATCAAGCATCAACGGCATCCGGTGATGGATGGGCGCCATTGCGGCATTGGCCGCGCGGGTCATGACGGTGCAGGTCAGAAGATCGCCCCAGCGGCTCGCGAGCCCCGCTAGGTAGAAATTCTCCTCATTACCGGAGGGCAGGACAACAGTCGGCCGTCGCGCCCCTTTGGGCCCGCTCCATTCGTAGAACCCGCCCACGGGGATCAGACAGCGGCCATGGCGCCAGACCTGCCGGAAGCTCGGCTTGTCCCGCGCCTCCTCGATCCGCGCATTGAAAGTCGTGGCTTTCCAGTCCTCCAAGACACCCCTGTGCCACGAAGGCACCAGCCACCACCGCGCCTGCATCGCCACAAGCGGGTCTTTCCCCAAAATCACAACGTCCTGCGTCGGCTTGACGTTGTAGCGACGCTGGATCGGGTCGATCTTGAGCTGGGTGAAATCGGCTTCCGTATTACGGAGATTGGGGTCGATGATCCGTCCGCACATGGGCGTCACCCCGCCTCCTGAGCGGTTGCCGGCTTGCCCTTGGACTGTCTCCGGCAGCGCTCCGAGCAATAGAGCACATGCTCCCAGTCACGCTCCCATTTCTTCCGCCAGACAAAGGGGCGCTGGCAGACAGGGCAGATCTTGCTCGGCAGATCCGTCTTTTTCTTCATCCGCATATGCGCGCCCTCAGATCGAACCTGAGTCAGACATAGCGCGGCCGTGTAGAAATCCATCTCCCACCCGTTTGGTCTTTTGCACCTTATGCGTCTTTCCCTGATCTTTCCGCCCTCACCTCCCGAGCGATGGAGATGTCCCGCAAGGAAAGCAGCACATATCATCCGAACCGAGACTGCATCTCGATCACGGCAACCACACAGCCGGCTCCGCCACAGCGAAATCAACTTCTGGCACCAGAACAGATCGAAACCCGGATGGGAAGCGCAGACAATCTTCTGTCAGGATACGTTCGGGCCTGATGTGTTTTCGGCTCTTTTCAGGAGCTTGCAGGCGCTTTTGTTTTTTTGTCCAAATTCTAAAACTTGCTCTTGTATGTCCGTTAGTTGGTCGGCTATACGGGTCGACGGAGACGTGGCCGAGTGGTCGAAGGCGCTCCCCTGCTAAGGGAGTATACCGGGAACGGTATCGAGGGTTCGAATCCCTTCGTCTCCGCCACATACCATTTTGATTAAATGGCCTTGGGGCGCCCACCTGTGTACAAGTCATAGGGCTTGCACACTCCGTGGCGACAGTATGTCCGATGCTCGGCATCCCCATACGAGCCGACTTCATATCCACCGCCCGATTATGCTCCCGATAGAGAAGGATGACATGCTGGCCCCTGCACAAACCTGAAGTGAGGCCGCTTATCGTGATCCCGACCCTTGCTCCGGAGCGGGGCCCCTCTGCCGCGAGCGAACCCGAAACATATCCATACCTGGTTTCCCGCCCTCTCCCCAAAAGCAGCTACCTGCCTGGACGGGAGAACGAAAAGCCATGGCAGAGAACGGATATTATACACGGCTGCATTAATTACGCTTCCGATGTATTTCCAATTCCGATGTAGAATTTATCAAACGCGCTTCCTTCCCCTATCTCTCCGGGTATCCGCCCGCCTTGCCGCGGGCTTCCAATCTATTCGGAGTTACTCATGCCTATCGGAGTCTGGGCTCTTACGGCTGCGGCGCTGGCTATCGGGATGGCGGAATTCGTCATTGTCGGGATCCTGCCGCAGATCGCCCGCGATACAGATGTCAGCCTTGCCACCGCAGGTCTGACCGTCAGCATCTATGCCCTTGCCGTGGCGGTTGCAGCACCGCTACTGACCGCCCTGACGGGGCGGTTCGACCGCAAGAAGCTGGTGCTTGGCCTTATGGGGCTGTTCATCATCGCCAATACGCTCTCGGCCCTTGCGCCGAGCTTCAACATGCTCCTTCTGGGCCGCATCCTTTCGGGTGTCGTACAGGGGGTGTTCTATTCGGTGGCCACTGTGGTTGCCGCCCAGCTGGTGCCCAAAGAAAAAGCCGGGCAGGCGATTGCCACCATGTTCACCGGCATTACGCTCGCGCTGATCTCGGGTGTGCCGCTGGGCACGTTCATCGCCAATTTCTTCGGCTGGCGCGCAACCTTCATCGCGGTGACCGCCATCGGGGTCATCTCGATCCTCGCCCTGGCGCGTCTTTTGCCGAATAATATCGAGCGTCCGGCACCTGCCTCGT
This sequence comes from Thioclava sp. 'Guangxiensis', assembly GCF_045348365.1. NCBI lineage: Bacteria > Pseudomonadati > Pseudomonadota > Alphaproteobacteria > Rhodobacterales > Paracoccaceae > Thioclava > Thioclava sp. 'Guangxiensis'. Next base: position 61,677 of record NZ_CP155823.1, on the reverse strand, counting down.
TCCTTGAACAGATGTCGGTGGTGCTCAAGCCGCGCTTGGCGCTTCTCTTTGCGATCACACTGGTGGGTTATGGCGGCTCGTTCGTGGCCTTCACCTATCTTTCGCCGATCCTCGAGACATTTACCGGCATGACGCCCAATGGGATCGGCACGCTCCTGTTCTTCTACGGGGTGGCCGTGGCGATCGGTAACCTGATCTGTGCGCGCCTTGCCGACAGGACCGGCGCGATGCCGGTTCTTCTGGGGATCTATGGCGTGATGGCGGTGGCGCTTTTGCTGCTGATTCCGTTCTCGGGCAGCCTCTGGACAATGGTGCCTCTGGTGATGGTCTGGGGGATCGTGGCGTTCGGGTCGGTCTCCATCCTGCAGCTCTACGCCGTCAATCAGGCCAGCATGATCGCGCCGCGTGCGGTCAATGCGACCTCGAGCATGAATATCTCGGCCTTCAATCTCGGGATTGCCCTCGGTGCGGGGGGCGGCGGCTGGGTTGTCGACCATCTGGGGCTCGGCATGACGGGGCCGGTTGCGGGCATCGTGGTGCTGGTAGGGCTCGCGCTGGCTGTTGTCAGCGCAGGGATCGACCGCCGCCATTGTGCCAGCCTGCGCGCAGGAAATGGCGGGGAGTGCCCCGAAGCCGCCTGAATGCCCGAAGACGAATAATAAAACAGGAGGCGGTCAGACGACCGCCTCTTCCAGTGCCAGATCGCGGATCACCTGCAACAGCGCCGAAGGGTCATCCTTGCGCCATGCCAGAGCCACGCAAAGCGAGGGAGCCGGATCTTCCAGATCGACGATCCGCATATCATCGCTTGCCGCACAATCGATGCGGTTGGTCACAAAACTGACCCCCATTCCCGCTTCCACCAGACATAGGCAGCTCTGGCCCTCGGTGCAGTCCTTGACCTTGGGCCGGAAGCCCGCGACCGAGCAGGCACGGATGATCTCGTCATGCACGCCCGGATTCTGTGCGCGCGGCGGAATGATAAAGGTCTCGCCCGCAAAAGCCGAGAGCGGCAGCGGCGCATTGCCGAGCGTTTTCAGATGGGGATGGCTCTTGGGAACAGCCAGACGCATCTGCTCGGTATGGATCTCCTGCACCTCCAGCGCCGGATCAGCGGCGGGCAACAGCAGAAAGGCCGCGTCGATCTCGGCAGCCAGAAGCTGTCTGACCTGCGCATCGCTGGGCATCTCGTGGATCTGGAGGTCGATCTCGGGATGGCGCGCGCGGAAGCCGCGCATCACCGCAGGAAACACCGTCTGCATCGCCAGGGGCGTCACGCCGATGGCAAAGCGTCCGCTTTCCTCGGCAATCGCATGGCGGACCGAGCGCTGCACCTGATCGAGATGGGCCAAGAGCCCGTCCGCCTCACGCCTGAGCACAACCCCCGCCGCCGTCAGCGCCACACGCCGCGTGGTGCGCTCGAAGAGCTTCACCCCCAGCTTGTGCTCAAGCTGCGCCACGGTCTTCGTGACCACCGGCTGGCTCATATTCAGCATCTCCGCGGCACGGTTGAAATTGAGCGTCTCCGCCACGCGCAGGAAACAGCGCAGTTCCTTAATTTCCATTCGATACTCCATTTATTTCTATTTAGAATATATAATGATGCCGAATAAAAAATTAAACTCCCGCATTAAAAGCATATATGCTGAAAACAACCGAGAATGCAAGTAAAGGGGCACACTAGGAATGCACCGAAAGCTTACCACCTCAGGGTCGGTGCCCGGGTATAGGGCATCGATCCATATGGCCCATGCAGGGCTGCCAGGCGGCGCCACATGCGGGCCGCCATCCGATGCGGCGTCCCATTAAGGCGTCCCACCCGTTTGTCACACATCAGAAGGAGACAGAAATGTCGAAGGATGTAACCAGCCTCAATATCGCTAATTTTGCCGAGTTCATGGACACCCCCGGCCGTGTGAAAGTCCTGCGCTTCTGGGCCACATGGTGCCGCCCCTGTATCGCACTCGAGCCGGTCTTTAACGAGGTCGCCGCCGAGATGAAGGACAGCGCCGGCTTCGCCGAGATCGATATCGACAAAGCGCCCGAGATCGCAGGCACCTTCGGCATCCGCTCGGTGCCGACCGTCGTGATCATGAAGGACGGCCAGCCCGTCGATATGGTTGTCGGGCTGAACCCCAAAGCAAAATATGTCAAGGCCGTGAACGCGGCCTGATTACCCAACCCGCATATAGATAAGGAAATAGACCATGAGCGACATCACCCTGAGCGCCACCTGGCAAGGCGGCTTTGACGGCGAAGGCAAGATCACCGGCAAGAACCTCGAAGCGGGCATCGGCATCCCGACCGAATACGGCGGTTCGGGCGCGGGCACCGATCCCAAGACGCTGTTCACCTCGTCCACGCAGGCCTGTTTCACCCTGACCCTGCGTGCAATCACCGCCAAGCAGAACATCCCCGTCCAGACCCTTGCGGTTGACACGCAAGCCAAGGCATCGGGCGAGGAATTCGCGATCCATCACACTGCCAAGCTGGTTTTGAGCGCCAATGCGACCGAGGATGACCGCAGCGCAGCGGAAGCCGCGATCGCCCGTGCCGACAAGGTCTGCATGATCGGCAATCTGGCCAAGAAGGCGGGTGTCACCATTGACGTTACGCCCGAGATCACCGTCGACGCGACGGTCTGACAGCGTGGGGGCAAATGCCCCCACATCCAGCAAGAGGGCTGCGTGATGGCCAAAGTCGAAATCTACACCACTCCCTATTGCGGCTATTGCTCGCGGGCGAAGTCAATCCTGAAGAGCAGGAAGGTCGCCTATACCGAGATTGATGCGGTTTCCCGCAGCAAACGGCAGAAGATGATCTCGCGCGCAGGCGGTGCGCATACCGTGCCGCAGATCTTCATCAACGGCATCCATATCGGCGGCTGTTCGGAGCTGATGACTCTCGAGCGCAATGGCAAGCTGACCCAGTTGCTCAAACTGGAGTAATCGGCCTCTTCCCCTTTGGCAGAGGGTCGGGTTTCCCAGTGGATCGGGCGGGCATGTCTATCGCCTGTTCCAGAGGCCATAGTACCAGAGAACGTGCGACAGAAACAATCTTTTCCCGCAGCCCCGACCGGGCATATGGTCCGAAGACGCGCACCGGCCAGACCCTGACGGCACCGTTATACGCTCGTCAGGGTCGGCGGTCGCGCCTCAAGGCCGGACCGGAATGACGATCCGGCCGCGCACCCCGCCATCGAGGAACTTCGAGGCCGTGGCAATGACCTCCTCAAAAGGAAGCTCGGTGGTCATCTCCTCGAGCTTGCCCAGATCGAGATCCTGGGCCAACCCCGCCCATGCCGCAAGACGGCGGGCTTTGGGGCACATCACGCTATCGACCCCCGCAAGTGTCACACCACGCAGGATGAAGGGGGCGACAGATGCCGGCAGATCCATGCCCGCCGCCAGCCCGCAAGCCGCCACCACCCCGCCGTAGTTGATCATCGACAGCATATTGGCCAGCACCGTACTGCCCGCAACATCGATACCCCCAGCCCAACGTTCCTGTCCCAAAGGCCGCGGCTTGCCCGTCAGCTCCGCACGGTCGATCACCCTGCTTGCCCCGAGACCGCGCAAATATCCGGCCTCCGAGGCACGGCCCGTCACTGCCGCGACCTCGAACCCCTTCGCCGCCAGAAGCGCGGTTGCCACGCTACCGACCCCGCCGGCTGCCCCGCTGACCACCACCTCGCCCTGCGCGGGCGTCAGGCCATGACGTTCCAGCGCCTGCACACAGAGCATGGCCGTGTAGCCCGCCGTGCCGATGGCCGCCGCCTGGCGCAGATCGATCCCCTCGGGCAAGGGCACCAGCCAGTCCCCGCTGACCTGTGCGCGTTCGGCCAGACCGCCCCAGTGTTTCTCGCCCACACCCCAGCCATTCAGGATCACGCGGTCGCCCGGCTTGAAACCGGCATGTCCGCTTTGCACGACGGTGCCTGTAAAATCGATGCCGGGCACCATCGGGAAGCGGCGCACGACCGGTGCCGTACCGGTAATCGCCAAGGCATCCTTATAGTTTAGCGTCGTATAGGCGACTTCGACCAGCACATCTCCTTCGGGGAGCTGTGCGTCGGCGATCTGCGTTAGCGAGACGGACTGACCGTCACCGGATTTGTCGATGACTATGGCTTTCATTATTTTATCCTTTGGTCAGACACGGCGGAGCGCCGCCAAGCATGTGAAGGAAGGTATCGGTAAAATTGCGTAGGGGATCAGGGCGCAATTCGAGTTTGGCGCGCAGCACCGCCCCTTCCCAACCGATCCAGAACATCTCGGCCAGAGCCTGCGGGTCATGCCCGTCGGCCAGTTCACCCGCACTCTGCGCCTCGGCAAAAAGTGTCGCCGTGCGCGCCTGCCAGCGTTCCAGCACCGCCACGAGAGCGCCTCTGAACATATCCGGCAATGCGCCCATCTCCTGTCCGAGATTTCCCACAAGGCACCCGCGCCGAAATCCGTGGCGGGCCATCCCCTCTTCGGCCAGCTCGGCAAATACCCTGATCCGTTCGAGCGGCGAGCTGTTCGCACAGGCAAAAGCGCGCTCCAGCAGCGTGACGAAATAGGCGTCATAGGCCGCGATCAGTGCTAGACCGAAATCGGCCTTACTACCGAAATAGTGGTAGAAACTGCCTTTCGTCACCTTTGCGGCCTGCAGGATCTCGTCGACCCCGACCGCAGAATAGCCTCTTTCGGTCAGATGCTCGAGCCCTGCACGGATCAGGTTCTGGCGGGCCACCGAGAATTCCGGCGCATTTCGGGGACGACCGCGGCGGGGCTTAGGGGCGGGGAGATGCGGGGTGTCAGTCTGTTGCATGGATATTTTATAGACGATTCGGTCTAGAAAATAAAGCGCCCGCGTGGACCACCTCTCCCCAGACCATCCCGCGGGGGTTAGGGCAGGCTCCGAGCCGTCTCGCAGCCCCACGGCATCGTGAAGAGAGGTAGTATCCCCATGTTACCCGCTGCCCCTCGCGCCGTCGCAGACTGACCGTCCGGTCGGCGCAACGCCTCGAAGGCCCGCCCCGCCGGAACAGATCAGGAGGAGGACCAGACATGCCCAAGACAACATCACGCGCGATACTCGTCACCGGTGCCGCCCGCGGGATTGGCCGCGCCATCGCGCTGCGGCTCGCCGAGGATGGCCATGATGTCGTGATCAACGATATTCCGGCCAATGAAGAGGCCGCAGAGGCCGTGGCGCAAGAGATCCGTGGTCTCGGCCGCACATCCGGCACCGCCATCGCCGACGTCTCGGAGCCCGAGGAGGTGCACCGCATGGTCGCCGATACTGTGGCCGCGCTCGGACGCCTTGATGTCATGATTGCCAATGCCGGTATCGCCCATATCCAGGGGCTTCTGGATCTCGATGTCGCGGATTGGGACAGGGTCATGGATGTCAATCTGCGCGGGGTCTTCCTGTGCTATCAGGCGGCGGCGAGGCAGATGATCGCGCAAGGCGGCGGAGGCAAGATCATCGGTGCAGCCTCTATCGTGGCCTATCGGCCCTTCGCGCTTCTCGGGCCGTATTCCGCGTCCAAATGGGCGGTGCGCGGGCTGACGCAGGCGGCGGCTATGGAATGGGCCAAACACGGGATCACCGTGAATGCCTATTGTCCGGGGATTGTCGGCACAAATATGTGGGATCTGATCGACGAGAAACTGGGCGCCGAAGAGGGCCTGGCCAAGGGCGAGGCGATCCGCAAATATGCGGGCGCGATCATGCTGGGCCGCGTCTCGGAGCCCGAGGATGTGGCCAAATATGTCTCCTATCTCGCCTCGGATGATTCCGATTACATGACCGGCCAATCGGTGATGATCGACGGCGGCATCCAGTTCTCGTGATGCGCCGGCGGTCAAACCGTTGAGACGGGCGCCATCCGCCTTAGATCAACCTTTGCGGGCACAGGTAGCATGGAGGTAATACCCGTTCCCGCAGATCGGCTGATAGGCTGGCGCTCTGGATATATCATCCGAACACCCCAAGGGAGGTTACATGGCGAAATTCGTCCATAGCATGATCCGCGTGAGAGACGAGGCGCGCTCGGTCGCGTTCTACGGCAAGGCCTTCGGTCTGACCGTGGCAGAGCGGCTGGACTTCGAGGATTTCACCCTCGTCTATCTGTCCAATGACGAGAATGATTTCGAGCTGGAGCTGACCATCAACAAGGGCACCGAGGCACCCTATGAGCTGGGCAATGGCTATGGCCATGCGGCCTTTGTGGTCGATGATCTCGAGGCAGAACATGCACGTTTTGAGGCCGAAGGCTTTGCGCCGCGCAAGATTGTCGATTTCAAGAACGGGGGCGAGCGGGTTGCGCGGTTTTTCTTTGTCGCCGACCCTGATGGCTACCAGATCGAGGTGATCGCGAAAGGAGGCCGTTTTAAATAGGACGGGACGACCGGCGTAGGAGGCGCCGGAATTCGGGAGGAGGACCCCAATGAAGACGAGAAACAAGAACGTGCTGCTGGGCAGCACGTCGACGGCGCTTGTCGCCGCGGTGTTCGGCAGTGCCGCACCGGCCAATGTCGGTCTGGGACTGGGCCGGCATGAATCCAGCCGCATCATCCTGATGCGCATGTTGCGGGTGATGTTCCCGCACCCATCCTTCAGCGATGCCCCTTACGAGCGCTGCGCCAAGGCGCTGATCGACGATGCGCGCCAGACACCCGGCCAGAAGATCGCGTTTGCCGCAGCCCTCGACAATCTGGCCGATGAGGGTTTTGCCGATCTGGGCGATGACGCGGCGCTGACCTATCTGCGCGGGATCGAGAAAACGGGCTTTTTCCAGCTCGTCCGCGCCAAGGCCGTGGTCACGCTCTATGACGACGAGGAGGTCTGGCAGGCGCTTGGCTATGAGGGCGCGAGCTTCGATCAGGGGGGCTATATCCACCGCGGCTTCAATGATCTCGACTGGCTGCCCGAACCACGGATCGAGGAATATGACGGGCAAGAGGGAGCACAGCCATGATAGAGCCGCGCATGAAACAGATCGCATTGGATGAAGAGGCCGTGGTCATCATCGGCTCGGGCGCGGGCGGCGGCACGCTGGCCTATGAGCTGACCCGTCAGGGGATCGCATGCGTGGTCCTCGAGGCCGGCCCGCATCTCAAGCCCGAGGACTGGATCAATAACGAATGGGAAGCCTTCAACCAGATGGCTTGGCTCGACCCGCGCACCACATCGGGCTCGTGGCGGGTGGCACGCGATTTCCCCAACCTGCCTGCATGGATCGTGAAGGCCGTGGGGGGCACCACCACCCATTGGTCTGGCGCGACCCCGCGTTTCAAGGCGCATGAGTTCAAGGCCGCCTCGACCTATGGCGCGGTCGAGGGTGCCTCGCTTCTGGACTGGCCGATCACGCTTGAGGAGATGGAACCCTATTACGACCGCGCCGAGAAGGCGATGGGCAGCACCCACCGGCACGGGCGCCCTGCCCTTCCGGCCAATAACAATTACAAGGTCTTCGCCAATGGGGCCGAGCGCGTGGGCTACAAGATGTATGCCACCGGCCCCTATGCCACCAATGCCGAACCCTATGACGGGCGTCCGGCCTCGGTGCAGGACGGGTTCAACTTTCAGGGCGACAAGAACCGCTCGAAATGGTCCACCCTTGTGCGCGAGATCCCTCGCGCGCTTAAGACAGGGCTGTTGGATCTGCGCCCCGACAGCACCGCCATCCGCATCACCCATGGCAAGGACGGGCGCGCCGATGCGGTGATCTATATCGATGGCGAGGGCAATCTGCAGCGGCAGGCGGCGCGAGTGGTCTGTGTTGCGGGCAACTCGATCGAATCCGCGCGGTTGTTGCTTCTGTCGGACAGTCCGCGCTTTCCGACGGGGCTGGCCAATGGCTCCGATCAGGTGGGCCGCAACTATATGCGCCACCTCACCGGCTCGGTCTATGCGCGCTTCGACAAGCCCGTGAGGATGTATCGCGGCGAGACAATGGCGGGGATCATTGCCGATGAAAGCCGCTTTGACCCCGCACGCGGCTTTGTGGGCGGCTACTATATGGAGACGATCGCGCTCGGGCCGTCCTTCCTTGCCGCTTTTGTCGAGCCGGGGGCCTGGGGGCCGGAATTTGCCGCGATCATGGAGGCCTATGCCAATACGGCGGGCATGTGGATCGTGGGCGAGGACATGCCGCAGGCCAGCAACCGCGTGACCCTTTCCGATACGGTGCGCGACCAGTGGGATCTGCCCGTGGCCAACGTCCATTTCGACGATCATGCCAATGATGTCGCCATGCGCGAATATGCCTATGCCCATGCCGAGAAGCTCTACGAGACCGTGGGGACCACCGGCACGCATCGCACGCCGCCCTACCCCTCGACCCATAACTTGGGCACCTTGCGCATGAGCGCACGGCCCGAAGATGGTGTGGTGGACCGCAATGGCCGCGCGCATGAGGTCGCCAATCTCTTCGTCTCGGACGGGTCGCAGATGACAACGGGGGCTGCGGCAAATCCCACGCTTACCATTGTCGCGCTGGCCATGCGTCAGGCCGACCATCTGGCAGGCGAGCTGAAACGCGGCACCCTGTGACGCGGGTCGGGCCTTCCGGCCCGCCCCTATCACCAAAGGAGGAGATGATATGTGTAGACTTTTTGTCGGAGCCCGATCCGATCTGTGGGAAAGCCAGACACGCTCGATCCGCATGGATGGCATGGTGACATCGGTCCGGCTGGAGAAGTCGTTCTGGATGGTGCTGGAGGAAATCGCCGAGCGCGACAGCATGAATGTGCCGCAGCTCCTGCATCAGCTCTATAACGAAAGCCTCGATGAGGGCCATGATATCGGCAATTTTACCTCGTTCCTGAGGGTCTGCTGCATGCGCTATATCGATCTGCGATTACACGGGCTTGTCCATCAGACCATCGAAGGATCGACCCTGCCCGTCGAGGAGGTTCTCGACCGCGAGGGCGAGATCTATGCCCGCCGCATGGCCAGACAGAGCGGTGCCGACCGCTCGCATTGAGCGCCCTGTCTCCCCTGCATGGGGGTGGCAGGTTCCGGCCGCCTGCAGAGCAGAAAGAGCGGCAGGTGCTCGAGACCGCGGAGCGCAGGTGCCTGCTGGCCCGGACCCGCGCAGGGCCTTCCCGTGCACGGGGCGATCCCCACGAAATATATCTCCGCCGCCCCGTTCACGTCGGCGTTTCAGGGCCAAGCCCGACTGGCAACCCAGCCGTAAACTGGATAGAGTGCGGATCAGCATCCATGTGAATGTCAACAAACGAAAATCATTCGGAATTCCAAAGATCCATGACCGCATCTGATCTCGTCATCCGGAACGGAGTCATCGTCACTTCGGCCGATATGCAAACCGCCGACATCGCCGTCACCGACGGCCGCATCACCGCCATCGGAAAAGACCTTCCGTCCGGCCATGAAACCATCGACGCCACCGGCCTGTGGGTGCTGCCAGGCGGCGTCGACAGCCATGTCCATGTCGACCAACCGCTCTCGTCGGGCGCGGAAATCGCTGATGATTTCGCCTCCGGCACGGCCTCGGCGCTTGCGGGCGGCACCACCACGCTGATCGGGTTCGCGGTCCAGAAACAGGGCTCTGCCCTGCGCGGGGCGGTGGAGGAGATGATGGCGCGTGGCACCCGCTCGCGCTGCGATTTCGCCTTCCATATCCAGGTGACCGATGCCTCGGACGCGGCATTGGCCGAACTCGGGCCGCTCGCCGAGGAAGGGCACCGCTCCGTCAAGATCTTCATGACCGGCGGCAACCGGCTGGATGATGCGGCCTGCCTGCGCACGCTGGCCGCTGCCAAGAGCAATGACATGCTCTGCTGTATCCATGCCGAGAACCACGACCTGATCGCCTATCTCACCGAGGCACTGCTGCGTCAGGGCAACACGGCCCCCGCCGCCACGGCGCTCGCGCGTCCCGAGATCGGCGAGCGCGAGGCTGCCCACCGCATCCTGACGCTGGCCGAGGCGCTGGATGCGCCGCTGCAGATCTTCCATGTCTCGGGCGAGGCCACAGCGGCCGAGATCGCCGCCGCCCGCCATCGCGGTGTGCGGGCATGGTCGGAGACCTGCACGCAATATCTGGTCTTCACCGAGGAGGATTTCGACCGCCCCGGCATGGAAGGCGCGAAATTCCTGTTCTCGCCCTGCCCGCGCGGGCCGGACGCGCGCGAGGCGCTCTGGGCGCGGATCCGCGACCATACGATCGAGACCATCACCTCGGATCACTCGCCGACCTCTTTTGGCGGCGAGAAAGGCAAGCTCCACGCAGGCGAGAATGCGCCGTTCAACAAGGTCCCGAATGGCATCCCCGGCCTGGCGGCACGTCTGCCGATCGTCTTCAACGAGGGCGTCACCAAGGGCCGGATCGACCCGATGCGTTTTGTGGATCTGGTCTCGACCGCACCGGCAAAGCTCTTTGGCCTCTGGCCGCAAAAGGGCGCGCTGGCGGTAGGCAGTGATGCCGACATCGTGCTGTGGGACCCCAAGAAACAGCGCATCCTGACCAACGAGATGCAGCAGCATGGCGTGGATTACACCCCCTATGAGGGGATGGAGACCACCGGTGCGCCGATCGCGGTCTGGCTGCGCGGGATCCGCGCATGGGAGGCGGGCGAAGTGCTGGCCGCCCCCGGCACGGGGCGGTTCCAACCCCGCGCGCCCTTCCCCAAGGCGGCGGTGCCACGCCATCCGGCGGGCTTCGACCCGCTGGCCTAATCCTGAATGCAAAACACGCGCGCCCCGGTCAGACGGGGCGCGCGCGCCGGAAAGCCCACACGGTTGAAAGTTACGCCACGATCGGAATCAGACGGCTCAGGCGGCTCGGATTGGTCTCGGCCAGCAGGATCTCCCCGCTCCGGCCCTCGCTGAACCCGTGCGGACCATTGAGCGAGCCGCGCCCGCGCCCAAGCACCTCGCCCCGATCGTTGATCCGCGTCAGGGTCGGGATCGCATCGGTCACGAAAATCGTATCCTGCGCATCCACGAACACATCCATCGGGCGGCAGAAGACATCGAAGACCCCGAGCACCTCCCCCGCGCGCGAGAAGATCTGCACACGGTCATTCTCGCGATCGGCCACGACGATCCGATCGCCCGACAGAACCGCCACGCCATGTGGGACGATGAACTGGCCGGGGCCGCGCCCGAGGCTGCCAAAGGCACAGACCGGCTCGCCCTCCGGCCCGAAGACATGCACCCGCGCGCCGGCATAGCCATCGGTCACGACAAACCCGCCATCCGAGAGGAAGGCGACATCTGTCGGATGGTTGAACGGCTGGCCCGGCGCATGGCGCTGCCCGATGACCATCAGCTCGCGCCCCTGCATATCGAAGACCACCACCTCATGGGCATCGCGGTCCACGACCCAGACCCGCGATTGCGGATCGATGGCGATCTTATGCGCATCCGTAATCCTCCCCGCGCCCCAGCTGCGCAGGAGCGCGCCATCGCGGTCGAGCACATGGACGCAATCGGCGGGCGCGCTCACCCGCGGATCACGGCGCGTCAGCAGACAGATGCTCCCGTCCGGCGCACCCGCGACATCGGACACGGTGCCAGTATCCGCAGGGAGCGCCCCGAAGGGCGACTCGATCCGGTAAAGCTGCTGGCCGATGGCCAATCTCAATTCGGAACTGCTGTTCATGGGGCTGTCTTTCCTGTTCGACCCTGAGCGCCCGCCATCCGGACACTCCGTAAGCCTGTCTGAAGGCCGATCCCGCGCCATCCGTCGCGCTACCCTCGGCACGAAATAGGGCGAAGAGACGCACGCCACTCCGCACGCCACCCCACTGGCCAGCCTATAGCGCCAGCCAGCCGCCTTCCACCGCAAGCACCGAGCCCGTGGTGAAAGATGCCTCGTCCGAGGCAAGAAACAGCGCGGCTTTGGCCACCTCTTCGGGCCTTCCGAACCGTTTCATGGCATGGCGTCCGCGCGAGGCGGCCTCCTTGGCCACCGGATCGGGCGCACGCGCGAAGGAGCGGCGCAGCATCGGGGTCTCGATCGCCCCCGGTGCGATACAGTTCACCCGCACGCCCTCTTCGGCATAATCCACCGCGAGGTTGCGCGTAAGCGCCATCACCGCGCCCTTGGCCGCAACATAGGCCGCGTTTCCGGCTCCACCCGCCAGTGCGATCTGGCTGCCCACCGTCACGATGGAGCCTCCGCAGGCACGCATCCCCGGCAGCACCGCCTCGATCCATGTCACAGTGCCCATCAGGCTGACATCGAGAACCTGCGCCCAGCGATCCCGCGTGGTCTCGTGCAGCTTGCCCCCGAAGGAAACCGCCGCATAGGCCACCAGCGCATCCACCGGACCGAATTCGGCCACGGCATCTCGAGCGGCGTCGATATCGGTGACATCCGCGGCCAGAGCCACAACGCCCGGACGGGCCTCGACCGGATCGCGGTCCACGGCCAGCACCGTTGCCCCCTCGGCCACAAACAGCGCGACGGTCGCCGCCCCCAGACCGCTCGCCGCGCCGGTGATGACACAGCGCTTCCCTGCAAGCCGACCGGTCACAGGATCTGCCCCAGAAAATGGCGCAGACGTTCGCTTTTGGGCGTGTCAAAGAGCGTTTGCGGATCGGCGGCCTCGACATCCCTGCCATCGGCCATGAAGACGACCTTCTGGGCCACGCGACGCGCAAACACCATCTCGTGGGTGGCGACCATCATGGTGATCCCCTCGGCCGCGATCTGTTCCATCGCGTGCAACACCTCGCCCACCAGCTCGGGATCGAGCGCCGAGGTCGGCTCGTCAAACAGCATGACCTTGGGCCGCATCGCCATGGCGCGGGCAATCGCCACACGCTGGCGCTGGCCGCCCGACAGATGGTCTGGATAGGCACCGGCCTTGGCGGCCAGCCCGACCTTGTCGAGGAGCCGGTGCGCCTCGGCCACGGCCTCCTCCTTCGACTGACCCAGAACCGAGATCGGACCGGCAATGATATTCTCGATCACCGACAGATGCGGCCAGAGATAGAAATGCTGGAACACCATCCCGATCCGCGCGCGCAGCGCCGCCAGTTCGCGCCCGTTCATAGCGCGCTTGCGCCCACCCGCCTCGACAAAACCCACCGGCGCACCATCGACACGGACCTCGCCGGAGCTGGGCTGCTCCAGATGGTTGACGCAGCGCAGGAGCGTGGATTTGCCCGAGCCGGACGGGCCGATCAGGCAAACCACCTCGCCGCGCGGCACGGACATGGTGAGACCCTTGAGCGCCTGCACCTGACCGAAAGTTTTCTTCAGATCGCGGATATCAATCATGGCTTGCGTCATGCGCGGGGCGCCTCCGGGGTCGTGATGCCCAGACGGGCGCGTTTGCGGGCGGACATCGGGCGCTTCTCGACCTGGAGCACACGCTCGAGCCAGAGTTGCAGGCCGGTCAGACCGCTGGTCAGGGTCAGATAGATCACACCGGCAACCGAGAGGATCTCGATGGCATGATAGGTGCTGGAATAGATCATCTGCGCCGTCAGCATCAGCTCTTGCACGGTAATGACCGAGGCCAGCGAGCTGTTCTTCGTATGTGTGATGAAATTGCTCATATAGACGGGCAGGATCACGCGGACCGCCTGCGGCAGAACGATCTTCAGCACCATTGTCGGGTAGCGCATGCCAACGGCCTGTGCGGCCTCGACCTGCCCGGGATGCACGGCCTGCAGGCCAGCGCGGATGATCTCGCTGTTATAGGCGGCGGAGCTGACCGAGAAGGCGATGATCGCGGCCGGAAATGCCTCGAGCGTGATGCCGAAGGTGGGCGCGGCATAGTAGATGAAGAACAGATGCAGCAGCACGGGCGTGCCACGGAAGATCCAGACATAGGCGATCACCGCCCGCTGGAGCCACACATATTTCGACATCCGCGCCAGCGCCAGAAGGAAGCCGAAGACCGTCCCGATCGCCTGACTGAGAACGGCGATGAGGATGGTCATCAGCGTGGCTTGCGCCAGCGCGGGGATATAGCTGAGAACGATGGAATAATCGAGCTGCATGGCAGGCTCCGCAAATCAGGAAGGGGCCCGGCGCGCGCTGCATGCCGGGCTTTGTAAGGCGATCAGTGGGGGACTTCATCAATCAGCTGATCGCTGAAATGCTCGATGCCGAAGTATTTCTTGGCCAGCGCGTCGAGCGTGCCGTTCTCGCGCATCTCGCGGATCGCGCCATCGATAGCCGCCTTCAGCTTGTCCGAACCGGGCTGCATCGGCACACCGACATAGACCACCGAATAGGGCTTGCCCACGATCTCGGCGATACCGGGATTCTCGCGGATGAAGTTGGCCGAGGCCAGCTCGGGCGCGATCACCGCGTCGATACGGCCCACCTGAAGATCCCGGAACATCTCGGTATAGCCGGCATATCCGGTGAACTTCTTGAAATCGCCATATTCCTTGGCAATGGCGCGGGCCGGGATCTCGCCGTCATTACCGCCGGCGATACCACCCACCCGCTTGCCGACAAGACTGTCATAACCGTTGATATCCGTGGCTTTGGTGCTGCGGACAACGACGATGGCCGAGCGCGAATAGGGGATCGAGTATTCGAACATGCCCAGACGTTCGGGGGTCATGTTCACATTCGAGAAGACGGCATCGAAACGGCCCGCCTGAAGACCGGGCAGGATGCCCTTCCAGTCGAGACGGCTGATTTCGATCGGCACACCGATCTTCTTCTCGATGTAATGGGCGACATCGATGTCGAAGCCGGTCAGTTCGTTATTCTTGTCCACGAAGGTATTGGGCGGCAGGTTGCCCGTCGTCACCGCGATCAGCTTGCCGCGTTCGCGGATGGCATCGAGGTCAGCGGCGGAGGCGAGGCTCGGGAGGCAGGCGGCCAGAAGGGCGGCCGAGATCAGGCGGCGTAGCATGGGATAGCTCCTGTTGGAATGGGCTGGATGCGGCGCGCATTGATTCTTGGTTTCTTGGTGGGATACCACGTTCACCGACCATTGGTGCCGAGGTATATCCTGCGCAACCGCTTTCCCGAAGTTCTACCCACCCCCTCCATGACTGCCTATGATTTGTGCGGTTATAATGGACATAGTCGCATTTTTAACCTATGCGCAGACCCCCTGAGAGCCGAGCCGCCCTATTCTGTCACAGTGCCGCAACCTCCGCGAGCCAGCGCTGATGATCGCGACAGGCCGCCTCCAAGCCCCGCGCGCCCGCATATCCGATCCGCGCTGCCAGACGGGAAATATCGAGCGGCGGGCGACCATCGGAGACGCGCGCCGTAATGGTCGCCGCCTCGGGCGAGACGACCTCGCCCGTAAACCCCATGCCTGCAGCCCAGTCGAGCGGGCTGGAAACATGCCCTGCACCGAGGTTGAAGATCTCTGACCCCTCCGGCGGGGGTGCCTCTATCAATGCGGCGATTGCGGCTCCGACATCGCGGGAATAGACCCAGTCCGTGACCATTTCGGATGGCAGAAGGGGCACCTTTCCCGCCTTATGCAATGCCAGCATCTGCCCCTGCGCCGAGAGCCCGGGCCGGGACGAACCCTGCATCTCCCAAGGCCCGAACACAGGCCCGAGACGCAGGATAGATACTTTTATATCATTGCCTTGCGCGATCATAGCCGCGAGCCTTTCGCTGGCTTCTTTCGTGACCCCGTAAAGCGAATTCGGCCGCAACTCGGCATCCTCGGGCAAAGTTGCCCCCGCGCGGGGAGAGCTGCCATAGATCGCCGCCGACGAAAGATAGATCAGACGCCGGATGCCGGATGCCTGCACGGCCTGAAGCATATTGGACGTGCCTGTCAGATTCACCTCGATCACCCTCGCTGCCTGCTCCCGCTCCATCTGCGGGCTGGGTGTCAGCGCCGCCGTATGGACCACAATATCGGGGCGGTTATGCGCGAGGGCCGCCTCAATCTCCCCGGGGCACGTCACATCGCAACGATGATATACGGCACCGCGCAGGGAGGGATGCGCGGCCAGCGGCGTGGGCGCCAGATCGAGCAGATGCGGCACATGCCCCCGGGCAAGAAGGCTCTCTGCCAGGGCCAGCCCCACAAAGCCACAGCCGCCCGTAATTGCAATCGTCTTCATATCTGTCCTTCCCTCTCTGCGGCAGACCTCCATGGACCGGACCGAAAATGGCAAAACCAATCATGGTTTTACCTGATAAAACCATGATTGGTTTTAGATTGGTATCCCAAAAGGAATCCGCTATCAGCTTGCGTGTCCAGGCTATTTTTGATACACTCGCCCGGGCGCGCATCATGATTGCCGAGAGAGGCCCAAGCTTGACCGGAACGGACGAGAAATTCAGTGTAACCGAACGGGCCTATCAAATCGTCCGCGCCAAGATCCTCGCGGGCGATATGCAACCGGGTCGCTTCTTTACCGAGCGCAAACTGGCCGAGGATCTCTCCACCTCGCGCACCCCGTTGCGCACTGCGCTGACGCGCCTTACGAGCGAAGGCCTTCTCGAGCGCGCCGCGAACGGCACAGTCGCGGTCCGCCAGTTGCCGCTCGAAGAGTTGTTGCAGATCATGGTGATCCGCCGCCAACTCGAGAGCGAGGCTGCCGCGCTCACAGCACTAAAATCCGCCACGGGCAGCACAGACGCTCTGATTGCGGAGACGCGCACGCTCATCGCCGCTCCCGATGTGGATCTGGAAAGCTTCTGGCTCTACGATGACAAGGTGCATGAATGCATCGCGCAGGGCAGCGGCATGCAGGTTCTTGCGGACCTGATCCGCAACATGCGCGACAAGTCGCGGATGTGCCATATGGTTCATCTCGAACCCGATTTCCTCGCGCAGGCAGAAGAGCATATGGCGATCCTGATCGCCATCCGCGACCGCGATGCCTCTGCAGCGCGCGAAGCCATGATCCTCCACATCGATCACGTCAGAAATCGCTTTGTTAAGTGGTTCACCGGCGGCTGACCAACACCCGTTCAGACAGTCCGGCTTCCCCTCGCCATCGACCTACCAACCGTCCTGAAAATTGATGAAGGCGCGGGCCCTGCACCGCCAAATCGCCCGGTCTTGCGGGAAAGCTTACTCCGTATCGGCTCCACCCCCCGTTGTCAGAAAGCTGCACCGGATCGTTTTCTGGATCTTTTACCAAGGAACGTGACGGAGTTCCCGCTGAAGCCCTGACCGTCAGACCGAGGGGCATCCATTTTCCGGACAGTTTTTCCGCTGGTGGCTCAAGCATAGCTATTGGTCAAGTCACCACCCCGAGATCGAGGCCTTGAGAAGTGCAATTCCATAAAGCGTCGGGTGGGGGCGCTTGCTGGTGTGAAAAATCATGCGATTTCTGATGCAGTTGCGGGGCTTCTTCCAAAGCCTCTACGTAGAAAAGCCGCACTGGCCTTGCGTGTCATTCCGGCCGGCCGCCTGCAAAAGTCTTTTCGAAATGACCGTAAAGGCGCGCTCCCTCGGCGTTCGTCGCGACGATGCGCGCTATGTTCGAACTGTGCGTCGGACGCTCCCCCAGGAACGCCCCCGCGCCATCATAAGGACGTGCGCCCCGCCAATCCTTGGCATGCCAATATGTCGCAGGGAGCCGATATATGTGCCTTTTCCACACGCGGCACGGCACATCAGGCCATTTTTCACCGACACGCAGACCGTCCCTGCATTCAATGCGCCGCGCACCTCGCCCCCACTTCCTCCCCCGCTGGAATGCGCGAACTTCATACCCTAACGCAGCAATTACCGCGGTCCCAACTGGCGGCAGAACATTACGCGCCCTTGCGTGAACACCCTGCACCTGAACCCGTTCCTGCACAGGTCAAGACTGTCCGGTGGATGGCCCCTTACGATGATCCCCTTGAGGCCCGCCCATTCCTGCAACTACCGTGCGGGACGCGCCATCCGCGTCCAGGTACTGCCGTCCTCGGAGGCACCCCTTGACTCGGGTGCCCCTTCGCGCCCGAATGGCCATCGGTGCGTCCAATACCTCAGAGACGGCTAAAAGACGGAACCGGCCAACCTCCGGGGCCTGAATGAGCTGGCGGGAAAGAGGACCAGACAGGCGCCCCGCTCACAGATCCTGAGCCGCGAGCCAACTCCGCGTCTGGCCGGCCACATGGGTCAGCACGGCCTGCGAACCTTCCGCCTCTTCCAACGCCTGCATCGGCACCTCCAGCGTAATCGGGATGGCTGCAGGCAAGGCGCGCAGGAACCGCGCCAGATCGATCTCCCCCTCGCCGGGCGGGCTCCGGTCCTCGCGGGCGGTGCGCAGCAGCTCGTCTGTGCTGTAATACGGCCGGACAGGCGCATCGCAGAGATGGATAAAAGGCAGACGGTCAGGATCGATCCGTTGCAGCTCCGCCAGATCCGACCCCGAACGGTCGAAATGCAGACTATCGACCAGCAGACCTGTCGCGGGGCCCGCCGCTTCGACGACGCGCTGCGCCACACCTAGATCGGGGACAGAGGTCCACGGGAAAAATTCAAGCATGACCTTGATCCCCAAGGGCGCGGCCAGCTCCCCCAGCGCGTTCAGACGCGCAGCCAGACGATCGAGATCGGGATCATAGGGCGCAGTGATCAGATGGCGCGCACCAAGCGCCGCGCCCGCCTCCAGAAGCGGCAGATACTCCTCTGGGCGGGTCTCGGGGGTCAGCTTGAGAAATTCGATATCCCCCACCCCCAGCCCCGTCTCGGCCAAAGCCGCACGGGTGGCGCGCAGCATCTGGGCATCCTCGTGCAACGGATAGCCGGGCGAGGTCTCGGTCACCCGCAACAGGCGCAGCCCCACCCCGTCAAATCCCGCGCGGGCCGCAGCATGAATGAACTCGGGCGGCGCGAGCCCGATTGCCGTCAGATGGGCCACCGAAAGTCTATGTGTCATGCGCGTTCCTCCTGCGCCGCGTGGCGCCCCGCAATAAACCCGAAGGTCAGGGCGGGGCCGAGATTGATACCGCCTGCCGGATAGAACCCGCCAAAGACCGAGGCATTGTCGCCTCCTGCCGCATAGAGCCCGCCGATCACCACGCCTTCCGCATCGAGCACCCGCGCATGACCATCCGTGCGCAGCCCTGCAAAGGTCCCGAAACTGCCCGGCACGACTTTCACCGCATAGAACGGGCCGCGCTCGATCGGAGCGAGATTGGGGTTGGGGCTCTGTTCGGGGTCGCCCTGCAGACGCATATAGGGCGTAGTGCCGCGCCCGAAGAGCGGGTCCTCCCCGCGCCACGCCTGCGTGTTATAGGTCTCGACCGTCGCAGCCAGCCCTGCCCGATCGATCCCGCAGGCCTGTGCCAGTTCCTCCAGCGTCTTCCCGCGCTGTAGATAGCCCGATTTCAACCAGTAGCCGAAGGGCACCGGCGCGGGACGCACGATCCCCAGCCCGAAGCGGCGCAGGAACCGGTGATCGCAGACCAGCCACGAGACGGCGGGCTTGTCCTCCGCGACCGCCCCGAGCAGCGCCGTGACATAGTCATGATAGCCCAGACCTTCGTTGCAGAACCGCCGCCCGTCCGCCAGCACCCCGATTACCCCCGGTTTGCCGCGATCGATGATATGCGGAAACACCCCGCGCCGCCCGTCAGGCCAGAGCACCTGCGAAACCGGACAATAGGCCGTTACATTCGCCAGATCGAGATCAAGCGCCCCGCCCGCGGCCTGACCGAGCCGCAGCCCCGCCCCTTGCGCGGAGGGCACCGCAAGGGCGAGGTTCTCCTGCGGACGCGTCATCAGGTCAGCCCGCAGCTGGGGGTCCTGTCCGAACCCGCCCGTCGCCAGAACGACACCACGCCGTGCGGCGATCCGGCGGCCATCCGCCAGAATGACCCCGTTGACCCGTCCCTGATCGTGCTCGAGCGCCTGCACCTGCTGGCCGGTGCGCAGATCCACCCCCGCCTGCCGCGCCGACAGGAGCAGCCGCCCCATCAGTGCCGCTCCGTTGCGCAGATCCATCCCGCGCCCGTGCAGTGTCAGATCGCGCATATGGCGCAGCACCCGCTTTGTTACATGCACAAACGCGCGCGGCGAGCGCAGCATGGTCATAAAGGCCCGCAGGTCAGGGCCGGACTGGATGGTCATCCCCTTGAAGGTCGTTTCAGGCATGGGTTTGCGCAGAAGCGCCAGATCCGCCCCCAGCGCGCGCGCATCGAAGGGCGCGGCGATGACCGAGCGTCCGCCCTGCCCCGCATCTGGCAGATGGCCATAGGTATCGGGAATCTTGAGCCCGGCCTCGAAGCAAAGCGCCGTCCGGCTCTCGAAGAATTCCACCATCTCCGGCGCCGCCGCCAGAAACGCATCGACCTTTTCAGGTTTGAAGTAATTCCCCGCCACGGCTTGCAGATAGCGGCGCGGGGCACCGTCGCGTTCGGTTATTCCCGCACGCCGAGCCAGCGGGTTGCCCGGCACGAAGATCCATCCGCCCGACCATGCGCTCGTGCCGCCCATCACTTCCGTCGCTTCCAATACGATGACCCGCAATCCCGAAACCGCGGCACTGACAGCCGCAGCCAGACCGCCCGCCCCCGATCCGATCACGACCAGATCGGTCTCCTCCCTCTCGAGCATGCGCTTTTCCTCCCGCGTCCGCTACCTTGTCGGGCGGGAAATTCGACCCTTGCACGATTAACGTCAAGTATCCTATCATTCACCCTGTTAACCTCATGTTATGCGAGAGACGCTATGAGCGACATCACCCTGCGCCAGATCGAGGTCATCCGCGCCGTCATGCTGCGCGGCACGATCCAGGGCGCCGCCGAGCATCTCAACGTCTCGGCCCCGGGCATCAGCCGCCTGATCAAACATACCGAGGAAACGCTTGGGCTGCGGCTGTTCGAACGGCGCGCGGGGCTGTTTGTGCCTTCGGTCGAGGCGCAGGCCGTGTTCGACCAGATCCGCACCGTCTACAAGGATGTCGCCAATCTGCAACTCGCGCTCGACAGCCTCAAGAAGGGCGAGAATGTCGCGCTCGCCTTCGGATCAGCCCCGTCGGTCGCCCAATTCGTCGCGCCCCGTGCGATCCGAGATGTCCGCAAACGCTTCCCCGATCTCTATGTCGATCTCAACATCCTGAAGATCGAGGAAACCGTCGATTACCTGCTGCTTGAACGCGGCGAGTTCGTGATCATGAGTTCCAGGGTCGACAATCCGGGCGTCGAGACCGAGGAGGTGGGTCAGGCGGCGCTGATCTGTGCGCTGCCTGCCGAGCATCCACTGGCGGCACAGGAGGTTATCAGTATCGAGACGCTCGCCCGCGAGCCCCTGATCGGCATCGACCCCGCGGATCCCTATGGCGAAATCCTCATGCGTCCGTTCCGTGCGGCGGGGATCGAGATCCGCCAGAGCCTGCGTGGACGGTTCTCGCAAACGGTGATCGGGCTCGTGCGACAGGGCTTGGGCGTTGCGGTGGTCGACCGGTTCTCGGTGGCCGATGACTGGCTGCCCGGCATCGTTTTGCGCCCGCTTGAGACGCGGCACTCGATCCATATCTATGCCGTGCGCAAACAGGGAAGGGTGCTGTCATCTTTTGCGGAATATACTATCGCGCGGTTCCGCAAAGAGCTGGCACTGGCCGCACAGATGCCACTATGTCGCGAGTCATGAAATAACATTATGTTAATAGATAGCAAGTTTCTGCATTTGACGTTATGAGATCATCCAGGCATCATATCCTGGATCCGGGCCTGAGGAGCGCCCAGTGGAGTTTTGGGAGGAACACCATGAAACATATTCTGATCGGTGCCGTGTCGGCGCTAAGCCTGATGGCATCCGCAGCCTTCGCGCAGGACTATCCCGCGAAAGAGATCCAAGGCATCATCCAATGGGGTGCGGGCGGCTCGACCGATACCGTGATCCGTGCGGTCACGCCGCATGCCGAAGACGTGCTGGGCGCCAGCGTCGTGCTGCAAAATATCACGGGCGGGGTGGGTGCGATCGCGCTCAACAAGGTCGAGAAAACCAAAGCCGATGGCTACACCATGCTGATCGGTGCAGAAAACCCGTTGCTTTACAAAGTTCTCGGCCTTGGCAAAAAGGATTATTCGGATTTCACGCCGATCAGCATTCTGGCCCGCGGCACGCCGATCCTTGTGGCAAATAACGACGCGCCCTTCAGCGATTACGCCGGCATGATCGCCTATATAAAAGAGAACCCGGGCAAGCTGCGCATCGGCTCGACGGGTCCTGGCGGTCTGCCTTCGGTGGTATCCGCGATGCTCGAGGCGGCAGAAGGCGAGCTCGACTTCATCTCCGTGCCCTATGATGGCGACGGTCCGGCGCTGACCGCGTTGCAGGGCGGGGCCATCGATGTGATGCCCGCCGTGCTCGGTGCCTCGATCGAATCCATCAAGGCAGGCAATATGAAGCCGCTTGCCGTCATCGATACCCAAGCCAGCCCCTTCCTGCCCGATGTGCCGCCCGTGACGCAGTTCAACGACGCCTATGCGCAATATCTGCCCTGGGGTTCGTTCTTCGGGATCTTCGTGAAGAACGGAACGCCCGAAGAGGCCATCACCAAGCTGCAGACGGCCTATCATGAAGCGGCCGAGCAGCAGGGCTTCAAGGACCTGATGGACAAGCGCGGCTATACGCTCATGAACATCTCGGGTGACGAGGCGCAAGAGTTCCTGACCAAATGGCAGCAAAATACCGCATGGCTGCTGCAGGATGCCGGTATTGCAAAGAATTCGCCCGAAGAGTTCGGCATAAGCCGTCCGTCCAAGTAATCCCGCGCGGATCACGGAGCCGGACCTTCGGGTCCGGCTTTTTCCTTGGGGGCAGTGCCCGCGTTCAGGCGCGCCCGTCCCGTTTGCCAAACATTCCGGAGGAAAGATGAAAGATCATCTTCACCACCAGCATGACGCGTCACTGGACGGGTCATCCGATGCGACACCGGGAGGCGATGCCACCCATCGCCGACCGGGCGAGCGCATCTTCACCGCCATTCTGGTCCTGTTCAGCGGCGCCCTGCTCTGGAACGCCTACGGGATCGCGGGCTTCGACAGCCTCTCGAGCGCGGGCGCGGTGCCCATGGCCACCGCGGCCGTCATGCTGGTGAGCGCCCTCGTGATCGGCTGGAAAACCGCCCGCCTGCCGAAAACCGAGACCGAAACGCTCACGGGCGACATCCTGCCGCCGCTGGTGCTGGTGCTGGCGGCGTTTCTGGTGCTCTACGGAATTGTGCTTGAGCCTCTGGGCTTCCTGCCGACATCGGCATTATTTCTGATCGCCGCCATCAAGCTCCTCTCCCGTCGCGGCTGGGGCTTCACGCTGGCGGTGTCGCTAGGCACGCTCGCGGTGATCTATCTGGTCTTCCGCATCGTCTTCACCGTGCTGATGCCCGCAGGCATCGTGCCCGAGGCCGAGATCCTGCAGGCCGTCCGCACCCTTATCGGTGGAGGCAAATGATGGAGACGCTCATGGCATTCCTGACGGTTTTCACCCAACCCGAGCTGCTCTTGCTGGTGGGGGTCGGCACTTTCGCAGGCGTCTATATCGGCGCCATTCCCGGACTATCGGTCACCATGGCGGTGTCGATCCTGATCTCCTTCACCTTCTCCTGGGACGTGCTGCCCGCGATCTCGCTGATGATCGGCATCTATATGGGCGGGGTCTATGGCGGCTCGCGCACGGCGATCCTGCTCAACATCCCCGGTGCACCCTCGGCCATTGCCACTGCGATGGATGGCTACCCGATGGCGCAGCGCGGTGAGGCGGGCGAGGCCATCGGCATCACAACTGTCATGTCTTTCTTCGGCGGCTTCGTGGGCATTGCCGTGCTGGCCCTTCTGGCACCCTCGGTGTCGAAATTCGCGCTGACCTTCCAGCCGCGCGACTATATGCTGTTGGCCGTTCTGGGCATCCTGCTTGTGGGCTCGCTCTCGCAGGGCTCGCTCATCAAGGGGATCTTTGCCGGTGCCTTCGGCATCGCGATCGGCGCGGTGGGCATGGACCCGCTGACCTTCGACGAGCGCTTCACCTTCGACATTCCGCTGCTGACCGACGGGATCTCCTTCATTCCGGTGATGATCGGGATGTTCGGCGTGTCCGAGGCGCTGATGCAGCTCCACCATGTCGATAGCAAAGCCATGCGCCAGACGCTCTCGCGCATCGTGCCCTCCTTCGGCACCATCCGCAAGCATCTGCCGCTCAGCCTGCAGACCTCCACCATCGGCGTGTTGATCGGCGCACTTCCGGGCACCGGCGGCGATATTGCGGCGCTCATGGCCTATGACCACGCCAAACGCGTCACCAAGAAACCCTCCCGTCCCTTCGGCCAAGGCGCCATCGAGGGGCTTGTCGCCCCCGAGACCGCCAATAACGCCGCCGTGGGCGGGGCCTTCATCCCGATGATGACGCTGGGCATTCCGGGCGATGCGGTGACCGCGATCATGATCGGGGCGCTCTTCATCCATGGCCTCAACCCCGGCCCGATGCTGATGGTCGAACAGCCCGATATGTTCTGGTTCATCGTTGGCGCTCTGGTCACGGCCAATTTCTTCATGTTGCTCTTCGGCCTGACGGGGATCAGGATCTTCACCAAGATCGTCGAGATGCCGCGCTCGGTGCTGATCCCGCTGATCCTGCTGCTGTCGATCGTGGGGGCCTATGCAGTGAACAACTCGGTGACCGATGTCTACTGGATGCTGGGCTTCGGGATCGTGGGCTATTTCATGCGCCATTACGGTTATCCGTTGGGTCCGGTGATCCTCGGTGTGATCCTGTCGCGTCTACTGGACGACAACTGGCGCCGCGCGATCATCTCGGAACGCGAGGATCTGGGCCAGTTCTTCATGGGCATTCTGACAAGCCCGCTCTCGCTGACGCTGTTTGTCGCCGTTATCGTCATATTCCTGAGCCAGACACCGATCTGGACCAAGCTGCGGAAGAAAGGCAAAGCATGAGCACCACACTACTTCTGGGGCTGATTGGCGATCATATTGCGGCCTCCTCCTCGCCCAAGCTGCATAGGTTCGCGGGCGCGCAGGCAGGGATCGAGGTGCGCTATGACCTGCTCGTTCCACAGGAGATGGGCCGGAGCTGGGACGAGATTTTCGCATCCCTTCCCGCTCTGGGCTATCGCGGCACCAATATCACCTATCCCTACAAGGAATTGGTGGTTCCACAACTGACCATCGAGGACCCGCTGGTGCAGGCAATGGGCGCCTGTAACACGGTGCGTTTCGACAGTGACGGGCCGCGCGGCTTCAACACCGATTATACCGGTTTCATCCGCGCCTACCGCACCATCCGCGGCGAGGCCGCACCCGGTCCTGTGCTAATGGTCGGCACTGGCGGCGTGGGTCGGGCCGTGGCCTTCGGATTGCTGGCGCTCGGTGCGCCCGAGATCCGGCTGGTTGATCGCGACCGCGCCAAGGCCGAGGCGCTTGCCCGCGTTCTGCGCAGCACCCGCCCCGACACGGAGATCCGCGTGGAGGACGATGCAGCCTCTGCCGCAAGCGGCGCAGAGGGGCTGATCAACTGCACTCCGCTGGGCATGTCGGGTCGCGGCGGCACGCCTTTGGCGCGCGCGGCGATGGAAGGCGCGCAGTGGGCCTTCGATGCCGTCTATACTCCGCGTGAGACCGAGTTCATGCAAAGCGCGGAAGCTCTCGGACTGGTCCGGATTTCAGGCTGGGAGCTCTTCTTCTATCAAGGCGTCGATGCCTGGCGCATCTTCTCGGGCAAAGACGTCGACGAACCCCCTCTGCGCACGGCTCTCGGCGGCTGACACCTCCAACCGGCCTGAGAATGCCGCGATCGAACCGATACGCACGGACCTTTGCCACGGCACCCGCCATTGGCCCGCCGTGATCTTGGGGCCATGCGCCCCGCCTGCCTAGAGCCACCTGACCACGCAGGCCTTGCGCGCCTCGCAAGGCACCCGCGACCGTTTGGATCGCTGCATGTTGCCCGTGACAACGCAGTCGGGGCCCGTTCGGGGCTTCGGTTCAGTTTGCCTGCGGTTTGGGAAGAAGGCCCGCCACCCGCGCGGCGGCTTTGACGAGTTGGTCGGGACCATTGGCCTCGGAGAGGAAAAGCGCGAACCCTTCGGCCTGTGCGGGTTTGCCCGCCCACTGCGCCGCAATGACATTGAGCAGATAACCCTCCAGAGGGTTGATCCGGTTCGCGCAGCATTCGCAATCGGGGTTACCGTAGCCCATGGGCGAGCGACGGGCCGTCATCACGCGGTCCATCAATACAGCCATTTCAGAGAATACCTGTGCGCCTATCGGCCGTCCCCAGACCTGCTGCGCATAGGCAAGCGCGCGCATCCAGCCGTGTTTGGCAGGCACATCAATGCTTTGCATCTGAAGCCGGAACACGCGCAGAAGCGCGCTCTTGGGAAAGCCGGTGGTCAGGATGCCCGATCTGTCAGGCTGGATCTGCGCGTTTCGCGTCTGGGACATAGGTATCTCCTTGCTTCGGAAATTAACTTGACAAAAATACTCGGAAAAAGCAAGAGGCCCCTAATCATTGTCTTTAAGAAAAAAGAGGGCGCTCCAATGGAGCGCCCTCTTTGCATGATATCCGAGAGCCAAAAGCTCATTCAGCCTCGAAATGGCCGCACCAGTCATCGGTCTTCACCACCGGCCACAAGCCATGGGCCGAAGCGTCAGGCTGCGAAACGGGCGGGTTGAAGCGGCACAGGCCCGCATCATCCGCGGCGGCCGCTGCGTTGGTCTTGTGGTCCTCGAAGAAGGCGCAGTCGGAACAGGTCTTGGTCATGTTGTTTCCTTTCGGGTGTGATCTCGACAGATCGGCGGGCGGGATAGCCCTCTTGCCGGTGATTGAGAGGAAGATAGCCCCAAAGAAGATATAAGTCAACAAAAACAAATAGTTGATACATTCTGTCAGGGATTTTAACCTGACTAAAACGCTTGGCATAGAGACATCCGGGAGCCGCCAAACCGGAGCGGCCGGCCATCCCCGCGCGACCCTGTGGCGCAGAATCGATCATCCCGATGGACCGGAGCCCGCGCCTGCTCTAGTTTCGGGCGGATCCAGACAACTGCCCCCTACCCACCGGAGCCCTGCCATGTTCGAGTTTCGCGATATCGAAATGATCCGCGCGATCACCCGCCATGGGGGGTTCCGTGCCGCATCCGACCAGACGGGGATCGCGCAATCGGCCATCTCGCGCCGCATCCACCATCTCGAGGACAGGTTGAAGATCTCGATCTTCGAGAAAGCCGGACGTGGGGTACGGCTCACCGCGGTCGGGCGCAGGCTCCTCGACGAGGCAGAAACGCTTCTGGAAAGCCGGGAGCGCATCCTCAACGAACTGACACAGGGTGTCATGGCGGGGGTAGTGCGCCTTGGGGTAGCCGAGACGATGACCCACACAATCCTGCCACGCATGCTGACCATGCTGCGCAGCCGTCACCCCCTTCTACGCTTCGAGATCTCGATCGATACATCAGACCATATGAGCGAGGCGCTGCTGGCGGACGAGCTTGATATCGTCATCCTCTTGCGCGATCTGGCTCCGCGCGGGGCCGACCTGACCCCGCTGCCACCGGTCCGCCACGGCTGGTATGTCTCGCGCCAACATTTCGACCTGCCCGAGCCCGCGACCCTGCGCGATCTGGCGCGCTTGCCGATCGTCTCCTTCCCGAAATCCACGCTGCCCCATCGCGCCATCGTTCAACTTCTATCGCCTTGGGCGCACGAGGCGCTCGCCGTGCATGGCTCCGCCTCGCTGGCCACGGTCCTGCATCTTGTGCGGCAGGGATTCGGCATCGGCACGCTTCCCCATGACATCGTGGCGACATGGCCGCATGCCGACATCCGTGAGCTTCGTGTCACCGAAGACGCCCAACTCCCCGATCTCGAATTCGCGATCTGCCATCTGCCCGAACGCGCCGGAAAAATTGGCAAAGAGGTGACGCTTGCGGCTGTCGCGGCCGCAGACTGATCTCATAATTAGATCGGAACTGAAGAAATAAACGTCGTTGATAAAATCAGTTATGCGTTCAAAACTGGGGTCAACAACAGGGAAAAATCATGACCGATCTGCAAAATCCGCGCATTCTGCGCGCCGAAATCCGTGCGCAACGTTTTACCGGACCCACCTCCGGCGTGGGTGGGGATGCGCTACAGGCCAATCTGGTGATCCTGCCCGAGGCCGAGGCCGCTGCGTTTCTGCGATTTGCCCAAGCCAATCCGCAACCGATCCCGCTGCTGGCCGTGGGCGCACCGGGCGACCCCTCCCTGCCCAGTCTCGGCAACGGAATCGACCTGCGCCACGATCTCTCGCGTTACCGCGTCTGGCATGATGGCGCGCTCGTCGGGGAGCCTGTCGACATCGCCGATCTGTGGCGCGACGATCTGGTGAGCTTCGCCATCGGCTGTTCGTTCAGCTTCGAGGACGCGCTGGTGCAGGCGGGCCTGCCCGTGCGCCACCAGAGCGCGGGTCGCAATGTGCCGATGTACCGCACCAATATCCCGACGCGCCCTGCTGGCCCCTTCGAAGGCCCGGTGGTCGTGTCGATGCGCGCCATGCCCGCCGCTGCCGCCATCGAAGCGGTGCAGATCTGCGCAAGCCTGCCGCTGGCCCATGGCGCACCCGTGCATCTTGGCGATCCGGCCCTGATCGGCATCTCCGATATCATGACCCCCGATTACGGCGATGCTCCGGTGATCGAAGAGGGCGACATCCCCGTCTTCTGGGCCTGCGGCGTGACCCCGCAAGCCGCGATCTTTGCTGCAAAACCCGCTTTCGCCATCACCCATGCTCCGGGCTACATGCTCGTGACCGACATCCCCGCAGGGCAGGCCGAGCGCCGCCTGCGCGGGGTCCAGGCCCGCCCGGGGGCCTGACAGCCCCCCACCAACCAACCAACCAAAATAAAGAATATCCCAACAGGAGACACTCCATGAAAACCCTAACATCCACCCTGATCGCGGCCACCCTGCTGGCCTCCCCGACATTTGCCGAAACGCTCAATGTCGTCGGGAGCTGGAGCAACCTGCCGCTCTACAAGAATTTCGAGACCCCCTTCTGGACCGACAAGCTGCCCGAGCTGTCCAAGGGCGAGTTCGATGCGCAGCTGACGAGCTTCGATCAGATGGGCATCCAGGGCGCGGATGTGTTCCGCATGCTGGGCGATGGCGTCTTCGATATCGGGGCGACGGTGGGCGATTATACCGTGGGGGATGCGCCCGAGCTCGAAGGGCTCGATGTGCCGCTCCTAGCCACCGATGCCGCCGACGCGCAGAAGATGGTCGAGGCCGCGCGCCCGATGGTCGCCGATATCATGCACCAGCGTTTCGATGCCGAGCTGCTGGGCATCGCCCCCTATCCGCCGCAGGTCGTCTTCTGCAAGGGCGAGGTCAACTCGCTGGCCGATCTCAAGGGCAAGAAGGTCCGTGGCTCGGGCCGCATGACCACCAAATTCCTCGAGGCCCTTGGTGCGGAAGGCATCAATATCGCCTTCTCCGAAGTGCCGGGCTCGCTCGAGCGCGGTGTGATCGATTGCGCCGTCACCGGCGCGGGCTCGGGCTATTCGGCGGGCTGGGCCGAGGTCTCCGACCACCTCCTGACGCTGCCCCTCGGTGGCTGGGATCCGGTCGTGATCGCCATGAACAAAGACAAGTTCGACGATCTCTCGGCCGAGCAGCAGACCACGCTGAAATCGGCTGTGGCCGAAGGTCTGGAAGCACCGGCATGGGCGGCCGCACAGGGGGGGCTGGAAAACGACATCGCCTGCCTGACCGGCAAGGGCGAGTGCACATCGGGCGAGGCGCAGCATATGATCCTCGTCGAGCCCTCCGACGCGGATAAGGCCGAGGCGCTCAAGATCCTGACCGATGTCGTGCTGCCCGACTGGGTATCGCGCGCAGGCAGCGAATGGGTCACCCGCTGGAATGACAGCGTAGGCGCCACCTTCGGCGTCAAGATCGACGGCTGATCGGAGCATTCCCCATGCTGGACAAAATTGATGGCGCGCTCCGGCGCGCCAACCGGATCGTTGCGCTTGTCTTGGGGGCGGTTGTGGTGATCACCGTCCTATTCATCCTCGCCGATGTGGTCGCCCGCAAGCTGAGCCATTCGCTGGGCGGATCGGACGAGATCTCGAGCTATGTGATGGCAGCGCTGTCCAGCTGGGGTCTCGCCTGCGCTCTGGTCGATCGCGCCCATGTGCGCATCGATTTCATCCGCCAGAAACTGGCCCGTGGCGGACAGGCCGCCATGGACCTGTTCGCGCAGATCGTCACCAATGGTGTGGTTGTGCTGATCGCGGTCCATTGCTGGCCGGTGCTCGAGAAGACCCTCAGCCGCGGCTCGCGCGCCAATACCCCCCTCGAGACGCCCCTATGGATCCCGCAAGGCATCTGGTTTGCGGGCTGGATGTGGTTCGCGCTGACCACGACCGCGCTCTCGCTCATCGGCATCGCCTATCTGTGGAACCGTAACCGCGCGGGCTTTGACGCCACCTTAGGCCTTGGATCGGAGACGGACCTATGATCGGCAGTGTCGCAATTTCCCTTCTGGGGCTGATGGCCCTGTCGATCCCCGTAGGGATCGTGCTCTTCATCCTTGGCATCGGCGTGGGCGAGATCTTTTCTGCCTTCCCGCTCCTGCGCGGGCTGGGTCAGGTGGTCTGGTCCTCCTCGGCCTCCTCCACCCTCATCGCCATTCCCTGTTTCGTTCTGCTGGGCGAGATCCTCGTGCGCGGAGGCGTCGCCGCCCGCACCTATGGCGCGCTCGACAAATGGCTGTCATGGCTGCCGGGCGGGCTGGTCCATGCCAATATCGCCACCGCCACCATGTTCTCGGCCACCTCCGGCTCCTCGGTAGCCACCGCCGCCACCGTGGCCACCGTGGCCATGCCGCAGGCCGAACGTCTGAACTATGACCCGCGGCTCTTCTCCGGCGCCATCGCCGCAGGCGGCACGCTGGGCATTCTGATCCCGCCGTCCATCAACCTCATCGTCTATGGCTTCCTGACCGAGACCTCGATCCCGCAGCTCTTCTCCGCCGGTCTCGTGCCCGGTGTGCTGATGGCGCTCGGCTTTGTGGTGGTCACCGCGATCATCTGCGCCATCAGACCCTCGCTTGGCGGCCCGTCGCGCAGCTTCAGCTGGGCCGAGCGGGGGAAGAGCCTCTTGGAGCTGATCCCGATCGCGATCCTCTTCACGGTGGTGATCGGCTCGATCTATGCGGGCTGGGCCACGCCCACGGAATCCGCCGCCATCGGGGTGGTGATCGCCACGCTGATCGCCATGACACTCGGCACCGGCCTGACCACCAAGATGGTCACCGAGGCGCTGACCGGCACCGTGCGCATCACCGCGATGATCATGCTGGTGATCACCGGCGCCTATTTCCTCAACTTTGCCATGACCTCGGCAGGTCTGGGGCGCGCGCTGACCGATCTTCTGTCGAATACAGGCCTCTCGCCCTTCGGCACGCTCCTTCTGGTGATCGCGCTCTATCTGGTTCTGGGCTTCTTCATCGAAACGCTCTCGCTGATGGTCGCCACCATTCCGATCATCGTGCCGGTGATCGCGGGGCTCGGCTATGACAAGGTCTGGTTCGGCGTGCTGATGATCGTGCTGATCGAGATGGCGCTGATCACCCCGCCTGTCGGCCTCAACCTCTTTGTCGTGCAATCGGCACGCAAATCCGGTTCGCTCAATCAGGTCATCATGGGCGTGATCCCCTATGTCTGCGTGATGCTCGTCATGATTGCCCTTCTGGTCGCCGTGCCGCAACTGGCGCTCTGGCTCCCCTCCCTTCTCTGATCAGGATATATCATGCTGTTTTCCGTCAACGGGCGCACCCTGCCTATCGCATTTTCCAATCTGATCGTCGCGGGCTGGACGGGGCGCAATGCCGATGCCATCGCCCATCATATCGAGGAACTGGCCGCCCTTGGGGTGGCGCCGCCCTCGACCACGCCGCTATACTACCGCGTCTCGGCGCCGCTGCTGACCCAAGCCTCCGAGATAGAGGTGGTGGGCGCCGACAGTTCGGGCGAGGTCGAACCGCTCATCGTGCAGACGGGCGCCGAGCGCTATCTGGGCATGGCCTCGGACCATACCGACCGCGCGCTCGAGGCGCATTCTGTGGCGATGTCGAAACAGGTCTGCGCCAAACCCTGCGCCACCGCCCTCTGGCCCTGGGCCGAGGTCGAGGACCATCTCGAAGAGATCGAGATGCGGTCCTATATCTTCGAGGGCGGCGACTGGGTTCTCTATCAGGAGGGCACGCTGGCGAGCATCCGCCCGCTGACCGATCTGATCGACGGTTCGGGTCTGGCCGATCTCGCGCAGAACGGGGCCGTGGGTATGCTCTGCGGCACCTTCGGCGCTATTGGTGGCGTGCGTCCGGCCCCGCGTTTCCGCATGGAGATGCGCGATCCGGTTCTGGGTCGCACCATCACCCACGAATATGACAGCGTCTCTCTGGCGGATATCGCATGAGCATCGATCTGATGCTTGTGGTGGAGGCGGCCCTTGCAAAGGTCGCCGCCCTGCCCGAGGCCACCCGACGCGCGATCTTTACCGAGTTCTCGCCCGAACGCATCCGCACCGAAGCCGCGGAACTTACCCGCCGCCATCTGGCGGGAGAGGACATGCCGCTTTTCGGGTTGCTGGTCTCGGTCAAGGATCTCTATGACGAGGCGGGGCAAGTGACATCTGCGGGCTCGCGCCTGCTGGCGGAGCGTCCACCCGCCAGCCGTGATGCCGAGGCGGTCGCACGGCTCAAGGCGGCCGGCGCGCTGATGTTCGGGCGCACCTCGATGTCGGAATTCGCCTATTCGGGTGTGGGGCTCAATCCCCATCACGGCACCCCTGAAAGCGCGCTGGCCCAAGGCATCATCCCCGGCGGTTCGTCCTCGGGCGGCGCGGTCAGCGTGGGGCTTGGGCTCTGCGATGCGGCACTCGGCACCGATACGGGTGGCTCACTGCGCATTCCGGCGGCGGCCAACGGGATCTGGGGGATCAAACCCAGTCAGGATCTGGTCGATGCCACCGGTATCTACCCTCTGGCGGGCAGCTTCGATACCGCAGGCCCGATGGCCCGCGATGCCGATACCCTGCGCCGTGTGCTGGAGGTGATGGCGGGAGAACCGCTGCCGGTCCACCCCGTCGGTCCGCTGAAGATCGCCGTGCCGCAAGGCGCGTTCACCAATGATCTCGCCCCCGAGGTCGCCCGATGGTTCGAGGCCCGTCTTGCCGCGCTGCGCGCGCAGGGCCATAGCCTGACCGAGGTTGATATGGAGGCGATCGGGGCGGCAATGGTGCTCAACAAGACCATCGTCGCGGCCGAGGCACTGGCGATCTACCATGACGATCTCGCGCGGCTCGAGGAGATCGGCGATCCGCGCGTGCTCTCGCGGATCCGGTTCGCCGAAACCCTCCCCGACGGCGCATTGGCCGAAGCAAAAGCCGCGCGCGGAGAGGTGGTCGCGCGTTTCGAGGCGCTCATGGCGGGCTTCGATATGGCCCTCGCGCCGACCCTGCCGATGCTGCCGCCCAGTATCGAGGCGACCGAGGCGGAATTCGACCGGCTCAATGCCGCGATGCTGCGCAATACCTCGCTCGTCAATCTGGTCGATGGCTGCGCCATCAGCCTGCCCAGCGGAGATCTGTCTCCCGCTTATTCGATGCTGATGCTCTTTGCCCCCAAAGGCCGCGATGCGCTTTTGCTGCAAGCTGCCGAAACGATTGCCTAACCGCCTGTCCACTCACGGATAACAGGCGTTTACGGGCCGCGTATCAAACGCGGCCCGTAACTTTGACCGGATAAGCGGTTCAGGAGATAACAGCGATCACCTCACCCGCACCGACCGTAGCGCCCGCAACCCCTCGGCGGGTGACGCAGCCCGCCGAGGGCGCCAGAACGGGCGTCTCCATCTTCATGGCTTCCATCACCGCAAGAGTGTCGCCTTCGCGCACCTGCGCCCCATCCTCGACCGCCCAAGACTGCAGCTGACCGGTGATCGGCGCCGTTACCGCGCCTGCCTCCGAGGCAGCGCCGGTCTGCTCGACGGTCGTGGCGGAGGCCGTCACCGTGCCGAGGCGCGCCGCCAGCCGATCAAGCAATGCCGCACTGAACCCGATCTCGCGGATCTCGCCATCAATCTCCACGGGCCCGCGCAGCACCGTCTCGGGGCGCGGGCTCACCCGCAACGCCGCTTCGAGCGGCGCGGCAAAATCGGTCTCGATCCAGCGGGTATGGACCGCAAACCCGTCAGGGTCGGTAAATTCCGGCGCCTCGATCACTGCACGGTGGAAGGGCAGCACCGAGGCGACCCCCTCGATGCGGAACTCGGCAAGCGCGCGGCGCGCACGGGCAATGGCGCTCGCCCGATCCGGCCCCCAGACCACCAGCTTAGCCATCAAACTGTCGAAGCTCTGCGGCACAACGCCACCCGCCTCGACACCGCTATCGATGCGCACCCCTGGCCCCGAGGGCGCGTCAAAGCGGGTGATCGGACCGGGCGTGGGCAGGAAGCCCCGCGCGGGATCCTCGGCATTGATGCGGAACTCGATGGAATGACCGCGCGGCGCGGGCGTTTCGGTCAGGCGCAAGGCCAGGCCTTCGGCCACCCGCAGCTGCTCGATCACCAGATCGATGCCGGCGGTCTCCTCGGTCACCGGATGCTCGACCTGCAGGCGGGTATTCACCTCGAGGAAGGAGATCATCCCGTCCTGACCCAGCAGGAACTCGACCGTCCCCGCCCCGCTATAGCCCGCCTCCGCACAGATCGCGCGGGCGGCTTCGTGGATACGGGCGCGCTGGTCATCGCTGAGGAAGGGCGCGGGCGCTTCCTCGACGAGCTTCTGGTTGCGGCGCTGGAGCGAACAGTCGCGCGTGCCCAGCACCACCACATTGCCATGGCGGTCGGCGATGACCTGCGCCTCGACATGGCGCGGGCGGTCGAGGAACCGCTCGACATAGCAGGCGCCATTGCCAAAGGCCGTCTCCGCCTCGCGCCGTGCCGCATGGAACAGCTCGGTGATCTCTGCCATCTCGCGCGCGACCCGCATACCCCGTCCGCCGCCGCCATGCGCGGCCTTAATGGCGATCGGCAGGCCATGGGCATGGGCAAATGCGACAGCCTCCTCGGGCCCTGCCACCGGCCCTTCGGTGCCCGGCACCAGAGGAGCGCCTACCTTCATGGCAATCCGGCGCGCAGCCACCTTGTCCCCCAGTTCGGTGATCACCTGCGGATCAGGCCCGATCCAGACCAGTCCCGCCGCCTGCACGGCGTGGGCGAATTCAGCGCTTTCCGACAAAAACCCGTAGCCCGGATGCACCGCATCCGCACCCGCGCGGTGCGCGATCTCGAGCAATGCGTCGATATTGAGATAGGTCTCCGACGGCTTGGCCCCCGGCAGCGCAAAGGCACGATCGGCCGCGCGCACGAAAGGCGCATCGGCATCCGCATCCGCGTAAACGGCGATGGAGGCCACCCCGTAATCTCGGCAGGCCCGCACCACACGCAGGGCAATTTCGCCACGGTTGGCAATCAGAACAGTCTTCATCACTTGGATCCTCGAGAAAGAATTTCGGCAAAGGGCGCGAGCGGATTGAACCGGATCTTCGCGCCGGGCGGGATCTGCCCCGCCAGATCGAGATGGTAGCTGGCAACCGAACCGATCACCGGATAGCCCCCCGTCAGGGGGTGGTCTGCCAGAAACAGCACGGGCTGGCCCGAATGCGGCACCTGCAGCGCGCCCGTGGCTGTGCCCTCGGAGGGCAGCTCGCGCGCATCCTCGCGGGTCAGCGCCTCGCCGGAGAGCCGGATGCCCACCCGCGAGGACTGCGGCGTGACCTCCCAGAGCTGGCCCGAGAGCGCCGCCACGGTTTCGGGCGAAAACCAGTCGGTGCGCGGACCCATCACCACATCCAGCACCACGGTTTCGCCGGGTCTGGGCAACTCGGGCGAGGAGAGGGCGGGCTCGACAGCCCCCGCGCGCGCATGTGCAAGCCCCAGAACCGCCCCCGCGCCAAGCGGCTCGGGCCCGACCTCGGCCAAGGTATCACGGGTAGCAGAGCCCATGATCCGCTCGACATCGAACCCGCCACGCACGCCGAGAAGGCTGCGCAGCCCCGATAGCGGCGCACCGATCTCCACATGATCGCCCGCATCGAGCGCAAGCGGCGCATGGGAACCGAGGTTCCAGCCATTGACTTTCACCGCGCAGGGCGCCCCCGTCACCGCGATCACTGCTGTCTCCTCGGCACGGAAGGCAAACCCTCCGCCTGTCAACTCGATTGCAGGCGTGCCCGGCGCATTGCCCAGCATCCGGTTGAGCGCACGAAACGCGTGCCGGTCGAGCACACCCGAGGCCGATACACCCTGCCCCGCCTGCCCCGACCGGCCCAGATCCTGAAAGAGCGCCGGAAACGGGGAGGCGGTGACCCTGAAGCCCGTGCCCTGCGCGGGCGCAGGGCGGGTCTCGGGCATAGGCAGGACGACAGGGTGGCTCTTGCCGCGGGCCTGTGTGAATTGCACATGATCACCGGGCTGCAGGAAAGCCGGCGGATCACGGGAGAGGTCCCACATCGGCACATCGGTGGTGCCGATGATCTGCCAGCCACCGGGGCTCGCTTTGGGATAGACGCCGCTAAACTTGCCTGCAAGCGCCACCGCTCCCGCCGGAATCCGTGTGCGCGGGCTCTGGCGGCGGGGCACATCGAGCGCGGGATCCCCTCCGGTCATATAGCCAAAGCCCGGCGCAAAACCGCAAAAGGCGACGGTCCATGGCTGTGATTGATGTCGCGCGATAACCTCTGCCACGCTCAGCCCCGTAAGGGCCGCCACTTCGGCGAGATCCTCGCCATCATAGCGCGTAGGCAGCTCGCGCAGGCGCGCGGGGCCTTGCGCGCGCGGGGTCAGGTCGCGCCGCGCGACCTCTGCCGCGATCCGGTCGCCGCCCTGAACCAGCGGGTCGAACCCGATGAAGAGGGTTCGGGCGGCAGGCACCATCTCGGTGACACCCGCAAGCGGGGCCTCGCGCAGGCTCTCGTGAAGGGCCAACACCTCCTCGAGGCTGTCCAGCTCGACCAGAACGGCCTCGAGGGCGACCGGAAGGACCCTCATGCGCCCGCCCTCGCGAAAGCCCCGAGCGCCACGCCGTCAGCGGCAAGAAGGTCACGGATGCATCGCGCCATGGCCACCGCATCAGGGCTGTCGCCATGAACACAGATCGAGCCCGCATCAAGCGTGACGAGGCTCCCGTCAATCGCCTCGATCACCCCCTCGCGGGCAAAGCGGCGCATGCGCTGTGCCACATGCGCGGGATCATGCAAAACGGCCCCTGCCTCCTTGCGCGAGACCAGCGTGCCCTCGGGCGTATAGGCGCGGTCGGCGAAGGCCTCACCCACCACGCTCAGTCCCTGTGCCCGCGCCCGCGCCACAAGCGGGCTGCCTGCCAGCGCCATCAGCACCAGATCCCCGCCAAGCGCCTTGAGCGCCGCGATCACGGCCTGCCCCTGACGGGCATCATGGGCGATCGTGTTATAGAGCGCGCCATGCGGTTTTACATAGGATACCCGCGTGCCCGCCACCCGCGCCAGCGCATCGAGCGCCCCGATCTGGTAAATCACCTCGGCGGTCAGATCCTCGGAGGACACATCCATATTGCGCCGGCCGAACCCCGCCAGATCGCGGTAGCCCACATGCGCCCCCACCGCCACGCCGCGCTCGGCCGCGCGTTCGAGGGTGCGCAGGATGCCTGCCGGATCACCGGCATGGAAACCGCAGGCCACATTGGCCGAGGTGACGATGTCGAGCATGGCCGCATCATCGCCCATTGCCCAAGCGCCGAAGCTCTCGCCGAGATCGCTATTGAGATCCATCTTTTCTTTCCTCCTCGCTCTCTTTCCGGTGTCGCGATTACTGGCCCAGGAAGGCAAAGATCGCGCCGACCGATTTCAGGCCCATATACCAGGTCAGCACACAGACAAGCGTCCCCGAGACCAGCAGCCAGCGTGGCGAGCGATACCCCCCCAGAAGATCGGGGCGCGCCCAGCCCACATACATGAAGACGCTGAACCCCACAGGCAGTATCAGCCCGTTGAAGCCGCCCGCGAAGACCAGAAGTGCCGCAGGGGCCGTGCCCAGCCCGATATATGTAGCCAGCGAAAGCGCGATGAACACCACAGTGGCCACCGCCCGTCCGCGCTCGCTCAGTCGCGGCAGGAAGACAGTCAGGAAGGAGACCGAGGTATAGGCGGCCCCGATCACACTGGTAATGGCCGCACCCCACAGGATCGCGCCGAACACCCGCAGCCCAAGATCGCCCGCTGCCGCGCGGAAGGCCTGCGCCGCCGGATTGCCGCTCTGGCCTGACGTATCGATTACGAGCCCTGCCGAAACCACGCCCAGAATGGCTAGAAAAAGCACGAAGCGCATGACGCCTGTGACCACGATACCGGTCAGAGCCGCGCGGGTGACCAAGGGAAGGTTCTCCTCGCCTACCATGCCCTGATCAAGGAGCCGGTGCGCACCCGCATAGGTGATATAGCCGCCGATCGTGCCGCCCACGATGGTGACGATGGTCGCGAAATCGATACTGTCCGGGAAAATCGTCTGACGCAGAGCCTCTCCCACCGGCGGATGCGAGACGCAGGCGACAAAGACCACCAGCGCGAGCATCACAAGCCCCAGCACCACAACCACACGGTCCATCACGAGCCCCGCCCGTTTGGACAGGAAGATGCCAACCGCGATGAGCGCACTGATCACGCCGCCTGTCTTGGGGTCGAGGCCCAGAAGCGCATTCGTGCCAAGCCCTGCCCCCGCGATATTGCCCACATTGAACACGAACCCGCCCAGCAGGATGAAGACCGCCAGCAGATAACCAGTTCCGGGCAGGGCTGCATTGGCGATCTCGGCGGCGCGGCGGCGCGAAAGGGTGATGATGCGCCAGATGTTCATCTGCACCACGAAGTCGATCAGGATCGAAACGAGGATGGCAAAGGCGAAGGTCGCGCCGAGCTTGCCTGTGAATGTGGCCGTCTGGGTAATGAACCCCGGACCGATGGCCGATGTGGCCATCATGAAAATCGCGGCCACAAGCGCATGGCGCTTCAGGCGGGCAGGTTGGATCTGATCGGACAATGCGGTCTCCCCTTTGGATGATGCGAGAGGCGTGCTCTGCTCCCGTTTAGGAGAAACGTGGCCTACGCTCGGCACATTGTTCAACAATAATTTTATATCATCATACAAAAAGACGAGTCTTGCCGTTCTATTTTTAAATTTCTGCATATTATTTCATCACGATTGTAGCAAATAGCGGCCAAATCTGCACCATCGCTGGCACCTGTGGCGGAAATATGAGAGCCCTTGCACAAATTTCACGAGGTACACGATGACAGGTCTGCCCCTTTCGCTGGCACAACGCAGCGCCGAACGGATCAGGGCGCTGATCGTGTCGGGCGATCTGCGCCCCGGCGCGCGGCTGTCCGAGGCGGCCTATGCCGAACGGCTCGATGTCTCTCGCAACACGCTGCGCGAGGCTTTCCGCATCCTCGTCAAGGACGGGCTTCTTCTACACGAGGCCAATCGCGGCATATCGGTGGCGCGCCCGTCGATGGAATCGATCCTCGACATCTACCGGATCCGCCGGATCATCGAGGTGCAGGCCGTGCGCACGAGCTATGCCGGCCATCCCGCTATCGCACGGATGGCGGAGGCTGTAGAACGTGCCCGCGCGCATGCCGCGCAAGGCGATTGGCAGGCGGTGGGCAGCGCCAATATGGAATTTCACGACGCCCTCCTGTCGCTTGCCGACAGCCCGCGCCTGAATGCGTTCTATGCCACTCTAACGGTCGAGTTACGGCTTGTTTTCGGATTGGTCGAAGATCCGCAATATCTGCACGAACCCTTCATCGAGATGAACGCGCGCCTGATCGAGTGCCTGAGAGCCGGTCGCCCCGAGGCCGCCGCAGATCTTCTCGAGAGTTATCTCCTCCAATCCGAACGGATGCTTGTCTCCGCCTTCACACGGCTCTGACACGCCCGCGCGGGAACAGACCGGACCGTGTCCGCTAATCCCACGCCAAAAGCTCCGCCCCGTGACGTTGCGTTCGGCGCTTTTACACGCGCAGGCAAACCGACGGTGAGCCTTCGCACGACATCTGACCGAGCGGTTTCAATGACACTTGATATGCCGCGATCACCAATCCTCCCTTGAGCACGCTCGCGCAACCGCTCCAGAACATTGGAAAAAACGTCATTTTCATGCTCATCGACATCGTGACCATAAAGCCCACACTTCCCGACGAAACCTAAGTCCGGACACCGGTCGTATCGGGTCTCGGCCGGTCCGCATTCCCTGTTCGGATCGGTCTCGAGCCGACGGTGGCTCGATCCTCACTGTCGCATCGGCGCGGGCCTTGCCACGGTTTTTCGGTAAGGACGGCTTGAACCGCTCCATTCACGCGTCGGAACGCCAGCAAACCTGCTCGTCGTTCAGGTCACCTGGCGGAGCCTGAATCATGGCTTTTTGGCATTCTCGCTCAGCCAGGCAGTAAACTCATTCGTACTCTGCGAGACGGGCTGGGTCGTCGTGACGAAGTAGGAGGTCCCGAGATCCAGTTCGCCATCAGGCCAGGGGCACAGTGTTTTTTCGCGCACGGCGCCTGCCGCAATCGAACGCCACCCCAGCATGACCCCGCGCCCATCCAGCACCGCCTGAGCGGCCTGAACATAATTGGTGAATGTCTGACCCGTTAGCCTTTCGCGTATGATCCCGCGCGCCAAAAAATACTCTTCCCACCCTGCCCAATGCTGGTTGCGCGGACTGCGGACATGGATCAGCGGCGCAGCCTCAAGGCCTATACCCTCGCGCTGCAGCCGCTCCAGCAGCGCGGGCGCGGCAACCGGAAAAATGCGTTCCTCGAATAGCTTGAAGGTCCGCCCCTCATGCCAGTTACCCGTTCCGTAACGGATCGCGATATCAATACCAGGGGCAAGATGCGGCAAATCGCTAGCGGGCGCCTGCACATTGACGGTGATTTCGGGATGTTTGGCATAAAAGTCGGGCAAGCGGGGCATCAGCCAATATGTCGCCATCCCGATAGTGCAGGACACCGTAACCTGCTGGCCGCCAAGTCCGGCCATGTCCCGGATATCCTCCACTGCAACCGAGATCCGCCCCAAACCCTCGCGCACCGCGCGCGCGAGGATCTCTCCGGCCTCCGTCAGCCGGGCGGGCCGTGTCGAACGATCCAGCAACTGCGCGCCGACATGATCCTCGAGCGCCTTAAGGCTCTGGCTGATCGCAGGCTGGGTCACATTCAACCGCGCAGCCGCCAGATGCATCGAACCATGGCGCGCGATCGCCTCGAAGGTGGTGAGAAGACGTAGGGGTGGCAAGCGGCTCATAACATAACTCTGTTCTTAACTTATGTTCAAACTAACCGCTCTGTTCGCAAGAGGGAAGCTGTGAAAACCTACCAGCGAAAACGCATTAGAACAGGGAAATACCTATGAATATAATGGATGATACGCTGTCGCGCCCCACACTTAAGTCTCAGGGGCTTGAGGTCGTTCTGTCCGACGGGGCGGCGCATTACTTTAATTATTACTGGCTGCGCGACAACTGCCCGACCTCGTTCAACACCGATACGCGCGAGCGGAGCTTCGACATCTTCCACCTTGCGGCAGCGCCGCGCGCCGAAAGCGCCGAGGTTGACAGCAACGCGCTGGTCATCAAATGGGCCGACGAGGATCACGTCACCCGTTTCCCTCTTGCATGGCTTGAAACCTTCGCCAAAGGCACCCCGCGCCATGACCCCGCCGATCTGCCGCGCAGCGCGTGGTATGGCGATCACTATCCGCAGGTGCCACGCTTCAGCCAGCCCGCGCTTCTGGCAAATCCGGCATTGAGGGCGAAATGGATCGAAGCAATGCTGGTGCAGGGTTTCACCATCCTGACCGATATGCCCGATAGCAACGAAGGGTTGACCGAAACCGCCGAGATGATCGGACAGGTCCGGCCCACCTTCTTCGGCGAT
This sequence comes from Thioclava sp. 'Guangxiensis', assembly GCF_045348365.1. Classification (NCBI taxonomy): domain Bacteria; kingdom Pseudomonadati; phylum Pseudomonadota; class Alphaproteobacteria; order Rhodobacterales; family Paracoccaceae; genus Thioclava; species Thioclava sp. 'Guangxiensis'. The sequence continues at coordinate 19,785 of NZ_CP155823.1, read as the reverse complement.
TATTTCGATGTGAAGACGCATATCAAACCCACCAACACGGCCTATACCTCTGCCGCGCTGGAACTGCATACCGACACCCCTGCCGAGGAACATGCGCCGGGCGTCCAGTTCCTGCATTGCCGCGCCAATAGCGTGCAAGGGGGCGAAAGCCTTTATGCTGATGGTGTGGCCGTTGCCAATGACTTCCGACAACGCGATCCCGAAGGCTTCAAGCTGCTGAGCGAGACGCCGGTGCCGTTCTATTGCGAACACGACACCTATGACATGCGTTCGCGCCAGACCGTGATCGAACTGGACCAACATGGCGAGGTTTCGGGGCTAACCATTTCGCAGCACATGCTGGATATCTCCGACCTCGATCAGGCGCTGCTCGACCGCTGGTATCCGGCATTCTGCCGCTTCGGGAAAATGCTGCAGGAAGACAAATACATGATGACCTTCCTGATGAAAGCGGGAGAATGCATGGTGTTCGACAACCATCGCATCGTTCACGGGCGCGCGGCCTATTCGGCGACAAGCGGCGACCGCTATCTTCGCGGCTGCTACACCGACCGCGCCGAAATGCGCTCGACCTATCGGGCGCTGGTCAGCGAAGGGCGGTTCAAGGCATGAACGCGCATCCGTATCTTGAACCGGATACGACCGCGCTGCGCATAGATCTGGCGGCGGCGTTCCGTATCTGCCACCAACTGGGCTGGAGCGAGTCCGTTGGCAACCATTTCAGTGCGGCGGTTTCGGAGGACGGGGCGCAGTTCCTTCTGAACCCGAAATGGCAGCATTTTGGCGCGATCCGCCCCGACGATCTTCTGGAGCTGGACAGCAACGATCCGTCGGTTCTGGACCGTCCCGATCCACCGGATGCGTCTGCATGGTGCGTGCATGGGACGCTTCACCGCCGCAAACCCGAGGCGCGGGTTATTCTGCATTGCCATTCACCCTATGCAACGGCGCTGGCCTGCCTGAAAGATCCCACGGTCGTGCCCATCGACAATAACACGGCGCGGTTCTACGGCCGCACCGCCTATGATCTGTCGTTCGGGGGGATTGCCGATGCCGAGGAAGAGGGCGAGCGGCTGGCTGAAAACCTTGGCGACAAAACCGTTCTGGTTATGGGCAACCATGGCGTGACCATCGTCGGCCAGACTGTCGCGGCAGCGTTCGAAGACCTGTATTTCTTTGAAAAAGCCGCCCAGACGCTGATCCTGGCGAAGTCTACGGGGGCGCCCCTGGCGGTTCTATCCGACGCGGTCGCACAGAATACTGCGGATGGCTGGCGCCCCTATGCAGGCATGGCAGATCGTCATTTTGCCTACCTCAAGGCGCAATTGCCGCATTTGTAAGCCCGCCTGGCCCTACTCACTTCCCCTCGGTTGCGTTACGCTTCCGGGGGTAAGTGTTATTGACGAAAGACATCTATGAACCGTTTTCCCTCGATGCAGGCGCTTCGGGCAATCGAGAGCGTCGCACGAAATGGCGCGCTCTGGCGAGCGGCCTCGGAGCTGAACCTGACCCGCAGCGCAATCAGTCACCAGTTGCGCCTGCTTGAACGCGATCTGGGGTTCAAGATCCTGATCCGGACCGGCAACCAGACCGAAATCACACCGCGCGCGATGGCATATGCGGAAGACGTGCGCCGGGCCCTAAGTATGATCGCGACATCAACCTCGCGGCGCAGCCAGAACGGGTTGACGGGGCGCCTGACGATCAGCGCCCCGCCCGGATTTGCCTCGGCCTGGCTTTGCACCAATATGAGCGACTTCATCGCCGAGCATCCCGATGTCGTTCTCAATGTCGTCACGACCCATAATCTGGTCGCCACGGCCGATCCCGATGTCGACCTGTTCATTACATTCGATTGCGAGAACCGCGCCCATTTACAGGTCGAGCCACTGATGTCGGTCGAATTCACGCCGCTTTGCAGCCCTGCCTATCTGAGCCAGTTCAAAAGCTTCAATGACCTTGGAATTCTGCGTGAGGCGACATTGTTGCATATGGGCGACTTTACCGATTGGGAGCAGTGGATGCAGCTTTCGGGGCTACCGCCGGAAAATGCCCATCGCGGGATCTGTTTTTCCGACATGAACATCGTCTTCACCGCGGTCATGGCGGGAGAAGGCATCGCCATCGGAGATACTGTTTTATGGGCAAAAGAGCTTCGGGAAGGCAAATTAATGCGACCTTTTTCGGCGGCGCTGCATACCGAATCCGGCTATTTTATTTGCACACCAGATGAAAATCTTTCAAACCCTATTGTCCAAGAATTCTCCAAGTGGTTGAAAGATCGGCTAGAAATTAGCAAAATGGGTCAAAGGAAAATCTAATGACAAATATTATTTGTCGAGGTGACCAATAAGTTTCAATTGCACATTATCGACTCTAATTACTAAGCTTAACCAACAAAGGACAGCATTGGAAAGCGAGGCGATTGTGGCAAGCACAACGCAGATCGAAGCATGTTCGGTCACCAAAACTTTCGGAAAATTCGCGGCGCTCCGCGATATTTCCCTGACCATCGCCGAAGGCGAATTCCTGTCGCTGTTGGGGCCTTCAGGCTCGGGCAAGACCACGTTTCTGACCTTACTGGGTGGCTATGAGGCCGTAACCTCGGGCCAGTTGCTGTTCGAGGGGCAGGACATGACCGGGTGGTCGGCCAAAGAACGTGCATTCGGCATGGTGTTTCAGGGCTATGCCCTGTTCCCGCATCTGACAGTGGCCGAAAACATCGCTTTTCCGCTGAAGGTGCAGAAACGGTCCAAGGCCCGGATCGATGCCCGCGTGGCCGAGATGATCGAGCTGGTGGGCCTTGCCGGACATGCGCATAAGAAGCCTTCCGCCTTGTCGGGCGGACAGCAGCAACGGGTCGCACTGGCGCGGGCACTGGCCTACGAGCCCAAGGTTCTGTTGCTCGATGAACCTTTCTCCGCGCTCGACAAGAACCTACGCGGCCAGATGCAGGAAGAGCTGCGGCGTCTTCACCGCGATCTCGGCACCACTTTTGTTTTCGTGACCCATGATCAGGAAGAGGCGCTGGCGCTGTCGACCCGTATCGCGATTTTCAATCATGGGCATTTACAGCAGATCGGCACGCCGGACGAGGTCTACGAGCGGCCAGCCAACCGGTTCACAGCCGAATTTCTGGGCGATATCAACATTCTGTCTTTGCAAGGCGGCAACATCACCGGCTCCGCGATCACCGCCCCGCCCCATGCGCAAGGCAACGGCCATCTGGCCATCCGCCCCGAACATATGCGCTTGGCGCAAGATTACGACACGAACCGCCTGCCGACCACCGTGCGTGACCGCGTCTATCTGGGCGCGAAATCGCGGCTCCTTCTGGCAACGGGTGCGGGCGAGGAGTTGATCCTCTATTTCGACAACGGTCCCGGAGAGGCACCGCCCGCCCCTGGTGCGACGCTCGAGGTCACATGGGATCCGCGCGACAGTTTCGCCGTCTGACCTCCGTCTCCCCTCATCAATATCTCCCGATCCGGAATGCCCTGGCGTTCCGGAAAGGCTCTTCTCACCCCGAACTCCTCAACAGAAAGGTACCGCCTTGAACAGCCATTTCCAGAACGATTGCGTCGAGATTTTGAAAGAGCGTGCAGCCAAGGGCCAGATTTCGCGCCGTCAGATGCTTCAGGGCATGGCCGCCCTTCTGGGCACGAGCGCACTCGGTCTGGGGGCCACGCAGGCCCGCGCCGCGGATGGCAAGCTGGTATTCGTCAATTGGGGCGGCGATGCCCTAGACGCGATGCAAGAGGCTTTCGGCCAACCCTTTACCGCCGAGAGCGGCATTCAGGTGCTTTATGACGGGTCCGGCCCCACCGAAGGCGCAATCACCGCACAGGTCACCGGTGGCAACCCGACATGGGATCTGGTTGATGCCGATCCCTTTACCTCACAGGCACTGGGCCGCAAAGGCATGATGGAGAAAATCGACTATACTATTGTCGATCCGACCAAACAGCGCGAAGGCTTCCAGTGGGACTATTCCTCGTCATGCTATTTCTATTCCTATGTCATCGCCTATGACGCGACCCAGTTCGACACGCCGCCGACCTCGCTCAAGGATTTCTTCGATACCGATAAATTCCCCGGCAAGCGGGCGATGTATAAATGGGGCGCGGGCATGTGGGAGGCCGCGTTATTGGCCGATGGCGTCGCCCCTGCCGATCTCTATCCGCTGGACCTCGATCGTGCCCATGCAAAGATCGAAGGATTTAAAGACCATATCGGGGCCTTCTGGGGTGGTGGTGCGGAGAGCCAGTCTCTGCTGCTGAACGGCGATGTCTCGATGGCCCTGATCTGGAACACCCGGGCGAGCCTGCTGGACAAGGATACCGAGGGCGAGATCACCTTTACCTTCCAGGGTGGAATTATCGGACCTGGCGGGATCGGTGTGCTCAAGGGCAATCCGGGTGGGACGGAAGAAGCGATGCGCTACATCGCCGCGACGCAGGATCCGGCACGTCAGGCGAAGTTCTTCGAACTTATGGGCAACGGGCCGTCCAACCCTGCCGCAGATAGCCTGATCCCCGAAGAGCTGCGCCACTACAATCCGATGGACCCAGAGAACCTGCCCAAACAGGTCGCCCTGAATACCGATTGGTACGAGGAAAACTATGCCTCGGCGCTGGATGCCTATCTGCAACTGATCTCCGCCTGATCCTGACACTGCTGCCCGCGCTTTGATGGCACGGGCAGCCTAAAGGAGCCTCCATGCGCCCTACCCTCTTTCTGATTTGCCCGGTGCTGCTGTTTCTCGGGCTAAGTTACCTATTGCCGTTTCTTGGCATCGTGCAGCTCAGCTTCACCGATCCCCAGCCGGGCCTGGCGCAATACCGCCATGTCCTGAGCGACCCGCTCACGCTGGCCGTCATCTGGCGCACATTGCGGCTATGTATCATCGTAACCGTCGTCTCGGTCGGCTGCGCCTATATCATCACGCTCCTATGGGTGCGCGGCACTCCTGTCATACGGTTACTGACAGAGTTATGCATCATGATCCCGTTCTGGATCTCGGTCCTTAGCCGCGCCTTCGGGTGGTTGTCGCTTCTGTCCAACCGCGGGCTGATCAACACATGGCTCAAGGATGCAGGCCTGATCGATGCCTCCATCCAGATGACTCGCAACGAATTTGCGGTGGTGGTGGGTATGGCGCATTACCTTATTCCCTTTGCCGTCTTTCCGCTGGCAACGGCCATGCGCAATGTCGATGAACGGGTGCTGACGGCAGCCGACGGGATGGGGGCATCACGGCTGCGGATCTTCTGGCAGATCTTCCTCCCGATGACGGGGAACGGGATCATCGGTGCGACCCTTCTGGTCTTCGTGTTTTCCATCGGCTTTTACGTCACGCCCGCACTTCTGGGCGGGGGCCAATCGGTGCTGCTGGCCGAGCTGATCTATCTGTGGATCTTCCAGATGCCGCAATGGGGCATGGCAGCCGCGCTCAGTGTCGTCATGATGATCGCGGTGGGCGGCATCCTCGTTGCACTGATGCGCCGCAACGCGGAGATTGCCAAATGACCGGTCTACGCCCCGGCCGTCTGGCCACACTGCTCTGCGGACTTGTCGCCGTATTCCTGCTGATGCCCCTGATCGCGGTGGTGCCGGTCAGCTTCACCTCGAAACGCTACCTGTCCCTTCCCGATGGTGACTGGTCATGGCGCCACTATGCCGCGCTGTTTTCCGATCCCGACTGGGGCCGTAGCCTGTGGACCTCGATCGAGGTGGGAGTGCTGGCCAGCAGCTTGTCGGTGGTGCTGGCCACGGCCTTCTGCCTCGGGCTGTGGATGATGCGCCCGCGCTTTGGCGGACTGATGACAGGCTTTGTCCTGCTGCCGATGGTGGCGCCCCCCGTCGTCTCCTCGCTGACACTCTACTTCTTCCTCAACAAGCTGTCGCAATGGAACAGCCTGATTGGCTATGACACATTGGGCGGGGTGGTGTTGGCCCATACAGTCATGGTCGTCCCCTATGCCGTGATTGTGGTCATGGTCTCGCTCGGCCAGCTGGACCGGCGCATGGATCTGGCTGCGCAATCGATGGGGGCCAGCGTGCCTACCCGTATCTTCGGAATTATCCTGCCCAATATCCGGTTCGGTCTGCTGGGCGCCTTCGTGATGTCCTTCCTGTTCAGCTGGGACGAGATCGGTGTCACGCTCTTTGTCACCTCGGTCAATACCATCACCTTGCCCCGTCGCATGTGGATGGGCCTGCGCGACAATGTCGATCCCTCCATCGCCTCGCTCTCGGTGCTGTTGATCCTTGTGGTCGCCGCCATCGTGATCGGCCGCGCCGCCTTCGCAATGCGCGCCGCTCGCTCCCGTCGCTAAACCTCTTCGAAAACCCAATCAATACGAGGGTAAATCATGAATTTCGGTCTGACCGATGAACAGGAGATGATCGTCTCCACCGTCCGCAGTTTCGTGGAAAACGAGATCTATCCGCACGAGACACTTGTCGAACGCACCGGTGAGGTCCCTGCCGAGATCGGACAGGAGATCAAGCGCAAGTGCATGGATCTGGGGTTCTATGCCTCGAACTTTCCTGAAAGCGTAGGCGGCCCGGGACTGAGCCATGTCGATTTCGCGCTGGTCGAGCGCGAGTTGGGCCGCGGCTCGATGGCGCTGACACATTTCTTCGGCCGTCCGCAGAATATCCTGATGGCCTGCAAGGGCGAGCAGATCGAGAAATACCTGCTTCCGGCAGTGCGCGGCGAGAAGATGGATGCGCTGGCAATGACCGAACCCGATGCCGGATCGGATGTGCGCGGCATGAAATGTCAAGCTGTGCGCGATGGCGGCGACTGGGTGGTAAATGGCTCCAAGCATTTCATCTCGGGCGCGGAACATGCCGATTTCGTCATCGTCTTCATCGCAACCGGCGTGGATGACACCCCGCGCGGCCCGAAAAAACGCATCACCTGTTTCCTCGTGGATCGCGGCACACCGGGCTTCGAGATCGCGCGCGGCTATAATTCGGTCTCCCATCACGGCTATAAGAACTCGATCCTCTATTTCGACAATTGCCGCCTGTCGGATGCGCAGGTTCTAGGCGAGGTTGATGGCGGATTCGATGTGATGAACGAATGGCTCTATGCCACCCGCATCACCGTGGCCACCAACTCGGTCGGGCGCGCGCGCCGCGTCTTCGACCATGCGCTGTCCTATGCCGCCGAGCGCAAACAGTTCGGTCAGGCCATCGGCAAGTTCCAGGGCGTGAGCTTCCAGCTGGCCGATATGATCACCGAGATCGATGCCGCCGATATGCTGACCCTGTCCTCGGCATGGCGCCTCGATCAGGGCCTGCCCGCCAACCGCGAGATCGCCTCCGCCAAAGTCTATGCCTCGGAGATGCTGGCCCGTGTAACCGATGCCGCGCTGCAGATCCATGGCGGGATGGGGTTGATGGACGAATTACCCATCGAACGCTTCTGGCGCGATGCCCGCGTGGAACGCATCTGGGACGGCACCTCCGAGATCCAGCGCCACATTATCAGCCGCGAGCTACTTCGCCCCTTGGGAGCCTGACCCATGCAGCCGCTCAGCCGTCTCTTTTCCCCGACCTCCATCGCCATAATCGGCGGCGGGATCTGGTGTGAAGCCGTCATCCGTCAATGCCGCGCAACCGGATTTACCGGAGAGATCTGGCCCGTCCACCCCAAGAAAGACAGGATGGGGGGCCTGCCGACCTATCCCGATCTGGCAGCGCTTCCGGGTCGGCCCGATGCCGCTTTCATCGGCGTCAACCGTATGCTGACGGTCGAGGTGGTGCGCGAGCTGGCGCAGATGGGCTGTGGCGGCGCGGTCTGCTTTGCCGCAGGGTTCAGCGAGGCGGTCTCCGAGCTGGCCGACGGGGCCGACTTGCAGGCGCAGCTGGTCGAGGCAGCAGGAGCCATGCGGGTTCTCGGCCCCAATTGCTACGGCGTGGTCAATGCCCTGGACCGCATGGCCCTCTGGCCCGACCGCCATGGCATGACCGCGCTCGAAAGCGGTGTGGCGGTGATCGGTCAGTCCTCCAACGTGCTGATCAATCTCACCATGCAGCGTCGTGGTCTGCCGCTGGCGGTGGTGGCGGCCGCAGGCAATCAGGCGCAGACCTCGATGTCCGATCTGGGTATGGCGCTTCTGGATGATCCCCGTATCACCGCGTTGGGGCTGCATATCGAAGGGATCGGTGACCTGCCCGCCTTCGAGGCGCTGGCCGAGCATGCGGCCCTTCTGGGGAAGCCGATCGTGGCTCTCAGGGTCGGGACATCGGAACAGGCGCAGGCGGCGGCGGTGTCCCATACCGCATCCCTCACCGGATCGGACGCGGGCGCGCGGGCGCTCTTCAAACGTCTCGGGATTGCGCAGGTCGAAAGCCCGACAGAGCTGGTCGAGACCCTCAAGATCTTGCATGTCACGGGCGGGCTGTCCTCGGCCCGGATTGCCTCTGCGTCCTGTTCGGGCGGCGAGGCATCGCTCATGGCCGATATGGGCGAAGGTGCCGGCATTGTTTATCCCGCCCTGACAGAGGGCCAGAAGGCCCGCCTGCGCGAGGCGCTCGGCCCCAAGGTGGCGCTCGCCAACCCATTGGATTATAACACCTATATCTGGGGAGATGAGACCGCGCTCGAGGCGACCTTTACCGCGCTCTGCCCCGCCGAGGCCGAACTCGGACTTGGCTGCGTGGTGGTGGATTATCCGCGCACCGACCGTTTCGAGGCACCAGATTACGATCAGGTCCTGCGGGCCGTCGCCGCCACCAAAGCCGCCACCGGCACGCCGATGGCGCTTGTCTCGCTCATGGCAGAAGGGCTGCCCGAGAGCGTGGCGCAGGAGGCCATCGAATTGGGGATCGTGCCGCTTTGCGGAATGAGCGATGCACTGGCCGCGATAAAGGCCGCCTCGATGGGAAGCGAGCGCGCCAATAGCCGGCCAGATCCGGTGACACTGCCACTCAATGGCCAAGGCACAGCGAGGGTTTTCTCCGAGGCCGAGGCCAAGGGGGTCCTGGCCCGCGCGGGATTGCACGTGCCCAAAGCCTTCCGCGCGCCCACACCACAGGCTGCAGCCGAACATGCGAGCGCGATCGGCTTTCCGGTGGTGCTGAAGGGGGAAGGCATCGCCCATAAAACCGAGGCTGGCGCAGTGGTGCTGGGACTTGGAAGCGCCGAGGCCGTTTACGCGGCTGCCAATGCCATGCCTGCCGAAAGCTTCTTGGTCGAGGAAATGGTCACCGGAACGGTGGCCGAACTGATCGTGGGCGTGATCCGGGACCCCGCGCATGGCTATGTGCTGACTCTGGGTCTGGGAGGCATCCTGACCGAACTGATCCGCGACACCGCCTCGCTTCTGGTCCCCGCACGCCGCGCGGATGTCGCCGAGGCACTCGGCTCTCTGCGCACCGGCGCGCTGTTATCGGGCTATCGTGGACGGCCTGCCGCCGATCGCGAGGCGGTGCTTGATGCCGTAATGGCCCTGCAGGGGCTGGTGCAAGCCCATGCCGACAGCCTGCATGAAATCGAAATCAATCCGCTGATGTGCGGCCCCTCGGGGGCGATTGCGGCGGATGCACTTATCAGAATGGAAGACCACGCATGACCCAATCGAATGTGTTGACCGAGCGCCGTGGTGCGGTGCTCGAGGTGACCCTCAACCGCCCCAAGGCCAATGCGATCGACATGGCAACCTCGCGCGAGCTGGGCGAGATCTTCACCGAATTCCGCGATGATCCCGAATTGCGGGTGGCGATCCTAACCGCACAGGGCGAGAAGTTCTTCTGCCCGGGCTGGGATCTGAAGGCGGCGGCAGGCGGCGAGGCGGCGGACGGAGATTATGGCAAGGGTGGCTTTGGCGGCCTGCAAGAGCTGCGCGGGCTCAACAAGCCGGTGATCGCCGCCGTAAACGGCATCGCGTGTGGCGGTGGGCTGGAGCTGGCAATCAGCGCCGATATCATCCTTGCCGCCGATCATGCGACCTTCGCTCTGCCCGAGATCCATTCGGGGACCGTGGCCGATGCCGCTACTCTCAAGCTGCCCAAGCGCATCCCCTATCATATCGCGATGGAGCTTCTCTTTACGGGCCGCTGGTTCGACGCCGAGGAGGCGCATCGGTGGGGGCTGATCAACCGCATCCTGCCTGCCGCCCAGCTGATGGAAGAGGCGCGCCGAATGGCCGACGAGCTGGCGGCAGGCCCGCCCCTCGTTTTCGCCGCGATCAAGGAAATCGCCCGCGAAGCGGAGAATATGAAGTTTCAGGATGCGCTCAACCGCATCAATGCCAGCCAGTTCGAGACGGTGGAAAAGCTCTACCGCTCGGAAGACCAGAAAGAGGGCGCGCGCGCCTTTGCCGAAAAACGCGATCCGGTCTGGAAGGGCCGGTAAGGAGATCCCATGCCGCTAGAGATGAACCGCAAGCTGTTTCTGACCGCCGCCATCACCGGCGCCGGTGCCACGCAGGACAAAAGCCGCCTTGTGCCACGCTCGGCCCGCGAGATCGCGGACGCTGCCATCGAAGCCGCGAAAGCGGGCGCCGCGATCGTGCATTGCCATGTGCGCGACCCCGAAACCGGCGCGCCCTGCCGCGACCGCGCCTATTTCCGCGAACTCACTGACCGGATCCGTTCGTCCGAGACCGATGTGGTGCTGAACCTGACCGCAGGCACGGGCGGCGATCTGACCTTCGGGCCGGTGGAAGACCCGATGGCGTTCAATCAGGTCGAGACGGATATGGCGGGCGCCACCGAGCGCATGGCCCATATCCGCGACTGCCTGCCCGAGATCTGCACGCTCGATTGTGGCTCGATGAATTTCGGGGATGGCGACTATGTCATGACCAATACCACCAATATGCTGCGCGCCATGGGCCGGCAGATGACCGAGCTGGGCGTCAAGCCCGAGATCGAGGCTTTTGATACCGGCCATCTGTGGTTTGCCAAGCAACTGGTAAAGGAAGGCGTTCTGGACGATCCGGCACTGGTGCAGCTCTGCATGGGGGTGCCGTGGGGCGCGCCCAACGACCTCAATACCTTCATGGCGATGGTCAATAATGTTCCCTCGAACTGGACTTGGTCGGCCTTCAGCCTTGGCCGCGACCAGATGCCCTATGTGGCGGCAGCGGCGCTGGCGGGCGGCAATGTGCGCGTGGGGCTCGAGGATAACCTCTATCTCGAGCGCGGCGTGATGGCCACGAATGCGCAGCTTGTCGAGAAAGCCGCCAACCTGCTAAGCACGATGGGAGCCTCGCTGATGGGGCCTGACGAGGTCCGCGCCCAGCTTGGTCTGGTCAAACGCGATATGCCGGTGCCCGCATGAAGGCCGCGATCATTGGTGGTGGCGTCATTGGCGGCGGCTGGGCGGCGCGGTTCTTGCTCAACGGCTGGGATGTGGCTCTCTTTGACCCCGACCCTGAGGCCGAGCGCAAGATCGCGGAGGTGCTGGCCAATGCCCGCGCTGCGCTGCCCGCGATCTATGACCGCGCGCTGCCTCCCGAGGGGCGTTTGAGCTTTGCGCCGTCCATCGCCGAAGCCGTGGCGGACGCGGATTGGGTGCAGGAGAGCGTCTCGGAACGGATCGATCTGAAACATAAGGTCTATGCCGAGATCGCGGAGGCCCTACCCGAAAGGGGCTTCATCGCCTCCTCGACCTCCGGCTTCAAAGCCTCCGATCTGGCGGCCAAAGGCGCGCCGGTGGTTGTGGTGCATCCGTTCAATCCCGTTTACCTTCTGCCACTTGTCGAACTGTCGGGGGAGGCAACCCTGCGCGACAAGGCCCGCCCCGTGATTGAGGCCATCGGGATGTATCCGCTCGATCTCAACGTAGAAATCGATGCGTTCATCGGCAACCGCCTTCAGGAAGCGGTCTGGCGCGAGGCGCTGTGGATGCTCAAGGACGGGATCGCCACGACCGCCGAGATCGACGAGGCGATCCGCATGGGGTTCGGGCTGCGCTACGCCCAGATGGGGCTGTTCGAGACCTACCGGATTGCGGGCGGCGAGGCGGGGATGGAAAGCTATTTCGCGCAATTCGGCCCCTCGCTGCATTGGCCATGGTCAAAGCTTACCGATGTCCCCGATCTCGACGCGGCGCTTGTCAAAAAGATCAGCGCCCAATCCGAAGCGCAATCGGGCCATAGGAGCATCCGCGAACTGGAGCGCCTGCGCGACGATAATCTGGTGGCGATCCTGCGCGGGCTGCGCCTGAGCGGCAGCGGCGCGGGGGGCGTGGTGCTGGCGCATGAGGCGGGCCTGCCGCCTCTGGGCGAAAGGGACGGGCTTCCGGTCACGGCCTGCCGCTCGGTGCCGGTGACATGGACCGATTACAACGGCCATATGAACGAGGCCGCCTATCTGGAGCTGGGCACTTGGGCCACTGACGCGCTGATGCAGTTGATCGGCGCCGATGCCGGATATGTGGCCTCCGGAAAGAGCTTTTTTACCGTCGATACACGCATCCGCTATCTGGCCGAGACGAAACGCGGCGAGCGGCTGGAGGTTACGACACAGGTGCTTGAGGGCGAGGGCAAGAAGATGAAGCTGTTCCACCGGGTCTATGGTGAAAGCGGCGCGCTTGCAGCCACGATCGAGACATTGCTGCTCCATACCGATCTGACCACCCGCCGCGCCTGCCCGCCCTGCGCGGAGGTGGCGCAAAAACTTGCCGCGCTCGCACAGGCGCATATGACAATCCCTGCACCCGGCGCTGGCGGTGCGGTTGGCCAAAGAGATTAAGGAGTGCCCGACATGTCCCCCGAAGAGAAAAAGACCCGCGAGGATCTGGCCGCCTGTTACCGGCTGGCCGCCAAGCACCGGCTGACTGACCATATCTATACCCATATCACCGCCCGTGTGCCGGGCGAGGAGGGGCATTTCCTGATCAACCCCTATGGCTGGCTCTGGGAAGAGATCACCGCCTCCTCGCTGGTGAAGATCGACACCGAGGGCAACAAGGTCGATGGCAGCCCGCACCGGGTCAATCCGGCGGGGTTCACCATCCATTCGGCGGTGCATATGAACCGCCATGATGCCGCATGGATCATGCATACCCATACCCGCGCAGGCGTCGCGGTGTCCTGCATGGAAGAGGGGCTGATGCCGCTCAACCAGATCTCGCTGCAATTCCACAACCGTATCGCCTATCATGATTTCGAGGGCATTGCGCTGGATCTGGCGGAACGTGAGCGGATCGTGCAGGATTTCGGCACCCATCCGGTTCTGGTGCTGCGCAATCACGGGCTGATCGCTACGGGGCGCTCGGCCGCCGAGATGTTCTCCAACATGTTCTATCTCGAGCGCGCCTGCGAGATCCAGATCGCGGCCACCTCGTCGGGGCGCCCGTTGCGCCTCATCGATGATGCGATGGCCGATCATGTCTATCAGCAGACCGTGCAGATGCTGGAGGAGGACGGTGATCTGACCCTTGAATGGGACGCCCATCTGCGCTCGATCGAAGGTAGGGGCACGGATTACCGCCGCTAAGGCGCGCACCCTGACGGGAGCGCGCCTGCAGGATCAGCTTTCGGGCGAGAGCGTCACGCAGATCTTGCCGAAATGCGCACCGCTTTCCTGATGGCGGAAGGCATTTGCCAGCTCTTCCAGCGGGAAGGTCCGGTCGATGACCGGCGTGATGTCCAGTGCCTCAAGCGCCTTCACGAAATCGAGCTGATGCTGGCGGGAGCCGACGATCAGCCCCTGAAGGCGCTGCTGTTTGCGCATGAGGGTGGCCGTCGGGATCTCGCCGCTGATGCCCGTCAGCACACCGATCAGGGCCAGATGCGCCCCCGGTCGGCCCGCCGCGATAGACTGTGCAAGCGTCGCCGGACCGCCGACCTCGACCACCAGATCGACCCCGCGCCCGCCCGTCAGGCGCACCATCTCCGCGCCCCAGTCCGGAGTCTTGCGGTAATTGATCACATGATCGGCGCCCAGTTCCTTCAGCTGCGCCATCTTCGCCTCCGACGAGGTGGTCGCGAGAACCGTGGCCCCCATCGCCTTCGCCAGCTGTAGCGCATAGATCGAGACACCACCCGTGCCCAGCACGGCCACCGTATCGCCTGCCTTCAGCCCGCCATCGACCACCAGCGCCCGCCATGCCGTCAGACCGGCGGTCGTGATGGTGGCGGCCTGCGCGTGGCTCCAGCCCTTTGGCGCGGGGGTGAACCAGTTAGCCGGACGCGTCACCGCCTCGCGGGCATAGCCATCGATCCCGTCACCCGGCACGCGCGAGAAATCCGAAGGCCGCGCCACACCATCCTGCCAGTCGGGGAAGAAACAGGCCACCACATGATCGCCCACTGCATATTCTTGCACGCCTTCACCCACGGCCAAGACCACACCCGCACCGTCAGCCATCGGAACACGCCCGTCCGCGGCCCCGTTTTCCGCCGAGCAAACGCGATAATCGTGGAAGTTCAGCGATGTGGCATGCAGCCGCACGGTGATCTCGCCCGCCTGCGGGGCGCGGGGCTCGGGCACCTCGGCCAGCACCAGTCTGTCGAGCCCGCCCGGGGCCTTTATGCTCATCTGCTTCATCTTGGTCCTCGATCCTTGTTCGGGCAGAGTATAGCGCGCGTGACGCATCCGGCCATGCGGCTGCCGCGAAGACAGGCCCGGTTCTGTGCGCTGGATGCGTCCATAGACCGGATAGCCAAAATGAAAAAGGCCGCCCCCTTTTGCGGAGGGCGGCCATCACTGGTTACCAACGAGGGGTGGGGTTATTCGCCCGCGACCGCGCGCGCGGTGGCCATCGACGCCGGAGCCTCATCGACGAAACCGTCGATCGCCTCTCCTGCGGCGCGCTTGGTGACAAGGCTGACCCCCACAAAGAGGAGCGCCGCGACCGGCAGGCTGAGGATGCCCGCATTCAGCCCGAAGAGCGAATTGCCCGACAGATACATCCACAGGACAAAGATCACGCCGCCGACGATGGAGGCGAGCGCCCCTGCCGCTGTTCCGCGCTTCCAGAAGAAGGCGCCGATGATGGCGGGCACGACCACGATCAAGCCGACGGAAGCCGCAACCGACAGGATCGAGATCATCGAGATCTGGAGCGAGGAGAAGATCAGCGCGAGGATCGAGATCACGGGGATGACGAATTTACCGATCTTCAGCTGCTGCGCATCATCTGCCTTGCCCGACAGATTGCCATAGACATCACGGGCAAAGACCGAGGACAGCGTCAGCAGGATCGAGTCGATGGTCGAAACGGCCGCCGCCAGAATGCCTACCATCACCACCACGCCCAAAACCGGCGGCACATACTCCGACGACAGCAGTGTGGCCGTCGCGAGATCGGGCTTTTCCAGATCGGGGAAGGCGACGAAAGCCGAGAAGCCCCAGATCACCGATACGACCGTATAGATCAGACCGAAGCACAGGAAGATCAGCAACATACGACGCAGCGCGCCCATGGATTCGGGCATGAAGAGCCGCTGGCTGACCTGCGGGTTGGAGATCGAGAAGAAGAACCACGGAATGGTCAGGCCAAGGAAGGTCTGGAAGGAGAAGAGGCCCGGCCCCGGCACCTGCAGCATCGAAGGCTTGCGCTCGGAAATGGTGGCGAACATCTCGCCGAACCCACCCAGCTTGGAGACCACGATGGCACCGACCAGAACGGAGGCCACGATCATCACCAGCGCCTGCAGGCTATCGGTCCACATGACGGAACGGATACCCGCGACATAGGAGAAGAAGATCGCCAGCACGGTCGCGATCACGATGCCCACACCGAAACTGATCCCGCCACCGGTCATGCCCGACAGCAGATACCCCACGCCCGACAGCTGCACCGCCGAATAGGGGATCAGGAAGATCAGGCTGGTCAACCCTGCGGCCACTGCGACCCAGCGCGAGCCATAGCGCTTCCCCAGCATCTCGGAAGGCGTCACGAAATCGTATTTCTTGCCCGCGCGCCAGAAGCGCGGCCCGAAGATCGCCACCAGCGACACACCCGCGAAATAGACGATCTCGAAGCCCAATGCGCCGACGCCGCCCTTATAGGTCAGGCCCGCCAGACCCACCATCATGAAGGCCGAATAGGTCGTCGCCGAATAGCTGAGCGCCGATACAAGCCCACCCATATGGCGCCCGCCCAGGAAATAGCCCGACATGGTCGCACCGCCCTCCTCGGCGCCACCGCGCGAGAGATAGGCCACCACACAAGACAGCGCGATATAGATCACGATGCCCCAGATCACGAGAGAAAGCGTCATTGCGCATCCTCCTTGCCAAAGCCCGCCGTCGCGACCGCGTTCAGCACGATGACGGCCAGACCCGCCACTATCCAGAAGAGGAAGCTGCCATACCATGCAGCGACCTGTCCGATTATGAGATATGGCACCGCGTAGCAGGCCAATACCACCAGTGCCATCAGCACCAGAGCTGTTTTGCGTGACATCTGTTTCCCTGTTGTTTGTTATGTCAGCGGGGCCACTCCCTCCGGCCCCGCCAGTGTTCAGCCCAGTTCGACCGTTAGCGGGTCATAGGCATATACCCATGCCGGATCTTCGGGGTTTTTCAACCATGTATTGGCATTGGAGATGGTCTGCACCTTGGTGGCGCGTTCCTTGCGGGTATTTTCGTAAAGCTTGAACGCGGTCGCGTAATCCTCGGTGCCGGTCTCGACCAGACAGCGCGTCAGCACGGCGGCATCTTCGATCGCCATGCACGCGCCCTGCGCCATATGCGGGCGCATCGGATGGCACGCATCGCCCAGCATCACCAGACGCCCGCGCGACCACAGGCCCATCGGATCGCGGTTCCAGAACGGCCATTTGGTCACCGTCTCGGTCGCGTCGATCAGCCCCTGCACCATCTTGTGCGAACCGCCGAAGATCGCCTCCATCTCCTCGCGCGAGCTATCGACGAAGGAGGTCTCGTGTTCCCAGGCATCGACCGGAACGCCGGTCACATAGTAATATTCTGAACCGTCGTTCTTGGTAGCATAGGCCATGATATGGCGCGAATGCTCCCACCACCATTTCACGCAGCGCTCGTATTCCAGACCCGTCGCGCGCAGTTTGTCCATATTGACCAGCGCCCGATGCCCGACCCAGCCCGAGAAACGCGGCTTCTCGACGCCCAGCAGTCGCTCGCGGATCTTGGAGTTGATCCCGTCGGCCCCGATCACCAGCTTAGCCTCGACCTTTTTACCGTTGGCGAAGGTCAGAAGAACATGATCGTCACGTTCCTCGAGATCCTCCAGACGGTGGTCGAAATGCACGCGGCTCTGGTCCAGCGCCTCGATCTGCACGGCATGCATGTCTCCGCGGTGGATGGTGATATAGGGCGCGCCATATTCCTTCAGCGCATAGTCGCCCAGCGGGATCTCCGAGAGATATTCGCCCGTATTCCCGTCGCGCGAGAACCAGTGCGAGGGATGCGAGCCGATCTTGGCAAGCGTGTCCTCCAGCCCGATCTGGCGGAAGATCTTCATGACATTGGGGCCGATATGGATACCCGCACCGAGACGGGTGAATTCGGGCGCCTGCTCGAAGCAATGGGCGGTGAACCCCGCATTATCCAGAAGCGCTGCAGCGGCTGCCCCGCCGAGGCCCGCACCGATGACGGCAATGTCGATCTGTTCGGTGGTGCTCATGGTGAAATCCTCAACTGTGTTTTCTATTTATGTTTGTGCACAAACAATATTTGTAAGTCATCAAATTAAACTGGTTTCTGAGCCATATGATTTTATACCGGAGCTATTGCATATTTTACGGGCAGATCTGGCGACAGATGATCCAAAGTTGATCGTTATTATACAAACATATTTCCGCGACATGCGGCTCAGGGTGTCCATGGCGCGAGATCGGGTGCAAACCGCGCGCGCAGATAATCGGCAAGTCCGGTGATCTGCTCTGTGGACAGCTCGCCCCCGAAGGCGGGCATATCGCGCAGCGGCAATGACAGCGGTGCCTCGATCCCGCCATTGATCACGGTTTCCAGCGGCTTGCGCGAAGGCGCGCGGATCGCCATCGAGTGCGACAGATCCACCTGCGCCGCGGTCAGCCCGCCTTCAAGACCGGGTGTGTGGCAGCTGGCACAGGCCGAGCGGAAGAGCACAGCCGACGGGCCTGCGGCCATCTCGGGCGCCAGTTGGGCCTTCATATCGGGTGCAGGCTTTGCCGGCCCCGCAATATCGGCCAGATATGTCGCCATGGCCTTGATGTCGGTATCGGGCAGCGCGGTCAGGCTCTCCACCACCTCGCCCATCGGACCCGAGGCGCTCGCCAGCCCCGCCGCATGGCCGCCCCGCAGATAGGCGTAAAGGCTCGCCTCGTCCCAGCCGCGGTTCGCACCCGCAAGAGGCGGGGCATACCAGCCATCCACCTCGGCGCCGCTCAGCGCCTTGGCGCCCTTGGCCTCGCCCCCCAACAGATCGCGCGGGCTGTGGCAGGCCGAGCAATGGCCCGCCCCCTCCACCAGATATTTCCCGCGGTTCCAGTCCGCGGACTGCGCCGGATCGGCTTTGAACGGCGCGGGGTCCAGATAGAGCGCGTTCCAGACCGCATTGACAGGGCGCAGGTTGACCGGTGCCAGCATCTGCGCCTTGGGCACCTCTGCCTTCTGCGCCGGTAGCGTCTGCAGATAGGCGTAAAGCGCGAACATATCATCAGGCGTGATCTTGGCGAAGGCCGTATAGGGGAAGGCAGGATAGAGGTTATGCCCCTCGCGCGAGATGCCCTTGCGCATCGCACGGTCAAAGGCGGCAAAGGACCAGTTGCCCAGACCCGTCTCGGGATCGGGGGTCAGATTGGTGGTATAGACCGTGCCAAAGGGCGTCTCCATGGCGCGGCCGCCGGTATTGGGCAGCCCCTCTTCCGCCGTATGACAGACCGCACAATCGCCTGCCGCAAAGACCTGCGCGCCTTGCGCGATGAGATCTTCGGAGAAGGACGAGGCAGGCGGTGCCGCCTGCGGCGGGATGGCGCGGGCCATCGGCATCGCCACGGCCCCGAGCGTCATCACCCCCGCCACCGAGGCTGCAAGCGTGGCCCCGATCTTGGCAAAACGTCTGACCGGAGGCTGCGGTCTTGCGGCAGGGGCCGCGAGCCCCAGCAGCTCGCGCTGACCCTGCAGCAGGGCCTCCAGCCCCGCACGCACGCGATCGGGGGTGAAGGGCGCCTCGCGCAGACGCAGGCCGGTTGCGTCGAAAATCGCGTTGGCGATGGCAGCGGCGGCCGGGACGGCGGCGCTTTCGCCCACCCCCAATGCCGGATCCTCGGGCCGCTCGATCAGCACCGAGCGCACCTCGGGCAGCTTGTCGAAACTCTGCATCGGATAATTGGCCCAGCTTTGCGGCACGGGGGCTAAGGCCTCGAAAGAGACCTCCTCCTGCAGCACGCGGCTGGTGGTCTGCATCACATTCCCATGGATCTGCGCCTTCACGCCCTCGGGGTTGATGACCAGCCCCTGATCCTGGCCCACCAGCACCCGCGACAGCGTCACCTCGCCAGTGACCACGTCTACCGCCACATCACAGACCCAGACCGCCGAGGCCGCCGCCGTGCCAGGGAAAGTGCCATGCACATAGGTGGCATAGGCAAAGCCGCGCCCATAGGCCATGCGCCCCTCGCGGCGCAGCTGCGGCCCCTGTTTAGGCTCCCAGCCCGCCTCCTCGGCGGTGCGCTGGATCAGGCTGCGGGCGCGCGGATCCTCCAGATGGCGCAGGCGGAACGCGACAGGATCCTCGCCCGCCTCATAGGCCATCTCGTCCATGAAGGATTCATGGGCGAAGGTATTGGGCAGCGCCGAGACACCGCGCATCCATGCCGCGCGCACCAGCGGCGCCATGTCATGCAC